>JAHRAQ010000015.1 GCA_020027205.1 Nitrospirales bacterium | reverse complement strand
AAAGAACAAGCCGCCGGGGTCGGTGCCGTCCACCGGCGCGCCGTTGGAATGCGTCAGCGTGTAGGTCAACTCGCCGACGCCGCCGGTGGTCAGCGGCAACACCAACGCGACCGACTCGCCGGTGGTGTAAGTCACCGTCGGCGGCGGCGTGATGAAGGCGAGGCCGGCGACGGCGGCGGTGAAAGTGGCGGTGGCGACGGCGCCGACGCTGTCGGTGGCGGTGTAGGTGAGCGGCGTGTCGGCGGCGGCGGTGGGCGTGCCGTGCAGCCGGCGGTTGGCGGCGGTGAAAGTCAACCCCGCCGGCAAGTCGTCGTCGTCGGCGCTCGCCGCCGGTCCGGTCAGCGAATAGGTCAGCGGCGGCGTGCCGTCGGCGGCGGGCGGCAACGCCATGTTCACATCCGCGCCGCGCGTCAGGTCAAGGTCGTCCGCCGCCGCCGGTGGGAACGACGGCAACTCGTTGACGGTGAAGTTGAAGGTGGTTGAATTCGTGTCGCCGGCGGCGTCGGTGACGGTGTAGGTCAGCCGCGTCGTGCCGGCGACGGTGGGGACGCCGTTCAGGAACCGCAACAGCACCGGCGTCGTTTGCGTGACGAAGGTCAAGCCCGGCGGCAAGTCGTCGTCGTCCGCCGTCGCCGCGGGGCCGGTCATCCTGAAGGTGTAGGGCGGCGTGCCGCCGGTGGCGATCGACAAGTTGAGCGGCGGCAACGGCGTCAACCGAGTCACCGCCGTATCGTCCAAAGTCAGCACGCGCAAGGTCTGCGCGCCCGCGCCGGCGGCGAACACCGCGTTCAACAACAACGTGAACGCGAGCAACGCGCCGGGCAGCGCCGTGCGTTGCCGGCTGGCGGTCAGGCGGCGCATGGGATTAAAAAAATTTTCGGGGGGGGGGGGGTAGATAATGTGGTGGACGTTTGTTGCCGGCATGACGGCATTGTCCCCCTTTGGTTATTCCGCGTCGACGCTGTCTGGTGGCGGGGGAATGAGGTGGGCGCGGAATTTGTCTGTGAGGTGTCAATGGCGGGGCGAAGAAAAGAAAGGATGGATTCCCGATTACTAACGTCGGGAATGACGGAGGGGGAGGCGGGGATGACGGACGGGGAGGTGGGGATGATGGACGGGGGGTGGGGGGATGACGGAAAGAGGAGGCGGAGGGCGCGGGGATGGCGGGTGGTGATGGTGGTCATGGTCATGGTTTGAGTTTGGAGGGGAATTGGCGCGTGAACGCGTCGAGTTTGGGCGCGATGTGGAATGTGCAGTAGGGTTGGGTTGGGTTCTGTGCGAAATAGTTTTGGTGATAGTCTTCCGCCGGGTACAGGACGCCGGCGGGGGTAATCTCCGTGACGATGGGCGCGTGAAAACGCCGGTCGGATTCGAGGGCGGCGACGGTGGTTTTGGCGGCGTCTTCCTGCGCGGGGGAGTGGAAAAAAATTACGGAACGGTACTGGGTGCCGACGTCGTGGCCCTGGCGGTTGAGCGTGGTGGGGTCGTGCGTGGAGAAAAAAATTTCCAGCAGGTCGCGGTAGGCGACGACGGCGGGGTCAAACGTGATGTGCACGACTTCGGCGTGGCCGGTGCGGCCGGTGCAGACGGCTTCATACGACGGGTTGGGATGCGCCCCGCCCATGTAGCCCGATTGCACGGATTCCACGCCCCGCACCCGCGCGAAGACGGCTTCGATGCACCAGAAACATCCTCCGCCGAAAGTGGCACGGTCGTGTTCTGTCCGGGGCGTGTCGGTCATGGCATGGTCCGTGGTAATGATTTTACATTAAGTCGGCGATGTGTTGCGGCGTTTTCGCCGCCCCGCCGCCCCCGCCGTCCGTCATTCCCGACATTTTTAATCGGGAATCCATCCTTCTGTTTCCTCGTCCTGCCCATGACGCCTTACGGATGGATTCCGCGCACCCACCGTTCTCCTGCCGTTGGACATCGTCGACGCGGAATGACGGAAATCAGGATGGACCTTCGGAGCATTTGCCGTTGGCAAATACTTCCCGACAAAGGACGTCGGGAATGACGGCGGGGGGACAAATGCCGTCCTGTTTGCCATCCCCGCCCTCTCCCTTCCGTTATTCCTGTTTTCTCCCTCCGTCATTCCCGCCCTCTCCTTCTGTCATTCCCGACGTTAGTAATCGGGAATCCATCCTTCTGTTTCCTCGTCCTTTTCCCCCGCCCCGCCGCCAACCCTTTCGGATGGATTCCCGACAAAGGACGTCGGGAATGACGGCGGGGGGCAAATATTGCGTTGCGCCTTGTATTGCATCGGGTTCCGTCTTTCGTTATGTTGCCGCTTTGCCGGGTGTGGGCGAGGGGGGGGTCATGTTCGTCCGCGGGTGTCCGGCGACTTCGGGGGAAACACGGTGATGTCGTTGTCGTTGCTCCATTGGTATCGCGCGCTGGTGATTGACCGCCCCGTGCTGACGCTGGGGCTGGTCGGCGTTCTGGCGGCGGTGTGCGCCGTCGGGAGTATGTATTTTATCCTAGAAGCATCACCTGAATCAATCATCCTGGAAAACGACCGGGCGTTGAACGAATACCGCGCCAGCCGGGCGCAATACGGCTCGGATGATTTTCTCATCGTGGCCTATGCGCCGGCGGGGGATTTGCTGGCGCCCGATTCGGTCGAGCGGATTGCCCGCCTTCGTGACGACCTGGCGCGGGTGCCGTCGGTGCGGGAGGTCGTGTCCCTGGCGGACGTGCCGCTGGTGAGCGGTCCAGGCATGTCCATTGCGGCCTTGCGCCGCGAGGGCAGCGAGTTGCGGACGCTGCAAACGCCGGGGGTGGACCGGGAACTGGCCCGCAAAGAGTTTCTGGAAAGCCCTATCTATCGCAATAATCTCGTCAGCCCGGACGGGCGCACCACGGCGCTCCGGGTCGTGTTCAAGGACGATGAGACCCATGCGGCGCTGCGGCAAACGCGGGACCGGTGGAAAACTCGACTGGCCGCATCGGGGTCGACGCCGGCGGCGGAGGCCGCTTTCCGGGAGGCGGAGCGCGCCCTGCGGGCGCACCGCGTGGCCGCGACCGAGGCGCAGCGGCGGGACATCGACACCATTCGCGGCATTCTCGATAGATACCGCGGGGACGCGCAGGTGTATCTGGGCGGGGTGCGGATGATTATCGCCGACATGATGAGTTTCATCGAGCACGACCTGGCGGTGTTCGGCGCCGGCGTGCTCGTGTTTCTGACGGCGGCGCTGGTCTGGTTTTTTCGCCGTCCGCGATGGGTGCTGCTGCCGCTGTCCTGCTGCCTGCTGTCGGTCATCGTGATGGTGGGCTTTCTGGGATGGCTGGAGTGGCCCGTGACGGTGATTTCCTCAAACTTTGTGTCGCTCCTGCTGATTCTCACCATGGCCCTGACCATTCATCTGATTGTTCGATACCGAATTCTGAACGAGCAGCGTCCGGGGATGGACCAGAAAGAGTTGGTGTTTGAGACGATGCGGGAGATGGCCACGCCCTGTTTTTATACGGCCGTGACGACGATTGTGGCGTTCGGCTCGCTGACCGTCAGCGACATCCGGCCCGTGATGGATTTTGGCTGGATGATGACCATTGGGGTTGCGTTTGCGTTTGTGCTGAACTTTCTGTATTTCCCGGCGGCGCTGGCGCTGCTGCCGCCGGAGCGGGTCTCGGAACGCGCGGATGCCACGGGGCGCGCGGACGCCACGGGGTCGTTCACCATGGCGGTGGCCGGATTCACGCTCGCGCGGTCGACACTGATTCTGGTCGTCTGCGCGGCGGCGGCCGTGCTGGGGGGGCTGGGGGTCGCGCGGCTGGAAGTGGAAAACAGGTTTATCGATCATTTCAAAAGTACGACGGAGATTTACCGGGGGATGGAGTTGATCGACACGCGGTTGGGCGGGACCATGCCGCTGGATTTTGTACTCGATGCGGAGGACGAGCCGGCGTCGGCGGCGGATGGGACGCCGTCGGCGTCGGCGGCGGATGGGACGCCGGACGCGGACGATGCGTTTGACGATCCATTCGGCGAGGCGGACGAGGTCGACGGCGGCGCGTTATGGTTCACCGGGCGGCGGCTGGCAGAGATCGAGGCCATTCACGATTATCTTGAATCCCTGCCGGAAGTCGGCAAGGTGCTGTCGCTGGCCACGGGGCTGAAAGTGTTCCGGCAGTTGAACGACGGCCGAATGCCGGAAGATTATGAACTGGCGCTGTTGCGGAAGTACGCGCCCGACGCGGTGAAGGGCGCGCTGATCGATCCGTATCTGTCCGACGACGGCGCGCAGACGCGCGTGACCATGCGGCTGATTGAATCCGCGCCGACGCTCCGGCGGCACGAGTTCATCGAGCGCGTGCGGACGCATCTGGCCGAGGAGCGGGGGTTGGGCGCGTCGAACGTGCGTCCCACGGGGCTGGCCGTGCTGTACGACAACGTCTTGCAGAGTTTGTACCAGTCGCAGATTCTGACGCTCGCCACGGTGTTTGTGAGCATTCTGCTGATGTTTCTGGCGCTCTTTCGCAGCGTGTCGCTGGCGGTGGTGGGCATTCTCCCCAACGTCCTGGCGGCCTCGTCGGTGCTCGGCGTCATGGGCTGGTGGGGCATTCCGCTGGACGTGATGACCATTACCATCGCGGCGGTCACGGTGGGCATCGCCGTGGATGACGCCATTCACTACATTCACCGGTTTCGTGTGGAGTTTGTGAAATACGGCACGTACCGGGACACCATGCTGGCGTGTCACGGGAGCATCGGTCGCGCCATTTATTACACGTCGCTCACGGTGACCGTGGGATTCAGCATTTTGGCGTTGTCCAATTTTATTCCCACCATTTATTTCGGCCTCCTGACGGGGATTGCCATGATGGTGGCCCTGATGAGCAACCTGACGCTGCTGGCGATTCTGATTCTGCTGGTGAAACCGCTGGGGCCGGAGCGGGGCGCGGCGGCGTGGTAGAGAGGGCGGCGGGGATGACGGAGGGAGAGGACGGGAATGACGGAGAAGGAAGGGGCGCGGGGGTGACGGCATTTGCCTCCTTCCGTCATTCCCGACGTCCTTTGTCGGGAATCCATCCGAAAAGGGTTGGTGGCAGAGCAGGGGAAAAGACGAGGAAACAGGACGAGGAAACAGGACGAGGAAACAGAAGGATGGATTCCCGACTACTAACGTCGGGAATGACGGAAAGAGAGAGCGGCGGGCGCGGGGCCTGCCGACGGGCGGGCGCGGCGGCGGGCGCGGCGATCAGCCTTTGCTGACGACGGCGGCGATGACCAGAATCGCCAGGGTTGCGATCAGGGCCACATAGACCGTCGTGCTGCGGTCATGCAGCCAGGCGGTTTGCCAGTCGGTCGGGTAGAGCGCCCGGCCCACCCGGTAGAGTCCCCCTTCGTACAGCCCCAGGACCTGTTCCAGTTCGATCAGGGTGCGCTTGGCCACGCGGTGGCGGTCCCGCTGCTGCAGGATGAGATAGACGAACAGCGCCGCGAACAGCGCGGTGCCGGTGACGGCAAAGACTTTGACGGTGGGCGCCATGGGCCACGGCGGCGCGAGCGCGAGTATCGTGACAAGGAGCAACAGCAAAAACGCGCTGCCGAAGGCGGTGAGGCGCATCATTTGTTCCCGGCGGCGAAAGACTTCTTCCTTGAACCAGGGATACAGCGCCCGCACGACGGCCAGTTGCTCCTCGCTCAACGTGACGGCGGTGTCGGTCTTCTCCAGCGTCGGCTCCACAGCCCGGTCATTGTGACAAAACCGTTTGGGGATGCCAAATGAGGCGGGGGGCGTGTAGAGAAGAGGGCGGCGGGCATGGCGGCATTTGTCCCCCTCCGTCATTCCCGACCCCCGATTAAAAATGTCGGGGGCAGGCGTCTTTTGTCGGGAAGTATTTGCCAACGGCAAATGCTCCGAAGGTCCATCCTGATTTCCGTCATTCCGCGTCGACGATGTTCAACGGCAGGGGAACTGTGGGTGCGCGGAATCCATCCGTAAGGCGTCAATGGCGGGACGAGGAAAAAAGGACAATGCAACTGAAGGATGGATTCCCGATTAAAAATGTCGGGAATGACGGAAGGAGAGGAAGGCGGGAATGACGGCGGGGGCGGGGATGACGGGCAGAGGGTACGGGAATGACGGAGGGCGTGATGGGAATCGGGCCGCGCCGAAGTGTTCGTTCCATGCAAGGCGGGCGACGAGGGGGTGAGGGAGGCGCACGTCGGTGCGTTGACCGAACACACGAGAAGCCCAACGCCGCATGGGGCGAACACTCCAAGCGTCAGGGGAGAAAATAAAAATGATGGGTCGGGCCGTGGCCGTGGCCGATGGGCAGGCTGTGACGAATGGCCTCTGTGACGTATCGTTTGGCCTTCTCAATCGCGGCGGAGAGGGGAGTGTCCAGGGCCAGATGGGCGGTCAGGGCGGCGGCGAAGGTGCATCCCGTGCCGTGGGTGTGGGGCGTGTCGATCCATTCGCCCGGATACAGGGTAAAAAACCGCCCGTCGTAGAACAGGTCGGTGGCCGGCCGGTCGGGCAAATGACCGCCTTTGAGCAGCACGTGCCGGCAGCCCAGTTCATGCAGGGCCTTGGCGGCCTGTCGCGCGTCGGCCAGCGAGCGGATGGTGAGGCCGGTGAGTCGCTCCGCTTCATGGACGTTGGGCGTGACGACGGAGGCCAGGGGGATGAGGTCCCGCTTGAGGGCGTCCGCGGCGTCGGCTTGCAACAGGGCCTGTCCGCTTTTGGACACCATCACGGGGTCCACGACGAGGTGCGGCACGCGGCGGCGGCGCAACGCGCGGCCGACCAGGGACGCGGTCCCGGCGGACGACAGCATTCCGGTTTTCACCGCGGCCACGTCGAAATCGTCGAACACGGCGTCCATCTGCGCTTCGACGATGGCGGCGGGCACGTCATGGACGGCCGTGACGCCGGTGGTGTTCTGGGCGGTCACCGCGGTGACCACCGACAGGGCGAACACGCCGTTGGCGGACATGGCTTTGAGGTCGGCTTGAATCCCGGCGCCTCCGCCGGAATCGGAACCGGCAATGGTCAGAACTTGTTTGAGCATGGGCCGGTGGCTCGGTTGGATGGGTCGGACGGGTCGGCGGCGGGCACGGCGGCGGGAGTGTAGCATGGGGCCGGGAGGCGGGCAAACGCGGGGGGACGGGCGGATGGTGGCCGGGCGTGACTCGACCGCCCCACGGGAGTTATGATAGGGTGATTCCGGCAGGCGCGAATGTCGTACATATCGTTGCCCGGCCCTGTCCGCCGCCGTCGGCTGGCGTGTGCGCCGGGTTCACAGGAAAGGGGGGTGTCATGAAGGGGATGCTATTCATCGTATCACTTATGCTGGCGGTCGTGGTCGCGGGATGCGACGGCGGGTACGAGTCGCAGACGTCGTCGGACGAGGCGTCCATGGAAGCGCACGGGGGCGCGCTGATGGCCTCCGGGTCGGGCAACGCCGAAGGCCACAACAACGAAGGCGTCGAGCATTACGGGAAGGGTCATTGGGACATCGCCAAGGATCATTTTCAACAAGCCGTGGCGGCCGACGCCAACCTGGCGGAGGCGCATTACAATCTGGCCCTGACGCTGGACAAGATGGGCGATCACGGCGAGGCGACCAGGCATTTCCAAATGGCGCTGGATCACGGCGCCGGGAATCCCGCCATCAAAGACTCCGGCATTCTGAAGGCGCATCTGGGGATGTAATCGAGCGGGGACGCTTGCGGGGATGACCGGTCGAACTCGACGGTCGTCCCCGCTGTCCGCGTGTCCGTCATTCCGCGTCACCGACGTCCATGGGCCGGGAAACGGTGGGCACGCGGAATCCATCCGTAAGATGCCAAGGGCAGGACGGGGAAACAGAAGGATGGACCTTCGGAGCATTTGCCTTTGGCAAATACTTCCCGATTACTAACGTCGGGAATGACGGAAAGAGGAAGACGGGCATGACGGAGGGCGGGCGGTGGCATTCCCCCTCCTTCCGTCATTCCCGACCCCCGAATGAAAACGTCGGGGGCAGGCATCTTTCGTCGGGAATCCATCTGTCTGTTGTGGCGTCGTGAACGGCGGGTGGAGGGTGTTCGTTGGTCGTGCCAGCGGGCGTTCCGGTTCGGCGTCGTTGCGTGGAGGCATGGTGTGATGAGCCGTCGCTCCGATGAGTCGCCACGCCGCCGCGAGGCCCGGCGGCGCCTCCGCCCGTGACCGTTCAGAATCTTATCCTTGCCCTGCATCGGTTCTGGGCCGCCCGCCGTTGTCTCATCTGCCAGCCGTATGATTTGGAAAAAGGCGCCGGCACGTTCAATCCGGCTACGTTTTTGCGCGTCCTGGGGCCGGAACCCTGGCGGGCGGCGTATGTCGAACCCTGCCGTCGTCCCGCCGACGGCCGGTACGGCGACAATCCCAACCGGCTCCAGCATTATTACCAGTATCAAGTCGTCATCAAGCCCTGCGTGGACGAGATCCAGGCGTGGTATCTGGAGAGTCTTGCCACCCTGGGGGTGGATCCCCGCACCCATGACATCCGGTTTGTGGAGGATGACTGGGAATCGCCGACGCTGGGGGCCTGGGGGTGCGGCTGGGAAGTGCAACTTGACGGCATGGAGATCACCCAGTTCACCTATTTTCAGGAAGCCGGCGGGCATCCGCTGGATCCGGTGACGGTGGAACTGACCTACGGCATTGAACGCCTGGCGATGTATGTGCAGGGCGTGGACAGCGTGTTCGATGTGCGGTGGTCCGACGAGGTGACGTACGGCGAGTTGTTCCACGACGCCGAAGTGCAGTTTTCCAAATACAATTTCGAATCTGCGGACGTGGCCATGATCCGCTCGATGTTCGCGGCGCGCGAGGACGAATGCCGCGCCCTGCTGGCCGGCGGGCTGGCGCTGCCGGCGTATGACGCCTGCATGAGGACGTCGCATTTGTTCAACGTGCTTGACGCGCGCGGCGCGTTGAGCGTGGCGGAGCGCACGGGGTATATCGGGCGGGTGCGCGGGCTGGCGCGGGGCTGCGCGGACGCGTATGTCGAACACCGCCGGCAGTTGGGATTTCCGTTGCTGCGTGGCAACGACGCCGCCGCCGGGGCCGCCGGTGGCAAGGCCGTCACCACGGCGTCATCGACGAAACGCTCACACAGGCGCGCGCGAGGATGAAGGCGCACGCGAGGATGACGGCCTTTGTCTTCCCTCCGTCATTCCCGACCCCCGAATGGAAACGCCGGGGGCAGGCATCGTTCGTCGGGAATCCATCTGTCCCTCCGTCATTCCCGACATCTTTCGTCGGGAATCCATCTTTCTTTTTCTTTGTCTTAATCAAAGGCAAGACAACAGAAGGATGGATTCCCGACTACTAACGTCGGGAATGACGGAAGGAGAAAACGGGAAGGGAAGGACGGAAGGAGGGGACGGGAAGGGAATGACGGAAGGAGAAAACGGCGGGCATGACGGACGGAGAGAATGACGGAATGACGGAAACAACGGGCATGACAGAAACGGCGGGCATGACGGACGGAGAGGGGGCGGGCATGACAGAAGAAGCAGGCGCGCGCGGGCCTGATGCCCGTTCGTTCGAGGCATGAGCACGCGACGGTCGTCTCCACGCGCGTCAACATCGACCGCGTCCCGCCGTCACTCGTCCGCGTCCCACTCCAACTCGACCGCGTCACGTCGCGCCTCCGCGACATCCTTTCTCCTCGAAATCGGGTCAGAAGAACTGCCGTGGCGGGTGATTCAGCCGGCCATGCGTCAACTGGGCGGGCTGATGGAATCGTTTCTGGCGGAGCGCCGCCTGTCCCATGACGGCATTCGAACCTACGGCACGCCCCGGCGGCTGGCCGTACTGGTGACGGGACTGGCCGCGCGGCAATCTCCGATGCTGCGCGAAACGCTGGGGCCGCCGGCGTCGGCGGCGTTCGATGACCGGGGCCGGCCGACGAAAGCCGCGGAGGGGTTTGCGCGGTCGCAGGGGGTGGCGGCGGCGCAACTGGAAACGCGGGAGACGCCGAAGGGCGTGTACGTGTGCGCGGTCACACGGGAACCGGGGGCGTCGGCGGCCGGGGTGCTGGCGGCGCATCTTGCCGAACTGCCCGGGCAACTCACGTTTCTGAAAACGATGCGGTGGAATGCGTCGGGTGTCCGGTATCCCCGGCCGATTCGATGGCTGGTCGCGGTACTGGGCGCGAAGCCGATTGCCATTGCGTTCGCGGGGGTGCGGTCGGGGGGGCGGTCATGGGGGCACCGCGTCCGGTCGGGACGCCGCGCCGCCGCGGCCGGGGCGGTGCCGATTGCGCGGCCGGAGGCGTACGAACGCGCGTTGGCGCGCGCGGGGGTGGTGGCGGACCCGGCTCGTCGACGGGCGGAGTTGGAACGGCACCTCGACCGGCTGGCGCGGGCGGCGGGCGGGCAGGCGCACCCGGACGGGCGGGAGGCGTTGCTGGAGCGGGCGGTGTGGTCGGTGGAATGGCCCGCCATGCTGGCGGGCGCTTTTGATGAGCGTTATCTGGCGTTGCCGCCGGAGGTGTTGATGACGTGCATGCGCGAGCATCAGGGGTTTTTCCCGGTGACGGATGCGCGCGGGGCTTTGCGGCCCCGGTTTCTGGCGGCGATCAATCTGCGCGTGCCCGCCGGCGGGACGGCGGGGATGCGGGCGGGACATGAGCGGGTGCTGGCGGCGCGGCTGGCGGATGCGCGGTATTTTTTCGACGAGGATCGCAGGAAGACGCTGGCGGCGCGGGTGCCGGAGTTGCGGGGGGTGGGGTTTCACGAACGCCTGGGGTCGATGTTCCAGAAAACCGAGCGCGTGGCGGCGTTGGCGGAGGGCATGGCGGCGTCGGCGGCGCCGGCGTTGACGGAGGTCTGCCGGCGGGCGGCGTGGTTGTGCAAGGCGGATCTGGTGACGGGCATGGTGGGGGAGTTGCCGACGCTGCAAGGCGTGATGGGGAAGTTGTATGCGGCGCATGACGGTGAGCCGGGCGAGGTCTGCGAGGCGCTGGGGGAATATGCCCGGCCCCGGTCGCCGGAGGATGCGCTGCCGGTGACGACGGCGGGCCGGCTGTTGTCGGTGGCGGACCGGGTGGACACGCTGGCGGCGTTTTTCGGCGCGGGACTGGCGCCGTCGGGGTCGGAGGATCCGTATGGACTGCGGCGGCAGGCGTTTGGGCTGATTCGGATTGCGGGGGAGGCGGATGTCCCCGTCAATCTGGGGGTGTGTGTGCGGCGGGCGGAGGCGTTGCTGGCGGGGCAGGGGATCGGCGCGGCGGTGGGGCGGGGCGGGACGGCGGCGGCACCGGCGGCATCGGCATCGTCGGCGTCACCGACATCGACGTCGTTGCTGTCGTCGCCGGCGGCACCGGCGGCACCGGCATCATCGGCGTCGTCGTCGGCGGCACCGGCGTCGTCGGCGGCACCGGCGTTATCGGCGGCACCGACATCACCGGCGGCACCGGCATCGCCGACGTCGTCGTCGTCGTCGTCGGCACCGGCGTTATCGGCGGCACCGGCATCGCCGGCGGCACCGGCATCGCCGGCATCGCCGACATCACCGTCGTCGAGGCGCGCCCTGTTCGGATTTCTGGAGGACCGGCTGCGGTATTACGGGCGCACGGTGTCCGGTTATCGTGACGATGTGATGACCAGTGTGCTGGCGCGGCGGAACGGGGACGATCTGGACGTCCGGGATGCGTTGTCGCGCATGGGGGCGTTGCAGGCGGTGACGGGCCGGCGGGAGTTTGCCGCGTTGATCACCGGGTTCAAACGCGCGCACCGCATCGTGGCGAAGGAGGCGTGGGAGTCGAACGCGGTTCGGGCGGAGGTGTTGACGCATCCGGCGGAACGGGGCCTGCACCGGGCGGTGGAGACGGCCGCGGACGCGGTGGGGCGCGCGCTGGCCGCCGGCGCGCATGACGCGGCGCTGGACGGGCTGTTGGCGCTGCACGCGCCGATCGATGCGTTCTTCGACGGGGTGCTGGTGAACGCGCCGGAGGCGGACGTGCGGGCGAACCGCCTGTCGTTGTTGCGGCGGGTGGACGATCTGTTCGCCGACTTTGGGGATCTGTCGCATCTGCACGAGTCGCCGGGCCGGTGAGGAGTCATTGCGCCGGCGCATGGCGCTCCGTCCGTCCTCCGATTGCGAATGGGCGGGATGGGGAAAAGAAGGATGGATTCCCGATTAAAAATGTCGGGAATGACGGAAAAGGAAGGAAAAGGAAGGATTCCTGATTACAAATGTCGGGAGTGACGGAAAAGGATGGAGAAGGATGGATTCCCGACTACTAACGTCGGGAATGACGGCGGGAGAGGGACGGCGGGGAAACGCGGGCGGGACGGCGAGGGTATGACGATGGCGGGACGGCGAGGGCATGACGACGGCACTTGTCCCCCTCTGTCATTCCCGACGTCTTTTGTCGGGAATCCATCTTGCTGTTTCTTTGTCCTGCGGGGGAGGGAAGGACAACTGAAGGATGGATTCCCGACTACTAACGTCGGGAATGACGGAGGGAGAGGGACGGCGGGGGGACGCGGGCATGACGGCGGGAGAGGGGGAATGCCGGCACGACGGTAGGCAGGAGAGGGAATACGCGGGGATGAGGGCGTGGCCGCCGTGGTGTGGCGGAATCCCGGCGCGGTCATCCGGCTGGGCATGTGGGCCAAGCGCCGTCTGTTGACGTGGTATGAGACGCGGTTCCTAGCGCATGATTACTTGTGAGACCCTGATGAAATCTTTTTACAAACGCGAATACAAAATCATGCTTGATTGGTTGATAAATAAAAGGCACATCGCGGGCATTTCCCAACAAAGCCTTGCGGAAAAATTAGGGAAACCGCAATCCTTTGTGTCCAAAATTGAAAGCGGTGAAAGGCGAATGGATTTCATTGAGTTTATCAACATCTGCCGTATCATTAACTTCGATCCAGTTGAGTTGATCATCGCGCTGAATAATAAAAACAAACAAAAAGACGTTAAATGAATGCAAAGTCTGTCATTAAAATCGCAAGTCGGCATCTTGCAAGGCTTCCGGGGCGTTCGTTTGACATTTTCAACATTGCCAAACCATCCAATCTTGAAGCAGCGGTTGATCTTGCCAAATTGCACAAAATCGTTTCCAAACTGTCTCCATTGGTCGGGAACTTGATTGAACATGATACGGCAAAGTTCCTGAATTCATTTAACGACTATGCAAAGCATGGAAGGTGGGTTCGGCAAGATCCTGGTTTTCCCGACATTATTCTCGATGGCAACATTGTGCCCAAGCCAGGATTTGAGATAAAAGCGTGGTATCCATTTTCCACCGAAATAACGGGGCGTTTTAAGGACAGCCAGAATCATTTTGAGAACGACCAGACATATGTGATTCTCCTCGTATGGTTGCCAGAGTACGTAATCTACGGGAAGCCATTGCTGTTTGATATGTTGATCACCTCCGGGATTTCCGTGGCCAAATCCAGGGACAATCATTACCATAATCCGCCGGACTATTTAGTTCTGGAGCCTGAAGATACCTCTCGCAGAACCGACAATTTGCAACAGACAAATACCAACGGATATAAGTTTCAACTTAACAGGGGAAAGTTTATTGAGGCACAGAAGGTTGTTGCCTCATGGGGCAGAAGAGGGAAAATGTACCGACCAACTCCACACTACCAACACAAACTACGAACCTTAATGGCGCGATATAAGTATCGGCTGGATACAAATTACGCCAAAATGGACCGTATCAATCACGACGGCATAGAAAAATTTAAAGTTGCCGTCATGGATAAATCATTTCACGGGATGCCGATCAAAAATTGGCTTGACATTTTTTCAAAAGGCAACAATCGAATGCTTATGGATGTCCTGGCGAAACATCTCCATTTTAAAAAAGTTCCAAATTTCTAAATCTATTGACACCGAGTTGAAAGTAATCGGCGTCAATTTCGCTTGAAAATGCCTTTCGGTGTGTTAGTTTTGCCGCCAACGCCGCACTAAACAATCCACCAAATGGCTCCCAGATTACTTCTCCTTCATTGCTGCTCGACTCTATAATCAATTTCATTAAGTCCAGTGGCTTTTGATTCAGATGTGCGGCCTTTGTGAGTTTCCTGGGTGCTTTAATTCTCTCTTTTCCATGCAATGCACCGCGCTCCCAGACATTTGTATATCCGTGGGGACAGCGAAAAAATGCTCGCATATTAGCCCACTCATTGCTTCCCATCGGGGTTTTGCCGTCACGACTGAAATATGGCCTTCCTTCTTCGTTGCCATGGTTGTTTGCATAGTCCGCCAGTTTTCTAAACATTTCAGGTGGCGGGAAATACCACAGATGGCCTTTGTCCAAATATTTTCTGACAGCGGCATCCTTGACGCCACATGCGATATTGGCTTCTCGCATTGACAAACCGGTACGTTTCCATTCTCTTATGAGCCAATCTCGCAGAGTCAAGTCGTCAGTTTTTCCTTCAAAAACATAATGGGCGCATACTTCTGTTACAACCGGGAATCGTCTGATTTTTGACGTATTTATATTGCCTGCAATGTGTCCCTTGCCTTTATTCCAGATATTGCAGGTAAGATATCTCCAGCCATGTTTTTCAAGAACCGGATGTACCGTAGCCCAGCCTATTTCGGAATTCCAGAACCAAAGCGTCGTTTTGGGAGTGGCATACTTGCTCCATTCTTTAACGTGTGGTTCATACCACGATGGCAATTCCATATGATCAAAGGTATCGCCCTCAAAGCCCAGAATCCCATATCCGCCATCGGACACAATAACATCGGGGTGCTCCCAAAACTTGTAATGAACCAGGGAATCTCCGCAAAATAAATGCGCATATTCATCATGCCAAGGCAGAACGGCTACTTTCTGATCTCCAAGAGATTGAAAGGATTTGCCTCTGCCGACTGTACTTGCCGGAATCGAACCGTGATAAACCTTCGTTTGTGCTGGCATAATGACCCTCCGCATCGATTATCGGACTCTAGGAATATCCTATTATAGGATTGAAGGATTGTCAACACTTGTTTGGGGTATTAGTAGATGTTTTGAGAAATCGGAAATTTATGGTAAATTTCCGTTCCGGTTCTTGATGCGGACGTTCACACGTGCCGGGCGGCTTCCACGGGAGTCGCCGGGGGGGACCACGACCCATGCGGAACAGGAAGTACGTCTATTACTTCGGCGACGGCAAAGCCGAAGGCCGGGGCGACATGAAAGCATTGCTGGGCGGGAAAGGCGCGGGCCTCGCCGAGATGACGAACCTGAACATCCGCGTCCCGCCGGGATTTACCATCACAACGGACGCCTGCCTCGAATATTTTCGAACCCGCGGCACATATCCCAGGGGCATGTGGGAGCAGACCTTGCGGGGGCTGAAGCGGGTGGAACGCTCCATGCGCGCCGGTTTCGGCGACGAGGACAATCCGTTGCTGGTGGCCGTGCGCTCCGGCGCGCGCGCGTCCATGCCCGGCATGATGGACACGGTGCTGAACTTGGGCATGAACGCGCGCACGGTGCGGGGGCTGGCCCGCAAAACGCGCAATGAACGGTTTGCCCTGGATTCGTACCGCCGGTTTGTCACGGTGTTCGGCGCCGTGGTGATGGGCGTGCCCAGGGACACCTTCGACGGCATCTTCGAACGGAAAAAACGACAGGTGGGGGCGGCGACCGACACCGAGATGTCCGCCGGCGCCCTCGGCGACGTGGTCGAGGAATGCCGGGCGGTCATCACGCGGGACACCGGCCGCGCGTTGCCCGAGGACCCGTTTGAGCAACTCAAGATGGCGGTGAAGGCGGTCTTTGCGTCCTGGCACGGGGACCGGGCCGTGGCCTATCGAAAAATCTATCACATCCCGGAGACGTGGGGCACGGCGGTCAACGTGGTGGCGATGGTGTTCGGGAACATGGGGGACACCAGCGGCACCGGCGTGATGTTTTCCCGCAATCCGTCCACGGGGGAACGCGCGTTGTTCGGGGAATGTCTGTTGAACGCCCAGGGCGAAGACGTCGTCGCGGGCGTGCGCACGCCGCTGCGGATCGACGCGTTGAAACACGCGCTGCCCGCCGCCTACCGGGACCTCGTGGCCACCCAGCGCATTCTGGAAACGCATTACCGCGACATGCAGGACATGGAGTTCACGATTCAGGAAGGCCGGCTGTTCATGCTGCAGACGCGGGCGGGCAAGCGCACGGGGATTGCGGCGGTGCGGATCGCCGTGGACATGGTGCGCGAAGGGCTGGTGAAAAAACACGACGCCCTGTGCCGCGTGGAACCGGCGCAACTGGCGCAATATCTGTACCCCGTGTTTGAACCGCACGAAGAAACGAAATGCCAGTTCATCGGCAAGGGGCTGCCCGCCGGGCCGGGGGCGGCCTGCGGGAAAATTGTCCTGACGCCGGACGGGGCCGTGGCGATGAAGGCGCGGGGCGAGCCGGCGGTGCTCGTCCGCAAGGAAACCAGTCCCGACGACATCCACGGCATGTACGCCTCGGAAGGGTTTTTGACGGCGACCGGCGGCATGACCTCCCACGCCGCGGTGGTGGCGCGGCAGATGGGCAAGGTCTGCGTCGCCGGATGCGAGGACCTTGAAGTCTTCGAGGATGAAGCCAAGGTGCGGATTGGGCCGTCGGTGTTCAAGGAAGGGGATGCGATTTCCCTGAACGGATTTTCCGGACTGGTGTACGGCGGGATGCTGTCCGTGGTCGAATCGGACGTGATGCGGGTCCTGCAGGGCGCCCTGCCCTCGGCGCGTTCCGAGAAGTTCCGCTATTTTTCCACCATTCTGAAATGGGCCGACGAGGTGCGGCGTCTCCGCGTGCGGGCCAACGCCGATGATCCGGGCCAGGCGCGCATCGCGCGCGGGGTCGGCGCGGAGGGCATCGGGCTGTGCCGGACGGAGCACATGTTTTTTGCGGAGGATCGCGCGCCGATTATGCAGGCCATGATCCTGGCCTCGACGCGCGCCGAGCGGGAGCGGTATCTGGAACAACTGCTGCCGTTGCAGAAAAAAGATTTCATGGGGCTGTACCGGGAGATGAAAGGCTATCCGGTCACCATTCGGCTGCTGGACCCGCCCCTGCATGAGTTCCTGCCGAAACGCGAACACCTCATGGTGGAACTCGCGCGGGCCGACATCGAAAAAAAGGATTCCCAGGAGATTCGGGACACGCGCACCATGCTGGCGCGCGTGGAGGAATTGCACGAGTTCAATCCCATGCTCGGCCTCCGGGGCTGCCGTCTGGGCATTACGATGCCGGAGATTACCCGGATGCAGGTGCGCGCGATCATGGAAGCGGCCTGCGAACTGGCGAAAGAAGGCGCGAACATCGTACCGGAAATCATGATCCCGCTGGTGGGCATGGCCTCGGAAATGAAAGCGCAAAAAGATTTAATCAAAGAAGTCGCCGACGCCACTATGAAACGGTACGGAAAAAAATTGACCTATCTGGTCGGGACCATGATTGAGTTGCCGCGCGCGGCGGTGACGGCGGGGCAGATCGCCGAGGACGCGGAGTTTTTTTCCTTCGGCACGAATGACCTGACCCAGACCACGTACGGATTTTCCAGGGACGACGCGGGCAAGTTCACGGCGTTTTACCGCGACCACAATCTGCTGGAGTTTGATCCCTTCGCCGTCCTTGACCGGGAAGGCGTGGGCGCGGTCATGCGGCTGGCCATGCGCGAAGGGCGCGCGACGCGCCCGGATCTGAAACTGGGCATCTGCGGGGAACATGGCGGGGAGCCGAGTTCGGTGGAGTTTTGCCACGACCTCGGTCTCGACTACGTGAGTTGTTCGCCCTACCGGGTGCCCATTGCCCGGCTGGCGGCGGCGCAGGCCGCGGTGGCGGAGGCGGGCGAGCGGACGCGCGCCGGGAAAAAGACACCGGCGGCGCGGCGCAAAACGCCGGCGGCGCGATCCGCCGGGGCGACCGCCGCCGGCGCGCGTCGCGTGAACGCCGCGGCCTCGTCGAAGGCCGGGACGCGGTCACGCGCCGCGCGTCCATCACGCCGCACGTCGCGTCCATCACGCCCATCACGCGCGCCGCGCCGCCGGTGAACGCCGCCGAGCGGGACGTTCATTGGACGACGCAGGCCCTCGCGCTCGCCGCGCGCGGGCGGGGGATGACCGACCCGAATCCCATGGTCGGCGCGGTGGTGGTCGCCGGCGGCACGGTCGTCGGGCGCGGATGGCACATGCGCGCCGGCAAGCCCCACGCCGAAATCACGGCGTTGCGCCGCGCCGGGTCGCGCGCCCGTCGAGCCACGCTCTACACCACGCTGGAACCCTGTTGTCATACCGACAAACGCACGCCGCCCTGCGTGCCGGCCATTATCGCGTCCGGCGTGCGCCGCGTCGTGGTGGCGATGCTCGACCCCAACCCGCGCGTGTCGGGGCGCGGCATTCGACAACTTCGGCGCCGGGGGATTGCCGTGGACGTCGGCTGTCTGCAACGGGAGGCGGCGGCGCTGAACGAAGCGTACTGCCACTGGACGCGCACCGGCCGGCCGTTCGTCATTCTGAAATCTGCGATGACGCTGGACGGCAAGATCGCCACGGCGACCGGCGCGTCGAAGTGGATCACCGGCGCCGAGGCGAGGGCGCATGTGCATCGCCTGCGCAGTGGGGTCGGCGCGATTGCCGTGGGGGTGAACACGGTGCTGCGCGACGACCCCCGGTTGACGGCGAGAGCGGCGGCGTCGACACGGCGCGCACCGGCCACGCGCGCGCCGGTCAGGGTCGTCTTTGACAGCCGGCTGCGAACCCCGCTGTCGGCGCGGGTGTTGCGGGACATGGCCCGTGCGCCGACGGTGGTGGCGACGACGACGCGCGCCGACCGCGCAAAAATTCAACGGCTGCGCGACGTGGGCGCGGAGGTGTTGGTGCCGGCGTTGGCGCGCAAGGGCGGTCGCGTGCCGATTCGTCGTTGCCTCCGCGAACTCGGCAGGCGCGGCATAATCAGTCTGCTGCTCGAAGGCGGCGGCGAGTTGAACGCCGGATTTTTGCGCGAGGGCCTGGTGAACCGGGTGTGTCTGTACGTGGCGCCGACGCTGATGGGCGGGCGCGACGCCGTGGGCGTTCTGGGCGGGACGTCGCCCCGGAGTTTGCCCGGCATGGCGGCGGTGTCCGACGTGCGCGTGCGGTGTCTTGGAAACGATCTGCTGGTCACCGGCGTTGTGTCGCGCGGGACGTCCGCGAAATCGAAAACTCGTGAACGCGAACGTGATCCGCGTTGACCCCCACGACGGGCGCTGCGGTATCATCGGCCGGGCGCGGGATGGGATGATGTCGGGTCAAGGAGGTGCGTGATGAAACAGGTTGCGGTGATTCTGTCGGGGTGCGGGTTTCTGGACGGGTCGGAGATTACCGAAGCGGTCGGCACGCTGGTGGCGATTGGACAACGGGGCGCGGCGTACCGGTGTTTCGCGCCGGATCGTGACGTGCCCGAAACGAATCACGTGACGAAGGAGTCGACCGGACAGACGCGCAATGCGTTGTGGGAGGCGGCGCGGATCGCGCGCGGCGAGATTCAGCCGTTGGACAAACTCGTCGCAAAAAATTTCGACGCGCTGGCGATGCCCGGCGGGTTCGGCGCGGCGCTGCATTTGTGCGACTTTGCGAAAAAGGGAAGCGGGGGCGCCGTGGACCCGGAGGTGTTGCGCATCGTGAATGAGTTTCACCGCGCCGGCAAACCCATTGCCGCGATCTGCATCGCGCCGGCGGTGATGGCGCTGGCGTTCGGCACACTGGGCGTCAACGTGACCATCGGCGAGGATGCGGGCACGGCGTCGGAGATCGAAAAGACCGGCGCCAAACATGCCGCGTGCGCGGTGGAAAAGTTTGTCGTGGACAACGCCAACAAGGTCATCACCACGCCGGCCTATATGTACGGCGCCGCGAAACCGCATCAGATTTTCGAAGGCATCGGCGGCGCGATTGAGGCGTTGTTGAAGATGGCGTGAGGCGCGGATGATGTTGTACTGTTTGTGTGCGCGGGGGCGATGTTGCATGTCGATGCCTTGGTGGGCGAAGGCGTGTGCCGTCGTTGCGCTGGTTGTTGCGTGCGCGGGTGGTGGCGGCGAGGTCCGGGCGGCGGCGCCCGACGTGGCGCTGGCGAATGTGTACCGGCCGGGCGACGCGGCGGTCGATCTTGCCGAATACTGGATGAGCGAAAAATACGACGGCGTGCGCGCGTTGTGGGATGGCCGGCAACTGCGCTCGCGCGGCGGCACGGCGTTTGCCGCGCCGGACTGGTTTGTGGACGGGTTGCCCGACGTGGCGATGGACGGGGAACTCTGGCTGGGGCGCGGGCGGTTTGAGGACACGGTGTCCGTCGTGCGCCGCCGCCGTCCGCATGACGGGTGGCGCGATGTGCGCTACATGGTGTTTGATCTGCCCGGCCATGACGGCGTGTTTCACGAACGCTATGCCGCGCTGACGGCGCTGGCGGCGCGACATCCCGGCCCGTGGCACGTGGCGCCGCATGAGCCGGTGGCGTCGCGCGCGGCGCTGGAGCGGCGCTTTGCCGACGTGGTCGCCGGCGGCGGCGAGGGGCTGATGTTGCGCCGGGCCGCGTCGCGTCACCGGGGCGGCCGAAGCGATGATTTGCTGAAATACAAACCCTTCACGGATGCCGAGGCCGTCATCATCGGGCACAATCCCGGCGCGGGAAAATACGAGGGGCAACTCGGTTCGTTGCGCGTGCGCGCCGGTGACGGGACGGTGTTCAACGTCGGGAGCGGCCTGTCCGACGCCCAGCGCCGCCGCCCGCCGCCCGTCGGCGCGACCATCACGTACAAATACCAGGGGCTGACCGGCAACGGCCTGCCGAGGTTCCCGGTGTTTCTGCGGTTGCGTTTTGACGCGGCGGACGGTGGTGACGTTGTTGCGGAGCCGTGAGGGCGGGTGAGTTTGGTGTGTTTCTGTGCCTCTCGCCTTCTGTCCTTCTGTCATTCCCGACGTTAGTAGTCGGGAATCCATCCTTTTGTTTCCTTGTCCTAACCGGGGAAAGACAACAGAAAGATGGACCTTCGGAGCATTTGCCGTTGGCAAATACTTCCCGATTAAAGATGTCGGGAATGACGGAGAGGGGGCAAATGCCGCCGTTCACACGTCCCCTCTTTCTGTCATTCCCGACGTTAGTAATCGGGAATCCATCCTTTTGTTTCCTTGTCCTAACCAGGGAAGAACAACAGAAAGATGGATTCCCGATTAAAGATGTCGGGAATGACGGAGGGGGGCAGCGTCGTGTGCGCATTGTGTCGCTGTCTTGACAGCCGGCGCCGGGGGGGCTTATAGTTTCGTTTGTTATATGACAGACACGGTGCAGGGAAGAAGGTGCGAATCCTTCGCGGTCCCGCCGCTGTAACCGGACACGAAACCCGTGAGTTGCCACTGTCACGTTTGGTGATGGGAAGGCCTGGGAAGTAGGTCAGGAGCCGGAAGCCAGAAGACCAAGCCGTGTTGGAATCCCGTGGCCGCCGCCGTTGTGGATGCGGCGGGCGGGGTTCACGATCTTCGGACCCTCGTGGAGTGGGGAACGGGTGAGAATGAGGTTGCGGGTGCAATCCTCAAGGTCATTCGGGCCTTGGGGATTTTTTATTATGACGGGTGTGTGGCGGTGTCGGTCCGCCGTGGCGGTCGTCGTTGCCGTGTCGTTGTTGCCGCTGTTCGATCCGCTTGCCGGGTTCGCCGATCAATTGCAATTTCAATCCCAATCCCGATCTCAATCCCAATTTCAATCTGCCATGACGCGCCGGCAACAGGGAATCCTGACGGGAATGCCCTTTATGGCCAACGTGGCCCCGCGGACGTTTGTCGATGACACCGGTCAAAAAATCTACGTGTCGCGGGCGCCGACGCGGGTGGTGTCGCTCGCGCCGAGTATCACGGAAATGCTATTCGCCATCGGCGCGGGCGACGCGGTCGTCGGCGTGACGGACTGGTGCGATTATCCGCCCGAAGCGCAAACCCGCGCGCGGGTGGGGGACGTCCGCCCCAATCTCGAAGCCGTCCTGGCGCTGCGCCCCGACCTCGTGCTGGCGTTTGCGGCGGTGCGGAACGACGAAGTGGAGACGTTGCGGCGGCTGAAGATTCCCCTGTTCGTCATGGAGGCCCGGTCGATTGAGCGCGTCTATGCCCATATTCAGACGCTGGGCCGGATGTTTGACCGCGCGCCCGCGGCCAATGCGCTGGCGGATGCCATGCGCGCGGACGTGCGGGCCGTGGTCGAGCGCACCGCGTCCGCGTCACGGCCCCGCGTTCTGTACGTGTTGTACCACGAGCCGTTTCTCACCGTCGGGCCGGGCAGTTTTATTCATCAACTCCTGGAACTGGCCGGAGCGGAAAACGTCGCGAAGGACGCCGGCGACGCCTATCCCCGGTTGAGCATGGAGGCGGTGTTGCGGCGGGACCCGGAAATTCTGCTGTTCCCCTCGATGGGCGGCGCGCCGCTGCCGGAATCGGAACTGGCGCCGTGGACGAAGTGGAGCACGATGGCGGCGGTGAAACACCGACGCCTGCATTTTGTACCCTGGGCGTTGTTGAACCGGCCGGGGCCGCGGCTGGGTCAGGGGCTGGCGGCGCTGGCCCGCGTCATTCATCCCGAAGTGTTTCAGGAAGGTGCGCCGTGAGCGATGGTGCATGGCGCGCCGCCGGCGCCGGTCGAACGCTTGAGACGCCGGTGACGCCGCCGTCGTTGTCAGCGGCCGGCGCGGCGTGGACGGCCGGCGGCGGGTTGTCGGCATGTCGATGGACGGCCGGCGTGGCGGGATTGGTCGTGGCGAGTGTGGTGACCGGGGCGGGATGTCTGGCCGTCGGCGCCGAACCGCTGGCGTTCGGTACCGTCCTTCGAATTCTGGGACAGGCGTTGCGGGGCGACGGCGCGGAGATCGAATCCGTCGGCGCCGTCATCCTGCTGCAGGTTCGCCTGCCGCGCCTTGTGCTGGCGTTTGGCGTGGGCGGCGCGCTGGCGGCGGTGGGCGTGGCGTTGCAGGCGCTTCTGCGGAATCCGTTGGCCGAGCCGTATGTGCTGGGGATTTCCAGCGGCGCCGCCTTCGGCGCCACGCTGGGCACGTTGTTCGGGGTCGGCGGCGCGGTGATGGGGCTGGCGATGTTGCATGTCTGGGCGTTTGCCGGTGGGCTGCTGGCGATTCTGATTGTGTATCGAATCAGCGTGACGTACCGCGCGTTGTCGGTGCATACGTTGTTGCTGGCCGGCGTCATTCTCAACGCGTTGTTTTCGGCGTTGATCATGTTTGCCGTCGCGCTGGCCGACCCGGTGCGGGCGTTTCAGATGATGATGTGGCTGATGGGTACGATCACGGCGCCGGATTACGCCACGCTCCTGTGGCTGGGCGTGTTCCTGGGCGCGGGGGTCGCGGTGTTGTTCTCTCTGGCGCGTTCGCTCAACGTGCTGACGCTGGGCGAAGACGCCGCCGGGGCGCTGGGCGTTGAGGTGACGCGGGTCAAGCAACTCGTCTTTGTCGTGTCGGCGCTGATGACCGGCGCCGTCGTGTCGCTGGCCGGCCTCATCGGGTTTGTCGGCATGGTCGTGCCTCATGCGGTGCGCCTGATCGCCGGCGCGGATCATCGCCTGTTGTTGCCGGCGGCCACGCTGGCGGGGGGCGCGTTTCTCATGGTGGCCGACACCATCGCCCGCACGGCGCTGGCACCGACCGAACTGCCGGTGGGGGTGGTCACGGCGCTCATCGGAGGCCCGCTCTTCATGTATCTGTTGGTGAAACGGCGAGCCGGAGTCGCGTGATGACGGAGAAGGCGGCCCCGCCGGCGTTCGATCTTCGGGACGTGTCGTTTCGTTACGACCGCGCGGCGGATCGCGGCCGGGCGATTCACGCGGTCACGTATGCCGTCGGGGCCGGGGCGATGGTCGGCATCATCGGCCCGAACGGGTCGGGGAAAACCTCCCTGTTGAAATTGTTGATGGGACTGTTGCGTCCGGAGTCCGGCGAGGTCCGCGTGTTTGGACAGCCCCTCGCGGAGTGGTCGCCGAGGCAACTGGCGCGGCGCATCGCGTTCGTGCCGCAGGAGACGCCGCCGATGTGGTCGTTGACGTTGCGGGAACTGGTGTTGATGGGACGGTTCCCGTTTCACCGGCCGTTTTCGGGATGGGGATGGGATGCGCCCGACGACGTGCGGCGCGCCGCCGAGGCGATGCGGGACATGGACGTTGACGGGATGGCCGACCGCCTGCTGTCGGAGGTGTCGGGGGGCGAACGGCAGCGGGCGGTGATGGCGCGGGCGTTGACGCAGGAGCCGGACGCGCTGTTGTTGGATGAACCGACGGCGTTTCTCGATCTCCGTCACCAACTCGATATTGCCCGGAACCTTCGACGCCTGAACCGGGAACGGGGCGTGACCGTGGTGATGGTCTCCCATGACGTGAATCTGGCGAGTCAATGCTGCGATGAACTGCTGCTGCTGCATCGGGGGGAAATCGCGCGGCAGGGACGCCCGGCGGACGTGATTCGGCCCGACATCCTGGAGATGGTGTATCGATGCGAGGTGATTGTGGATGAACATCCCCGGTCACATGCGCCACGGGTTGCATTGTCCGTGTAGTATTCCCGTGCCGTTGCGCGGATGGGGGCGGGTGAGAGCGAGAGCGGGAGGGCCGGGACTCTCTCGTGTCGGTTAATCATTTACGAAAGGAACGGGATCGAGGAACAATCACGGCATGTGTCGGGGAAGATGGTGAAAATCCATCACGGTGCCGCCACTGTGAACGGGGAGTGACGCCGCTGTTGTGGCCACTGGCCGGCGGCGCGACGTGCGGGCGAAAGGCCCGGCGTCGCGGCGCGGCCGGGAAGGCGCGGCGAAGCGATGATCCGCAAGTCAGGAGACCCGACGTGCCGGGTGCATTTCCCAACCCACCCTTCGAGTCAAAGGGAGGCGTGTCATGTTGTGTCGCCGGTTACAGTCTGTCTGTCTTGCCGTGTTGCTTGCCCCGCCGTGTTTTCCGGCCCCGGTCTTGAGTCAGTCATCCTCCGCTGCGTCGGATGACGTGCAGACGCTGGAGTCTCTGGTCGTCACCGCCACCAAAACGCCGGTGCCGCTTCGTCACGTGACCAGCGCGGTCGAGGTGTGGACCGAAGAGGATTTGCGGCAACGAAACGTCAAGACGGTGGTGGAAGCGCTGCGGCTGTCGCAGGGGACGGCGGTGTTTCAGAACGGCGGGCCGGGGACGAACGCCACCGTGCGGATTCGTGGCGGGAAGTCGGAACAGACCTTGGTGCTGATTGACGGCGCGATTGTGAATGCCGCGGGAAACGGCGGATTTAACTTTGCCGATTTAACCGTGGACAACATCGGGAAAATTGAAATCGTGCGCGGGGCGCAGAGCACGTTGTGGGGGTCCGAGGCGATGGGCGGCGTCATTGCCATCACGACGAAACGCGGACGGGGGACGCCGACGGCGGGTTCGTTCTTCGAATATGGCGCGTTCAACACGGTGCGCGAAGGCAGCAGTCTGCGCGGGAAACGGGGGCCGGTGGATTTTTCCGTCGCGCTCTCCCGCTGGGACACCGCAAGTATTTCCGCGGCGAATTATCGAAGGGGGGCGTCCGAGCGCGATGCGTACCGGAACTGGCAGGGGTCGGCCAAACTTGGCACGGCGCTTCCCGCCGACGGCCGTGTCGACGTTAATTTCAGGTGGTTGAACGGCTCGGTGGACACCGATGTTTTTTTCGGCAATCCCGCCGACACGCTGAAGACCAAAGAGGACACGACGCAATTCGTCTTCTCCGGCAACTGGCAGCAGCCGTTGACCGACCGGTGGACGCACAGCGTCACATTGTCCCGCGCCGAATCGCGGGCGTTGAGCGAATTCGGCAAGACTCGCGGATTGACGAACAGGGTCGAGAGTCAGCACGACGTTCGCATCAACCCATACCTGACGCTGACGGCGGGGTATCAGTTTCGTGAAGCGCAGGCGGCGTTTGCGGCAACGAAGATTAATGCGTCCCATGCCGGCTTTGGTCAGGTGCAACTCACGCTGCTTGATCGGTTCTTTGTCACGGCCGGCGGGCGGTTTGATGACTTCAACACGTTTGGCGAAGCGGCCACGTATCGGGTGACCGGCGGCTATGTGTCCGACGCCACCAACACGAAAATTCGCGGCAGTTACGCCACGGGATTTCGGGCGCCCAGCATCAACGAATTGTTTTTCCCCGACTTCGGCAACCCCGACTTGCGGCCGGAACGAAGTCAAAGTATGGACGTGGGCATGGATCAACGCTTCTGGGACGAACGGGTCACGGTCGACATCGGCTATTTCCGAAATCGGTATCGCAATCTGATTCAGACCATTCGGAGCGCCGCGATATGCGGAACCGGAACGTTCGGCCCCAACTATTGTCCCATCAACGCGGCGTCGGCCACATCTCAAGGGTGGGAAGGGGCGGTGACGGCGGTGATGCTTCGGGACCGTCCCTGGGCGAAGCGTCTGGAAGTGCGCGGACGTTACACCGCGACGTTGACGCGCGACTTGAACACGGCCAACAGGTTCGCGCGGTGGCCGGTTCATCAGTCCGTTGTCAGTGTGGCGTATCAGCCGATTGAGATTCTGAACGTCACGGTGGATCTCCGCTTTGCGGACTCGCAGTTTGATGACGTGGGCAATATGCGGCGTCTTGATTCGTTCACGGTGGTCGGCGCGGCGGCGAGTTATGATGCGTCCGAGCGGATACAGGCGTACGTTCGCGTGGATAATCTTTTTGATGAGGAATATGAAGAGGTGCTAGACTTCGGGACGCCGGGGGTGTCGGTGTTCGGCGGACTTCGGGTGAAGTTTGCGGCGCCCGGTTTGTGACGATGCGGATGATCGAACAGCCGGCGGCGGCAATCCGCTTCGGCGCGCGATGCGCCGGAGCAAGGTATGACGGGGAACCGGCATGAGAATTTCCAAAGTCTATACCAAAACCGGCGACGGCGGACGCACGCGCCTGGCGGGTGGTCAGGACGTGGCGAAAGACGCCGGCCGGGTGGAGGCTTACGGGAGCGTGGATGAGTTAAATACCGTCATCGGGCTGGTGCGCGCGTTTAATGATACGGCACGCGACGACGCGGCCCGGTATCTGGATGAGCAGATGAAATGGGTGCAGCATAAACTGTTTGACGTGGGAGGGGTGCTGGCCACCGCGCCGGGACAGGAGTTTCCCAACATGCCGACGGTGACGCCGGCGGACGTCGCACGGCTGGAGGCGTGCATTGATCGATGCCAGGAGGACCTTGCGCCGCTCAAGGAATTTCTGCTGCCGGGAGGCGGCACGGTGGCCGGATTGCTGCATCAGGCCAGGGCGGTGACTCGCCGGGCCGAACGCCGGTGCGTGAGTTTGGCCCGTGACGAGTCCATCCCGCCGCACATCATTCCGTTTTTGAACCGGTTGAGTGACGCGCTGTTTGTCTGGGCGCGATGGATGGCCCGCAAGGCCGGGGAGCCGGAATCGTTATGGGAACGGTCGGTGTCAGAAACGTCGTAGGCGTTGGCGCGTTGGCGCTGCTGGTCGTCGCGGGGTTTGTGTTTTCCCGTCCGGCGGGACACACGCCCGATATTCCCGATGACGCCGGGGCCCGCGAAGCGCTGGAGTTGGTGCGGACGCATCCCGCCCGCAACGCCCCCACGCTGGAAGAGGCGCTGGCCGCCTATGTGACGACGCTGGACGCGCGGGGCGTGCCCGTCCATGCGGGCGAGTGGCAGGTCGGCCGGGAACGCCCCGGCGTGTACGCCGTGCGAAAACTGGTGCGGGAAAAAGAGTCGCGGGAATGGATCGAACGGGAGTTTGCCTGGCGGGTGACGTTGAAGGACGGAACGGTCCGCGTGATTTCGCTGGCGGCCGTCGCCTTGATGCCGTTTCACGAGTTGCCGCCGCTGCCTCATCAGGATCAGATCTCCTGAACGATCATTCGGGTACGCCGGGCGAGTTCGTTGCCGGGCGGCGTTGCGGACCCGGCGTGTTGCGTCGTCGCGGTTCCCGATGTTATACATCCACGATTGATGCCGGTGAGAATCCGTGAACTCCACGCGGGACGCGGTCGATGACGTTATTGTTGAACGCCACCTATGAGCCGTTGCGGGTCGTGCAATGGCAGAAGGCCGTCACTCTGCTGTGCCAGGGGAAAGTCGAAGTCCTCGAATGCTATGACCGGGAAATTCGGGGCATCACGATCAGTTTCAAACTTCCCTCGGTGATGCGGCTGCTGAAAGTCGTCAAGTTGCGCTCCGCGCACCGGCCGGTCAAGTTTTCGCGGATTAATATTTTTACCCGCGATAAATACACGTGCCAGTATTGCGCCAAACGGTTTCGCACCGAAGAACTCACCTTCGACCACGTCGTGCCGATTGCCGACGGCGGCAGGAAAACCTGGGAAAATATCGCGACCGCGTGCTGGCGTTGTAATAATAAAAAGAGCGGACGAACGCCGGAAGAAGCCCGTATGCGTTTGATGAAAACACCGGAGAAGCCGAGATGGAATCCCACCCTCACCATCATGATCGGCATTCGGAACGCGCCGGAAAGTTGGCGTGATTATCTCTATTGGCACATGGAACTGGACTCCGATGAGTGACCGCCGCCCCTCCGGTTCGCGGCCCCTTATCGTGCGCGGCGCGGAAGGGTCGGCATGGCGAACAATCCCGGCTTCCAAATTTCGTTAAATCTGCAGGGCCGGTTTTGCGCGGTCATCGGCGGCGAGGATGAGGCCGCGCAGAAAACCTCGTTGTTGCTGGAGAGCGGGGCCAAAGTGGTCGTGGTGAATCCCACGCTGAACGTGCCGCTTCGGAAACTCACGGCGTCCGGCGCCATTCTTCATCGCGGACGGCGCTTTCGATCCACCGACACCCAGGGCGTGTTCATGGTGCTCAATACCCTGGCGGATGAGACGGAACTCGCGCAATCGTTAAAGGCGTCGGCGGAAACCGAACGGTTTCTGGTGTGGTCGATTGACCGTCCGGAGTTGTCGAATGTGATGATGCCGGCCGTGGTGCGGCGAGGGGCGCTTCGGCTGGCGATCAGCACCAGCGGCGCGTCCCCCGCGTTGGCCGGCGTCCTGCGGCGGAATTGCGAAACGATTTTTGATGAAGAGTTTGAGAAGTTTGTGGAGTGGCTGGGGGCGGTGCGGGAGGACGTCCGGGCCGCCGAACCCGGGCCGGAAAAACGAAAAGCGAAATTGAAATCCGCGGTGGAGGGGTTTCACCTGACGGGGAACGTGGCGTATCCCCCGGCGTGGACCGCGCACAGGCAATCGTCCGGTTCATAATTTTCCAAAGGATGGCAGCCATGGTCTTGTTGGAATTCAGCATGTCTCCCCTGGGCAAGGGTGAAAGCGTGGGACAATACGTGTCCCGTTCGTTGGAGATTGTCGACCGAAGCGGCGTCGACTACCGGCTCAATCCCATGGGCACGGTGCTGGAAGGCGAATGGGACGACGTGTTGGACGTGGTGCGGCAATGTTATGAGCGCATGAAAGAAGACTGTTCCCGTATTTCCTGCACGATGAAGGTGGATTATCGCAAGGGGCACCGGGGCCGATTGAGCGGGAAAGTGGCCGGCGTGGAGAAGCGGCTGAACAAAAAACTGAAAACGTGACGCCCCGTGACGGAGACGGCCGCCTCCGACGGTTCGCCTCCGACGGTTCGCCTCCGACGGTTCGCCGGCGGCCCTGGCGGCCTTATCGGGGATGCTCCGTCAGCGGCTCATAGACTCGATGTGCGCGCGATCCGAGATGACACAGCACTTCATATGGAATGGAATCCTGCCACGCCGCCAGATCGCCGGCGGTGATTTCCTGCGTTGCCGACTTGCCCAGTAACAGCGCGTCGTCTCCCGGCGTGACGCCGGGGGCGTCGGTCACGTCCACCACCGTCATATCCATGCAGATGCGTCCGACCACCGGCACGCGCCGGTCGCGGATGATGACGGCTGCCTTGTTGGACAGCCGGCGGTTGTATCCGTGTGTGTACCCGACGGGGAGAACGGCCAGCCGGGACTCCCGTGACGTGCGGTAGAGGTCGCCGTAACTGACGGGTTCGCCTTTCCCGACCGTTTTGACGTGCACCACTTTGGTGGTCAGGGTCATCACCGGGTGCAGGGACAGAGGCGCGTGCCGGCCGGGCGTCGGCGCGTATCCGTACAACAGCAGTCCGGGACGAACCATATCCAGCCACGATGACGGGTGCCAGAGGATGCCCGCGGTATTGGCGGCGTGAAGGCAGGGAATGGGGCCTCCGGCGCGCGGGGTCGACACGGCGGTCTGAAACCGGTCAAGTTGGCGCAGCGTAGAGGCCGGGTCGGGATTCCCGGCGTCGGCAAAGTGCGTCATCAGGCCCCGGCACGACAGGTCGTGAGACAACATCGGCGATTGCAGGAAGGCCGGCGCCTCCTTGATGGGGAACCCCAGCCGTCTCATGCCCGTGTCCACTTTGACGTGGACGGGGTAGGGCCGTGTCGTGTCGGACAGCCGTTCACACAGGGCATGGGCCATGCCGGCGTCTGACAGCGCGGGCGTCAACCCGGCCTTGATGAGCGCGTCGCATTGCCAGGGAAAAAATCCGCCCATGACAAGAATGGTTCCCGACAATCCGGCGTCCCGCAGGGTCACGCCTTCTTCGACCGTCGACACGCCGAAATGCCGCACGCCGAGTTGAGACAGGGCTTCGGCCACCGCCACGCCGCCGTGGCCGTAGCCGTCGGCTTTGACCACCGCCATGACGGCCGTGCGCGAAGGGAGCAGTCGGCGCAGCGCGTCGAGATTGCGGGCTAACGCGGGAAGGCTGATGCGGGCAAGCGTTGGTGACAGCGAACACGGCGCGGTCGGGCGGGGTGTGGTGAAATCTGGGGAGGACACGGGCGGGGTCTTAAATCTCCAGGATTTCTTCCTCCTTTTTCTTCAAGAGTTCGTCGGCTTTGTGAATCCTGCCGTCCGTGACTTTCTGCACGTCGGCCTCGCGCCGCCGCAGGTCGTCCTCGGTCATGGCGGCGTCTTTTTTGAGGCGTTTCAGCGCGTCGTTGGTCTCACGACGGATGCCGCGAATGTGGATTTTCGTGTCCTCCACGTATTTCCGGCAGATTTTGACGAATTCTTTCCGGCGTTCCTCGCTCAAGGGGGCGATGGGAATGCGAATCACTTTCCCGTCGTTCGCCGGCGTGAGGCCGAGGCCGGAGGTCTGGATGGCTTTTTCAATGTCCGGAATGCTTGAGGGGTCCCACGGCTGGATCACGAAGAGCCGGTTGTCCGGCATGGAGAGATTGCCCACTTGTTTGAGGGGGGTGGGCGTGCCGTAGTAGGAGACGATGACGTGATCCAGAAGCGAGAGGGAGGGCCGGCCGCCCCGAAGGCCGGCGAGTTCTTTTTTGAGGTGGTCGATGGCCCCGTCCATCTTGTGCGCCATCGAGTCAAGCAGGGCCTGGTCAGACATTGGCCGCGCGCCTCGGAGGTTCCGGCGTGACGTCCCGGGTCACGAGGGTCCCGATTTTTTCCCCCAGGACCGCGCGCTTTAAATTCCCCGGCCTGGTGATGTTGAACACCATCAACGGCAGATGATTGTCCATGCACAGGGTAATGGCCGTGGCGTCCATGACCTTCAACTGTTTGTTGAGGACGTCCAGAAAAGACAGCGTGTCAAACATGGCGGCCGACGGGTCGCTGACCGGGTCCGACTCGTAAATCCCGTCGACCTTGGTGCCTTTCATGATGACGTCGGCCTGGATTTCCATGGCGCGCAGCGCGGCGGCCGTGTCCGTGGTGAAATACGGGTTGCCCGTCCCGGCGGCAAAAATCACCACGCGTTTTTTTTCAAGGTGCCGAATGGCGCGCCGGCGGATGTAGCCTTCCGCCAGTTGCCGCATTTCGATGGCGGACAGGACGCGCGTGACCACCCCGGTTTTTTCGAGCGCGTTTTGCAGGGCGAGCGCGTTCAGCAGGGTGGCCAGCATGCCCATGTAGTCGGCCGACGCGCGCTCCATGCCGGCTTCGCTGGCGGCAATGCCCCGGCAGATGTTCCCGCCGCCGATCACGAGCGCGATCTCGATGCTCATGTCCACCACCTCGCGGATTTCCCCGGCCAGGGTCGTGAGGACCGCGGGGTTGATGCCGTAGGCTTGATCGCCCGCGAGCATTTCGCCGCTGATTTTGAGAAGCACTCGACGGTACTGACCAGGCGTCATTCCGCGCCCAGTTGGTAGCGTGTAAAGCGGGCAATCGTGATATTTTCGCCGAGCCGGGCGATGTGTTCCGTGAGGAGGTCGGTGATGGTGACGCTGGGATTTTTAATGAAACTCTGCTCAAGCAGGCACTGTTCCTGGTAGAACTTTTCCAGTTTGCCCCGCACGATTTTTTCCAGCGCGGCCGCGGGTTTGCCGAGTTCTTTGGCCTGGCCCTGATAAATGGCCTCTTCGCGTGCGACCTGTTCGGCTGGGACGTCGTCGCGTTTGACGCAGAGGGGGTGGGCCGCGGCGATTTGCAGGGCGATGTCTTTGACCAGGGCCTGAAATTCGTCGTTGCGCGCGACGAAGTCCGTTTCGCAGTTGACTTCCACGAGGACGCCGATTTTGCTTCCGGCGTGGATATAGGAGGCGATGACGCCCTCCCGCGTTTCGCGCCCCGCTTTTTTCTGGGCCGCGGCCAGCCCTCGCTGGCGGAGGAGGTCAATGGCTTTTTCCATGTCCGCGCCGGTTTCTTTGAGCACGGATTGACAATCGAGGATGCCGGCCCCCGTTTTGCCCCGGAGTTCCTTGACCAGATCGCGCATGCCGGACATGTGTGCGTGGTGCTCCCTTGTGTCTGTGGCGCGGGGGCCGGGTGTGATACGAAAAACCGTTGCGGACGAATGTCGAACGTGTCAGGAGGGCGCGCGGGCGCCGGCCGTCTTCTCCGGGGAACGGGCGGAGATCATCTCCGCCATCATGCTGTCTTCGGCTCCTCCGCCTCCGTTCGTCGCCTGTTTGGCTTGCAGGGCATGGCCTTCCAGGCAGGCGTCCGCGATCTGCGCCGTAAAGAGTTTGATCGACCGAATGGCATCGTCATTGCCGGGGATGGGGTAGTCAATCCCGGAGGGGTCGCTGTTGGTGTCCACAATGGCGACCACGGGGATGCCCAGCCGATTCGCTTCTTTGACGGTGATGTGCTGAATGCGCGTGTCGAGAACGTAGACGCATCCGGGCAGGCGTTCCATGCCCTTGATGCCGCTCAAAAACTTCTCCAGTTTGGCGCGCTCCTTTTCCATGAACAGGACTTCTTTTTTCTTGAGACGTTCATGTGTGCCGTCGGTTTGGGCGGCTTCGAGTTTTTGGAGTTGGCCGATGCTTTTCCGGATTGTCTGGAAATTGGTGAGCATGCCCCCCAGCCAGCGCTGCGTCACGTAATACATGTTGCACCGCCTGGCCTCTTCTTCCACGATGCCGACGGCCTGCCGTTTGTTGGTGCCCACAAACAGGACCGAGTGCCCGGCCGCAACGGTGTCCCGCGTGAACTGCCAGGCCTTGTGAAACAGGGCGGCGGTCTGCTGCAAATCGATAATGTGAATGCCCTTGTTCGCCCCGAAAATATAGGGCTTCATTTTGGGGTTCCACCGGTTGACGGGATGGCCAAAGTGGACGCCCGCCTCCAGCAGGTGTTTAATGGGAATCATGCCTCGTGCTCACCTTCCGTTAAAACAAAACGGCGCATCTCTGAAATCCATGAACCATCCATGCCGCATCCCACCGGCCGCACACGGCGCGCCCTGCGGGCTGAAACGATGTATCATACCCCTTGTTTTTAATGCAAGGCAAATTGCTCCGCCGTCCCTCGGTACGCGCAAACCCCGCACGGGCACGGGCGTTCCGGCGTTCCCCGTCGGCGGCGGGAATCCGGTTCGTCTGTGTGCGTCCCCCTCCTTTCCGTCATTCCCGACCTCTCCTCTCCGTCATTCCCGACCCCCGAATGGAAACGTCGGGGGCAGGCATTAGTAGTCGGGAATCCATCTTTCTGTTGTCTTCTTCTTTTTCCTCATCCCTTTTCCGTCCCGCCAACGGCGTCTTTCAGATGGATTCCGCGTCGGCGAATTCATTGGCCGGGAACCATTCGCACGCGGAATCCATCTGCTGGGTGCCAAGAGCAGGCCAGAGGAAAACAGCAAGAAAACAGCAAGAAAACAGAAAGATGGATTCCCGATTAAAAACGTCGGGAATGACGGAGAGGAGATGTCGGGAATGACAGAAGGAGGCCGGCAGTTTTGACGGGAGTTCCCGGATGCGGGTACAGTGCCCCCGCGATGTGGGTGAGAGACGGCGGCGCGGCGCCTGTGCGCCATGCGCGTTGTGCGATGTCTGACGGAGTGTACGCGTGGTTGAAGTCCCTCTCAAACTGTATGTTCAGGGTCTTGCGAAACAGGCCCATGCCGCGGCCCGTCCCCTGGCGTTGATGACCGGCCGGGATCGAACGCTGGCGCTCCGGGCCATGGCGGAGCGGCTGGAGGCAGGCAAGGAGGACATCCTGGCGGCCAACAGGCGGGATCTCGAGGCCATTCCCAGGGACGGTTCGACGGATGACTATCGGAAGGCCAGAGATCATATTACCGTGACCGAAGACGACGTGGCGGAGATGGTCGCGTTCATCCGCCGGATGGCCGAGGAGCCCGACCCCGCGGGCGAGGTGTCGCAGGGCTGGGTGACGCGGGACGGGCTTCGCCTGCACCGGGTGCGCGTGCCCATCGGGGTCATTGCCGTGATTTCCGAATGCGGCCCGGCCGTGACGGTCGAATCCCTCGCCATGTGTCTCCGGTCGGGCAACGTCTGCGTGCTGCGGGGCGGGCGGGAATGGTTCCTGACCAACGCCGCCGTGGCGTCTGTGCTGCGCGGGGCGGCCGAAGATCACGGCGTGCCTCCGGGGGCGGTGACGTTTGTGGATCGCCCCGACCGTGACGGGGTGCTGGAACTGACCCGGTTGCGGCATCTGGTGCATGGCGTGGTGCCCAGAGGCGGGGCCGGGTTGCGCAAGGCGGTGATGGAGCAGTCACGGGTCCCCGTCCTGGGGTATGACGGCGGCCTGTGTCACGTCTACGTGGATAAAGAAACGGACGTCCCGTTGGCGCAGAGCGTGGTGGTGAATGCCAAAATTCAGGATCCGCGCGCCGCCAACGCCCTGGACGCGCTGCTGGTGCATCAGGCCGTCGCGCAGCAGTTGCTTCCGGGCCTCATTCGCCGGCTGTTGAGTGAGTTTTCCGTGGAACTTGTGGGCTGCCCCAAAACCGTCTCCATGATGGGCCTGATGGCCATGACCGGACACCGGGGCATTCGACCGGCCGCCGCCGACGAGTGGGAGCAGAAGCGGCAGTCGTTGACGCTGGGCATTAAAATTGTCGGGACATTCGACGAAGGGCTGGCGCACATGGCGGCCGCCGGCCCGGGACACACCGCCGCCATTGTCACCCGGAATTATGAAACCGCCATGAGATTTGTCCGGGAAGCGGACGCCGGCGCGGTGCTGGTGAACGCCTCGACCCGGCTTCACGCGGGCACGCACATGGAGTTGGGCGAAGAACTGGGGATGAATGTCCTGCCCGTTCCCGCGCGCGGGGCGCTGACCCTGCGTGCCCTGATGACCGACAAATACGTGGGGTTCGGGGCCGGGCAGTTGCGGGAGCCGCATCCCGTGCCGCAGGCGTACCAGGACGCCATGATGTTGTCCGCGAAATTTTAAGCGACCGCCGTGCCCGCCGCGCCGTTCTCGTGTCCGCAGGGGGGCGGTGTGGTTGTTTCCCTTCCGTTCGCCCGCCCGTCATGATCCATGTCTGTCCCGACTATTGAGCGGCATCTGGCGCAATGGGGATTGCGCCGGTGGCCTGATGACGCGTCCTACGACGCCTGGCAGCGGCGCGAGTTGACCATGGATTATCTTCGGCAACTTCGGCGCGCGGCGGAACGACGGCGCGACGGCGGGCCTGACGCGGACGCGGCGTTTTATGATCTGGCGGCGTCGCCCGATGCGCTGCCCGTGCTGCACAGCCAGCGCTACGGCTATTACCGGACGCTGGCGCCTGCCGTGGCGAATGCGCTGAAAGGCGCGTCCCGCGTGCTGGACGTGGGGTGCGGGGTGGGCATTCTCACGACATGGTACGCCGCCCGGTTCCCGGACGCCGTGGTGCTGGGCCTTGACCGGTCTTCGCAATCCCTTGACGCGGCGCGGCGGTTCGCGCGGACGTCGGGGATTGAAAATGTACAGTTTCAGCATGGCGATGCGGAGCGGCAGGCGTTGCCGGAAGGGTTCGACACCGTCGTGGCCACGCAGGCGTTGTTCCAGTCGGAGACCGACCCCGGTTTGCCGAGTCGAGACTGGTCGACCTTCGAACGCGACAGGGACGCGCACCGGCAGCAACGGTTGGAGCAACGCACCGGCATCGGCGCGTGCCTTGACCGTGTCGTGCGGGCGTTGCCGCCGTCGGGCCGGGTGGTGTTCTTCGAAAAGGCGGCGCACGCGGGGCGGCGGGTGTTGTTCCAGCGGGCGCTGGCGGCGCGGGGGTTGGCGCCGGTCGAGACGCCGACGTTGTTGACGTTCGTCGAACTTGGCGAGGCGGTGGAAGAGGGGCCGTTGTTTGTGCTGCGGCGGGCGTCGTCACGGACGTCGCCGGCGGCGTTGGGGTTGCCGGCGTTCGACGAAGACGTGACGCAGGATGACGAGCAGGCCATCCATCGTTGCGCGGGGCGGGCGGCGGCGTGTGTGTATGCGAGGTTGCCGAAGGACGATGTGCGTTCGGAGATCGTCGACGGCGGCGGTGGCGGCGGCGGCGCGCGGTTCGAAACCGGCCGAACAGGCGGGGGGTTGTGCTACGCGGGCGTGATGAGGCACGGGGTTTGCGAAGAATTGATCCTTGGCGCGCAGGCGCTCCGGCCGTTCATGACGGAGATGGTGAAGCGCGAACTCCGGGCGGGACGCGCCGTCGCGTTCCCGTCGGCGTCGACGGAGCACGGCGCGCCGGAGGAGACGCCGGTGTTCGAACACCACGGCCCCGCCGCCGAACGGGTGTGGCGCGAGTTGCCGGAGCGCGCGGTTGTACGCGAGCAGACCGACGAAGAGGCGGATGGACGGCAGCGGCACATCGAATACGGCCGTTGCGCCGGAAATTTCCGCTATCTGTACTGGGCGAACACCTACGACCAGCGTCAGATTGTGATGGTCGAGGATGACCGGCGCGCGTTGCTGGAGGAGTATTACGCCGAGTCAGTTGGGGAACGGTAGCGAGGCGTCCGGCGGCGGGCACGTCCCGCGGCGAGTGTGCGGCGGGTGTGCGGCAATTTGTGCCGGGCCATGCGCGCGGCCGGGTTCCGTACTAAAAATTGGTGGCGGTGAAGGGTCTCGAACCCCCGGCCCGCGGCTTATGAGTCCGCTGCTCTACCACCTGAGCTACACCGCCACGTCATCTGTGCCGCCGTGTATATCACAAACGACGGCGCGCCGTCACCCCGGACTCTGTCACGCCGGCGCTGTCTGTTAATCCCGCGTCCCCGCCGTCTCGTTCCGTTATTCCCGTTTCTCTCCTTCTGTCATTCCCGACATTAGTAATCGGGAATCCATCCTTCTGTTTCCCTGTCCTGCCATTGACATCTTACGGATGGATTCCGCGTGCGGACGGTTCTTCTGCCGTTGGACATCGTCGACGCGGAATGACAGAAATCAGGATGGATTCCCGACAAAAGACGTCGGGAATGACGGCGGGGGATTGCCATTGACATCCTACGGATGGATTCCGTGCTCGCACGGTTCTCCGGTCATTGGACATCGTCGACGCGGAATGACAGAAATCAGGATGGACCTTCGGAGCATTTGCCGTTGGCAAATGCTTCCCGACAAAAGACGTCGGGAATGACGGAGGGGACAAAGAAGCGGCGGGCTAATGTGTGCGTTTGTCGTCGATCTCGCCGGCGAAGGCGTTCAGCACGCCCAGGGCCTGTTCGCTTAATTCGGGCGACGCCTCATCGGGTTGATGGGCCGGGAGGTCTTCGTCTTTGGACTTTGGCTTGGTGGCGTTCAGGAGCGACTCTTCGAGGTCGTCCAGCGTCGGCTCGGAATCGGCCTGAATCGCGAAAAGCCGCTGGAGGGCAAAGATGGCTCTGGCATGGTTGTTCCAGGGGCCGCTGTGCTCGCTGTCGTGGATGCGGGTGATCAACGACCAGAAGTTGGACTCGACGGCTTCGGGCATGGTGCCGTCCGCAAACGCCGCGAGTTTTTCGAGCAGGGCCTCTTCGGTGCGTTCGATGCCGGGGATGAAGTGGACCACCGAACGGTGGCAGGGTTTTTTGAACAGGACGCGAATCGTGTCTCTCCAGAGATCCCGGCGTTCCTGCGGCGGGTCGGCGGTCCCCCGTTCCCGCTCAAGTCTGGCGTCAAGCGCGGCGAGGTAGTGCGAGAGCGCCTTGACTTTTCTCGCGGACAGACTGCCCATCGGGATGCCCCAGATATGGGCGACTTCGTGATCCTGCAACGGGGACAGGCCCGACCGTTCAAACTCCTGTTCGGCGTTGTCGAGCCGCCGCCGCTGTTTGGCCCGCCGCCGCAGGAGGGCCTGATATTCGATGAGCAGCCGCTGCCGGTGATACTCGTCGTCCGTGACGGCGTCCTGTGCCCGCGCGCGTTCCAGTCGCCGGATTTCCGGCTTCGGCAGCGCGGACGCGGCGGCGTCCCGGCATTCCCGCATCACCGATGGCTCGACGTGAAACTTCGACGCGAGCAGCCCTTCGGCCGCCTTGATGGTGAGGTCGGTCAGCGCCGTCTGTTTTTTCAGGCATTCGATCTGTAGCCACGGCCGTTCCCGCTTCTGGCGAAAAAACCGGCTGTATTGCGCGACGCGATCCGCGACTTCCACCGCGGCGGCGAAGGCGTGCTGTTTGTGTTGGGGCTGTCCGCCGGCCAGAAAACGCGAGTCCGGCTGGTCTTCCGCGATAAACTGCACGTCCTCCTGGGGCACGTCAAGATATTGCAACAGCAGGAGGCGGATCATCACCCGGCTTTGGACCGGAAGATGTTCCACCACCGAGGCGATACATTCGGACGTCAGGGACGCGGGAGCGGCGACGGCGGGTGTCATCGGGGGCGTCACACAACGGGTTACGAGGGGTGGTCGTGGTGTTCTTCCAGATAGCGCGCCACGTATTCGCGGACTTCCTGAATCGTGCCTTCGGCGTACAACTTGCGGGGAATGGCCACCTCGCGCAGGTCTTCCGGTTTCATGCCACGCTCCACGGCCCATTCCGTATCCGCATACAGCGTGACCGCGCCGTCGGGATGGCGGTACACAAACAGGCTGTCCGTGTCTTGCTCGCCGATACTGTCCATGGGCCTGACCGCCGCGGGTCTGGATAACACAGCGGTTGCGGCGCTGTCAAAACCGGCGCCGTGTCGCCGCCGGTTCATGGCGTCGCGCGGGCGCGGGCGGGGCCAAAACAGGCGCGACGCCGCCACACGTAAATGGTGAACGCTGCCAGCGACAGCAGAAATGCCGTGCGAATGCGCCCGTACCCGAAACAGGCAGTATTGGACGTGGCGTTGAGCAGGCCGTATGCGGCATAGGCCATGTACAGCAACAGCGCCCATCGGCGAATCTTGAGGAAGCCGTAGCCGATGGCGGTGTGCAGGAGCGGGGACTGGGTCTTGGCGAGGAGGCCGGGCAGGCCGTCGGGTCTGGCGCAGAAGACCGTGAGGCGGTACTCGGGATTGGCCGCAATGATGAACAGGTCCGCCGCGGCCGTCACCAGAAACAGGCCGCCCAGATAGCGAAGGTCGTGCGCCCGTTGCATGACCACCGCCAGCGTGTCCCGTTGCCCGCGCGGGGCGGACAGCGAGGCGCCGTAAACTTGCAGGCACCACCACGGCGCGACGATGAGGATGCCGACAAACACTCCCGCGCCGGCGCCGCCGACGGCCCCCGCGCCCCAGGTGACAAGGCCCAGCGCGCCGCCCACGGCGAGAATCCAAGCCGCGAGGTCGGGGTGGCCGCGCTGCCAGTGACCGAGGCCGGGAATCAGGACAGAGAGCGCCGCGCCTGTGAGACGGGAGGCCGTGATGTTACCCGCCGAGCGTCTCCAGGGTTTCCTTGAGGCTCTTCATGATGCAGGTGAAGATGGGGACGTCGCGCTTGGTGTACCGGCTGCCTTCGGCTTCGCGGAGGTGCATGACCAGATCGAGAAAATCTTCGGGGCGGTCGGTTTCGAACGCGACCACGAATTCCTGATCGTCCAGGCCGAAGGAATAGGTCGTGTTGAGTTTGACCGAGGGATATTTGTGGCCGATGGCGATGTGTTCGTCCATCATCCCCTGCCGGGCGGCTTTGGTCAGGAGATACCACTCGCGGGTTTTCTCAAAGGGATAGATGAAAATGTATTTGCTGCGGCCGGGCTTGATGGTCAGCCGGCGGCTGTCCTGGCCTTCGTGGACGTGGTGATCCACGTACACCGATCTTTTGGTCATCGAGAGGTACGAATAGGGAGTCGTCAGATACTGACCGAGGCCGGTGGCCATGGCCTTGGACATTTGTTCCTGAAAGAGTTCGAGGGTGTCGGTGATGCGCCAGAGCACAAAATCGCAGTCGCCGCGAATGCCGACGGTGGTGTAGGGCACCACGATGATTTTGCCGGAGAAGTCTTCGATGGCCCGGATGAACTCCCCTTTGCCGGCCTGCCGGTCCGCCACGGGGAGACGCCGCCACGCGGCATCCACTTTAAAGAAACTGAAATTGACGAACTGACGTTTGGCCGGTTGTGCTCCTTCCGCCATGCCCCATTCCCTCCGTGACTGGTGTAACGCGCGCGGTGTGCGGACTCGCGTATCTAGCAATTTTCCGGCGGCGTTGTCAACGCAACGGGCGTTGACGGGGCGTTCCGGCCCGTGGGAACGTTGGCGCGCAGGCGGCGGTCGGGGCTAACCCGCCCCTGTCCATCGAACCGTGTCTTCTGTCTTGACCGCGGTGTTCTGTGATAGAATCGGGCGATGGAATTTGATCTCAAATCGTGGCGCCGTTTTGCAAGCCAGGTCGCGGTGCTTTGCGCCGCCGCCGGCATTATCGAAGGCCTCTTGGTCAAAGGCGCCGTGATGAATGCCTTTGTGCTTGCCGGCGTGGGGTTTGTGTTACAATCTCTGGCCGGGTTCACACGACGGAGGTCATGATGGATGCTGCACTGGTGGCGGCGTTGACGGTCGCCATTCCCACGGCGCTTGTCTTGATATATTTGCTGTATCAAGAGAAGCGCGGGCAGGACAAGCAAGACAAGTAATCTCGATGGTTGTTCAACGGCGGCAGGCCGCCGTCCCCGGTTTTACCTGTCGTGTTCTTCGCACCTGTTTTTAAATTTTCTCCATGACCACGGCGGCCATCATTGCGGTCGGCTCTGAACTGCTGCACGGCGGGCGGGCGGAGAGCAATTCCCTGTTTCTGGCCGAGTGGCTGGCGGGGCACGGGATTGAAGTCCGGTGCAAGGCCGTGGTGGGGGATGACGTGGACGACGTGGGCGTGGCCGTGGCCCATGCCGCCGAACGGGCGCGACTGGTGCTGATGACCGGCGGCCTCGGCCCGACCGTTGACGACATCACCCGCGACGCCGTGGCCGCCGTCACCGGCAAGCCGCTGCGTCTGTCCCCGCTGGCGCTGGCCGCAATCAGGGCACGCCTGCGCGCGGCCGGGCGGCGCATGTCCGCCAACCAACGGCGGCAGGCGCAACTGCCCGCCGGCGCCGTGCTGCTGCGGAATCCGGCCGGCACCGCGCCCGGCTTTGCGCTGACGTGGAACCGTTGCCGCATTGTGTGCCTGCCGGGGGTGAGTGATGAGACCCGTGCGATGCTGACGACGGCGGTGTTGCCGGTGCTCCGCCGTGACGGTCTGCCGGGGCTGGCGATGCGGACACGGACGGTGCTGACCTTTGGGCTTCCCGAAGGCGAGGTCGACGCGCGGCTGCGGGGGGTCGTGTCCGCCGGCGGCCCGGTGCGTCTTGGGTTGCAGGCGTCCCAACTTGGCGTGGCGGTGTCGCTGACGTTGGCGCGACCGGCGGCGCCGCGCCGCGCTGCGTCTGCGCGACGCGCGGGGCGCGCGCGGGCAAGTTCGGCCGTCGCCTCGCTCAATCTCAATCGCGCCGTCAACCGCGCCGTCAATCGCGCCGTGGCCGCCGTGGTCGGCGCGTTGGGCCACCATGTGATTTCCGACGACGGACAGCCCATGGAATCTGTCGTGGGGCGTCGTCTGCGGGAACGGGGATTCACCCTTGCCGTGGCCGAGAGTTGCACCGGCGGATTGATCGGGCACCGCCTCACGTCGGTGGCGGGCAGTTCGGCGTATCTGGACCGGAGCATGGTGTGTTACAGCAATGCCTCGAAGCGTGACCTGCTTGGGCTGACCGACGCGGCATTGAAACGCCACGGGGCCGTGAGCGCGCGGACGGCCAGAGCCATGGCCGAAGGGGTGCGCGCGAAAAGCGGGGCGGACGTGGGGTTGAGCGTGACGGGGATTGCCGGGCCGGCCGGCGGGACGCCGCGCAAGCCCGTCGGGCTGGTCTACGTCGGGCTGGCCGCGCCGGCGCAATCGCTGACCAAACGATTCAGATTTCACGGAAACCGGCGCGCCATTACTCTGCGTTCGTCGCAAGGCGCCCTCGATGTGCTGCGGCGGTGGCTGGACGGCTTGCCGATTTGACGTGACGCTGCGCGGGTGGGCGGCGCGGACGGCGGCGGTGGCGATGACGGTGACGACGGTGATGGCGATGGCGAGGATGACGGTGGCGGTGGTGGGTGATGGCGACAGTGGCGGCGGGGGCGGTGGCGACCTTTCTTTCTCCGTCATTCCCGACGTTAGTAGTCGGGAATCCATCCTTCGGTTTCCTTTTCCTTGATTAGGACAAAGAAAAAGAAGGATGGATTCCCGACTAAAGATGTCGGGAATGACGGAGGGGAATGGCGACGGCGGTGTCGGTGTCGGTGGTGGAGATGGTGGGGATGACGACGGTGACGACGGCGGTGGCGGCGATGGCGACAGTGGCGACGGCGGTGTCGGTGGTCAATGGCGATGGTGGCGGCGATGCGGACATTTCTGGCGGTTGAGGTACCGGCGGCCGTGCGAACGGCCGTTGCGCAACAGGCCGACCGGATGATGCGCGCGCCGGCCATGCCCCCGGACGCCGTCGCGTGGGCGCGGCCCGGCACTCTGCACGTGACTGTGAAGTTTTTCGGTGAGACGCCCGATGGTGTGGCCGATGAAATCCGGCGGGTGGTCGGGCGGACGGTGTCGACGCGGCCTGCGTTTGAGATTGACATCCAGGGCATCGGCGCGTTTCCGACGTTGCGCGCCCCCCGTGTGTTGTGGGCCGGCGTGGGGGGAGACGTGGCCGCCCTGACCGCGTTGGTCGAAAGCGTGGCGGCGGCGGTCGTGCCGCTGGGGTTTCCTCGGGAGGAGCAACCGTTTCACCCGCACCTGACGCTGGCGCGGGTCAGGCGCGCGCACCGTGAGGTCGGGCGCGCGCTCGATGCGCCGGGAGTGTTGACGCCCCCGGCGGCCTGCGGCCGGGTCGCCGTCGATCGGGTCGTCCTGTTCAGAAGCGAGCGCGGGGCGGGCGGTTCGGTGTACACCAAGTTATGGGACGCGGCTTTGGGCGGATGAGCGGGCGTAGCCGCGGGCGCGGGGGCGGAACAAGGGGTCGCCGTGGTCCCTCCCTCCGTCATTCCGCGTCGACGATGTTCAACGGCAGGGGAACGGTGGGTGCGCGGAATCCATCCGTAAGACGTTAATGGCGGGACGGGGAAAAGGACAATGCAACTGAAGGATGGACCTTCGGAGCATGTGCCGTTGGCACATACTTCCCGATTAAAAATGTCGGGAATGACGGAAGGAGGGAGATGGGAATGACGGCGGGGCGAGGAAGGGCGGGACGGATGAAGGAAGGGCGGGGCGAGGAAGGGCGAAGCGGGTTGAGGAAGAACGAGGAAGGGCATAAAAAATGTTGGCCTGTTTGCGGGTTTTCGGTTACGATGTGTGTATGAGCGGGGCGGTGGCGTTTTCTGAACCATGTCGGCGGCGGTAAGGAGGCATTATTATTATGAGTGAGCGAGGCGGGGACAACGAAGGCAAAAAGAAAGCGCTGGAACTGGCCGTCACCCAGATTGAAAAACAATTTGGCAAGGGCGCGATTATGAAATTGGGCGTCGATGACGCCTCGACGGATATTCAGGCCGTCTCCACGGGGTCGCTGTCCCTGGATATTGCCCTCGGCGTGGGCGGGTTGCCGCGCGGGCGCGTGGTGGAAATTTTCGGCCCGGAATCCTCCGGCAAGACGACGCTGTGCCTCCATGCCATCGCGGAAACGCAGAAGGCCGGCGGGTCCGCGGCGTTCGTGGACGCGGAACACGCGCTGGACGTGTCCTACGCGCAAAAACTTGGCGTGCGCACCGACGACCTGCTGGTGGCCCAGCCCGACACGGGCGAACAGGCCCTGGAGATTGCCGAGACGCTGGTCAGAAGCGGCGCGATTGATCTGGTCGTCGTGGACTCCGTGGCCGCGCTGGTGCCCCGCGCCGAAATCGAAGGGGAAATGGGCGATTCCCACATGGGATTGCAGGCCCGCCTGATGTCCCAGGCGTTGCGCAAATTGACGGGGGCCATTTCCAAGGCCATGACCACGGTGGTCTTTATCAACCAGATTCGGATGAAAATCGGGGTGATGTTCGGCAATCCCGAAACCACCACGGGCGGCAACGCCCTGAAGTTTTACTCGTCGGTGCGGCTGGACATCCGGCGCATCGAATCCATCAAAGACGGGCAGGAGGTGACCGGGAGCCGGGTGCGCGTCAAGGTGGTCAAAAACAAAACCGCGCCGCCGTTCCGGCAGGCCGAGTTTGACATCATGTTCGCCGAGGGCGTGTCCAAAGTCGGCGAACTGGTGGACCTCGGGGTGGACCGGAAAATCATCAACAAGGCCGGCGCGTGGTATTCGTTCAAGGATGAACGGCTCGGCCAGGGCCGCGAGGCCGTCAAAACGTTTTTGCGGGACAATCCCGACACGGCCAGGGTCATCGAACAACAGGTGCGGGAGCAGGCGGGGCTGGGCGCCAACGCGACTCAAGCCGCCGGGGCCGGCGCGCCGCAAGCCGCCGCCACCACCGCCGCCGCCAAGCCGCCGACGACCCCCAAGGCGGTCCAGAGCCGCCGGGCCTGACGCCCATGCGGTGCATTGACAACCCCGGCGCGCCGGAATTAATGAAATGCCTCAATCTCATCGGTTCGCCACACGGAGACGGCGCATGAATCACAGATATGGCAGACATGGCAGACATGGCAGACATGACAGGCCATGGGCCGCGCTTTTTCTGATGGCCGCGTTGCTGCCGGCGCCGGCATGGGCCGGGACGTACGAACTGGACATCGCCCGCGAGATGGTGAACGTCACCGGCGCGCCGCTCGAAAAAATCACGGTCAACGGCGGCATTCCCGGGCCGACGCTGCATTGGACCGACGGCGAAGACGTCACCATCGTCGTCCGCAATCACATGGAGGACGCGACGTCCATTCACTGGCACGGATTGTTGTTGCCGGGCGGCATGGACGGCGTGCCCGGGTTCAACAACTTTCCCGGCATTCCGGCGGGAGGCACGTTCACCTACCGGTTCCCCATCCGGCAGACCGGCACGTACTGGTATCATGCGCACAGCCGGGGACAGGAACAGGAGGGGGAATACGGGGCCATTGTGATTGCGCCCCGGGGCGGCGAAGCGGTGCGAACCGACCGTGATTACGTGGTGCTGTTGTCGGATTATCACGATGATGATTCCTCCGTCATCATGCGCAACCTGAAACTGGACGATGACTTTTATCAATACGACTCGCTGATGACCGTGGGCCGTTTTCTGGATTACGCCAAAGGGCGCGGGTTCGGCGAAATCTGGCGCGACATGACCATGTGGGGGCGGATGCGGATGGGCCCCACCGACCTGACGGACGTCACGGGGTACGTGTTTCTGATGAACGGGCGCGTGCCGGAGCGGAACTGGACGGGCCTTTTCAAAGCCGGCGAGCGGGTGCGCCTGCGTTTTATCAATGCGGCGGCGATGTCGTTTTTCGACGTGCGCATTCCGGGCCTGACGATGGAGATGGCGTCCGCCGACGGGCAGGATGTCGAGCCGGTGGAGGTGGACGAGTTTCGCTTCGGCGTGGCGGAAACCTACGACGTCATCGTGACGCCGCCGGACGACAAGGCGTACACCATCGTGGCGGAATCCATTGACCGGCGGGGGTTTGCCGCGGGCACGCTGGCTCCGCGCGAGGGCATGACGGGGCCGGCCCCCGTGCCGCGTCCCCGCGCGTTGCTGACCATGGGGGACATGCCCGCCATGGCGCACGACGGCCCGGACGAGGCGCGCGAGCCGAGCGGATGGGATGACGCCGGCGCGCCGCCCGGCAGCCGGAGGCTGGACTACGCCGACCTGCGCTCCCGCGGCACGCAGCCGGACGCGCGTCCGGCCGGGCGCGACGTGGAAGTGCGGTTGAGCGGCAACATGGAACACTTTGTCTGGATGATGAACGGCAAACGGTTCGCCGAGGCCGAGCCGGTGGCGTTGCGCTACGGCGAGCGCGTCCGGCTGACGTTCGTCAACGACACCATGATGGCCCATCCCATGCACCTGCACGGGATGTTTGTGCAGTTGGACAACGGGCAGCCGGCGGAGAAATTGCCGAACAAGCACGTCGTCATCGTCAAACCCGGACAAACCTATTCCGCGTTGCTGACCGCCAATGAATCCGGCGAGTGGGCGTTTCACTGTCACTTGCTGTACCACATGATGGCCGGTATGATGCGCAAAGTGGTGGTGGCCACAGTGAAGGCCGATGACGTGCCGTCGAATTCCCGGCACGACGCGCAGGGAAGGGAGACCACGTCATATTCGTTCAACGCCTTGCGTGTGCCTTAATTCTGATGTGCGCCGCCGTTCCCTCCGCGCCAGCCGCCGCCCAGTCCCCGGCGCCGCCGGTCGGCGTCCCCGACCGCGTGCCGCCGCCGGCGTTTTCCGGCGGCCTGTTGTCCGACGCCTTTCAGGGGGACAAGTTCGGCAGTGAATGGTTCCGCACGTCGCATCTGGAAGTGGACCAGGGCAGAGGCGAAAACGGTCAGAACGCCAGTTGGGATTTGGACGGCTCCTTCGGCCCCGATTTCCGGCGGGTGCATTTCCGGACGGAAGGCGAGTTGGTGGAAGGGGCGTTCGAGCAGGCCGAGTTCTGGGTGTCCTACAATCACAAAGTCAGCACCTTCTGGGACCTGCAAGTCGGGTATCGCTATGACCAGTGGCCCTACAAGGGCAGTTTCGGGTTCGTGGGGTTCGAAGGGGAGACGCCGTATTTTTCCGAGGCCAGGGGCACGCTGTTTGTCAGCCACCGTGGCGAAGTACATGCGCGGTTGCGCGAGGAATATCATTTCTCGCTGTTCCCGCGTCTGCTTGTGCAGCCGTATTGGGAAGTCAACTTCTTTGCGCAGGAGGTGTCCGACCCGACCACGGATGCGGCCATTGCGGATTTTCGGAATGTCCAGCGGGCGTGCGCGGGGGCCTCGGACACCAACCCGGTCAGTCTTCCCGGCGAACCCGATGAGATGTTCACCGATTCCGCCGAATGTCTCGAACATGGGCATCCCCACACCGAAGAACTCGGCTACTTTGTGGAACCGGGGCTGGGCAACGTGGAGGTCGGCATTCAGCCCCGCTACATCATCACGCCGAATTTTTCGCCCTATCTGGATATCCGGTACGAGCACAAGGTTGGAGGCTCGAATCTCTTTGAAGAACACGGCCTGCCCACGCATAACTTTCTTGTCAGCGGCGGCGTTCGTCTGATGTTTTAACCCCCGCGTCGCCCGGCGGCCCTTCCGGGGGCGGGCGGTGCGCCGGGTGATCATCGCCAATCGTGTCCCGCACTCCGCGCACCATGCAACGACCCCGGAACGCGGCCGAGTTGCGCCAGTCGTTTCTGGATTTTTTCAGCGGTCACGGCCACACCGTGGTGCCCAGCGCGCCCCTGATTCCCCAGGCCGACCCCACGCTCCTGTTCACCAACGCGGGCATGAATCAATTCAAACGGGTGTTTCTGGGAGAAGAGCGGCGTTCCTATGCCCGCGCGGCGTCGGTGCAGCGGTGCATGAGGGCCGGGGGCAAACACAATGATCTGGAAAACGTCGGGGCGACCCGCCGCCATCACACCTTTTTTGAAATGCTCGGCAATTTTTCGTTCGGGGATTATTTCAAGGAAGACGCCATCCGGTACGGCTGGGACTATCTGACCAGCACACTCGGCCTGCCCGCCGACCGGTTATGGGTGACGGTGTTCCGGGATGACAACGACGCCGCGGCCCTGTGGGAACACACCGTCGGCCTGCCCGCGACCCGCATCGTCCGGCTCGGCCACAAGGAGAATTTCTGGCAGATGGGCGAGACGGGGCCGTGCGGCCCCTGTTCGGAAATTCATCTCGATCAGGGCGCGGCGCTCGGCTGCGGACGGGACGCCTGCGCGGTGGGGTGCGACTGCGACCGGTATCTGGAAATCTGGAATCTGGTGTTCATGCAGTTTGACCGCGACGCGGACGGGCGTCTGCATCCGCTGCCCGCCCCCAGCATCGACACCGGCATGGGCCTCGAACGGCTGGCCGCCGTGGTGCAGGGCGTGGACAGCAACTACGCGACCGATCTGTTCATGCCGTTGATCGACGCGATTGCCGACCGGGCGGGCCGCGCCTACGGCGGCGACGCGGCGTCCGACCGGTCGATGCGGGTGATTGCCGACCACCTGCGGGCGATCACGTTTCTGATTGCGGACGGGATTCTTCCCTCCAACGAAGGCCGGGGCTACGTGCTGCGACGCATCGTGCGGCGGGCGTCGCGGCATGGCCGGCTCCTGGGCGTCACCGAGCCGTTTCTGTTCGCGTTGACCGGGGCCGTGGTGAACGGGATGGGAAGCGTCTATCCCGAACTGGCGCAGGCGGCCGGGGCGCTTCGCACGGCCGTCGAAGGCGAGGAAGAACGCTTTATCGGCACGCTGGATCAGGGGCTGCCGATTCTGCACGGGATGGTCGGCGACGCCAAAGCCGACCTGCGCGGGTCGCTGGACGGGGAGAGCGTGTTCAAACTGTATGACACCTATGGCTTCCCCCTGGACCTCATCGAAGAAACCGCCCGCGAACACGGCCTGGGCGCCGACCTCGAAGGGTTTCAACGCGCGCTGGACGCGCAGCGCGACCGGGCGCGCCGGTCCGCCTCGTTCGCCGCGGAAGGCGAGTCGCCCGTCATCGCCGACCTCGCGCAACGGCTGTCTCCCACGGAGTTTCTCGGCTATGACACGTTGCACGCGGAGAGCGTGGTGCGGGCCATGCTCACGGGGCAACGGCTGACGGAGGAGGCGGTGGAAGGGAATGACGTGGAAGTGGCGCTCGACGCGACTCCGTTTTATCCCGAAGGCGGCGGACAGGCGGGAGATCAGGGCACGCTGGCGGGGCCTGACGGCCGGATTGTCATTCACGACACCGTCAAAGCGGGCGGGAAGGTGGTGCTGCACAAAGGCACGGTGACGGCCGGCCGCGTCCGCACGGGCGAACCGGTGACGGCGACGGTCAATGACGCAACCCGTCACGGCGCCACTCGAAACCACACGGCCACCCATCTGCTGCACGCGGCGCTTCGCGACGTCCTGGGGCCGCACGTCAAACAGTACGGCTCGCTGGTCGCCCCGAACCGGTTGCGGTTTGATTTTTCGCACTTCAAGCCGCTGGGCGTCCGGGATCTGGAAGACGTGGAATCGCTGGTCAACCATCACGTCCTGGCCAACCGGCGCGTGCAGACCAGCGACATGGGGGTGCAGGAGGCGATGCGGGCCGGCGCGCTGGCCTTTTTCGGCGACAAGTACGGTGAGCGGGTGCGGGTGGTGGCGGTCGGAGAGTTCAGCAAGGAACTCTGCGGGGGCACGCATTGCGCGCAGACGGGAGAGATCGGGTCGTTTCGGATTGTGTCTGAAAGCGGGGTGGCGGCCGGGGTGCGGCGCATCGAGGCGCTGACGGGCGCCGGCGCGCTGGAGCACGGGCGGCGGGCCGAGGCCCAAATCAAAGCCGTGGCCGAGTTGGTGAAAAGCGGCGCGTCGGACGTCGTGCCGAAAACCCGGAAGTTGGTCGCCGTGGTGAAGGAACAGGAACGCGAAATCGAACGGCTGAAACTGGCCATGCTGGACCGGAGCGGCGCCGGCGACGACGTCCGCGTGCAAACGATTCACGGCGTCCACGTGCATGTGCAACTGGCGCCGGGGTTGTCCATGCAGGAATTGCGGCTGTTGGGCGACCGGGTGCGGAACAAGGCGCCCCACGGCGTCATCGCGCTTGGCTCGGCGGCGGACGGCAAGGTGTCGCTCCTGGCGATGGTGTCCAAAGACCTGACCGCGCGGTTGCCGGCGGGCGAGTTGGTCAAGGCCATGGCCCGCGCGGTGGACGGGTCGGGCGGAGGGCGCGCCGACATGGCGCAGGCCGGCGGGAAAAATCCCGCGAAATTGGGACAGGCCCTCGACACGGTGGCGCCATGGGTGGAGGCGCGGGTGTCGTGAGACGGCGTGCGAGACGTTTTCCGTGGTCTCTTCCGTGGTGGGCCGGGCGCCGCGTCATGGTGTCGGGCCTGCTCCTGCTCGCGGTCGGCGGCCTCTTTGCCTGGCTGGGGCAACTGCAGCCGGCGGGGCGGGCGTCGCAGGCGGTGGTGATGGAGATCAACGAAGGCGCGTCGTTTGCCGAGGTGGCGCGCCGCCTGCGGGCGCGGGGGATGGTCAAGAGTGAACGGGCGTTTGTGTGGATGGGCCGGCTGGCCGGGCTGGATCGCAAAATCATTCCGGGCGAATATGCGTTTCACGCGGGCATGGCCCCTCTGAAGATTCTGCGCAAACTCTCCAGCGGCGAATCCAGACCTTCTGTGGTGACGATCCCCGAAGGTTTTTCGGCGAAACAGATTGCCGGCGTGCTGCATGAGAAACACCTTGCGGATCGCGCGGAGTATCTTCGGCTGACCGGAGACACGGCGTTCATTCGCACGCTGTCCATGCCGGTGGACAATCTGGAAGGCTACCTCTTTCCCGACACCTACCTGTTCACGCGCCGGATGTCGCCGGAAGCGATGATTCGGACGATGGTGTCCCGGTTCCGGCAAATCGTGACGGCGGCCGACCGCGCGCGCGCCGAGACGCTGGGGTTCTCGCTGCACCAAGCGGTGACGCTGGCCTCGTTGATCGAAAAAGAAGCCGCCCGTGCCGGTGAGCGCGCCCTGATTTCCGGCGTGTTTCACAACCGGCTGCGGCGCAACATGCCGTTGCAAAGCGATCCCACCGTGATTTACGCGCTGCGGGACTTTGACGGCGATCTGCGCAAAAAGGATCTGTTGATCAAAAGCCCCTACAACACCTATCGCGCCACGGGCCTGCCGCCGGGGCCGATTGCGAATCCGGGCGCGGCCGCGATTCACGCGGCCCTCTATCCCGCGTCCACCGGGTACATGTATTTTGTCTCCCGCAACGACGGCAGTCATCAGTTCTCCGTGACGCTGGCCGAACACCGGCGGGCCGTGAAGGAGTATCAGATGAATCACCGCCGCCGCGCCTCGTGATGATTCGGTCCCATGTCCGCTGAACGCCGCGTCGAAGCGCTGGGCCTGACCCTGCCGGAACCGCCCCGGCCGCTCGCCGCGTATGTGCCGTCCGTGCGGGCGGGGGACCTGCTGTTTGTCAGCGGCGTGATTCCCGTTCGCGCGGGGCAGCCGGTGTGTCGGGGCGTCGTGGGCGGCGAGGTGTCCGGCGAGGAAGGGTACGAAGCCGCGCGGGTGGCCGTGCTCAACGCCCTGGCCGTGATTCGTCACGCCGCGGGGTCGCTTGACCGGGTGCGGCGCATTGTCAGGATGACGGGTTACGTGGCGTCCCGCGAAGGGTTTGTCGACCAACCCGCCGTGATCAACGGCGCCTCCGACGTGCTGGTCGAGATCTTCGGCGAGGCCGGCCGCCATGCGCGGGTGGCCGTGGGCGTGGCGGCCCTGCCCATGGGCGTGCCTGTTGAACTTGAGTTGATTGTCCAACTGCTTCCCGAAGATTCGCAGGCGCGATGACGTTGACAAGGTGGCCGCCGTTGACAAGGCGGCTGACGTTGACAAGGCGGCCGTCATTGACAAGGCGGCCTTGGCCGGCTATGTTTTTTGTCGATCCGGTCGATGTGTGACGCGCCCGTACGTTATCACCTTAACTCACAATGGGAGAGACCATGCGACGTCATCAACGGTGGAAATGCGCGGCGGCGCTGGGCGGACTGGTCTGGCTGCTTGGGCACGGTCAGGCGTTGGCCGGGGACGGGTGGTACATGGGGATGGACGTGGGCGCGGCTCTGGGCATGGACCGGGGGTTGGACGTGGACGGGACGGATAACGATTATTCGACCCAGTGCGACACCTTCATCAATCCGATGGGGGTTGAAGTGTCGATGGGGGAATGCGATGCCGCTCCCGCGCCGGCGTCGTTGTTGAACGAGTTTGACGGCGGCGGCGGCGGGGTGCTGGCGGGGTTGCAGGCGGGGTATCGCTGGCGGAACTTCAGAATCGAGGGCGAATATTTTTACCGTGGCGCCACCTATGATCAGGCAGACGAGGTTTTCGTTCGCGGGCAGGATCAGATCTCCCGCACCAAACTCAATCAGGAACTCGCCGCCATCGAAGGCGCGGTGGACGACGTCTTTTCGCACAACTTCTTCGCCAACCTGTATTACGATTTTCGCTCGAAGTCGCGGTGGACGCCATACCTGGGCGTCGGCGTGGGCGTGGCGCGGGTCTCGATGGATTATTTTACCCGGTGGACGCGGAGTTCCAATCCCGACGACATCAGCACCTTCTGTGCCGACGGCGCTCCCCTGGGCTGTTCCGCGAGTTTGACCGGCAATGCGGTGGACGCGACCAACGAACTGGCCGGCACCACCACCATCGGCCGGGGCAATTTCTCGGACGTGCTGTTGGGGGTTCAGGCGATTGCCGGCGTGGATTATCAGATGATCGAGCCGGTGACCGTCGGCCTCAAGGTGAGATGGGCGGGGTTCAGCGAATTTGAAGACGGGGAAGAATATGACGCGCTCCGCAGTCACGACTCCACGAATTCTTCCGACCCGGCCGACCCCCGCAGCGCGCGGGTGCGGTACGGGATTTCCACGGATGACCTCTCCTTCTGGGGCGTCAGCCTCAACATGAAATATCAGTTCGGCGCCGGCGCGCCTGTCTCGTTTGTCGCCGACCGGACCGCGTACGACCGGTGGTATCTGGGGATGGACCTGGGCGTGGCGCTGGCGCAGGATCTGGACACGAACGGCCGGGATAATGATTTGCCGACTCGTTGCGATCAATTTATCACCATGGCCGGCGCGCCTGCTTCCTGTCCGGCCGGTCAGGATCGATGGACGAATCAGTTTGATGCCGGCGCCGGGGTGCTGGCGGGGTTGCAGGTGGGGTATCGCTGGCGGGACTTCCGTGTTGAGGGCGAATATTTTTACCGCGACGCCAACCATGATCAGGCGCGCGAGCCGTTCTTCCCCGGCGTCGGGAACCTCAAGGATTTGCAGGAAATTGCCGAATCCGAAGAGGTGCTGGACGACGTGCTGTCGCACAATTTCTTCGCCAACCTGTATTACGATTTTCGCTCGGAGTCGCGGTGGACGCCCTACGTGGGCGTGGGCGTGGGATTTGCGCGGGTGCAGGTGGATTACTTCAGCCGGTTTCGGCGGTCGAGTGACGCCAACGATATTATGACGACGTTTGATCCTTCGGTGAATGAAGCCGAGGCGCGCGAGCGGCTGGCCGGCACCACCACCATCGGCCGGAACAAACTCGCGGACACGCTGCTCGGCTGGCAGATTCTCGCTGGCGTGGATTACCGGCTTAGCGAGCCGGCCAGTCTCGGTCTCAAGTTCCGATGGGCGGATTTTACCAACTTCGTGGACGGGGAAGAGTGGACCCAACTTCGCAGTCACGACTCCACGAACTCACCCGACCCGACCGACCCCCGCAGCGCGCGGGTGCGGTACCGGATCTCGACGAGCGACATCGCGTTCTGGGGCCTGACGCTCAACCTGAAGTATCATTTCTAAGATGGGAACACCGCGCACGACGACATTTGTCCCCTCCGTTTCCCGATTAAAAATGTCGAGGGCAGGCATCTTTAGTTGGGAATCCTTCCCTTCCGTCATTCCCGACATCTTTAGTCGGGAATCCATCTTGCAGTTGTTTGTCTCTTCCGTGCCCAAGAGACAGACAGAAACTGAAGGATGGACCTTCGGAGCATTTGCCGTTGGCAAATACTTCCCGACTACTAACGTCGGGAATGACAGAAGGATGACGGAAGGATGACGGAGGGAGAAGGCGGATGCGGCGGGTGTTCACAACGGATGACATTCCATTCTGGAGCGTTGGTTTCAACTATGACATCTCACGTTCAGACTCGAACGATGTTCCCTTTGATTCGACATGTCATGTTCGTGTTCACGGCGCTCTGCGGCGGGGCCTCTCTCGCGCAGGCGGACGTGTTTCCGGAGGCCGGTCCGCCGGGCACCACGGTGACACTCGGCGGGGCCGCCTTCGGCGACTTTGTGTCGACCGGGGAAAACCGGGTGACCTTCGGCGGGGTGCCCGCGCTCATTCAACTCTGGGAACCCGACCTGGTGATGGTCAAAGTTCCGTTGAAGGCGAAGGACGGCGACGTGACGGTGTCGGGTCCCGGCGGCGTCACGGTCGCGGGCCGGTTTGGTGTGCAACGGGTGACGATTGCCGGACTCCTGCCGCCGGAGGCCGAACCCGGCTCAACACTCGTCATCGAGGGCGAACATTTCGGGAACACGGCGGGGTCGCGCGACCCCAACACCATGTTCGGGGTGAACCGGGTGGTCATCGGCGGCATTCCGGCGGAAATTCTGAAATGGCGGCCGTCACGCATCACGGTTGCCATTCCGGCCAATGCGGAATCGGGCGACGTGGTGGTGCAACTGGCGTCTTCCGACCCGCTGCCGGACGGGTCATGCTGCGCGCCGGTCGAATACGCCGAAAGCAATTCCGTGCCGATTGCCCTGATTCCCGCCGTGTCGCTGTCGCCGGTCACGGGGCCTGTGGGCGCCAAGATTGTCATCAGCGGGCAAGGCTTCGGCGAGGCCCGCGGGCCGGATGACGCCCTGACCATCGGGGACGTCCCGGTGACCATCGCGCAATGGTCGACGCGCACCATTGTGGCGCACGTGCCTCTGAACGCAACCGGCGGCCCCGTCACGTTGCGGCGTGAGGGCCGCGCAAGATCGTTGGGACATTTTGACGTGGTGGAACCACGGTTTGATCGCATGACGCCCGGCCGCGGCCCCATCGGCACGCTGGTGCGCATCACGGGGAAACATTTCGGCCTGTTCTCCGAGTCGGGGAGCACGGCGTATGCGTTTGATTTTGATCCGGGTCAGAACCGGGTGGAAATCGGCGGCGTGCCCGCCATTATTCACCGGTGGCAGGACAATGAAATCAACGCATGGGTGCCTTACAGCGCCCAATCCGGCCCCGTGGTGGTGAAGCGGGGCGCCACGATTCCCCATGCCGACGGGACGTGCTGCCGGGAACGCGGCGTCGTCGAGTTTGAAGCGGGGACGTTCACCGTGACGACGCCCCACGTGGCGGCCTACGCGCCCGCCGAAGCCGGGATTGACGAAATCGTGACCATTCGGGGAGACGGGTTCGGCGAGTTTCTGAAAATCGCGGAAGCGACGCGGTTGGAACTGCACACCGAAGCCCATGACTGGAAAAATTACCGCCTGGGCGCCGACGTGTCCCGCACGGAAGTCCTGATCAACGGCGTGGCGGCCATGGTGCTGTCCTGGTCGGACACGGAAATCACCGTGCGCGTGCCTCGGCGCCACGTATTCGGGTTTGGACATCCCGAAGGGTTTTACGAGGACCCCACCAAAGGGGAACTGGTTGTCCGCCGCGGTTCCTGGGACGTGCTCGAGAACGGCCGGTGCTGTTCGCGGAAGCGATGGGTGAGCGCGGTGGCCGGGGATTTTAAAATTCTCCCGCGCGGCCTGCCGCACAAAGAGTTTTTCCACGATTACACGCAGGACAATTAACCGGTGCCCGCCGCCGTTCCGTCTCCCGTGCCCGTTCGCCGTCACGCCAGGTTTCTGACCGCCGCGCTGTCCGTGTTGATGGCCGCGGGCCTGTCCGGCCTCGCCGTGGCGCGGGCTGGCGCGGACGTGCGCGCGCCCGTCATGCAGAGCAGCGGCACCAAAGCCACGCTCCTGGACACATTTTTTGTGAGTCCGCGCGAAGGCTGGGCGGTCGGCGCCGGGGGGATGGTGCTGCGCACGGACGACGGCGGAGAACACTGGCGGGAAATGCCCCGCCGAACAACGGCGCTTCTCACGAGTCTCGCGTTTGCGGATGCGCGGCACGGGTGGATTGTCGGACACAACGGGACCATTCTCCACACCGACGATGGCGGACAGCAGTGGCGCCGTCAGAGCGCCGGAGTCAGCGCCACGCTGTACGACGTGTCGTTCTTCGACGCCGCGCGGGGCTGGACGGTCGGCGGGCGGGGCGCCATTCTGCACACCAGGGACGGCGGCGCGACGTGGGAGGATCAGAACAGTTCGACGTCGGCGGATTTATTTGGGGTGCAGTTTCTTGACGCGCAAACGGGCTGGGCGGTCGGCGCGCTGGGGACGATTCTGATCACGCGGGACGGCGGCGCCCATTGGACGCGGCAGCCCGTCGAGAGCGCCACCACGTTTTTCGATTTGCACTTTCTGGACGACGCCAGCGGGTGGGTCGTCGGCTCCCAGGCCGCCATGTTCCAAACGATCACCGGCGGCGACGCCTGGGTGGACCGCACTCTGCCGTGCGGGTCGCCCTGTCTCCGGCCGCCGGATTTTTTAAAAGTCAGTTTTGCGGGATTTCGAACGGGGTGGATCATCGGCGAGCGGGGCGCGTTTCTCCGCACGACCGACGCCGGTCTCACGTGGCGCGAGACGGAACTCCCAGAACCGTTGAGTCTCTACGGCCTGTCCTTTCCCGCCCCCGGCGTCGGATGGGCCGTGGGCCAGGGCGGCGCCGTCCTGAAAATTGTCGCGCCGTCGCCGTAACGGTTGCCGTCACCGTCACCGTAACCGTAACGGTAACGGTTTCCGCCGCCGTCACCTTCGGAGCAGTTGCCCCCCGTCATTCCCGCTTTCTCTTTCCGTTATTCCCGCCTCATCCTCTCCGTCATTCCCGACATTGTTAGTCGGGAATCCATCTTTCTGTTGTTCTTTTCTTTGATTAGGACAATGCAACCGAAGGATGGACCTTCGGAGCATTTGCCTTTGGCAAATACTTCCCGACTACTAACGTCGGGAATGACGGAAAGAGGGGGCGCGTGCCGTTGTTTCCGCTTTTGCTTTCTTCCCTATCCCAGATTTCCCAGGCGGTGTTGCAGAACGGCCAGCGCTGCCAGCGTGGCGGTTTCGCTCCGCAGGATGCCCTCGCCGAGTGAGACGGCATCAAACCGCCGTTCCGCGAACGTCGCGCGTTCCTCATCGGTCCATCCGCCTTCCGGGCCGACGGCCAGCACCACGGCGCCGTGAAAGGCGGGATCGAGGGGAAGCGAGCGGAGACGGTGCGTCGCGTCTCGCGCGATCAACACGCACCGAAGCGCCGCGTCGCGCACATGCTCGCACAGGGCCGGCGGCGTCATGGGGTCGGTGACGCGGGGGGCGGCCCACCGCTCCGACTGCTCGGCCGCGTGCGTGGCGATGCGTTGCCAGCGATCCCGTATCGCCGGCGTTCGATGCGCCGGCGCGCGCGCGATGACCCGCGCGGTCAGCAGGGGAATCACGGCGTCGACGCCCAACTCCGCGGCTTTTTGCATCACCCAGTTCATCCGCTCTCCTTTGAGCATGGCCTGGGCCAGGATGATGGACGCCGCCGGGGGCGGAGGGCCGTGAACTGTTTCCAGAATGGACGCCCGCATGGCGCGCGCATCGAGGCGGTCGATCCTGACGCGATAACGCATGCGCCGCTCGTCGCCCAGCCACAGGTGTTCGCCTGTTCGAACACGGAGGCTGTGGGCGAGGTGGGCGTGCAGCGGAGGATCAATCGAGACGGTGTCGCCGTCGATCTGGCGGGAGTGAATGAAGAACACCGGCACGTGATGGAACGCGGGCGGGGACGCGCCTGTTATTCGAAAATGGTTTTGACTTTCTCAAACAACCCGTCCCCCGGGCCGTTGGAGGACGCGCCGCGTTCTTTGGCAAACGCCGCCAGGAGTTCCCGTTGCCGTGCGGACAAGTTGGTGGGAACGGCGACTTTGATCCGCACGAGTTGGTCGCCGGCGGCGCGTCGTTTCAGGGACGGCGCCCCCAGGCCCTTGAGGCGAAGGATGCGGTCGTGCTGGGTGCCTTCGGGGATTTTGACGCTGGTGGCGCCTTTTAAAGTTTGCACTTCCACCTTGCCGCCCAGGGCCGCCGTGACCATGTCGATGGACAACTCCACGACAACGTCGTTGCCTTTGCGGGTGAAGACCGGGTGCGGTTTGACCGTGACCGCGACGTAGAGATCGCCCGGCGGGCCGCCGTTGACGCCATGTTCGCCTTCGTGAGCGAGGCGAAGGCGCATCCCGGTTTCGATACCCGCGGGAATCGTGACCGACAAGGTGTGCTCCCGGTACACGCGTTGCCGGCCATGACAGGCCGGGCACGGCTCGGTGATCACCTGCCCGGCGCCCTGGCATTGTCCGCACGTTCGATTGATGCTGAAAAATCCCTGCTGGAGTCGAATCTGCCCGGTGCCGTGGCAGCCGGGACAGGGCTTGGTGTCGCTGGACGATTTCGCGCCGGTGCCGCGGCAGGTCTCGCAGCCTTCCCATCGCGGGATTTTGAGTTTGGCTTCCTTGCCGTCGACGGCTTCTTCAAACGAAAGTCCCAGGTTGTATTGCAGGTCGTTGCCCTGTTGCGGGCGCTCGCGTCCGCCCCGGCCGCCGAAGAAGTCGCCGAAAATATCGCCGAAAATGTCCCCGAAGTTCCCGCTGAAATCAGGCCCGCCGGCGCCGCCGAACCCCTGCGGCCCGCCCGCATGGCCGAACATGTCGTACCGTTTTCTCGATTCCTGATCGCTTAAAACTTCATACGCCTCGTTGGCTTCCTTGAATTTTTCCTCGGATTTTTTCTTGTCCTTCGAGTCGGTCTGCAAGTCGGGATGGTACTGGCGGGCGACTTTTCGAAACGCCTTCTTGATCTCGTCGTCGGAGGCCTCCCGGCCGACGCCGAGGACGGCATAGTAATCCCGTTTGGTCACCGTCGACATCTTTTCGTCTCTGGAGGAGTCACTCCGTCATGGCTCCGCGTGTCGGTGCGGCACGGCGCGGCGGAAAGGCCGCCGTCATTTTTCCTTGTCCACTTCTTCAAATTCGGCGTCCACCACTTTTTCGTCGTTGCCCTGGGCGGTGTCGGTGCCGGCTCCGCCGTCGGCGCCGCCGGTGCCGTCGCCGGGGGGCGCCTCGGCCGTCGTCTTTTTGTACATCTCTTCCGCGAGTTTGTGGGACGCGGTGGTGAGGGTCTGCATCGCCGTTTTCATGGCCTCGGCGTCGTCCCCTTCCATGGCCTGTTTCATGCCGTCAATCGCGCTCTGGATGGCGGTTTTTTCTTCCTCGGATATTTTGTCCCCGTGATCCTTGAGGTTCTTTTCCGTCCCGTACAACAGGGAGTCGGCCTGATTGCGGATTTCGACGACCTCGCGCCGTTTTTTGTCCTCGTCGGAATGGGATTCGGCCTCTTTCACGAGTCGTTCGACTTCTTCCTTGCTCAAGCCGCTCGACGCCGTGATCTTGATGGATTGTTCTTTTTGCGTGGCCATGTCCCTGGCCGAGACGTGGACGATGCCGTTCGCGTCGATGTCAAACGTCACTTCGATTTGCGGCATGCCCCTCGGCGCGGGCGGAATGCCCACCAGGTCGAACTGACCGAGCAGTTTGTTGTCGTTGGCCATTTCCCGTTCGCCCTGAAAGACCCGGATGGTGACGGCGGTCTGGCTGTCGGCGGCGGTGGAGAAAATCTGGCTCTTCTTCGTGGGAATCGTGGTGTTGCGGTCAATCAGGCGCGTGAAGACGCCGCCCAGCGTTTCGATGCCCAGCGACAGCGGCGTGACGTCGAGCAACAGCACGTCTTTGACGTCGCCCTGCAGCACCCCGCCCTGAATGGCGGCGCCGATGGCCACCACCTCGTCGGGATTCACCCCCTTGTGCGGCTCCTTTCCGAAGAACTCTTTCACCCGCTGGATGACTTTGGGCATCCGCGTCATCCCGCCGACCAGCACCACTTCGTGCACGTCTTTGGCGGCAATGCCGGCGTCGGCCAGCGCTTTTTTGCAGGGATCGATGGAGCGGGTGATCAAATCGTCCACCAGTTGCTCGAATTTGGCGCGGGTGAGTTTCAGCACCAGATGTTTGGGGCCGTTGGCGTCGGCCGTGACAAAGGGCAGATTGATCTCCGTCTCCTGCGCCGACGACAGTTCAATTTTGGCCCGCTCGGCCGCTTCTTTCAGCCGTTGCAGGGCGGTGCGGTCGTGTTTGAGATCGATCCCCTGGTCTTTTTTGAATTCGTCCACCATCCAGTCAATGACCCGAAGATCGAAATCATCGCCGCCCAGAAAGGTGTCGCCGTTGGTGGCTTTCACTTCAAACACGCCGTCCCCGATTTCGAGAATCGAAATGTCGAAGGTGCCGCCGCCCAGATCGTACACCGCGATGCGTTCTTCTTTTTTCGTGTCCAGCCCGTACGCCAACGAGGCGGCGGTGGGTTCGTTGATAATGCGCCGCACGTTCAGCCCGGCGATCTGCCCGGCGTCTTTGGTGGCCTGGCGCTGGCTGTCGTCAAAATACGCGGGCACGGTGATCACCGCGTCGGTCACCGGTTCGCCCAGGTAATCTTCGGCGGTCTGTTTGATTTTCTGGAGAATCATGGCGGACACTTCCGGAGGGCTGTATTTTTTGCCCCGAATGCCCACGTGCACGTCCCCGTTCGGGGCCTCGGTGATGGTGTAGGGCAGCCGCTTGACCGCGTCTTTGACTTCTCTGGAGTTGAATTTTCTTCCCATCAGCCGCTTGACGGAAAAAATGGTGTGTTCGGGATTCATAATCGCCTGCCGCTTGGCGATCTGGCCGACCAGCCGCTCCCCCTTGTCCGTGATCGCCACCACGGACGGCGTGGTGCGGCCGCCTTCCGAATTGGCCACCACGGACGGTTCCCCGTGGCTCATGCTCGCGATGCACGAGTTGGTCGTTCCCAGGTCAATGCCGATAATCTTACTCATGATTCCACTCCTTCTTCTTTGGGCGACTGCGCCACGGTCACCATCGCCGGCCGGACGATCCGGTCGTGGAGCACGTAGCCTTTCTGATGTTCGTCAACGACCGTGTGTTCCGGGACGTCCGTGGTTTCGACTTGCCCGACGGCCTGATGGCGGGCCGGGTCAAACATGGCGCCTTTGCCGGAAAATTGCGTCATGCCCGCTTTGTGCAGGGTATCGAGGAGATGTTTGTGCGTGAGATGCACTCCTTCGATCAGCCCTTCGACGCCGCCCCGGTCCTGTCCCGCCTGCCCGGAGTCAAGCGCCCGTTCCAGATTGTCCAGCGTGGGGAGAATGTCCCGCAACAGCGACTCATTGGCGAACCGCACCGCCTGCCGGTGATCGAGTTGCGCCCGTTTTTTGTAGTTCTCAAACTCGGCGGCCAGGCGCAGATATTTGTCATTCACTGCGCGCAGTTCTTCGGTTGCGGCGAGCAACCGCTCCTCGGTCGACGTCACGTCGTGAGGCGGCGCGGACTCTTCAGTTGGTTCGCGTTCTCCGGGAGCGTCGCCGGTGTCCCGGCCATCGGCGGGCGCGTCAAGCATCGTCTGATCGCCGTCCGGAACCTCTTCCCGCCGTTGCTCGTGTTCACCCATGCGGCCCCTCCCGGTATCCTCTGCCAGATAGTCATCCAGAGGGGGAAGTCAACCCGTGGTTACAAAGAAAAACTTCATTGATTTTTACGGGTATGGCGATATAATGGCGGAGATTAGAAAGTACGGATTGGCCGATGAAAGCGACCCCCCCAAAGACGACCGCCAACGTAAATCTGAACCAAGCCAGAGAGGCGAGAAAGGATGAGTTTTACACTCGACTTCATGATATTGAAACGGAGTTGAGGCACTACGAAAAACAATTTAAGGGAAAAGTGGTATATTGCAACTGCGATGACCCGCGTATTAGCAACTTTTTTCATTATTTTTCCTATAAATTTGAACCGTTGGGACTGAAAAAACTTATGACCACCTGTTACAAAAACCAAAACCCGGACATGTTCAGTCAGCATCAAGCCGAGAAAGCCATTTACATAGAATACAAGGCGGATGCAAACGGCAAACTCATTCCGTATCCTGACTATATGAAACTCATCACCGGAGAATACAAAGGTGGCAAAGATGAAAATAATGTCTTGGAACTTAAAGAAATAGGCATCGGACATCTGGAAGGCGACGGAGATTTTCGCAAACCCGAATGTATTGAACTGTTGAAACAAGCCGATATTGTGGTGACCAATCCGCCGTTTTCGCTGTTTCGGGAATACGTTGCTCAACTGATTGAACATGGTAAAAAATTTTTGATACTCGGAGATCAAAATGCAGTGACCTATAAGGAAATTTTCAGGTTTATAAAAGAAAATAAAGTTTGGCTGGGGATGAACAATGGCGGAACAAAATGGTTTGAGGTGAAAGACTACTATGACATAAAAACGGAATCCAGAAAAAAAATAGAAAATGGCAAAAAATATTTTAGTGCGGGCAAAATTAACTGGTTTACCAATATGGATACTGCCAAACGCCACGAGAATTTACTTCTGTACAAAACCTACAAAGGCAATGAAACCGATTACCCGAAATATGATAATTATGACGCCATTGAAGTCAGCAAAACCAAAGACATCCCGACAGATTACAGGGGCGTGATGGGTGTGCCGGTTACTTTTTTTGATAAATATAATCCCGAACAGTTCGAGTTGGTAGGAATGGCAGAAGATAATGGCAGAGGATACTCTGGCGGTATCTGGCAAGGTGGGTCAATAAAGTGTTTGGTCAATGGCGAAGCCAAATTCAAAAGATTATTTATCAAGCATAGGATGTAAAAGGTCATGCAAATAAAACTCAAAGAAATAACCATTGGGGAATTAGCTGACGGCTATCAGGACAATGGCGATGACGGCGTAGTCGGCTATGGTGGCAAATTGGATATTCGCCCGCCGTATCAGCGGGAGTTTATCTATAAAGACAAACAGCGCGATGCCGTGATTGACACGGTTGCCAAAGGTTTTCCGCTCAATGTGATGTATTGGGCGGTGCGGGATGACGGCAATTTTGAAGTGATAGACGGGCAACAGCGCACCATTTCCGTTTGCCAGTTTGTTAGCGGGAGTTTTTCCTTTAACAAACTCTATTTTTATAATCTGCAAGACGACAAACGACGGCAAGTTTTGAATTACAAACTGATGGTTTATCTGTGTAGCGGCACGGACAGCGAAAAATTGCAATGGTTTAAGACCATTAACATCGCCGGTGAAATATTGACTCCCCAGGAATTACGCAATGCCGTCTATGCCGGCTCATGGACTGCCGATGCCAAGCGGTATTTCAGCAAGACAGGCTGTGTCGCTTATAGCAAAGGCAACAAATACTTAAATGGCACAGCCATCAGGCAAGAGTATTTGGAAACCGCAATCAAATGGATGAGCAAAGGAAAAATAGAGGAGTATATGGGGCGAAGGCAGCACGAACCGGAAGCCAAAGATTTATGGGAGTACTTTGAAAAAGTAATCGATTGGGTTGAGTCGGTGTTTCCGAAATACCGCAAGGAAATGAAAGGCGTAGAGTGGGGATTGTTGTATAACGACTTTGGAAATGAGGAGTTGAACCCCGGCAAAATTGAAACCGAAGTTTCCAAACTCATGGAAGACGAAGATGTCACCAACAAAAAGGGCATTTACACATATGTTTTGACGAGAGACGAAAAGCACTTAAGCATCCGTGCTTTTACTGACAAGCAAAAGCGGGAGGCCTATGAACGGCAAAAGGGAATATGCCGGAAATGCCGAAAAAAGTTTGAGTTAAGCGAAATGGAAGCCGACCACATTAAGCCTTGGATTGAAGGCAGACCCACAACTGCGGAGAACTGTCAAATGCTCTGTAAAGATGACAACAGGAGAAAGTCGGCGAAATAACAACAGAGTCAGAAATCGTTCACTGCACAAACGTCACATCCCCTTCCTCATTCGATGGATTAAACGAATAAATCCCATACGAGCCACTCGGTGGCAAAGCGTATTGGTACCCTCCCGGCGCGCAATGCCGCCTAGTCATACACCACCCGGAATCCGATGCTCTCCGAGCGGTGCGTCAGCGGCACCGGCCGTCCGAACACGGTGCGCGCCGTGGCGTTGCCGGGCAGCAGCCAGTTGCCGCCCTGCACCCAGGCGGCGTAATCGCCCCGTTCGGCGGTGACGGAGAGCGTCCACTCCGAGACGTTGCCGGCCAGATCGTTCACGCCGTGCGCGCTGCGATCCTGCGCGGCCTCGCCGCAGCGGCGCACGCCCGGCTGCGGCTGGTCGCCGGTGGCGGCGAGACCGGATTCGTAACGGTCGCCCCACGGGTAGGGGCTGGCCGTCGGCCCCGCGGCCAGCAGTTGCCATTCTTCGACGCGGGGCAGGCGCCCGCCGGCCCATCGTGCGAAGGCGTCCGCGGCCCACCAGTCCACTCCGCTGACGGGCAACGCCGGCTGTTCCAACTGCCGGTCCCAGTTCTGCGGCGTGTAATCCTGCCCTCGGGGTTCGTGTTCGTTGGCGAACAGGCCGAGTCGCACCAGCGCATCGCGCAGAAACACCCGGTAGTCGGCGCGGCTGACTTCGCACCGCCCCACCGTGAGGCGCCGCGTCTTCCGGCCGCCGCCGATCAGCGCGCGCGCGTCCCGCTGCTGCGCCTTCGGCAACAGCACCGCGACGCGCGCCAGCCGCAAATCCCGCGGCACGCCGATCTCGTAGGCGCCGGCGGCCACCGCCACCGTGTCGGGCGCCGCCCCCCACGGCAACGGCGTCTTCGGCGGCTGATCATAGACGCAGCGAAATCCGAGATGATGGCTGCGCAGATGCGGATCGATGGTCATCCATGCGGCGTTCAGCGCGTACAAGGCCCGGTTGTGCGTACGGACCGCGGGGGCGCCGTGCACGCCGGGCCGCGGTGGCTTGGCGGGCGCGGCGCGGTGCCCGCGGCTCCACTCCATCACGTTGCCGGCGAGATCGTGCACGCCCTCGGGCGTGGCCGCCGCCGGATGCGAGTTGCACGGCTGCGACGCGTTGCGGTGCGCGTCCTGAAACGGCCATGCCCGGTCGTCGAACGTGTCGCCCCACGGATACAGGCGTCCCTCGGCGCCGACCGCCAGTGCTTCCCATTCCTCGGCCCACGGCAACCGGCCGCCGGCCGCCTCGCAGTAGGCGCCGGCGCCGGCGTAGTTGACCCCGCTGGCCGGCGACGTCAGGAGGCCGGCGATGCGATGACCGCTTGAGAGACTGGTGATCGAGTCCGGGTCGGCGAGCGGTGTGCCGTTGCGCCGCCGCCATCGCGCGAACCGTTCAAAATCTTTCTGTCGAACTTCGCAGGCGTCGGCGTGAAACCCGTCGAGATGTGCAATGGACGCGGGATGGTCGAGGCGCCGCCGCAGTTCGTTGCCGAATTGCCCGCGCTCCAGCGCCCCCAGCAACGCCTCGTCGAAGGCGCGCGCCCGCGCGCTGCGCGAGGACTCGAAGCCCAGTTCGACCGTCACCGTGTCGTGGTCCGGCGCGCGCGGCCCGAATCTTGTCAGCAGCAGCAACACGAGAACCATCGCGCCCAGGCCGCAGGCCGCGATGCGGTAGGGCGTCACGTCCGCCGCTCCGCCGTCACGCGCCGCGTCAGCAGCAGGACGCCGAGCAGGCACAGCGCGAGGCCGGCGTACAGCGTCACCAGCCAGCCCCGCGCGCCGAACACCGCCTCGCGGTAGGGCGTCAGCAAAGGGCGGCCGTTGAGACGCACGCGGTTGTCTTCGGCCCGCACCGCGAGACGTCCGTCCGCATCGACGGCGGCGTAGGCGAAGCCGATGATGAAGTCGTCGAAGTCGGGGGCGATGTAGGCCACCGCGCGCCATCTCGGCTGTTCGGGGCGCCGTTGGGTCGGCGGCAACAGCAGCATGGCGTTGCGCTCCAGCGGCAGCGACAGGCCCTGCCACACGTCGGGGTGGGCGTTCAATCGAAGCACCGGGCGCGCTGTGTCGGGCAACGGCGGCGCGGTGTCGTCGGGCGCGCGCCCCACGGTGACGCGGCGCAGCCGCCGGTTGACCTCGACGACGAGTGCCGTGGCGTCCTGCGCTGCGAACTCATGCGGGGTCACCGCGAGGTGTTCTTCGTCACCGGCCGGGTCGGCGTTCTCGAGTTCCGTCATCAACCCGCGCAGCGTGTCGCGCATCGGGCCTTCATCGATCTCCGGCGGCGCCGTGAAGCCGGTGCGGATGTGCGCCTTGAAGTTTTCGAGCAGTGTGCTCGGCGACGCCCCGGCGTCGAGGGTCGCCTGCAACGTGCCGGTGAAATCCAGCAGGACCGCCAGCACGCCCTCCACGGAGAGCATGGAATCTCCCAGGTCCAGCGGCGATTCCAGGCGCAAGGCCTCCGGGGTCGAAAGGCGGAACCGCATCGGCAGACCGGACGGGCTGCCGCCGCCGGCGCTTCCCATGCCGCCGCCGCCGCTGCCGCCGTTGCCGTTGGATGCCGCGTCAAACTCGTCGGCGAATTTCAGCAGGAGCGCCAGCACTTCTTCCGCCGAGAGGTCGCCGCCGCCGTCCCGGTTCTGCGCGTGGCGTTGTGAGTCCGGGCTTGACCGGCGGAATCTTGCCTGTGAGTCGGGCGGGCCGCCGCCGAAACCGCCGCCGCCGTTGCCGCGCGGGCCGAGCAGGCCCTGTGTCTTGCCGCTGCCGCCGCCGGGGCGGGCGTTCGGGAAACTGCCGTCGCCCGGCATCCATCCCAGGCCCATGAGTCCGTTGCCGCTGCCGAGGCCGCCGAGGGCCGCGCCGCCGGGGAACGGGCCGCGTTGCGCGCCGCCGAATGCGCCGCCCTCCGTGTCATCGAACCCGGCCGGCGGCCACGCGGCGCCGTGGTCGTCGCCGAGGCCCGCCGCCATTTTCGGCAACGCCGGGGCCGGCGCCGTTGTGTCGATGCCTTCCCCCAGGCAGTCTCCGGCGGCGACGCCGGGTGGGCATCGACGGGCGTCGCCGATGGGCAGCGCGCCGCCCAGAAAATGCCAGTGGCGCGCCGTCATGCCGTGGTCGCGCAGGATAGACGTGACGAGATAGAACGGGGCGATGTCGTAGACGTCCATGCGCAGATGCTGTTTGCGCGTGTCGTCGAAGGTGGCGAGCCAGGCGTCCATCGCGTTCGGCTCGCGCAGCAGTTCCTCGCGGTTCCAGACGGCGCCGGTGTAGAACTCGCGCACGAAGGTCCGGTGCAGTTCGAGAATCGGCAGCGAGTACGGGTCGTGCTCCTGGTCTTTCGGCGAGTTCACGTAGTCGTGCAGTTGCGCCGGCGGGCTGGCCGCCAGACTGTTCAGCACCAGCGACGTGCTGAACCGGCGGCTCATCATCGCTTCCACCCGCTCCGCCTGCTCCGCCGTGTGCGCTTCCTGTTCGCCGCGCGCGGCGATGGACAGCACGATGACGATGATCAACATGGCGAGGCCGTTGGCGAGGATGTCCACGAGCGCCATGCCGGCGAAGTCGGGCAGTCGAATTTTCTTCACGGCCGTTCCGCGGCGTAGTCCCGGATGTAGCCGGGGATGTCGTTGAGCGCCACCGATTTCAATAATTCGTTGTCGGCCATGACCCATCCGATGGTCAGCACCTGGTCCGGCCACATCAGCCGCAGGCATTCGCGCGCCGCCGCCATGGTGGTCACGCTGCCTTCGAGAATGAAAAACACGAGTTGATCGCCTTTGGTTTCGTACACGCGGCGCGCATAGTCGGTGAAGGGGCCGCCGGGTTCGCAGACCGTGTCGGGGGCAAGGCTCGCGCCGGTTTCGACGATGCGCAGTTCGCGGGGAAAACTGATCACGACGTACCCGCTGCCGCCGTCCATGCGCTCGATGCGGTACAGGCCGTCCTCGCCGCCGCGTTCAAGCCGTTCGCGTTGCGCCGCGTTGGAGTAGAGATTGACCACCACCAGGAACACCAGCAGCAGCCCGAAGACGCCGCCGAAGATCGCCATCATCGGCGTGTTGTTTTCCTCCGGCAGCGCGCGCCCGGCCGCCCGTTCCGGCGGCAGGGGCCTAGCCACCGCGCGCCGCCTCCCGGACGCGCTGTTCCATGGTGGCGAGCAGGCGCTCCTCGCCGCGCTGCACCAGCGCCAGCGTCAGCGTCAGCACCAGACTCAAGGAGAGCGCGATGAGCGTGGTGTCGAAGGCGATGCCGAGCGGCGCGATGGCAGAGTCCAGGTCGCTCGACAAACTCGCCAGGCCGGTGTCCGACGCGATGATGCGGCGGATGCCATCGGCCGCCAGCGAAATGCCCAGCACGGTGCCGATGAACCCGAGCACCGGCACGGCCCAGGAGAGATATCTCGGAATCAGCCATGATTCCTCGTGGCGCCGCCACAGCAGTTGCAAGCCCTCGTCGAGGCCGGCGGGGTTGCGGGCCAGTTGGTCCAGACCGGCGGCGACCGGCGTGCCGGCGGACGGCGCGGCGTGCCACCGCGTCAGGGCGCGGCGCAGATACCGGCCGTTCCACCATTTGCCGAGCAGCAGCAGGACGCCCCAGAAAAACAGCAGGAGGGTGAGCGGCGGAATCACGCCGCGTTCCAGGACGCGCCGCGTCAGCGTCAGCGCGTCGCCGTTGCGCGCCAGCAGTTCCAGGCCGAGGATGGCGCCGGCGCACAGGATCACGGCGGTGATGAGCGATGACAGGATGCCGGGGCCGTAGATTAACTGCGCGATCGATTCCACGCTCTCGCCGTGTTCGCCGGCGTCCATCGTGGCCACCCACAGGTTGCAGGCGTGGAGGGCGAGCGCGGCGACGAAGATCGGCGCCATGCGTCCGGCCCAGGAGCCGCTGGCGCCGTCGGCGATGACTTGCCAGGCCGGCGCCGCCAGCACCAGCGCCACGACGGCCAGGCCGAGGGTGCCGATGGTCAGCAGGCAGGTGAACAGTGCGTGGCGCGTGCCGAGGCACATCCAGATCGCCCCCAGCGCCAGCAGCGGCGCCGGCGCCGCCAGAGACAACGGCAGGTTCAACACCACCGTCAGGTTGGCGGACACCAGCGCCAGGAGGACACAATACAGGAGCAGCGACGCGCGCGCGGCCATGTTCAGGGTGATGAAAGATTTCCAGATGGTGAACGCCGGCATGGTGAACGCCGGCATGAAGGATCGAAATCGGTGCAGGGGCATATCGGTCTCCTGATGGTGAACGCCGGCGTTATCGACCGGGGCGCATGCACGCGGCTCCCCGGCGTCGTCCGGGATGAGTCGCGCGGGGTGGATTACAACGACAACACGGCCGGATTGTCAATGGCGCGGATGATGCCGATGTGCGGACACGTTTCCCTGTACGTCATTTCATCCCCTCTTGCCGTCATTCCCGACGTTAGTAATCGGGAATCCATCCGGTCAGTAAGGACAAAAGAAGGATGGATTCCCGACAAAAGACGTCGGGAATGACGGAGGGGGTTGGCGGGGCCGTTCCGTTCCGCCTCGTCCCGCCACGTCCCGCTCCGTCCCGGCGCCGACTCCGACCGCCACGCCCTGCTCCGTCCCGGTGCCGTCGGTCTAGCCGCCGGTTTGCCGGCGGAAGAGCAGTTCCAGGCCCTCCAGCGTGAGCAGCGGTCGAATGTCCATGATGGTGCGGGACACCGGCGCCAGCGTCGAGGCCAGACCGCCCGTGGCGACGACGCGGGCGGGTTCGCCGATTTCCCGCTGCATTCGGGTCACCATCTCGTCCACCATCCCGGCGTGCCCGAAAATTAAACCGGACTGCACGCTGCTGATCGTATCGGTCCCGATGACGCTTTTCGGACGGGTCAGGTCCACGGTGGGCAGTTTGGCCGTATGGGCGTGCAGGGCGTCCGCCGAACTTTGCAGTCCGGGGGCAATGGCTCCGCCCAGATATCTCCCGTCTTTGGTGATGCCGCAGAACGTGGTGGCCGTGCCGAAGTCCACGATGATGAGGGTGGTGCGATAGCGGTCGAACGCCGCCGCCGCGTTCACCAGGCGGTCGGTGCCGATTTCCCGCACGTTGGGGTAGTCGAGGATCAGCCCGAAGGGGAAGTCCGAGGACACCACGAGCGGGAGATGATGAAAAAACGTTTCGACCATGGATTCCATCGTGGGAGTGAGGGGCGGCGCCACGCTGGACAGAATGCCGGCGCGAACGTCCGTGGGGCGGAGGCCGGCTTCCCGTATCAGCGACGTCATGATCATGCCGTATTCATCCGGCGTTTTTGCGTGATCCGTGGCCAGCCGCCAGGAATGCCGAAGCGTCTGCCGCTCGAAGACGCCGCAGACAATCTGACTGTTGCCGATGTCAATGGCCAGCAGCATGGGTCTCACCGATTCGGTCGGACGCGACGGAGTCCGGGGCCGCCGCCGCGCGCGTGGTCCGGGGCGCGCCTGTCATCGAAGATGCTCAACGTCCGCGGAGCGAACGGCCACGGTGCGCGGACGTTCCTGCGCGGTGGATATCAATAAGGCCCCGTCGCTCCCAATGTCAATGGCCGTGCCCCGAACGGCCTGTCCGTCGAGGCAGGACACCCGCACGTTCCGGCCCAGCGTGCCGCAGGAGGCGGCATAGGCCCGCCGGACGGCGTCGAGGTGTCCCGACTCCAGGCGATCATACCAGCCTTCCAGATGGTTCAGCATGGCGGCGAGCAGGGCGTTGCGGTCATGCCGTTGCTGCGTTGCTTCGGACAGCGACGTGACGAACGGGCGAATCGCGCGCGGGAAATCCTCCGCCCGGCTGTTCACGTTAACACCGAATCCCACGACGCAGACGGGCCGCGGCGAGCCGTGCCCGGCATGTTCACACAACACGCCGCCGGTTTTTTTGCCGGCGCACAGCACGTCGTTGGGCCATTTTAACGACCACGCCGGGCCGGCGGCGTCCCCGGTGGCGGTCCCGGCGGCGGCGGCCTGTTGGACGGCGTCACGCAGGGCGAGTCCCGTGGCCAGCGGAATCCACGACGCGTGGGCCAGCAGGGCGGGCGCGTCGAGGATTACGGAGCAGGCGAGATTGTGATGCGGCGGCATGACCCATGGCCGGCCCAGCCGGCCCACGCCCGCCGTTTGCGATTCGGCGAGCACCGCCGTGCCATGGGCCGCACCGGCGCGGGCCAGGTCGAAGGCCGTGGCGTTGGTCGAGGCGAGTTCGTCAAACAGGCGCAGCGGACGGCCCAGCCGCCGGGTGGTCAACCCGCGCTGCACGTCTTCGGTTCGAAGCGGCATGAGTGGCGTTGGCATGGCGACGGCGCGGGCGCGTCGTTACGGGGACGTCCCGGTTCTCATGTCCAGACCGATGTCCACGGCGGGGGCGGAATGGGTCAGGGCGCCGATGGAAATGGCGTCCACGCCCGTGGCGGCGTAGTCGCGCACGTTCTCCAGCGTGATGCCCCCCGACGCCTCGGTGCGCGCCCGCCCATCGACGAGGTCCACGGCGTCCCGCACGAGTGACGGCGTCATGTTGTCCAACAGCAGCATGTCGGCGCCGCCGTCCAGCGCCTGGGCCGTCTGTTCAAGCGTCGACACCTCCACGCCCAGGTGCAGGTCGCGCGGGCCTCGCGCTCTGGCCCGCCGGCAGGCTTCCGCCAGGGAGACGCCGTCGGCGTGCAGCAGGACGAGGTGATTATCCTTGATCAACAGGCCGTGACTTAACGACAGGCGGTGATTGGCGCCGCCGCCCAGCGCGACCGCCCATTTTTCCAGCCGCCGCAGACCGGGGATGGTTTTGCGGGTATCGAGCAGTGTGGTGCGGAACGGACGAATGGCCTCGCGGAATCTGGCGGTCAGCGTGGCGACGCCGGACAGGTGCTGCAAAAAATTCAACGCCACGCGCTCGCCCCGCAAAATGGAACGAGCCGGCCCCCGCAGCGTCGCAATGGTCTGCGCCGTGTCCACGGACGCGCCGTCTTCGCAGGTGGCCGCCACCGTGACGGAGGCATCCAGCACCCGGTACACGACGTGCAGCGCCGCGAGGCCCGCGAGGGTCAGCGGTTGCCGGGCCACCACGTCGGCCTGCGCGCGGCGGGCGGGCGCGGTCAGCGCGTCCGTGGTGACGTCGCCATGGGGCGCGTCTTCCAGGAGCGCGGCCTTGACCAGCGAGCGGAGTTCCGACGACGACGGCGGCGTGAGCGGCATGGCCGTCAGGACACCATGTCCCGCAGTTGGCGGGCGCTGCTGGCGCACCGCGACAGTTCGGCGGTCAGCAGGGCCAGCCGGTCCCGTGATTCCCGGACGATGTCGGGCGAGGCTTTGGCCGCAAAGTCCGGCGATGCCAGACGGCGTTCAAGGCGGTCGGCGTCCTGTTGCCTGGCCCGCGTTTGTTTGTCGATGCGGGCCAGCGCGGTGTTGAGGTCCACGCCACCCTCGATGGTCAGGCCGACCGTCATGCGCCCCACGGCGAGACGCAACGCGCGGCCGGCCGGCCAGTCCCGCTGCGCGAGCACGGAGACCGTCCCGCGGCCGAGGCGTTCGATGTGACGTTGCACGTCGAGCAGGCGCGCGGCGTCGTCGGGGTCGGCCGCTTCGATATGCACCGTCACCGCCGCCGTGCCGTAATCCAGCAGCGCGCGGCCGTGCCGGATGGTGGTGACGCATTGTTCGAGCAGGTCGAAGGCCTGTTCCGCGCCGGCGTTGTCGTGGGAAGGCGTCGCTTCGGGAAACGGCTGCCGGACGATGCTGTCGCCCCGGTGCGGCATTGCCTGCCAGATTTCTTCCGTCACAAACGGCATGAAGGGATGCAGGAGGCGTTGAAGATGGTCAAAGGTGTGCAGGAGCGTGGCGCGGGCGGCGCGCGCGTCGGCGGTGTCGCCTTCTTGCAGCGACGGTTTGACGAGTTCCAGATACCAGTCGCAGTATTCGTGCCAGATGCAATGATAGAGACGGTCGGCGGCCTGGTCGAATCGGTAGGCGCGCAGGCAGCCGTTGACGGCGCCGGTCACGCGGTTCAGGCGGCTGACAATCCATTGGTCGGGGAAGGGCCGGTCGGCGGGCGGCCCCGTGTGCGCCGGCCCGTCGGCGTGCATCAGAATAAACCGCGCCGCGTTCCAGATTTTGTTGGCAAAGTTTCGATAGCCGGCAATCCGCTCTTCGGCGAGACGGATGTCCCGCCCCGGCGACGCCATCGAGGCCAGTGTGAAACGCAGCGCGTCGGTACCGTATTCGGACATTTTGGTCAGAGGGTCCACGACGTTGCCTTTGGACTTGCTCATTTTCCGGCCTTCGGCGTCGCGCACCAGGGCGTGAATGTAGACGTCGCGGAAGGGGGGCTTGCCGGTGAATTTGAGGCCCAGCATAATCATGCGCGCGACCCAGAAGAACAGAATGTCCAGGCCCGTGACGAGCGCGGACGTCGGATACCAGGTCTGAAAATCTTTGGTGTCGTCGGGCCACCCCAGCGTGGAAAACGGCCAGAGGGCCGATGAAAACCATGTGTCGAGGACGTCGGGGTCTTGTACAAATTGGTCGCCCTGACAAGTCGGGCAGGCGCGGGGCGGCGTGGCGGACACCATCGGCACAGCCCGCGTCGGGATGGCGCCGCTGCCCGCGCCGTTGAGTGTCTCGCGCGCCTCCGGGTGACAGGCGGTGCAATACCAGGCCGGGATGCGGTGGCCCCACCAGATTTGCCGGGAGATGCACCAGTCTTTGAGGTCGCGCATCCAGCCCAGATAGTTGTTCGTCCAGCCTTCGGGAACAATGCGAATGTGCCCCTGTTCCACCGCCGCCATGGCCGGGCCGGCCAGCGGCTGCACGCGGACAAACCATTGTGGCGAAAGGAACGGCTCCACGACGGTTTTGCAGCGATAGCAATGCCCCAGGGTCATGGCGTGTTTTTTATCAACGTGGGTCAGCAATTCCCGGCGTTGCAATTCGTCCACGACCAGAGGGCGGGCCTTGGCGACCGGGAGGCCGGCGAGGGTGTCCCGCAGGGCCGTCTCCACGGCGGCGTCCCGAAGCGCGTCGGCGTTCAGGTGTCCTTCAGGGGTCAGCAGGGACCGGCGGGGCAGGCGGTGTCGTTCGCCCGCTTCAAAATCGTTGAAGTCGTGCGCCGGGGTAATTTTGACGGCGCCCGTGCCGAATTCCCGGTTCACCAGAACGGCGTCGCCCACGATGGGGATGGTGCGCTCGGTGAGCGGCAGTTGAAGGGAGTGTCCGATGCGCCGATGGTGGCGGGGGTCGTCGGGATGCACGGCCACGGCGGCGTCGCCGAACAACGTCTCCGGCCTGGTCGTGGCGATGACGAGGCCGTCGCCGGCGCCGTCGGCCGGCGGGTAGCGAATGTGGTACAGCGCGCCGGTCACGGATTCATGTTCGACTTCGATGTCGGATAAAGCGGTGAGACAGCGGGGGCACCAGTTGATGAGCCGTTCGCCACGGTAAATCAGGCCGTCCCGGTGCAGACGGATGAACACGTCCCGGACGGCCGCGGACAATCCGTCATCCATGGTAAAGCGCAGACGGGACCAGTCGCAGGACGCGCCGAGTTGTTTCAGTTGTCCCAGAATCGTGTCGCCGGATTGCTGTTTCCATGCCCAGACCCGTTCGATAAATGCGTCCCGTCCCAGAGTTTCCCGCGAGGTCTGTTCGGTCAGGAGTCGGCGTTCCACCACGTTCTGTGTGGCGATGCCGGCGTGATCCGTGCCCGGAAGCCAGAGGGTGTTGTGGCCCCGCATTCGATGCCAGCGAATCAGAATGTCCTGAAGCGTGGTGTTGAGCGCGTGGCCGATGTGGAGCGAGCCGGTGACGTTGGGAGGCGGGATGACGATGCAATAGGGCGGCCCCGGTGCGCCGGCGTCGGCGGCGAAGCAGTTCCGTTCAATCCAGTACCGCCCCCACCGGGCTTCAACGGCTCGTGGTTCGTAGATTTTTTCTAGTTGTCGGGAAGCCATGAAACGCACGCTGAAGGGGGCCGTCATCCTAGCACGAGTTGCATGATCCCGCAAGATGTCCGTCTTGGGAATTGCATTCTTAAGCAAACGCAAGGCCGGCGTTGTTCGTGTCTTTCTCCTTCTGCTATTCCCTCCGTCCTCATTCCCGCGTCACCCTCTTTCCGTCATCTTTCCGTCATTCCCGACGTTAGTAGTCGGGAATCCATCCTTCAGTTTCCTCGTCCCAACTAGGGAAAGACAACTGAAAGATGGATTCCCGACTAAAGATGTCGGGAATGACGGAGGGGGGCATGCCCGCCACTACTCTTTCCGTCATTCCCGCCTTCTGTCATCCCCGACGTTTGTAATCGTGGGACGGAGGGGCGGGCATGATATTCGTTGCAAACAGAGACGCGACTCGCAAGCCTTGTGTTTGCGGATGCGAGTGTGCTACAAGCGGACGCAACGTCCGTGCGGAAGTCCGTGCGGAACTTTGGCGGGACACAGACGGAACCGTGGAGATGTTCGCGGGGAACCGTCGGGAGAGGAGACGATGGCGCGAGGCCGGGAAAAGGATCGAGAGTTGCGACGCAAACATCGAAAAAATCAGCGGCGCATGAAGGCGCTTGAGCGGGCGCAACGCAAGGCCGGCGCCAGAAAATAAGCGTCGCGTCGCTCCGCGTTGTTCCCGTGCTCCGTGTGACCGCCTCTGTTCGCAGTCGCCGGGCCGTCGGGCGTTGTCCCTTCCGCAGGCCCGCCGTGTCCTGTTGTCCCATCCCCCCTGTCGCCTATGCCGGCATCACCCATCAAAGTCGTTTTTTTTGACGCCTCCGGAACATTGTTTCACGTCAAAGGTTCGGTGGGGGAAGTGTATCTTCGCTACGCCGAAAAATATGGCGTGCCGCAATCCTCCGGGATGGCGGAGAAACTGAATCAGGCGTTTCGCGAGGCGTTTGCCAAAGCCCCGCCGTCGGTGTTTGCCGAGACCAGGCCGGAAAAATTGAAACAGTGCGAACGCCTCTGGTGGTTCGACATCGTCCATGCGGTGTTTTATCGCGTGGGGATGTTTGACGGCTTCGACGACTATTTCGAAGACGTCCACGCCGCCTTCAGCACGGCGGAGGTGTGGGAAGTGTACGCCGACGTGCCGGACACGCTGGAGACGTTAAAGGCGCGCGGGTATGAACTGGGCATCATCTCCAACTTCGACACGCGGTTTTTCCCCATTTTTCGCGCGTTGAATCTGGAGCGCTGGTTTGATTCCGTCACGGTGTCCTGCACGGCCGGGGCGGTCAAACCGTCGCCGAACATTTTTCACCGTGCCCTGGCGCAGCACGTCGTGGAGCCGGCGGAAGCCCTGCACGTGGGCGACCGGCAACTGGAAGACTACGAAGGCGCCACCGCCGCCGGCCTGTCCGCCGTTTTGATCGACCGGGATGGGGCGGTGACGGATGATGGGATTCCGTGTATCCGGCACCTTGGGGAAGTGGCGGGGGTGGTGGAGGGGATGGGGGCGATGTAGGGAGCGTTACGGGTTATGTATGTTTTATGTCGTTCCGCCCCATTCATCGGCAGTCGACGTGTCGCTCTCTTCGTGGTAGATGACCTTGCCCTGCATGGCGCTGGACGCCTCTTCCACAGTCTTTTTCTGGGGAATGGGCTGAATGCGAAAAATGTTGTGGAGGATGCGGAACATATTGGTTTTTATTTTTTTTGATGAAATGGATGGCATGACGGCAGAAGCCCTTTCGAATGTTTCTTCCGGCAAGGAGATTGTCAGACTTGCCGTTCAGTTTTTGGGTGTTTCTTCAAGGTGGCGGCTAGGATCTGAACTTCTTAGGAAAAAATAAATTCCGTGCATGTGTGTGGGAAAGTGATACATACCCGGCTCACCGTTTTTGACAGGCACAATCCCCCCAAGTTTTATCATTCTTCTCAAAAAATTATCCAACGCCTTGCGTTCCGTTGGTGTTAGTGTTTTCAAAGACCGCAATTCTTTTCTGGAAAATACAATGCCTCCCACAAGGCTATTCGCTATTTTATTCAGAATGGAGCGGTATTGCTTGCTTTGCAGTGCCTGAATCACTTCTTTTTCTATGAAGCGATTTCCAATCGACTCCGCTGCATCAAAAATTCCTATAAGGCAACCGTTTCCCCCTATGGTTTTGTTTTCTGCCTCCCGCCAGACGGCATCTCCGATCTCGTGAGCGACTGTTGGGAGACCCCCGGAGTGTTCGGCAAGAAATTTTATGTTTTTTTTCGCTATGCTGACATCGCGTTTGTTGAAAGCATTTTGAAAAAATTCTTCCCCTTCCGGCTGACTCCATGGTTTCATGTGTATCACGGGTCTGAAAACTCTTCCGACCGACGGATTGTTTTTCATCATTGTGTCCAGCCGTTCTTCTAGGCCGACAAAAATAAGACACACTGGCGCCCTCGTCCCGCTTGTTGCGGTGCTGTCCACCATGCTTTTCAACCAATGGGCGAAACGAGGAGTGTCCGCTAGACCGTTGATGTCGTCAAGAATCAGAAACAGTACCTTTCTGTCGCTACCCGCCTCGTTGACGATGTGGCCGAGTGATATGGCAAAAGAGTTGGCTGTTGCGGCTAATTCTTCATTGGACATTTCAAGTTTGAGTTCAACGCCAAATAGGCCGATCTGTTTAATCTTGTCCTTAAACATGCCCAGCAAGGATTTCCCCCACGATTTGCTTTGATTGTCTTTCAACAGGCTCAAATGGGTTTCTCTGACCATCTCTTCCAGCGTTTGAACGCCGCCAAGATGGACGTGCGCGGAAATGGCCTGCTCTTTTCGTTCCGCCAGCAACCCGACAAATGCGGCGAGGGAACTTTTGCCAATGCCGCGCTCGCCGGAAATCCAACCAACTTGCAAGTTTCCCCTTGCCGCTTTGCGGATTGTTGAGAGAAGTTCTTCAATCTGATCTATCCGCCCTGTAAAGAAATCTGCATTGACGGGCTGGTTTGGGGTGAAGGGGCTGTGTTCAGGGTTCATGGTGAAATCCCCGCAAGCTGAATGGTGGGGTAATGCTGTAATATACACGAAAGGATTACTGGTGGACAACGACAGGGTTCCCGCTTTCGCGGGTAGTATTTGCCAAAGGCAAATGCTTCGAAGTGGCGGTGGGATGGGCATGACGACGGGGCGGGGGAATTTGGGAATGACCATGCCGAAAGACACGACTTTCCTATTTTCTGTTTCCTTGACCTTGGCAATCACCGCTTGCTAGATTCCCCCTTCAAGCCTACGGTTTTGTGAGAATTTTTTGCGGCGGCGGTGGTGATGGCCGGCGGCGGTGGTGATGGCCGGCGGTGTCATGCGTGAATGCCTGTCCGTCCGACGTAATAAGTTGCGAGGAGTGCAATGAAAAATATTCCGAACATAATCGGCGATGCCCTTCCCTGGTGGTGGCGGCGGGGCGCCGGTGTTGCCGGCGTCGTCAGCGTCGAGGGGCTTGAGGAAGACTGGGGGGCCGGGGAGGGCGATGAGCAGGAAGCGCGCGTGGCCCCGCCTGCCGGCGTCAGGGCCGTGCCGGGCAACGGGTTTATTACCGTGAGTTGGGACCCCGTGCCCGATGCGATGTATTACAACTTGTATTACCAGACCACGCAGGGGGTTTCCATTAAACCGAATGAACTGACCCGTCCGATTGCGGGGCGGGAGGATTTTAATCCCGTTATCGGGGTGACCAAAGAAAAGGGGACGTGCATCGAAGGCCCGTCTTCGCCGTTCGAACATCAGGACCTGGCCAACGGCCTGTGTTATCACTACGTGGTCACGGTGATGACCGCCGAGGGGGAAAGCGGCGAATCCGAAGAGGTCATGTCCATTCCCTCGCCGTACCTGCCGGTGATGCAGTTTGGAACGGAAGGCGTGGACGACGGGGAGTTCCGTTCGCCCACCGGCATCGCCCTCGATGGCGAAGGCAACGTCTATGTGGCGGATACGGACAATCACTGCATTCAGAAGTTCGACAAGAACGGCGCGTTCCTCGCGCGATGGGGCGGGGAGGCCGACTCGGAAGAAGGCGCGTTTTATTATCCGCGCGGGCTGGCGACGGCGCCGACGGGCGAGGTGTATGTGTCGGACAGCGGCAACAACCGCGTGCAGAAGTTTGATCCCGACGGCAATTTTCTGGCGGCCTGGGGCCAGTTTGGTTTTGCCTGGCGTGGCGCCGAGGCCGGCAAGTTTGACGTGCCCTGGGGGGTGGCCACCGACCGGGAAGGGAATCTCTACGTTTCGGATACGAGCAACGCGCGCATCCAAAAGTTTCAGCCGGACGGCGCGCCCCTGATGAAATGGGGCAAGGACGGCAGTTTTGACGGCGCGTTTTTTTATCCGCGCGGCCTGGCCGTGGATTTTGCCGGTCACATTTACATTGCCGATGAAGGCAATCATCGCGTGCAAAAATTCGATTCCCGCGGACATTTTCTGACGAAATGGGGGCGGGAAGGCAACGGCCCCGGCCAGTTTCAATCGCCCTGGGGCGTGGCCTGCGACGCGCTGGGCAACGTGTATGTCGTGGACAGCCGGAATCACCGGATTCAGAAGTTTGATTCCAACGGCACGTATCTGTGCGCCTGGGGCAATCGCGGGCTGACCGAGGCGCAGGTCAATTTCCCGTCCGGCCTGGCCGTGGACAAGGACGGGAGCGTCTACGTCGTGGACAGCGGGAATCACCGGGTCATGAAGTTCGCGCCCACGGAAGAGGAACTCGCCAGGGGCCGGGACGCCGCCGAAGGGAAAGCGGCGCAGGGCGCGGACCTGCCGGTGGTGAAACTGGTGGCCAAGCCCGGCGACACGGAAGTGATGTTGAGTTGGATGGACGCGCCGGGGGCCGTGTCCTACAGCCTCTATTTTGACACCGTTCCCGGTCTGACGAAAGACACGGCGACGCGCATCGAAGGCGTGACCAGCCCCTACACCCATGCCGGATTGACGAACAACGCCACGTATTATTACGCGCTCGTGAGCGTGGACGAACACGAAGCCGAAAGTCCCCTGTCCGAAGAACAGGAAGTGACGCCCGTCCTCATCGACGTGGCGGCGCCGCAGAACCCTGACATTGTGCTCAATCACGGGGCGTACATGACGAATTCGCCCGACGTGGTGGCGACGATTTCGGCCAAGGACATTGATACCGGCGTCGCGGGCTATTTCATTTCCGAAAATCCCATGACCCCCGGCGCGACGCTGCCGGGATGGATTGAGAGTGAACCGGAACACCGGTTCGGCGCCACGATTCCCGTGACGCTGTCTCCGGGAGACGGCCCCAAAACGGTTTATGTCTGGTTCAAGGACGCGGGCCATAACATCTCGGTGCCGGCCAGCGGGAACATTCTGCTGAACACGTCGGGATACGTGTGCACGGCGCAATGGGGCAAACCCGGGCGCGGGGCGTCGCTGCTGCACGGCGGGGAATTCATGGCGCCGATGTACGGGTTGACGATTGACCGTCAGGGGGCGCTGTTTGTCGTGGACAACGGCAACAATCGCGTCCAGAAATTCGATCCCGGCGGCAATTTCATTCTGCTGTGGGGGAACTTCGGCACGGCCAACGGCAATTTTAACAACCCCACGGGTCTGGCCTGCGACGGCAAAGGCGACGTGTACGTGTGCGATACGAACAACCATCGCGTCCAGAAGTTTGACGGCAAACTGGGACATTATCTGATGAAAATCGGCGGGCGCGGAAACGGCGAGGGCCAGTTTAACGCGCCGTGGGACGTCGCGGTGGACCGGGTGCGCGGGTACATCTACGTCGTGGACAGCGCCAATTTCCGTGTCCAGAAATTCGACATGGACGGCGAATTCGTCATGCAGTGGGGCAGTTTCGGAAATCAGGACGGTCAGTTCTATTTTGCGCGCGGCGTGGCGGTGGACCAGCAGGACGGGACGGTCTACGTCATCGACATGGGCAATCATCGCGTACAGAAATTCGACACCTCCACCAACGTCCTGCCGCAACTGGTCACCAAGTGGGGCGGCGGAATCGGGCCGGGCCACGCCAGCAGCGCGCAGGCCCAGGAGCCGGGCCAGTTCCGGTCGCCCTGGGGAATCGCCGTGGACGGCGCGGGCGACGTGTACGTGACCGACACGGGGAACCAGCGGATTCAGAAATTTGACCGTGACGGAAGTTTCATCACCCAGTGGGGTGGGTTCGGGAACGCGGAAGGCCAGTTTAACTTTCCCTACGGGCTTGAAGTCGATCAGAAGGGGCACGTCTTTTCGGTGGACAGCGGCAACATGCGGGTGCAGCGCTTTATGCCGGCCGCCGACGCCGAAGATTTTCTCCGTGACGAACACGAACCCGTCGCGGCGCTTCCCGGCGGCAAGTAAGCGCCTCCGGTACATGCCGGCCGCGCGGCGCCGCGTGCCGTTCGTTTCAATGCCGCGTGCCGCCGCGTCCGTGCCGACCGGCGGGCGGCCTGTGCGATAAGGTGACAGAATCATGGCGCTCTGGGACAAAACGCGAATCGGGTTGACCTTTGACGACGTGGTGCTGGTGCCGGCCAAATCCGAAGTCGTCCCCAGCGACGTGGACTGCTCCACGCGCGTCTCACGCCGCATCACCATCAGCATCCCCCTGTTGAGCGCCGCGATGGACACCGTGACGGAAGGCCGCCTGGCCATTGCGCTGGCGCGGGAAGGGGGCCTGGGCGTGCTCCATCGATCCGCGTCGCCGGACGCGCAGGCGCTGGAAGTGGACAAGGTAAAAAAATCCGAAAGCGGCATGATTCTCGATCCCGTGACGATCGCGCCGAATCAGACGATTCGCGACGCCCATGACATGATGGCCACCTACCGGATTTCCGGGATTCCGGTGACGTGGGACAACAAACTGGTCGGGATTCTGACCAATCGCGATTTGCGGTTCGAGACCCGGTCGACGCTGGCCGTGTCGCAGGTGATGACCAGCGACAACCTCATCACGGTGCCGGAGGGGACGAGTCTGGACAAAGCCAGGGCCATTCTGCACGAACACCGCATTGAAAAACTGCCGGTGGTGAACGACCGGTTTGAACTGAAAGGGCTGATCACGATCAAAGACATCCAAAAACAGATCACCTATCCGAACGCCTGCAAGGACGCCCATGGCCGGCTGCGCGTCGCCGCCGCCGTCGGCGTGGGGCAGGACGTCGAGGAGCGCGTGGAACGCTTGGTCAAAGCCGGCGTGGACATGATCGTCGTGGACACGGCCCACGGACATTCCCAAAGCGTCATGGACACCGTCAGGATGATCAAACAGCGTTATGCGTCCACGGACCTGATGGCCGGGAACGTGAGCACGGCGGACGCGGTTCGGGAACTCGTGGACGCCGGCGCCGACGCGGTCAAGGTGGGGGTGGGGCCGGGTTCGATTTGCACGACGAGAATTGTGTCGGGCGCCGGCGTGCCCCAACTCACCGCCATCGCCGATTGCGCCGAGGCGTTGCAAGGGACCGACGTGCCGGTGATCGCCGACGGCGGCGTGAAATATTCCGGAGACATTTCCAAAGCGCTGGCGGCGGGGGCCGCCGCCGTGATGATCGGTTCCCTGTTTGCCGGCACCGAGGAATCGCCGGGAGAAACCGTGCTGTACCGGGGCCGCACCTACAAGGAATACCGGGGCATGGGTTCGCTCGGCGCCCTGGAACGCGGGAGCCGGGACCGGTATCAGCAGGAAGGACAGACCGGGGGCAAGTTGGTGCCGGAAGGCATCGAAGGCCGCGTGCCGTACAAAGGCGCGCTGTCCCACGCCGCGTATCAGTTGGTCGGCGGTCTCAAGGCCGGCATGGGCTATTGCGGCTGCCGTTCGATTCCCGAGTTGCAGCGCAACGCCCGGTTCATTCGGTTGACCCAGGCCGGTTTGCGGGAAGGCCATGTGCATGACGTGGTGATCACCAAGGAGGCTCCCAACTACAGGGCTGACGTGGAATAACGTGAGTCCGTTGTGGCGGGACTCCGCCTCGAAACACACGGTCATTGTCCATGCCGTCCCGTCACGATACCATCGTCGTTCTTGATTTTGGCTCGCAATACACCCAGTTGATCGCCCGCCGGATTCGGGAATCCCGCGTCCACTCCGTGATCCTCGCCGCCTCCGCCTCCCTGGACACGATTCGCGCGTACCGTCCCAGCGGGGTGGTGTTGTCCGGCGGGCCGGCCAGCGTGACGGGCGCCGGGCGTCCCCAATGGGCCAAGGCGGTGTTGCGGGAAGGGCTGCCGGTGCTCGGCATTTGCTACGGGATGCAGGTCATCGCGCATGAGATGGGCGGCCGCGTCGGCGGGGCGAAGCGGCGGGAATTCGGCCGGGCGGACTTGCGGGTGCGCGACGGGTCGGATCTGTTCAGGGGCCTCGCCGGGGCCGGGGCCTTTGCGGTGTGGATGTCGCATGGCGACCGGATTGAAAAGTTGCCGCCGGGGTTCCGGGCCATCGCGCGGACGAAGAACGCGCCCGTGGCGGCGATGAAGTCGGTTCACGGCGGGCGCCGGCTGTACGGGCTGCAATTTCACCCGGAAGTCGCCCACACCGCGCACGGCGCGCAGATTCTCAAAAACTTTGTGTATCATATTTGCGAGGCCCGGCCCACGTGGACCATGGGGTCGTTCCTGCACGATTCCATCGGCCGGATTCGTCAGCGCGTGGGGCGCGAGAACGTCCTGTGCGCGTTGAGCGGGGGCGTGGACAGTCTGGTGGCCGCCGCCATGACTCACCGGGCCGTCGGCGCGCAACTGACCTGTGTGTTTATCGACAACGGCGTGATGCGGAAACACGAGACGAAACAACTGGCGAAAACGTTTCGGTCGCATCGTTTCAACTGCCGCATGGTGGACGCCTCGGTACAATTCAGGCACGCGCTGGGCCGCACGACCGATCCCGAAAAAAAACGTCGGATCATCGGGCGTCAGTTCGTGAAGGTGTTCAACGGCGAAGCGCGCAACATCGGCAACGTGCGCTATCTGGTGCAGGGCACCCTGTATCCCGACGTGATCGAAAGCATCAGCCACCAGGGGCCGTCGGCGACCATCAAGACGCATCACAACGTGGGCGGCCTGCCCGCGCGGATGCGGCTCAAACTGGTCGAACCGCTTCGGGAACTGTTCAAGGACGAAGTGCGTGAACTGGGCAAGGCGCTGGGGCTGCCGGACGACATGATTTATCGCCACCCCTTTCCCGGCCCCGGGCTGGCCATTCGAATCCTCGGCGAGGTGACGACGGAGCGGCTGCGGGTGTTGCGCGACGCCGACGCTATTTTTCTCGATGAACTGGAATCGCACGGGCTGTATCGGAAAGTGTGGCAGGCGTTTGCCGTGCTGCTGCCCGTTCGAACCGTGGGCGTCATGGGCGATCAACGCACCTATGAGCACGTCATCGGGTTGCGGGCCGTGTCGAGCGTGGACGGCATGACCGCCGACTGGGCGCACCTGCCGCACCCGTTTCTGGGCCACGTGGCGAACCGCATCATCAACGAAGTCCACGGCGTGAATCGCGTCGTCTACGACATCAGTTCCAAACCGCCGAGCACGATAGAATGGGAGTAGGAATGACCGCCGTGACGCCGCCACGCCGCACGGCGCGCTTGCCGTCCGGGAGTTGTCAGCCGATGATGCGTTTGCAAAAAGTCATTGCCGCGAGCGGCCTCGCGTCCCGCCGCGCGGCGGAGACCATGATCCGCAACGGCAAGGTCACGGTGAACGGCGCCGTCGTGCGCGTGTTGGGCACATGCGTGGACCCCGCGACGGATCACGTCAAGGTCAACGGCCGTCACGTGCGGCGGGCCGAACCCGAAGTCTTTGTGTTGTTGCACAAGCCTCCCGGATGCGTGACGACGATGCGCGACCCCCAGGGCCGGCCCACAATCGCGGATTTGCTGACCGGCGTGAAAGTCCGCGTGGTGCCGGTGGGGCGGCTGGACTATGACGCCGAAGGGCTGCTGCTGCTGACGAACAACGGCACGGTGGCCAACCTGTGTTTGCATCCGCGCTATCACATGCCCAAAACGTATCTGGTGAAGGTGTCGGGGGTGTGCACGGATGAGGAACTTCAAACACTTCGGGACGGCGTGGCGCTGGATGACATCGTGACCGCGCCCGCCGTGGTAAAAAAATCTGGAAAAGCCCGTGTCAATTCCTGGATCGAACTCACGATTCACGAAGGCAAAAATCATCAGGTCAGGCGCATGATGGAAGCCCTGGGCCACCGGGTCATGCGCATTAAACGAATCTGTTTCGGCCCTCTGGCGCTGGGCGCGTTGCGCGCCGGAACCTGCCGGTTTGCGACCGACGACGAAGCCAACGCCCTGCGCGCTCTCCTCCGACAGCCGGCCCGGCGGCGGTCGGCGCGCCCGCGGACGCCCGCGGCGCCCGCGCGGCGAACGGGCGGCCACCGCCCGCAGGCACGGAAACACGCACGATGAAACGCGTACCATGGGTCCATCTTTCTGTTGTCCTTGTACCTAACTAAAGGAAAAGACAACAAAAGAAGGATGGATTCCCGACTACTAACGTCGGGAATGACGGAGAGGAGAGGGAATGACAGAAAGGAGAGGGAATGACGGAAAGATGGAAAGAGAACGTCGGGAATGACGGAAGGAGAGGATGACGGACGGAAGAAACACGGGGATGACGGCATTCATCCCCCTCCGTCATTCCCGACGTTTTTAATCGGGAATCCATCTTTCAGTTGTTCCTTCTTTCCGCATCCCGGGCAGGAAGGGAACAGAAGGTCATAGAGCATACCATGAAACGCACACACCATTGCGGAGAACTCACGCGCGCGCAGGACGGGCGAACCGTCACGCTGGCGGGGTGGGTGCATGGCCGACGCGATCACGGCGGCGTGTTGTTCGTGGACGTGCGCGATCGCGGCGGCGTCACGCAACTTGTGTTTGACGACGACACGGCGGCGGCCGTGCGCGAACTCGCGGACGAGTTGCGGAATGAATATGTGATTGCCGTGACGGGGAGGGTGCGCATCAGGCCCGCCGAGTCCGTGAATCCGCAGATTGCGACCGGGGACATTGAAATTCAGGTGAACGCGCTGGAGGTGTTGAACCGGGCCAAAACTCCGCCGTTCCTCATTGAGGACGACGCGCAGGCCACGGAGTCTCTGCGGTTGAAACATCGGTATCTGGATTTGCGCCGGCCCCCCATGCAGCGGCTGCTCGCGTTGCGTCACCACGTGGTCCGGCACATCAGGGACGATCTCCATCACCGGGGATTTCTGGAAATCGAAACGCCGATTCTCACCAAGAGCACCCCGGAAGGCGCGAGAGATTATCTGGTGCCGAGCCGCGTCAATCAGGGCGAATGTTTTGCCCTGCCGCAATCCCCGCAACTGTTTAAACAAATGCTGATGATCGGCGGCGCCGACCGGTATTATCAAATCGCCCGGTGTTTTCGCGACGAGGATCTCCGGCTGGACCGGCAACCCGAGTTCACGCAAATTGATCTTGAAATGTCGTTTGTGGAACCCGACGACGTCATGTCCCTGACGGAGGCGTTTCTGGTCGGCGCGTGCAAGGACGCGGCGGGCGTCACGTTGCCCACGCCGTTTCCGCGCCTGACCTGGCATGAGGCCATGTCACGGTACGGGACCGACAACCCCGATTGTCGTTTTGCGATGGAACTGCACGATCTGAACAAAGCCGCCGTGCGCATGGAGTTCGCGGTGTTTCGTGACGCGGTTGAGCGGGGCGGGCGGGTGTCGGGGCTGGTGGTCAAAGGCGGCGCGGACATGACGCGCAGTCGGATCGACCGCCTCATTGAAACGGCCAAAGAGTTCGGCGCCAAGGGTCTGGCATGGGTAAAAATTGCCGACGGCTGGAAACTGGAATCGGCCATTGCCAAATTTCTCACGCCCGAACCGTTGCGTCAGGCGCTGCCCGGCGCCGGCCCCGGCGACCTCCTGTTGTGCGTTGCCGACAAGCCGGCCGTCACGTTCGACGTGCTGGGCCGTTTGCGCCTGCACCTTGGCGCCGACCTGGGGTTGATCGACCGTGACGCATGGGCGCCGGTGTGGGTGACGGATTTTCCCCTGTTGGAATATGATGCGGAGGCGCAACGGCACGTCGCGCTTCATCATCCGTTCACGGCGCCCCGCGCGGAGGACGTGCCCCGCTTGGATGCCGCCCCGCTGGACGTGCGCGCCCAGGCGTATGACGTGGTGTTGAACGGGATTGAACTGGGCGGGGGCAGCATCCGCATCCACCGGCGCGACGTTCAGGAGAAGATGTTCGATCTTCTGGGAATGTCCAACGAGGCGGCGCGAGCACAGTTTGGGTTTTTGCTGGACGCGCTGGACTCCGGCGCCCCTCCCCACGGCGGCATTGCCCTGGGCCTGGACCGACTGGTGATGCTGCTGGGCAAAGCCGAATCCATCCGCGACGTCATCCCCTTCCCCAAAACACAAAAAGCCCAATGCCCACTGACCGAAGCGCCATCGACCGTCAGCCCAACGCAACTCAAGGAACTGGGCATGACGTTGAAGCGACCGGATGGGTGACGGCCGGTTTTATGGCGGGTGCGGGTCACGGCGCCGTCCAAAAGTCCGTCATTCCCGACCCCCGATTACGAACGCCTGTCCCCGACATTTTTAATCGGGGATCGGGGGCAGGCATCTTTAGTCGGGAAGTATTTGCCAAAGGCAAAGACAACAAAAGAAGGATGGATTCCCGACTACTAACGTCGGGAATGACAGAAAGAGAGAGACTGGGAATAACAGAAAGAAAAAGACAGACAGGAATGACAACACCACCTCCTCCGTCATTCCCGACATTTTTAATCGGGAATCCATCCTCCGCCGTTCACGTTTTGCCGCCGTTCACGCGACCATCCGAATGGCATAGCCGTCCGACCAACCATCCCCCTCAATCCCCATGCCGTTAAGTTGGAACGAAATCCGCAGCCGCGCGCTGGCGTTTTCCTCCGAGTGGGGCGGGGAATCATCCGAAAGCGCCGAAGCCCGTTCGTTCTGGGACGGGTTCTTCAACGTCTTCGGCGTGTCGCGCCGGCGGGTCGCCTCGTTTGAGAAGCACGTCAAGACCATTGACGGCAGGGACGGGTACATTGACCTGCTCTGGAAAGGCGTGTTGCTCGTTGAACATAAATCACGCGGCAAAAGCCTTGTGCATGCGCACGAGCAGGCGCTTGGGTATTTCTCCGGGCTGACCGAGCGTGACCTGCCGCGCTACGTGCTGGTGTCGGACTTTGCCCGGTTTCGGCTGTACGATCTGGACGAAGACGCGCAACATGAGTTTCGTCTTGAAGACCTGCATAAAAATATCAACCGTTTTGCCTTTATCGCCGGCTACCAGACACACAAAGTCCAGGAACAAGACCCGGTCAACATCAAAGCCGCCGAGTTGATGGGCAAACTGCATGACAAACTGCGGGACATCGGCTATGCCGGTCATGACTTGGAAGTGTATCTCGTGCGCCTGTTGTTTTGTTTGTTCGCCGAAGACACCGGCATTTTTGAGCGGCAGCAGTTTCAGGGTTACATCACAGACCGCACGGCGGAAGACGGCTCCGATCTGGGCGCGCAACTGGACACGTTGTTTTACGTGTTGAACATGCCGGCCAATGCACGCCTCGCCAATCGCGACGAATCGCTGGACGCCTTTCCGTTTGTCAACGGCAAACTGTTTGAGGAGCGTTTGCGTCCGGCGTCGTTTGACCGCGCCATGCGCGAATCTCTGTTGCAATGTTGTTCGCTGGACTGGAGCCGAATCTCTCCGGCGATTTTCGGCTCGCTGTTTCAGTCCATCATGGACAAGGAGGCGCGGCGCAATCTGGGCGCGCATTACACATCGGAAAAGAACATCCTGAAACTTATCAATCCGCTGTTTATGGATGATCTGCGCGTGGAGTTTGAGAAAGCGAAGACCAACAAAAACAAACTGCTCGAATTTCACAAAAAACTCTACGGCCTGAAATTTCTTGACCCGGCCTGCGGATGCGGCAACTTTCTCGTGATCGCCTACCGGGAATTGCGCCTGCTGGAACTGGAGGTGTTGCGCGTTTCCAAGAAAGGCACCCGAACGTTTGACGTGCACTCGATGATCTCCATCGACGTTGACCAGTTTCACGGCATGGAGATTGAAGAGTTTCCCGCGCAAATCGCGCAAGTGGCGATGTGGCTGATGGATCACCAGATGAACATGCTGGTCTCACAGGAATTCGGCATGTACTTTGTGCGCATCCCGCTCAAGTCCAGCGCGAATATCGTACACGGCAACGCCTTGCGAATGGACTGGCGCGATGTGATTCCACCGGAGCGGTTGAATTACATTATGGGGAATCCGCCGTTTGTGGGACGGCAATATCGGTCGGCTGAACAAAAGGCGGAGTTGCTGGCATGTTATCAGCATATTAAAAATGCGGGCATCATGGATTATGTGACGGCATGGTATTGCAAGGCGGTCGATTATATCGCCAACACCGATATTCGATGCGCATTCGTTTCAACCAATTCCATTACACAAGGAGAGCAGGTTGCACCGTTCTGGAGTGAATTGCGAAGCCGCAACAAAATCCATATTCATTTTGCCCACCGCACATTCAAGTGGACCAACGAAGCGAAGGGCAAGGCCGCTGTGTTTTGTGTGATTATCGGTTTCGGTGGATGGGAAGCAAAAGTCAAAAGATTGTTTGAATATGAGAATATCAACGCTGAACCATATGAAATCAAAGCGCAAAACATCAACCCGTATCTTGTCAATGCGCCGGATGTTTTTGTGGGAAGCCGGCGGTCTCCGATTTGCGAAGTTGCGCCGATGGTTTTTGGCAGCATGCCGAATGACAGCGGAAATTTATTGTTGAGCGAAAAAGAAAAACAGGAACTGGTTGCAAAAGAGCCGAACGCGAAAAAATACATCAGGCGTTTCTTGAACGCAGAAGAGTTTTTACATAATAAACCACGCTACTGCTTGTGGTTGGTTAATTGTCCACCGAATGTGTTGCGAGAAATGCCGTTGGTTTGTAAGCGCGTTAACGCTGTTAGAAGACATCGGGATGAAAGCTCAAGAGGCACGACGCGGGAACTCGCAAAAACGCCGACATTGTTTGGAGAAACAAGACAATCCGAGTCTGCATATCTGGTTGTGCCAGGCGTCTCTTCCGAAAGAAGATATTATATTCCAGTTGGGTTTTTACCACCCGACCCTATCGCGGGTAACCTGCTCTATACGGTGCCGAATGCGTCTCTGTATGATTTTGCCGTAATTACCTCCCTGATACATATGGCGTGGATGCGTGTTGTTTGCGGCAGATTGGAAAGCCGGTATCGTTATTCGGCAAACATTGTCTACAACAACTTCCCCTGGCCCAAAGACCCGACCAGCGAACGAACCGCCGACATCAAAGCCAAAGCACAAACCGTCCTTGACGCCCGTGCACAATTCCCAAACTCCACCTTCGCCGACCTCTACGACCCGCTGACCATGCCGCCGGTCTTACAAAAAGCCCATCAGTCACTGGACAGAGCCGTCGACCGCGCCTACCGTAAAGCCCCCTTCAACAACGAAGCCGAGCGCGTCGCGTTTTTGTTTGATCTGTACCGGCAATACACCGCGCCGCTACTGCCAAAGGAAAAGCGCCTTTGTCGGTAAATGCCAGCCTCTTTCTTGTTATCTTCGCACTCGACGTTTCTATCCATTACACGTTACCACGCGGGAATACATCCACGGACATTTTTATCGCCTCTCTAATATGCTAAACAGATAAATAGAAAAGTATCTTAAAAATACCAAATATGCAGTAATATATCTAATAAAAAACTTCTTGACAATGTCATATATTTTTAATATAATATCTGACATAAGGAAGAAGAAAATGAGCGATGGCCCTTACAAGAGTCTTCCGTTGAGAAAGCACTGGAAAAGTTTTGCGGACATGGTTGATCGTGGTCTCTATAAGGACTTGGATATGAGAGATAAATTGACAACTGCCTTGCTTGAAGATGCTAAAAAGGAAAAATTACCCGATTGCATAAACCAACTTAATGGATTGATTTGTGATGATAATGGCCAAGCGAAGCTCTTTCCTCTTTTGCCTGGGCAATTGAGTTCATTGCGGCATAGGTTTGCTGGGCACTTGCTCTCTATGGATTTAATTGAGAAATGCTCTGATGCGATGTCTCAAAATACGTTAGATGCTAACGGCGTTGAGTCGGAACTTTTTGATGTCTTGCGTGGTCGACAAAAATCCTCTTGTTCGTCTATTGTTGAACATGGCATGAGAAAAAATGAGGCAGATGGCATTTCCCATAAGTTAGAACGTATAGACTACGAGTCTGGGATTAGGGGAGCAGTTAGCCAATTGGCTCTGGGGAATGGTGGGCCACGCAATGCAAGCAAAAAGCACTCGGGTACTGATGAAGGGCCTCTCCTGTGAGGCAAGACCTGAAAGAATTAAAGGTGGAAGTAGTAGAGAAACTAAAAAAGAGCAAATCAAGTTCGAATATATTAGTATGCTCTATAGAGAAAAATATTTGCTTTAGCACGTCTGCCCTAGAATCCTATTGCCTGTCCAACTGGCAGCCAATCATCTATGATTTGTTGCTAATGGCAGCTGTTGTCGAGTTCTGTGATCGTTCGCTTCGCAGATATTCTCTTATCTGGGGGAGGAAGTTTTGCGTTCGTGTTCCCGTTCATGACGCCAGGAAATGGCAATCGGAAAATGTAAGTCGGTCTTTGGAAGCAGCATTGGAAACGCTGACCGGTGATTCTTGGTCGTTTGAGTTTCGTAATCGAGAAGAACTGTTTCCATATCCGCGACAGCAAGCTCTCAACCTGAGTGAAAATGCAAAATCTGTAATGACATTCAGTAATGGCATGGACTCGCTCGCAGTTGCTGGTATTATGAAAGCAAAACAAGGGGAAACATTTATCCCCGTCCGTGTAGCCAGCAAGCAAACAAACACCAAGGCGAACATACCTTTTACTGCTATCCCGTTTCAAGTCAAGATTGAGAGAGGAAGAGAAGTTAGTCAATTTGCGCGAGGGTTCAAATTTTCTCTGATTGGTGCTGTTGCTGCCTATTTATCTAATACTAGCGAAGTGATCGTAGCAGAAAGTGGCCAAGCTATTTTTGCCCCCGTTTTGTCAGTTGTCGGTCATGCCTATCCCGATTACCGAACTCATCCGAAATTTACTAAAAAAATGGAACAGTTTATTGTTGCGATCTTGGGTCGTGAAATAAGCTATAAATTTGAACGAATCTGGTCGACAAAAGGTGAAACGCTCAAAGAATACGTTTCATTGTTCCCGGGTAAAAATGATTGGATCGGAACAATGTCGTGTTGGCGTTCCAGCAGGCAAGTAGGGACCCGGCAATGCGGTATTTGTGCGGCATGTATCTTGCGTCGTTTAAGTGTGCATGCTGCTGGTTTATCTGAACCCAGCGAAAGATATGTATGGGAGAATCTATCTGCCTCCACATTTGAAGCAGGGATATACGAATCGTTTCGGGGTACCAAAAGGTATCGTCGTTTCGGAAAATCTCATCGTGACTATGCAATTGCGGGAGTGCGACTTTTCGATTTTCTTGCTATGTATCTGCATGACCCTGAAAACCAGCAAACAATTCATGATCATTCTTTGCAACTTGAGAAAATCCTTGGAATTGCACACGGAAAGATTGAAAATGATTTGAGAAATCTCTTGAGTAAGCATGAAAGGGAATGGAAAAAATTCTTGCTCGCGTTGGGACCTGATTCATTTATTTATCAATGGATAAGGACTCCACCATGAAAAATCTACTTGATGCACGGGACCCAAGGTTTATTGGTGAGCGTTTACGAATTGCGCGCGAGGCGGCGCAATATACGCAGGCACAATCTGCGAGGAAAATTGGTATGTCACGCACGACATTAGTCGCGATTGAACAAGGGTTGCGGAGCGTGCACTTTGATGAAATCCGACGATTAGCCAGGCTCTATGCCATTTCTGTCAATGCCTTGCTGCGCAGGGAATCTGTTCATCTGGATATGATGCCGCGTTTCAGAAAATTGGATTCTGCGAAAAATCCCGCTGTGGTACAGGCTGCACAATTACTCAATACACTTGCCAGTGCGGAAGCGGAACTTGAAAACGTGTTGGGCGTCAGTCGTCCCCCCGTCTATCCGCCGAAACGTCCACTTCTGTCCGCTGGTGACGTTGTCATTCAGGCCGAGCAGGACGCGCTGGCACTCCGCCAATGGTTGGGGTTGGGCCCCGGGCCCATTCTGAATCTTGAAATGATGATGGAAATGAACTTGGGCATTCGTGTCTATCTACGACCGCTTGCAGGGACTCTCTCTGGGCTTTTCTCCTACAATGAAAAAATTGGGGGATGTATTTTGCTTAATTCAAACCATCCGGTTGAGAGAAGGCGGCAAACAGGTGCACATGAACTAGGGCATTTTGTTTCGTCACAAGAGACAACGGAAGTGTTTGAAATGAATGGTCAGCGTGACACGAAAAAAAATTCGCGCGAGGAACGTTACGCCAATGCGTTTGCGTGGGCGTTATTGATGCCATCAAGGATGCTGGAACAAAAATTTGAGGAGGTGACGGCTGGTTCTTCACACCTGACGAGGCGCCATGTCATTATCTTGGCGCATGTGTTCCATGTGTCCAGAGAGACGATGGTTCGCCGTCTGGAAAACTTGCGTTTGGCCAGAAAGGGCACATGGGATTGGTTTCAGGACAATGGTGGCATTACTAATCATCATGCGTGGGAAGTGAAGGAAGATGATGGGCTGGATGGGCACAACGAATCTCCTTATGTGGCACGGGTAGATCTGCTTGCCGGAGAAGCTTTTAAGCAAGGGCTGTATAGCGAAGGACAACTTTCGCAGATGCTGAACGAGTCACGCTCAAAGATCCGTGAATTGCTTCACGATGTGGAGCAGGAAAGGGATGAGGAACGTGACTTACTCAAGCTGTCTCACTGATTGGGACGGCAATCTCGCAGTGGATACGAGTCTCGTGATTAACGTGTGCGCGTCAAGTTTTGCCCCAGCGGCGCTCTCAGCTATTCCCAGTGACACATACATGACCGAGGATGTGGCTAAGGAAATGCGGGCAGGATATGGAAAAGACCATGCGGGTTTGGCGATGTTTGAAAAATTGCTGAATATGAATTTGTTGGAAGTCAAAAATCTGGAACTGCGTGGCATGGAAATATTTTCAGAATTAGTGTCAGGCGAGGCTCGGCGCACGTTGGGAGATGGCGAAGCATCAACCATCGCGCTGGCGGTAGAGAATGGATATGTCGCAATGTTGGATGACAGGAAAGCGTTGACCTTCTGTGAGAACAAATTCCCCGGCGTTCTACGGGCATCCACGATTGATGTGTTCTCTCATCCAGCGGTTCGAGAAAAACTGGGGAGTGCCAATGTCGGTGACATGGTGTTTTCCGCTCTGAAAAATGCACGGATGCGTGTGTTGCCAAACCAACTGGATTGGGTTGTCCAGATCATCGGCGCGGAAAGAGTAAAAGATTGTTCTAGTCTGCCGATTGCTGTGCGTAGGAAGGCGTCATGTGATTTCTGGAATCCTGAATAGTTGCCGCTACGCATCCACCACATCCACCACAATCCCGTGCAATCCCGTGGCGCCGTTGGGCTGGGGGCGGGTGATCTCGGAAGTCTGCACTTTGCCGTCGGTGTCGATGGCGCGGACTGATGCCATGGTTTTGCCCGCCGGCATGTTCCGATAGTCGTAATCCCAGACCACCCATGACCAGGGCGACTGCGGCGGCGTCACGTCGGCTTCGACCCAGGTGTGTTCCTGATCAAAACTCAACTGGACGCGGTTGATGGATCTCGGCCCGCCGAACGCGATGCCGCGGAAATGGACGTCCGGCCCGCTGACGGTTTGATAATGTCCGGGGCTGTCGATGCGGGAAAAAATCTGAATCGTCCCGTCGTCGGTCCACCCCTTGCGTTGCCAGTAGCCCAGGTAGTCGCCGTTGTACACTTCGATTTCCGTAATCCATTTGACGTTTTTAATGCCGTAGAGTCCGGGCACGATCAGGCGCAGCGGAAACCCGTGGGCCTTTGGGAGTTTTTCCCCGTTCATCAGGTACGCCAGCATCACCTCGTCGCGCATGGCGTGTTCAAAAGGGATGCTGTCGTGATACGCGTCGGCGCCACGGAAGATCACGTCGCGCGCCGTGTCGGGGTCGGCGCCCGCGTCCAGCAACAGGGCTTTGAGCGAAATGCCGCGCCAGATGGCGTTGCTGATACTCGTCCCGCCCGGCAGGGTGTCAATGCAAATGAGAGTGGACACTTGATCGAACGAGCGGCGATTCAAGATGTCCCGCCACGTCAGCACCATGGCATTGGACACGGCGCCTTTCACCGTCACGTGCCATTGCTCCTGGTCGAGATCGCGGGTGAAATTATACGGGGAGTCCATGTAGTTGACGGTGTAGAATTTGTCGTTCGGCGTGAAGTACAACGTCTCGCGCGGCTGAATGGCGAACATGCCGCCCATGTCGCACCCGCCGGTCAGACCGGCGAGGGCGCCCAGCCCGCCGAGTTTGAACAATGTGCGACGAGTGATGTCCATGGCGGCCGCGTCAACGTCGACGAAAAAAGCGGAGCGTATCGATCCGACAAACGCGATTATACGTGCACCCGCGACGCGCCGCAAGGGACGACGCGGGATGACGGAAGGAGGATGGACCTTCGGAGCATTTGCCGTTGGCAAATGCTTCCCGACAAAAGATGCCTGCCCCCGACGTTTTCATTCGGGGGTCGGGAATGACGGAGGGAAGGGAGGCAAATACCGTCTCGCTCTTCCCCTCCGCTCTTCTCCTCCGCTATTCCCGTGTCCCCCCTTCCGTCACTCCCGACGTTGGTAATCGGGGGACGGAGGGGGAGACAAATGCCGTCGTGCCCGTGTCCTTCTCCCTCCGTCATTCCCGACATTTGTAATCGGGAATCCATCCTTCAGTTGCATTTTCCTTTTTCCGCCCCATCATGCCATTGGCCTCTTACGGATGGATTCCGCGTGTCGACCGAGGGACACAAATCACAATACCTGCGCCGCGCGCGTCGACAACGGGACGGGTTCCCAGAGCCGGCCTCCGTTGTGTGTGCGGAACAGGCCGGCGCGGTTGGTGCCGACGTACAGGGTGGCCGGCTCCGCCGTGCTGACGGCCATGGCGCGCACGTTGAGATTGGTCAGTCCTTCATTCACGGCTTCCCATGTGTGCCCGCCGTCGCGGCTGGCGTGGACACCGGCCCGGCTGGACACATAGACAACACCCGGCGTCGCGGGGTCGAGTTCGAGATCGCTGAAAAACTGGTCGGGCAGCGACGCGCCGATGCGTTGCCATGACGCGCCGCCGTCGGCCGTGTGATACAGGCCGTTCAGCGTGGCCGCGTACACGGTGCCGGGTGTGTGCCGGTCAATCCTGACGGCGACCACGCCGAGGGCGCGGGACGATTGCAGGACCTCCGGCGGCACCAGGCCGTTGTTGACCTTGGTCCACGTCGCGGCGCCGTCGAGAGATCGATACACGCCGCCGCTGGTGCCGGCGAACAGGGTTTGCGGCTGGTTGGGATCGATGTCCAGACAGACGACCATGAGCACTTCGATCATGCCGTTCATGCGTTTGGTCCATCTCCGGCCGGCGGTCTCCGTTTCAAAGACGCCCATGGACGTGGCGGCGAACAGACGGCGGCTGGACCCCGGCACAAACGCGATGTCGTGAACGACCGACGTGATGGTGACGCCGTCCAGACCGTGGCGTTGCGATTGCCACTGGCGGCCTCCGTTGAAACTTCGAAAGATCGCGTCGCCCTTGGTGCCGGCGTAGACGTTGGCGGGCAGCAGCGGATCCACCGCGAGGGCGATGACGCGGGAATGTGTCATGCCTTTTGAGACGTTGCGCCACGTGGCGCCGGCGTCGCGCGTTTTGAAAATGTAGTCGTTGGTGGCGACGTAGAGCAGATGCGGCTTGGTGGGATGGAGCGCGATTTCCACGACGGCCTCGCCGCTGCCGCAGCCAGCCAGCGCCGGTAACAGGCCGAGCCATGCGAAGCGGAGCGCCGGCACACGGAGCGCGCGCGCCGTCCGTGAGGGGTCAGGGCGTCGTGATGTCCGGCAGGAGCGCGTCCGGCGCTTTCCGCGACCGTTCATACATCTCGACGGCTTCGGGCATCCACCGCGTGAGATTGGCAATGCGTGTGTCATGCGCGGGATGGGTGGAAAGAAATTCCGGCGGCGCGCCGTCCGACGATTCCGCCATGCGTTCCCAGACGAACACGGCGGCTTCGGGATCGTACCCGGCCTCGGCGGCCAGGAGCAAGCCGAGATGATCCGCTTCGGATTCGTGACTTCGACTGAACGGCAGCAACACGCCGCCCGTAATCGCCAGATTCGCCAGTTGTCCGGTCACGGGGTCCAGACCCAGAAACAGTCCGGCGAGGTTGAGTCCCACATTGGCGGTACGATGTTGGCTGGCCCGTTCGGTGCCGTGTCGCATGAGCGCATGGCCCACTTCGTGTCCGATCACCGCCGCCAATCCGCTTTCGGTGAACAGCATCGGGAACATGCCCGTGTGGATGGCGATCTTCCCGCCGTCCAGCGCCCAGGCGTTTTGCGTGTCGTCATCCTTGATGGTGACAATTTCCCATTCAAGCGACTGCGCGCGTTTGGCATAATCGGATCGTTTGGCCGCCGCGATAATGCGCTCGGCCACGCGCAACACGGGGTCTGTTTCGGCGGGGTTGATCGAGAGCGTGACGTTGGGATCGTTGAGCGTGTTGGTCCAGGCTTGCCGGCTGATCCGCAGTTCCTCTTCTTCCGAGATCAGCAACAGCCGCGTTTGATGCACGTCATGATCCGCCTGTCCCACGACGGGCACAAAGAGCGCGCACAGTAACAGGAGACGGGGCAGATGAAAGCGCATCGGGGCTATGGTGACGACGGGTCGGGGATGGCAATGTCGATTTCCGTCACGGTGTCGTCCCGCGCCATGGCCGGCGCGACGCCGTCCCTCGGCCCCACGACCAGCGTGACGAACTGTTCCGGTTTGAGTTGCGCGCGCGCGGCCTTCCTGACCTGTTGCGCGGTGGTGCGTTCGATGCCCGCTCTGAAGACGGCCAGCCAATCGGACGGATAGCCGAAATAGGCGTGCGTGAGCAGTTGCTCAAGTACTTTGCCCGGCGCGTCGACCGAAAACACAAACGAGTTGAGCAAACTCGTTTTGGCGTTGTCGACTTCCTCTTCGGTGGGCGGGGCGGCGTCCATGACCTTCCGCACTTCTTCCAGCAGGCTGTCCAGGCCCGCCCGGACGGTGTCGAGTTTGGTGGACATGGAAAAATGCGTCGGCGGCGGAACGTCCCATCCGAATCCGATGCCGCCGTGCACGTCGTAGGCCAGCCCCTGTTGGGATCGAATGTTCGAAAATAACCGGGAGCCGAACGACCCCGACAGAATCTGATTAAGAATGACCAGGGCGTAATAGTCGGGATGGCGCCGCGTCAATCCCATGTGGCCGATGACGATTTTGGCCTGGGTCATGTCGTGTTTCGGCACGATGTACACGCCGCGTGTCGTGGCCGTGGGATACGGCACGTCCGGGTCGTCAACGGTCGGCCCGCGCGGCCAGTTTCCGAACACCCGCGTCACCAGTTGCAACGCCTGTTCCGTGTCGAAATCTCCCACCAGGCCCAGGATGACGCGCCGGGGGTGAACATACGCGGCGTGCCAGTCCGCAAGATCCCGCCGGACAATGCCGTTGATGGTGTCATAGGACGGCACGCGGGCGTAGGGCGACTCCTTGCCGTAAATCAGTTTGGCGAATTCCCGATCTGCGACGCGGCCGGGGTTGTCATTTTGTCTGGCAATGTCGGCTATGGCCCTGTTTTTGGCGATGGCCAGTTTGTCGGCATCAAACCGAGGGTGTCGCAGAACGTCGCCAAAGACCGTCAGCACGTCGGCAAAGTCTTCACGCAGACAGGACATCGCCGCCGTCCCCGAGGCGACGCCGATGCTCGTTTCGATACGGGCGGCCCGGCCTTCGAGGTAATCGTCAAGTTGGTCGCCGGTCATCGCGGCCGTGCCGCCGCTCCGCATGACGGCGCCGGTCAGTTCGGCCAGCCCAACCTTGTCGGCGGGTTCCAGACGGGAGCCGGTGCGGATGCGCGCGGACACGGACACGATGGGGAGTTCGTGATCTTCGAGAAACAGAATCGTCAGGCCGTTGTCGAGGACGACGCGCGTCGGTTCGGGAATACGCACGTCGGGCAGCGGCGGGTAGCGCAGTTGGTCCACCGTGTCCACCGGGGCCGCCGGTGTCGCCGCCCGCGCGGCCGGTGACCACGCCGGCGCGCCGGCGATGATCGCGCCGGCGAGCATCGCGCATGTCGCGGCCCGGCCGGTGGAAAAATATCCGCGCATGTTACGGTGACACCGGCGCCGTCGTCGCCGGCGCGGGGCGCGGCGGCTCGACGGTGTCGATTTGCGCCGTGACCCGGTTGGAGGCCGTAAACGTGTGACGGGCGACGCGCCGGATGTCCTCGGCGGTGACACGGTCAACACGGTCAAGCGAATGAAACAGTTCCCGCCAGTCGCCGAACAGCGTGTGATAGTGCGAGAGATTCATGGCCAGCCCCATGTTGCTTTTCAGGGAACGAAGGAGCGCGGCGCGCGCGCGTCGTCGGAACTTCGCCAGTTCGTTTTCCGTGACGTCGTCGGTGGTCAGGCGGCGCAACTCGTCGTGAAGCGCGTCCCGCACACGCTGGTTGGACACGCCGCGCGCCGGAACCGCGTAGGCGACCCATACGTGCGGATATTTTTCTCCCGGATACGCGCCATAGGAGCCGGCGCTGACGGCGATCTGTTGATCCCGCACCAGCGCGCGATGAAACCGGGACGTCCGTCCGTTGGTCAAAATGTCGTCAATGGCCTCAAACACCTCCTGGTCGGGATGCGTGACGGCCGGCTTGTGGTAGCCCTCCATGTAAAACGGCTGCGACGGGTCCTTGAGCGTCACCGTTTTTTCCGCGATGGACGGCGGCTCCACGGTGCGCAACGTCGGCGGCGCCGGCCCGCGCGGAATCCGGCCAAAATACGTTTCCAGAAGCGGGATGATTGTTTCCGGGTGAATGTCGCCGACAATCGCTGTGACCATGTTGGAGGGCACGTACCAGGTGTGAAAAAATTTTCCGGCGTCGGTCATGGTATAGGATTGAATGTCGCTGGCGTGGCCGATGACCGGATGATGGTACGGATGCGCCGTAAAGGCCGCGGCCGTGAACTGTTCAAAGAGGCGGCCGATGGGGCGGCTTTCCGTGCGCAGGCGCCGTTCTTCCATGACGACGTCGCGTTCTTTGTAGAACTCGCGGAAGACGGGATGCAGAAAACGTTCCGATTCCAGATAACAGAACAGTTCAATTTTGTTGGCCGGCAGCGCGTACACGTATCCGGTCATGTCGGCGCTGGTAAAGGCGTTCAGCCCGACGCCGCCCGCGCGGTCGACGATGTTCCCGAAGGCGTTGCTCCGCACAAACGCGGCGGCGGCGCGCTGCTTGCGTCGAAAGGCGTCATGCCGCTGCCTGACCACGTCCGCGTCGGGCGCGGTGCGCAATCGCGCGTTCTGGTAGGCGAGGTACGCCCGTTCCAGTTCTTCCAGCGCGCGTTGTTCCGCGTCGTAATCCGTGGTGCCGATTCGGGGCGTGCCCTTGAACGCCATATGTTCAAACATATGCGCGAGGCCCGTCATGCCGGCGCCTTCCTGTGCCGACCCCACGTTGACCGCCGTCATAAAGGCAAACACCGGCGCCACCGGCCGCGTGACCAGGAGAAACGTCCATCCGTTGGACAGCGTATGCTCCGTCACGCGCGACTCGAACGAGTCCAACGCCACGCCCGTTGCCGGCGCATCCGCCGCGCCCGCCATGGGAACGCAGCACAGCGCGAACAGAAAACACGCGACGAAACGCCGCCGGATATAAAGGAAACAGGTGGGAATCATAGCCAAGCCCAACCGCACACGCACACGATGATTGTACCCCCCCGCGCCACCCCGCGCAAGCGAACCCGTGGCCTTCCGTCACCTTCGGCGCATTGCCTCTCTCCGTCATTCCCGACATTTTTAATCGGGAAGTATTTGCCAAAGGCAAATGCTCCGAAGGTCCATCCTTCAGTTGCATTGTCTTTTTTCCTGTCCCCTGCCATTGACATCCTTCGGATGGATTCCGCGTGCGCACGATTCTGCTGCCGTTGGACGCCATCGACGCGAAATGACGGAAATCAGGATGGATTCCTGACAAAAGACGTCGGGAATGACGGCGGGAGGCAAATGCCGCCATGCCCGCCGCCCTCTCTACCACGCCGCCGCCCCCCGCCCCCCCGCCGTCTCATCCCCGCCTTCCTCTCCTTCCGTCATTCCCGACGTTAGTAATCGGGAATCCATCCTTCTTTTTCCCATCCCGCCATTGAACATCATCGACGCGGAATGACGGAAGGCGTCAGAGTGCATTCAGGGGAGCGCCGCGCCGCCGCCGCGCAGGCGCTTGAACACATAGGTTCCGCCACGGAAGCGCGGCGGAATGTCGGTGAACAACCCGACGCGGGTGTACCACCAGTCGCCTTCGGCCGTTAAGCCGTCTTCCGAAAGATGGACTTCGAACCCGCCTTCCCGGTCGTTGCCGGGCTGACTCCATGTGCCCGACCAGACCCGGTCCTCGACCGCCGTCGTGGTGAACGAGCCGCCCTGATGCGTGTATGGCCCGTTGCCTTGCGCGTCCAGCGTGGCGATGTAGGTTCGCTCCTCCTCGTGGATTTCCCATGTGCCGCTCAAATCCGGCGCGCCCGGTTCGACGGCCGTTTCCGCCCGCGCCGCCGCAAGGAGACGCGCGTCGAAATCATCCGGCGGGAACACGGCCAGCCCGTGTCCCACCAAGTGTCCCGTCAACAGGAGCAGGCAGATTCGAAACAACACGCCGGTAAGTATAACAGGTTCCCGTCCATCAACAAAACGGCGACGCATACCCGCTACCTGTCAGCGGTGGGAATTCCGTCCCCCAAGTCCGTCATTCCCGACGTTCGTTGTCGGGAATCCATCCTGATTTCCGTCATTCCGCGTCGACGATGTTCAACGGCAGGAGAACGGTGGGTGCGCGGAATCCATCTGCAGGGTGTGGAACAGGCGGGGCAGGGAAACAGAAAGATGGATTCCCGACTACTAACGTCGGGAATGACGAAGGAGGAAGGGGAAATGCCAGCAGGCCAGCCAAAACTCCGCCAGCCGCTGTGCCGCCAGCCGCCCTCACGGTTTCCAGTCGAAGCCGGAGTCGCCGGCGAGGGTGCGCGGGGTCTGCACGCCCGCGTGGCGCTGCCCGCCGATAATCCACGTGGGATATTGACGAATGTTGTTGGCCACGCAGGGCGCCGTCAGCGGACTGCCGCGACCGCCGGAACTGCATTCCACGTAGGGCAGCCGCCGGGCCGACGCCTTGAACAGGACCTTCTGCTCCCGGCAACTCGGACACCAGTGCGCGCCGTAGAACGCGGCGCCCGTGTCGGTCAGGTGAATCGCCAGCGCGCGCAGTTGCGGATCTTCGGGGCCGGCCGCGTCGTCGAAGATCCCGCTGTAATGCAAGTGCAGCCCGCCGACGAGCAGCAGGGCCACCAGCGCGGCTTCTTTCAACGACGTCATCAGCCCGGCCTGACCGGGATGTTGTTGCGCGAAGGTGAGCAGCGTGATGGCGGTGATGAGGCCGAACGAGGCCAGACACCAGGCGCAGACCGCCTTGATGACCGTGACCGAGATCACGGTGAGATACGCGCTGACGCCGAATCCGGCCACCGAGACAAACACAAGGGCGGTCGCGCCGCCGGCCCGCGCGCCGGCCCGCCAGGCCAGCCCGGCGATGACCAGATACGTGAGCAGGCCCCAGAGCGCCGTCGGGATTTCCAGAAACGTCGCCCAGCGGCTGTCCTGCACCAGGTCGCAGCCCGACTCCTCGCCGCAGAAAGCGGGGCGGACGTCCACCGAGGCCGTGTAACCGAGGTACGCCGTCAGCGCAATACCGGCGGCCGCCAGCATCAGGATGACAAGGCGTGGCGTGGCGCGAAGGGACAACGCGCGCCGGTCATGCCCGTTCGTCACGCGCCGCGACTTCTGTCCCGGCCCCGTTCCGTCCCGGCCCCGCGGCCTAGCCCCCGACATGGCCCGCCCGTCGCACCCGCGCCCGCGAAACACCGGCGAGGCATGGAGTGGAAAATGCCGTCATGGTCGAACCAGATTGGTTTGCAAAAATCACGCCCCGCGCCCGACGCTTGATACTCGACGCTTGATGCATCCCCATGATACCCACGGCTCCCGCGGTTCCGCAACGCGGTTGTGCAACGCGGTTGTGCCGTTGTCCCCTTCCGTCACGACCCCCGATTACGAACGTCGGGAATGACGGAGGGGGAAGGGGCGAGGGGGTGACGGCATTCCCCTCCTTTCGTCATTCCCGACATTTTTAGTCGGGAATCCATCCTGATTTCCGTCATTCCGCGTCGACGGTGTTCAACGGCAGGGGAACGGTGGGTGCGCGGAATCCATCCGTAAGGTATCAATAGGCGTGGCGAGGAAACAGAAGGATGGATTCCCGACTACTAATGTCGGGAATGACGGAGGGGGAAGGGGGATGGATTCCCGACTACTAACGCCTGCCCCCGACGTTTTCATTCGGGGGTCGGGAATGACGGAAGGAGAGTCGGGCATGACGGAAGGATGTGGCGGGGTGTAGTCGGCCGCACGGGATTTTTTGTTCCAGGCAAGGCGGGCGGTGAAGGGGGTGAGGGAGGCGTGCGTCCGCACGTTGACCGAACACCCAAGCCGCCCAACGCCGCCTGGGGCAAAAAATACAAGCGGCCAGCCTTACCAGTTCAAATCCACCTTCAGTTGAACCCCATGCTCCGCAGCGGCGGCTCTGGTTTCCCGGCGGGTGCCTTCCAAACTCATGGTCATGGCGTGGGGCAGGGTCAGGCGGCTGCCGAGGCGATACACGGGGGCGTCGCCCATGATCAGGCCGCCGTAGGGGGTGAGCAGACTCCGGCCGTCCGCCGTGACCACCCCGTAGGCCATGGTCATCGCCATGGCCCCGCGCAGGGGGGCGGCCTGTGTGGCCGCGGCGGCCGAGGCGTCGGCGGTGCGGGCTACGACGCCTTGTTGCCATAACCCGGCCATGCCGCTCTGTACCTGCCCGGTGCCGTAGGTCGGCTCGAGGGTGAAGGCCAGGCCATGGCCCAGGACGGTGTCCGGGGCCAGTTTGATAATTCCGCTCACGCTCCAGTCTTCATAGTCGCCGCCGTGCAGCAGCAACGTGCGACCCTGACCGGAAATCACCAGCCCGACGTCGGGGCGCTCGTATCTCACGCCGCTGTTCAATTCGATGCCGGCGCCGGTGCGCCCGTGCCCGCCGTCGCCGCGCAGCCCCACGCCCAGCGTGGGCCACAGGCGCGCGCCGCTGGCCAGGGTTTCTTCATGCCGGCCTTCCAGGGCCAGGCGGATGCGGTGGGCGTCGAGGCGCAACCCCGTCAGCCGCGTTCCCGCCTGCTCCTCCACGTTCAGGCGCGTGGTCAGAATTTCGCTCTTGACCCGCAGCGTGGTGGCGCCGTCGGGAGTCAGCACCCCGGACTGGTGAGCGAGTTGCCAGTCGCCGCCCATCGCCCAGGCGGTCAGCCGGACGTCTCTGCTGATGCGCCCGCCGGCATCGGTAATGGTCACGTCGCCCCAGCCGTGGCCGAGGGTGCTCCACAGGCGCAGCCGGTTGTCCAGCCCGCGCCAGCCAAGATACGGGTAGATGGTGGTCATGTCCACGTCGTAGTCGCTGCGCTCGGCGGCGGCGTCGGCGGTGTAGTCAAAGTTGCCGTCCGCCCACGACGCCGCCAGGCCGGCCACGAAGTTGGGGGCCAGATTCATGTCGGCGCCCACCTGCGCGTTGAACAGGTCGCCGTCCCAGTTGAGGGCGTCGGACCTGCCGGACAGGTTGCGGTAGCCGCCGCCGCCCCAGAGTACGATGTCGCCGAGCGGCCCGGTGTCCCCGGCGGCCAGCGGCAGGACGAACGACGAATTGCCCAGCATGGTTTTCATGTCCGGCAGCGTGTTCGATGACGCGGCCTTGCCCTGCGCCATCAGCACGTCGCCCAGGGAGTTGTGGCCGCCGAGGGTGAACTGCCCGGCCGTGGCGGCGCCCGTGGCGGTCTCGTCCAGCGCCACGTCCAGCCGCCGCGTAATCGCGCCCACGGCCTCGTCCGCCATGGCCCGCGCGACTTCGGGCAGGATGACGCGGCTGACTTCGTCCAGTTCCGCCACGACGCGCGTGGTGACGGCGACGGTGACCGCTTGCGGCAGTGTCGTGCCGTCCACGAGTGCGTCGCTGACGCTCATCGCGCGGCTGCGAACGGGCCTGTCTCGGCTGTCCAGCGCGGTGATGCCGCCGGCGGGGACGCTGACAGTGACGTCGCCGTCCACGTCCACGTCAAAGGTGTCGGTGCCGCTGGGGCTGCCGGCGGGGATGGTGACGCTACCGGTGCCTTCGTGCGAGGTGCGCGTGCCGACGCCGACCGAGCGCGCCGACGAGCCGACGCCGGCGGTGACCGGCGCGGGCGCGGCGATAGTGTAGGTGTAGTCCACGCGCACGGCGGCGATGGGCGCGGGGCTGACGGTGATGGTCACGGTCGCCTCGCCGTCGCCGTCGGTGACGGCAATGCTGCTCACCGTCGGCACTTCATAACTCGTCGGCAGGGTCAGCGTCGTCAGCGTAGCCAGCACTTCGTTAAACACATTGGCGGTCAGCGAGGCGGGGTTGCCGCTGCTGACATCCAGCGTCTCCAAG
>JAHRAQ010000022.1 GCA_020027205.1 Nitrospirales bacterium | reverse complement strand
CCGTTGAGGTCGGGGATGGCGGTGAGGATGATGGACTGCGTGCCGTCGCCGTTGTCGCGCACCGACGGCGTCGCCAGCGCCGCCGCCGAGACGCCGCCGGAGAACCACGAGTAGGCGAAGGTGAGCGGGTCGTCTTCGGGGTCGGCGAAGGCGGTGCTGATGTCGTCCAGCAACACCACCGGCGGGTCAAAGTCTTCCGCCAGCGTCTGCGCCAGGTTGTCAATGAAGGCGGGGGTCACGGCGGCGGTGAGCACCGGCGGCTGGTTGGCGCCGGCGTTGACCACCAGCGTGATGGTCAAGTCCACGCTGTCGGTGCCGTCGTCGGCGGTGACGACGATGCTGTCGCCGGCGGTGGTGGCGCCGGCCGCCGGCTGGTCAATGAATAACTCGGCGCCGAAGATGAAGTCGGCGGCGGCTTGAACCTCGTCGCGGAAACTCCGGATGTTCCAGTTGTCGTCGTTCACCGAGTAGGACAGCGTGTCGCCGGCGTCGGTGTCGGTGACCAAGTTGGCGAGGTCGTAGGCAAACGCCTGCTCGTCGCTGTCGTAAACGCCCGCGCCGCCGTCGCCGGTGAACACCGCATTCGCAAAGTCATCCCGATCCATCGTGATCGTAATCGGCGAAGTGACGCCGGTGGCAAGCGTCGGCGCGTTCTGCGCCAACGCCAAACTCGGCGCCGACAACCCTACGACGGCCATCGCCGCCAAGATAAATTTTTTCATCTCAAGTCTCCGAAAAAGTGTTTGCGTTACTTCAACGGCAACGCTTGGAACAACGCATACATCACGCCAAGAATAATCACCGTGTGCGCGGTCAACAACCCGCCCCACCGCCAACTCTGCCGCGACTCGCGATCCGCCGCCTCGGCGCGGGCATCGGCAATCTCTTTGCCGAGGTTGGCAATCGCGGTCAAAACCTCGGTGCGAAAATCAGCCAACGCCGCATCCGATACAAAATGCTGTGACTTCGTTTCAAGCACCACCAGCCTTTGCTCAAACCCGGTTAGGCGTTGCTTGATGTCGTCGCCGGATGGCTCCGGCTCGATTCGTTTTGCGGCTTGCGCCATGGTGGTTTCCTCGGTGTTGGTTGGTGAGATGGCCAGCGTCGCCGACAAGTCGGGCGGGTTATACCATAACCCCGCCGGAGATGTTAAATAATCGTGCCGCCAAAAGTCCAAGTGGTGACGCCGCCGCCCGGCACCCCACTCGCCTCAATCGTCAACTGCGCCAACGCCCCCGCCGGCACACCCAACGCCCCCACGACGACCATCGCCGCCGCCCAACGACGACACAACGCCGCCGCCACAAAAAATCGCTTCAAAGTTTTCATTTCAAATCTCCGAGTGGTTTCGCCAGCCATCACGTCGGCAACAGTTTGAACATCGCAAACACCGCGCCGATGACCGTTACGCTGATGGCGATGAAAAAGCCAATGAACAGGGCGACCAGCCACTTGATGAGTTCCGTCTTCTGATCGGCGATCTTTCCCACCAGCCGCGTCTCCAGTTCGGCCAGCGCGACCTCCAGATCGGCCTTGGTCGCCAAGTCCTTGTCCGCCTCACGCCGCCGCTCATCCGCGTTGACAATCGCCTCGGCCTGTGCTTCTCGGTGAACCGCCGACATCAATCAAGTGCTTGATGTGCTCGTGGGTGCTGAAAGTCGCGGTGGCCATTGGATTTTCTTCAAGTTGATGTTGATGGCAACCGGCGAACCGCCAACCGATGGAGCGGGTTATACCATAACCCGCCGCCGATGTTAAGCGCCGGCGCCGAATACATTGTTCATTATCAAAACGCTTTGACCCGGTCGTTCACGACTTCAACATGCCCACCGCCTTGGGTGATCAGATAAATCCCCGCCTCGCGCGCGGCTTGTTCCAGTTCGTCGTCAACGATCATGGACGCGATGCCGAAATATACTTCCCCGCAACGCGGATAAAGTGCGTGCGCCAACGCGATTTTGGATTGCAACAACGCCTCAATGTCGCTCGCCCGCGCGCGGTTCTTGACCTCAATCACCGCCACCCGCTTGCCGTTCGCCAGGATGATGTCGATCTCGGTGGCGCGGCCGTTCTTGCGGATGTTGCGCCCGACTTCGGGGTAATGCTCGCCGCCGAGTTGCTTGCTCTGTTGGAAATTGCGAAAGAACAATTCCTCGTTGGACGCGCCGGCGTTGTTCGTGAACTCTCCGACTTGCTCGCCGACCGATTTGACATACCTGCCGACTTCGTCCAAACGCTTGCCGACTTCGTCCAAATAATCTTTGAGCACGGCAAGTCCGCTTTTGAGCGCGTCAAGACCCTTGGCGGTCTCTTCCTGCCGCTGCGCAACGCGATCCAAGGTTTCGTTGATTTGCTCTATGGTAGGGGCAGCCATCGTCGTCTCCGGTGAAAATGGACAGATGAGTGTATGCCACACCCGCCCACGCCGTCAAGCGGGGATGGCGGCGACAATGGTGACACGGTCGGCGCGCTGTCTTTGGCGTCAGCGCCGGGCATAGAGCAACGCGCAGGCTTCGCAATACCCGTCGATCCGGCCCTGATGAAACGCCTCGGCCAACTGCCGGCCGACCCAGGCCGGGCCGTCCTCGCGGCCTTCGCCCACGCCTTGCGCCTGCATCATCTGCGCGGCCACGTCCAGCAGTTGGTGTTTGCGCGCGTCCATGTCCGGCGTGACCAGGTCGGCGACCGTGCCGCCGGCGTGACGCCGCACTATCGATTCGAGAAATTTGTCATAGCCCAGGGCCTCGACCGTGGCCTCCCGAATCGCCGCCAATTCCCGTTTCACGCGGGGAAGATCACGCATCAGTGTTCGAAAAATTTCCACGCGCCCTTCCTCCCGCAGCGTCTGCTCCATCCGCTCGAAGATGACGCCCGGCGCCACCGTGTCGGCGGGCGTCTCCCAGGCAAAATCCGTCTTCCGCCCCTGCCCGCCAAACCGGAGTTGTTCGTAGGCCCGGCGGGTGTCCGGGCGGCCCAGCACCTCATACGCCGCGTTGATGTCCCGGATTTTTTCTTCGGCGCGCGTGTTGCCCTGATTGCGGTCGGGATGATATTTGAGGGCCAGCGTTCGATACGCCCGCTTGATGTCGGCGTCGGACGCCTGCGGCGTCACTTCCAGCGTGGCATAATAATCAAGATGCACACGTCCCATCAGCGTCTGTCCGATCCCCGCCCCGCGCGCATAGCGGCATTCATGCGCACGGCGTCATTCATGCGCGCGGCGGCGGTCATGCGCGTGACGGCAAGGCGTGTGTCCGTGGCATGGGCGGCGGGCTTGATGATTGCGGGAGCCGGCGTCCTCGGCGGCTGTGCCGCCACGCGCCCCGCGCCGGGGACGTTGCCGCCGCCTCAGGCGGAGGTCGCGCGACAACTCGCTCTGGCGCTGGAGGAGGCGCGCGCGTTAGGCCCCGGTCATCCCCTGCTCGTCAGCGTCCTGCACAGCACCGCCGCATTTTATCACGAACAACGCCGCTATGCGCAAGCCGAAGCGTTGTATCGGGAACTGTTGCGGATGCAGGAAACGCGCGCGGGAGACCGTCATCCCGACGTGGCGCTGACCCTCGAACGATACGCCGCGTTGTTGCGGGACGCCGACCGGCCCGAAGACGCCCGGCGCCTTGACGCGCGCGCGCAACACATCCGCGCCGCGCAGGACACGCCGCCGCGGGCGACGCCGGCGCCCGCGCGCGCCGCGCCCGCATCCCCAAGGGCGACGCCGGCATCACCGCCGACAGCGCCCGTGCCTTCCCAATCCACGCCCGTGCCCGCGCCCGCGCAAGCCGCGCCCGCGCCGTGACGCAGGGCGACGGGAATGCCCCGTCCGTCATTCCCGACTTCCCCTTTTCCGTCATTCCCGCCCCCCTCCTTTTTCCGTCATTCCCGACGTTAGTAGCCGGGAATCCATCCTTCTGTTTCCGTCCTTCTGTTTCCTTGTCCCAACCAAAGGAAAAGGCAACTGAAAGATGGATTCCCGATTAAAAATGTCGGGAATGACGGAGGGGAGGGATTCCCGACTAAAGATGCCTGCCCCCGATCCCCGATTAAAAACGTCGGGGACAGGCTGTTTTCATTCGGGGGTCGGGAATGACGGACGGGGGGAGGGCGCCCGCCCCGTGAACGGAGCGGACGCCGGCGGCGTCACCACACTTCGGATCGAAAACTCAACGGCGTCAGCCGGGCCTGCGCCAGCCCGGACATGAGGTGATCCCGCGCCTCGGCGTTGCCGCAAAACCGCAGGTGGCACCGGGGCAGGTCGTGTTCCAACGCCAGAAGCGGTTCGAGATTCACCTGCGCGGCCGTTGCGCTGTCTCGACCGGCGCGTTCCGCCGCACTATGCGACCCGGCGCGTTCCACTGCGCTGTCCGACCCGGCGCGTTCTGCTGAATCGACCCGCATGAGGCGCCCGCGCGTCCACGGCCAGTCGTCGGGCCATTCCCGCGTCAAGACGGGATGATATGAAAACTGTTGCGGACAGGCGGCGGCCAGGTCAAGCAGGGCTTGATGTTCCATCAACCGGCGAGGATCGCTCACGCTGACGATGAGGCTGAACCGCCCCGGCGCGCCGGCGGGGTCGTCGCCCGGCGCATGGCCGCCCGGCGCGCCGGCGGGGACGCCGAACCCGCGCGCCTTCATATATCGAAGGTGCGCTAAAAACGGCGTGATGCCGGTGGACAACGCCACCGCCACCATCCGCATGGACGGCCATTCCCCGTCCGGTTCCAGAATCAGGTTGTGGGACGCGGCGACGTCGCTGTTCTGATACACCACCAGCGCCGACTGCGCGTCATCGTAGTCCACGCGCACGTCCAGCGTCCCGCCCGTTCGCCACAGGTGTTCCGGCTCGCCGGTTTGCCACCAGGGCGACGTGTCGGCCTTCCCGGCATGGGTGTCGTTGATGATGGTTTCCAGAACGCGCGGATGCTCGACCGCGCAGTTGGATCGCGTGTACATTCGGCGCCGGTATTTCTGCGTCCGGCTCCCGAACGGCTTGACCAGAAACGCCGCCCCCGGCCGCATCCGGTCGTGCACCGGCACGGCCCGGTCGTCAAGATCAACGGTCTCCGGCAGCGTGATCTCGATCTTGCGCACCTCGCCGGGGGCGTACGTCCGCACGTCGGTAATCCGGGCGGGAATAAACAGGGCGCGCGACATGGCTCCACCATACCCGGACACCGGCGGATTCGCCAACCGCCCGCAAAGCGCCGAGGGCCGCGTTCCAATTCAGGCCCACGCCAGGCCCACGCCGTCATACCCGTTTCCCCTCCTTCCGTCATTTCCGTTTCCCCCCGCCGTCATTCCCGACGTTAGTAATCGGGAATCCATCCTTTCTTGTTTCTTTGTCCTAACCAAGGGGAGGACCAGGAGAACGACAGAAGGATGGATTCCCGACTGAAGATGTCGGGAATGACGGAGGGGGAACGGAGAGGGGACGGAGGGAGGGGACGGAGGGGGAACGTCGGGAATGACGGCGGGGGAAGGGGCGAGGAGGCGACGGGGGGACGGAAGGGGACGGCGGGGCGTTCCTTGCGGGGAGCGGCGTGGTGCGGTATCGTGGTGCGGGATAAGACGGACGTTGGCCGCCGCCGCGGGGGCGGCACGGCGCGGCGCCGTGGAAATGGCCGCGGCGCGGGGCATCGCATCAAGAATCATCCCCATGCAGGAATCACTGAACAATCGCCACATTGTCGAAATCCGGGAACTGGTCACGCCCCGGCAGATTAAGGAATCCCTGCCGATGACCGAGGCCGTGGAAACCACGGTCGTCCGGGCGCGTCAGGCCATCCGGGACATCCTGCACGGGCGGGACCGGCGGCGGCTGCTGGTCGTCGTCGGCCCGTGTTCGATCCATGACCGGGACGCGGCCCATGCCTACGGCGCCTCGCTCAAGCGCGTGATCGACGCCACCGGCGACCATCTCCTGATCGTCATGCGCGCCTACTTTGAAAAGCCGCGCACCACCGTCGGGTGGAAGGGCCTGATCAACGATCCGCATCTGGACGGCAGTTGCGACATTGCCGAAGGTTTCCGGCAGGCCCGCGCCGTGCTCCTCGCCCTGAACGACGCGGGCGTGCCGTGCGGCACCGAACTGCTGGACCCGGTCACCCCGCAGTATCTCGCCGACCTCATCAGTTGGTCGGCCATCGGCGCGCGCACCACCGAAAGCCAGACTCACCGGGAAATGGCCAGCGGCCTGTCCATGCCGGTCGGGTTCAAGAACGGCACCGACGGCAGTTTGCGCGTCGCGCTCAACGCCATGGTCGCCGCCCGGCAGACGCACAGTTTTGTCGGCATCAACAACCAGGGCGTGACGTCCGTGATCAAAACCCACGGCAACCCGGACCGCCATATTGTCCTGCGCGGCGGCGCCGGCGGCGCCAACTACAGCCGGGCACACATCCGGCAGGCGCTGGACGGGTTGGCGGACGAGGACATCGAGCGGCCCATTATGGTGGATTGCTCGCACGACAATTCGGACAAGGATCACACGCGCCAGATTCCGGTGGCCCGGTCCGTGCTGCAACAATACTGCGACGAGCAGCCGCGCCTTCTGGGGCTGTTGCTGGAAAGCAACCTGAAGGCGGGCAAACAATCCTGGGTCAAGGGCCGCGCGCTGGACTATGGGGTGTCCATCACCGATGCCTGCATCGGCTGGGACGAAACGGAAAGCCTGTTATACGATCTGGCAAACACGCTGGCGCGCCGTCAGGGACAGGACGCGCGGGAGGTGTGCGCGAAATCCAAACTTGCACGGAATACCTGACACCGCGTCATGCCCGCGGCCCGATTGCTGTCATTTCCGACCCCCGATTAAAAATAGCCTGTCCCCGACGTTTTTAATCGGGGATCGGGGGCAGGCGTTAGTAGACGGAGGGGGCCGGAATCCAATCCCTCTTTCCGTCATTCCCGACGTTAGTAGTCGGGAATCCATCCTTCTGTTGCATTGTCCTAGCCAAAGAAAAAGACAACCGAAAGATGGATTCCCGATTAAAAATGTCGGGAATGACGGAGGGGGGGCAAATGCCGCTGTCACTTCGCCGGCGTGCCGCCGTCATACCGGGTTTGGACGTTTGTAATCAGGGGACGGACGGAGGGGGCAAGTGCCGCCGGCAATGGTCGAGGTTTTACGCGCCGGGACAATCTTACGCGCCGGGCGCGGGGACGGGCATGGCGCGGTCGGCGGTCGGGCGTTCCGCGCCGCGTTCGTGTTCGCGTTCGTACGAGGCGGGGGCGGGATCGGCATGACAGCCGTGACAGCGGCACAACGCCCGGTTGACCCAGCCGCCCCAGGCGATACTCGACGCGCCGATTAAATCACCGGCGATTTCCCCGGCCGACCCCGGTTCCAATCCCACGCGCACCGACAACAACATCACAAAACCGGCCACCGTCAACACCGCCGGCCGGCGGTCGCCATGCACCGGATAGGTCACAAGGACGCCCAGCCCGGCGATGACGACGATGATTCCCAGAAACACCCATTCCGTCGAATGAGAAAACACCGAGCCGAACGACCCGGCCAGGGCACCGCCGTATTGCGCCGCCAACAGGGGCAACGCCAGCACCGCCAGCGGCGTCAGCGCGCAATGCACCGCGCACACCAGCGAGATCACGGAGCCGGCCCTGGACAGTTTCGCGCCCGCCGCCGCCGCGATCATCCCGCCACCCCGTCGCGACGCCGGTGGTCGCCCTGCGGCGCCGTGCCCGGCCGGCGGAGCGCTATTGACATTTGGGACACCAGCCGCTCCATTCCAGGGAATGATCGCCCACCACGAACCGGGTTTTTCGTTCAATCATCGCCGTCAGTTTTTTCAGCGGACACAACAGCAAATCCGCCACCCGGCCGCACCGCCGGCACCGAATGTGATGGTGGTGATGGCGGCCTTCCTTCATTTCGTAACGCGCCTGCCCCTCCTGGTGCAGAGCCAGCCGCGCGATGACCCCGATGTCCGTCAGCGCGGTCAGGTTGCGATAGACGGTGACCGGATCAATGGCGACGCGCTGGTGTTTCAACCGCGCATAGACTTCCGCGGGGGTGAGCGGATACCGCGCGGCGCCGAGCGTCGCGAGCACGGCCCGGCGGGTTCGCGTCATGCGCTTCCCCGCCGCCCGAATTTCATTGTTCATTCCGGTCCGCACGCCATGGCTCACACCCGCGACGGCCCGACCCGTGACGGCCAAAAACCCCGCGCCGCGCCGGTGTCCTTACCGCAAGTTGTTTGCAAATACCACAAGACCGAAACCGGCGTCAAGACACCCGGCGGCATCGTCGCCGCTGTCGTCGCCGCCGCCGCCGTCGCCGTTGTCCCCGCCGCCGCCGCCGTCATTCCCGACCCCCGAATGGGAACGTCGGGGGCAGGCGTTAGTAATCGGGAATCCATCCTTCAGTCGCATTGTCCTTTTTCCTGTCCCTTGCCACTAGCATCTTACGGATGGATTCCGCGCCCCCACCGCTCCCCTGCCGTTGGACATCATCGACGCGGAATGACGGAGACGTCAAGACGCCCGGCGTCATCCGCTCACTTGACCGCTTCGATGGGCGCTCACTATGCTCGCCTCCCCGTGGGCGCGTCCCGACGGCGCGCAGGGGCGCACGGAGCCGTGAAGGCCGCGCGAACCGCAGGAGTGTTTTCATGACCGTCTCTCTCCCCTTTCGTGAACCGCAGTTGGGGCGCGATTACTGGATCGAGGACGACATCCTGCCCGATGCCATCGGCGTGGCGCGGCGGTGCATCGAGCGCGGCACCTGGACTCTGGGGTCGCCGTGGCGCCCGGAACCCTGGCCGGGAATGCGTGCCCCCGGCGCCCTCACCCCCGATGAACTGCGCCGCGTCGAGGATTGCGTCACACGCCGCCTCCACCTCCCAAAGTTGCAGCCGCAAACCGACGCGGCGATGGGCGTCTCCGGCCATAACCACATCCAAATCTGCGGCGGCGGCGAAGGCGTGGCACGGCCGCATGTGGATTCCGCGTCGATCTGTGATTACGCGGCGGTGCTGTACCTGCACCCCCATCCGCCGACCCCCCACGCCGGCACGTCGTTTTACCGGCTCCATCCGCCCGGCGAGGCGCCGGGGGGCAATGTGTGTCCGAGGGAATATGACAGTTTGCGCGAGGTGCCGGGGATGCCGCAGGACATGGACCCGACGTGTTTTGAGGAAATTCTGGAAGTGCCCTATGTGTTCAATCGACTGCTGGTGTATTCCGCCGACCTGATTCATTCCGCCACGTCGTATTTCGGATGGGGTACGGAACTGGCCTCGCGGCGCATGGCCGCGGTGTTTTTCTGGAAAGTCGTCTGACGGCGGCGGCGAGAGCACGACGGCATTTGCCCCTCCGTCATTCCCGACATCTTTAGTCGGGAATCCATCTTTCTTTTTTTGTCCTAACCAAGGGGAAGGAAACTGAAGGATGGATTCCCGACTACTAACGTCGGGAATGACGGAAGGAGGGCACGGCGGCGGCCGCGCTAGGTGGCCGGGTTGAGCATTTCGCCGGCGGCCTTCTTGACCGTTTGCGTCACCGTCGCGCCGGCCAGCATCCGCGCGATTTCTTCTTCCCGGTCCCCGTCCGGCAGTTGCCGCACCGTGATCACGGTGCGCTTGTTCACGCGGTCCTTTTCCACCAGATAATGGTGGCGGGCCTGGGCCGCGATTTGCGGCAGATGAGTGATGCACAACACCTGATGCGTCCGGCCCAGGGCGGTGAGACGCTGCCCCACGGCCGCGGCGACGTGGCCGCCGATGCCGGTGTCCACTTCGTCAAACACCAGCACCGGCACCTGATCCACGCCCGCCAGGACGGTTTTCATCGCCAGCATCAGACGGGACAATTCCCCGCCCGACGCCACGCGCGCCAACGGCTGCGCGCGCTCGCCGGCGTTGGCGCACAGGACAAACCGGATCTGATCCATGCCGTGCGGGCCAAGGTCGCCGGGGGCCGGCCCTTCCGTCACCTCCACGCCGAACACGGCCTGTTCCAGTTTGAGATGAGGCAACTCGGCGGCGATGCGTTTTTCCAGTTTCCCGGCCACGGCCCGACGGGCCTGGGACAACTTCCGCGCCAAGGTCCGCGCGTCCTCATGGGCGCGCTCGACGTCCCGCCGCAGACGTTCCAGGCGTTCGTCGAGCGTCGTCAACTCATCCAGTTCGGTTTGCATTCCGGCGTGACGCTCGATTAACTCCGGCAGCGTCGCGCGGTATTTTTTCTTCAACCCCTGTAGTTGCGCCAGCCGTTCATCCAGTTGCGCCAGCCGCGACGGGTCGTGATCAAACCCTTCCGTGTAGTGTCGAATGGCCAGCGCCAGTTCTTCGACCTGGGCGATGCCGCCGTCGGCCCACTCGCCCCACTGGCGGGTTCGGGCGTCGATGCTCTCCAGTTCCCGCGCGAGTTTTTTGACGTCCGCCAGTTGGGCGAGCACCGCCCCCTGATTCCGGTACAGCAGGTCATACGCCTGATTGGCGATTTCCATGAGCCGCCCGCCGTTCTGCAGGGTGTGATGTTCCCGGATGAGTGCTTCGTCTTCGCCGGGTTTGAGGTGCGCGTTGGTGAGTTCTTCGCATTGAAACCGCAGCATGTCTTCGCGCTCCTGCCGCTCCGTCGCGCGGCGTGTGACGTCTTCCAGATCGCGCGCCAGATCCTGCCATTTCCGGTAACACGCGGCATACTCGTCGCGCAGGGGACGCAGGCCGCCGAATTCGTCCAGAACGCGCATCTGCTCTTTTGGCGACAGGAGCGACTGTTGATCGTGCTGTCCGTGAATGTCCACCAACCCGGCGCCCAGTTCCGCCATCTGATGCAACGGAACCGGCGTGCCGTTGACGTACATCCGGCTCCGCCCCTCCCCGGACACAATCCGCCGAAGGAACAGGTCCCGCGTGTCGTCGGGCAGCAAATCCCATTCTTTTAGTTTGGAGAGCAACGCGGGCCGCTCCACGGTGAACACCGCTTCCAGTACGGCCTCTTTGGCCCCGTGGCGCACATGCTCGCCGGAGGCGCGCCCGCCCAGCAACAGCATCAGCGCGTCCACCAGCAGAGACTTGCCGGCGCCGGTTTCCCCGGTGAACACCTGGAACCCCGGCGAAAACTCAAGAGCGAGGGAATCGATCAGCGCGAAACGGGAAATGCGCAACTCGGTGAGCATGGTCTCGGCGCATCCGGCCCGCCCTAGGCCGTTGCGGAATGTTGGGCGAGGAGCGAATCGATGACGTGCTTGAATTGCGGTTTGGGCCGCGCGCCCACAATTTTTTCCACCGGCTTCCCGTTCTTGAAGAAGAGAATCGTCGGAATACTCATAATCTGAAACTTGCCCGCCACGTCGGGCACGTCGTCGGTGTTGAGTTTCATCACCTTGAGTTTCCCCGCGTATTCTTTGGCCAATTCTTCGACAATCGGGGCGACCATCTGGCAGGGACCGCACCAGACGGCCCAGAAGTCCACCATGACGAGCGCGTCGGTTTTTTCAACTTCGGTTTCCCAGTTTGCGGCGGTGGCGGCGGCGACGAGGTCGGACATGCTTCTCTCCTTTGCGGATTATTACGTCACAGGTCATGCTCTCCCATGCGGGCATGAAGAACGCGGAAATCTTAAACCGGCGCGGCGCGCGTGTCAACAGCCGCGCGGCGCGTCAACGGCGCCCGTGCCAACCGGCGCGGCGCGTCCATCGTGTCTCGTTGCAACGCATGGCGTGGTCTTTGGAATGACGCCGCCGCCCGTCACCAATTCCAGGCGTCGGGCACACCGGCCCACCAGGTGTCGGGGTGCGTTTTTTCCCAGGCCCGCACCTCCAGCCACAACCGGTCGGCGCGCGCCTTGTCCAGCCGGTTGGCCATGCCGGCCACCATGTCATAATGCTGCCGAATCCCCTCGCGCAACAGTTCCTTGGCCATTCTCGGCAGCATGTCCGGCGGGTCCACCAGGTCCCCGGTGTCTCGGGTGAACAGGGAAAGCGACAGTTGCCCCACCTTGACCCATTCGTCCCGCTTGGCCAGCCATTCCACGTACCCGTCCAGAGCATGATACACGTACAGCAGGGACACATAACTTTCCACGGACGGCGAGCGGTCGATCTGTCGCCGGCACACGTCAATCGCGCGACGGTAATCCCCGGCGGCCAGATAGATTTTGGCGCGCGCCAGCGGAGGCGTCACGCCATCCGCCGCCACGGACATCCCCGCGCCCCACCCCACCGCCAGCAGACCCGCGACCAGACCGGCGCACATCACGCGACACTGGCGTTTTCCTTTCTCCGTCATGCTCTTCTCTCCGTCATGCTCTTCTCTCCGTCATTCCCATCCTTCCGTCATTCCCGCCTTCCGTCATTCCCGCCTTCTCTTTCTCTCTCCGTCATTCCCGACATTAGTAATCGGGAAGTATTTGCCAAAGGCAAATGCTCCGAAGGTCCATCCTTCTGTTGCATTGTCCTCTTTCCGTTCTACTATTGACCCCCCGCTCCGCCATTGACTCACGGTACGCGCGCCGCTACAATCCGCGCCATGTCGCGTGTGCCGTTTGATCCTCGCGCCGCCGCGCCGGGGAACGCCATGGGAGCGGGTCGGCGACCCGGATATGCCCCGGCCACGGGGCGGACTCCCGCCGATCCCCATGCCCAGTTTCGTTCCCTGCAAGCCTCACTCCTGTTTTGTCCGACCTGCCGGGAGGCGACTCCGGCTCGCGAACGCCTGCTCCTCGTCCTGCCGTCCGGCAACAAATATGAATATCGATGCTCGCGTTGCGGAACCTCCACCGGCGAAAAAACCGACCAGCAGGACACCACGCTGATCCTGTCCTAGTTCGCGCCGCCACACAGCCTCTCTCTTTCCGTCATTCCCGTCTCCTCCATCCGTCATTTCCGTCTCCCCTTCCGTCATTTCCGTTTTCCCCTTCCGTCATTCCCGCGTCCTCTCCTTCTGTCATTCCCGACGTTTTCATTCGGGAATCCATCCTTTCTTTTTTTGTCCTAACCAAAACAAAACAACAGAAGGATGGATTCCCGACTAAAGATGTCGGGAATGACGGAGGGGGAATGACGGAGGGGGGAATGCCGTCGTCATCTCGCCGCCACATGGCCGCGCGACTGCATCGCCACACCATCGCGCCACCGCCGCCGGCCGGCGCATTGCCGCATTGCCGCATTGCCACATTGCCGCACTGCTGCATCGCCGCATCGCCGGCGCGCCCTGCCCGTCTCATCCGCCGTGGTCGGGCGCGCTGCCCCACAACTCCGCCAGCCGGGCATCACGACCGCACCGCCAGCGATACAGTTTATACCGCGCGGGATTTTTCATGTAAAAATTCTGATGATACTCCTCCGCCGGATAAAACGCCGTCGCGCGCGTGATTTCCGTCACAACGGGTTCGGCAAACGTGCGAGTGCGCTCGACCTCCTGTTTCGACGCCTCGGCCAGCCGGCGCTGCTCATCGTCGGCGTAGAAAATCGCAGGGCGGTACTGATCCCCGTGATCGCAGAACTGCGCGTCGGCCACCGTGGGATCCGTGTTCCGCCAATACACGGCCAGCAATTCACGATACCCGATTGTCTTCGGGTCGAACACCACCCGCACCGCCTCGGCGTGGCCCGTGCCCCCCGCGGACACTTCCTTGTAGGTGGGATGCTCGGTGTTCCCGCCCGTGTAGCCCGACGTCGTGGAGAACACGCCGTCGAGTTCATCGAACGGCCCTTCCATGCACCAGAAACATCCGCCGGCGAACGTGGCCGTCGCCCGCGCGCCCTGCCCCGTGTCGCTCATTGACGGGTCACTGCCGGCGAACAACATCCCTCCCGCAAGTCCAAGCACAACCCCGATGGTGATGACGTGTCGATTCATAACGGCGTCTCCTTGATGTTCATGTGACGGTCGCTTGAGAACTCAAGATCATGAAGACTATCATACCAATTCAGGACAGGACATCGCCAGACGAGGCGCGTGCCGCCAGGCCAACGTCACCGCAGCGGCATGGGCCGGTGCGTTCGACTCGACAACCTCCGGCCTGACGGTGTTCAAGTTCCTCCGAGACGCCATGTCGCACACCATCCCGCACCACGCACGAAGGACGAACGCCCCGCGCTTCCTTTGCGCGACGTGCCTGCTGCTCTGTTCGACGGCGGCGGCAACGACGGCAGCGGCACCGGCGGCATCAGCAGCACCGGCGGCGGCACCGGCGTCGGCGGCACCGGCGCCAACGCCAACGCCGACGAAACCAGCCGACCCGTCGGACTTCGCCGCCGTGGTCCGGCACGCCGGGCAGGGCACCGTGGGCATTCTCGCGCGGGCCGCGTCGGCGGCGTCCGCCGGCGGAGTCTCGGTCAGAGGCTCCGGTCTGTACCTCGGCGACGGGTACATTCTGACCGCCCGCCACGCCACGACGCAACGCGCGGGCCGGCACGAGGGCGGGACCGGCAACCCCGCGCGCATCACCGTCATCTCCAACGCCCTGGAAGAAGCCCCCGCCGAGATGGTCGGCGTCCATCATTTTTTGGACCTCGCGCTCTATCGCATCGCGCGCGAACGCATCCCGCCGACGCTGTCCGCGCAAAGATTCGCGCCGGCCGAAGCCGTGCCGGGCGAACTCGTGTTCACGGTGGGCTACCCGCTCGGCTGGGGGCCGGTCGTGAGTTACGGCCGCGTCGGCAATCCCGACACGTTTTTAACAACGGTGGAGTCGCGCCTCGTGCAGGCGGATCTGTCGGTGTGCAGCGGCAATTCCGGCGGGGGCCTGTTCAACGCGCGGGGAGACTTGGTGGGCATCGTCCACGCCGTCATTCACACCGACACCACGCCCCCGGCGGCCACGGAACGGCGTTGCGGCCGGTTCGCCTTCGCGGTGCCAGGCCCGCTCGCGCAGAAAATCGTGACGGCGATGATCCGGGGCGCGCCATGGCATTTTTCGACGCTCGGCCTGCGACTCGCCTCCGTGAACATCGACAGCCGGTGGCGGGTGGCCGTGGCCGACGCCACGGGGCCGGCGCGACGCGCGGGCCTTCGAGCGGGGGACGTGCTGCTGTCCATCGACGGCCACCGGATCGATTCGGCCGGCCGGTTAAAAAACTACCTGATGGAACACACGCGGCCGTCGCAGCCGGTCACCCTGCGCATCCTGCGGGACGAACGCGAACAGACCATCCGCGTCGTGTTGGGAACAGTTCGCGACCCCGTCCGCGCTCGCCCGCAACGCCCCGCGCCGCCCAACGCGTCGACGAAATAAACAGTGGCGGAAATTCAAGCCCGTTTTTTGACGAGACAGTCACGGTCGCCGCCGCCATCCCGCTTGACAGCGCGGGCGGGCGTGTTTAAACTCACCCACCCACATCCACCAGAGACACCGATGGCGACCCTGACCATTGAACAAATCAACGAAATCCTGGACCGCGTTGCGCGCGATCTTGACGCGCTCAAAGAGCGTCAGGCGGAGACCGCCAAGATGGTTGACAAAATCGGTCAGCAACTCGGCGACCCCGGCAACAACATCGGCGACGCGAGCGAGGAGTTTTTTCATCGCGGCACCGAGCGGACGATGGAAGTCGCCGGCATTCCGGTGGGCACGCTGTTCAAAAACCTGGTGGCGACGGCGAAGGTCGGCGGCAAGCAGGTGGCGGTGGAGTTGGACATCGTGGGGGTGAACGGCGACAGCGCGATTGCGGTTGAAGTCAAGCACAAGGCGCATCCCGACAAGGTCGGCGAGTTGGCCGCCGACAAAGTCGCGGCGATGAAGCGCTTGTATCCCGACCATAAAATTTACTTCGCTTTGGCGACGATGGCGAGCAACGAGGCGCTGGAGCAGGCCGCGCGCGAAGCGGGGATTTTTCTCTTGACCCAAGGCGGCGAGAACATCAAGGTCGTCAATGATAAAGTGCGGGCGTTTTGACGCCAGCGTTTTGAGATAAAAATGACGACGAAGTTTGTAGTAGTGGCGGTAATGTTCGGCATCGGCGTTGCGTTGATTGGGGTCATCGTGGCGGCGACCGGGATTATCCTTATGGCGTTGCCGTCGTGACCACCACCGCCGGAGTTTGAGATGAAGAAGACTGTAGCGGCGTTGTTTGCGGGGGCGGGGATGTGGTATGGTCGGCGTGATGGTCGGCGTCGCCGACACTGTTAACCTGACCACGCGGAAAAATCCCATGTCCGAAGCGACCTTCACCACCCGCGACTACGTCAAGCATCTTGTCGATGCCGGCGACTTCACCGAGAAGCAGGCCGAGGCGTTGGCGGAGGCGAATGTGCGCCTGCGCAGGGCCGAGCAGGAAGGCGGCGACGGCTTGGTGACGAAGAAAGACCTTGAACTGGCGTTTGCGCGGCACGAAACGAAGCAGTTGAAGTGGGGGATTGCGGTTGTGACCACGCACACCGTGATTATTCTTGGCGTCGTGTATGCGTTGTTTCAGGCGTTGTTCCAGGCGTTGTCGTTGAAGTAACACCACCACCGGAGTTTGAGATGAAAAAGTTCGCGGGTTTGTGGTATGGTCGGCGTGAGCGTCGGCGTCGCCGGCCCTGTTAACTTAACCACGAGGACAATCCAATGGCGATAGCCGCAACCCAAAACCCCGAGGCGGGCGATGTCATCGCCGAGTTGCTTCGCCGCGTATCCACGCTTGAGCAGCATAACGCCGAGATAAAGCGGACGCTGGACGAGGCCGAGAAAAAACACGCCGGGTTTGCGACCAAAGACGAGCAAGCCGACTTTGTGACCAAGAAAGATTTGGAGATTCTTTTCTCCAAGATTGAGACCGCGATTGCCAACGCCAAGAACGACAATCTCAAGACGGTGTTTGCGATGCTGGTCGGGTTTTTTGTGGCGATTAGCACGACCAACACCGGCGCGATGTATGCTATCTTAAAATTGTTGTTACCGACCGGGTAACGGTCACCACCACCGGAGTTTGAGATGAAAAAGTTCGCGGGTTTGTGGTATGGTCGGCGTGATGGTCGGTCGGCGTCGCCGGCCCTTGTTAACTTGACGATGAGGTAATTTCAATGGCGATAGCCGCAACCAAAAATCCTGAAGCGGGCGATGTCATCGCCGAGTTGCTTCGCCGTGTGAGCACGCTTGAGCAGCGGAACGCCGAGATGGAGAGGGCGTTGAACGAGAGCGAGAAGCGGCACACCGCAAACGAGACAAAGCACGCCGCGAGCGAGAAGCGGCACGCCGAGTCCGAGAAGCAACAAGCCGAAGATACGAAGTTGCTGGTGAAGATTCTGACGCGGATGGACTCGCTCGCCACCAAAGAGGATGTCGCCGGTGTCAAAGGCGAGATTAAAGAGGATGTTGCCAACACCAAGGGCGAGATTAAGGTGGACAACCTCAAATGGGCGATTGCGTTGCTGCTGACTTTCAGCAGTATTAACTTTGGCGTAATGTTCATGATGTTGCGCACGATGTTGCCGACCGGGTAACACCACCACCACCACCGGAGATTTGACATGAAAAAGATTTTAGCGGCGTTGTTTGCGGTCATCGGGCTGGGGGCGTTGTCAGCGTCGCCGGCGTTGGCGCAGTCGGTGGCGAACCCCGGCACGTTGACCGCCACGGCCGGCACCGAGACGACCTTCACCTTGCCGGCGGCGACGGGCGGCGACGGCGTCTTTGACAACGCCGCCGTTGCGCTTGCTTAACATCGTCGGCGGGGTGTGGTATGGTCGGCGTGAGCGTCGGCGTTGCCGGCACGACCAACTTTCACCGAGGACAACCCGATGGCGATAGCCGAAACCCAGTCAGCCGAAGTTGACCCGAAGGTGCGCGAGATCATCGCCGACCTGCTGCGTCGGGTGGGCGA
>JAHRAQ010000021.1 GCA_020027205.1 Nitrospirales bacterium | reverse complement strand
GAAGACCTGTTCCACCACACCCTCGCCGTGCTCCACGACCCCACTTACCGGGAGCAGAACGCCGGCGCGCTGCGCATGGAGTGGCCGCGCATCCCGCTCCCCGGCTGGCCCGACGGCGACACCGACGTCGCCGCCAAGCTCGCCACAACGGTCGCGCGCGGGCGCGAACTCGCAGGGCTGCTCGACCCGGACACCGAAGTCAAGGGCGTCACCACCGGCAAACTGCGCCCCGAAATCAAAACCATCGCCGTGCCCGCCACCACCGACGGCAGCCAGATGCGCGGCGACGACTTCGCCCTCACCGCCGGCTGGGGCCGCTTCGGCAAAGGCGGCGTCGTGATGCCTGGCAAAGGCAAGGTGGTAGCGCGCGCCGACACCTTCGATGTGTACCTGAACGCCCGCGCCTACTGGCAGAACATCCCCGCCGCCGTCTGGAACTACAAACTCGGCGGCTACCAAGTCCTCAAGAAGTGGCTCTCCTACCGGGAACGCAACGTCCTCGGTCGCGCCTTACTACCCGAAGAAATCCAACACTTCACCGACACCGCCCGCCGGATTACGGCGGTACTGCTCCTGACCGAGCAACACATTTCGTGATTGATGCGGTGAATCTTAATTTTTCGAGCTATGTTCCGTTTCGGCAGATCCATAAAGTTTCCATCGAAGTCTGTAGTTTTTCTTCTCAAGGGAATTAATGAACTCGCTATCAAATTCAAGCATTTGAAGGAGACGTAACTGAAATAGAGCCTCGATTTTGTAGTACAATTTACTGAGCTCCACTCCCTCGACCCATTTTTTCTCGGGATTGTCATCAGCGTGGACCAAATAATTTCTTGTGTCAGCAATTTTTTTACTGAAAGATTTACGATCTTGTTCATTTCCAAAAAACTCTTGAAATGGATCGATCATTCTTTGCATTCGTTTTCTTAACGATAGTTCGTTGGCATGCTCTAATTTTTCTCGAAAAAAATCACAGTTTTCTTGTGTAAGGTTTTTAGTCATATCGTCTACGAGATCGCGAAACTCATTTTCCGGCATCCGCTTCTCTTGAGAAATTTTCCTGTGCAGAATTTCTATGGCTTGGACGAGCGATAAGAACTTACCATCAGTATATTTATAGGCACCGGAAGCAACAGAAAAATAAAGATTAAATGCTAGTTCGTATTTTTTATAATCCTCAATCCATTTGTTCAGAACTTTTTCGAGATTGTCCTTTATGTCTTTATAACGAAAAAACATATTGTGCAGGTAAATTTTATGATTCGTTTCAGAGTTCGGCTCTCTCCGGTAATATATTGAAATAGGAGTCTCGTACTTTTTCCCATCTCCAATTTCTTGTGTTACCTCACTTGAGTAGCCCGTTATTGTTTTTATCGAGACTGTTTTGTCAATCGCAAAACACAAGAAAACCTGAAGTTTGAAGATCAAATCAATGAAATCATCTAATGGCCGCAATGTATTTGATGCTAAGGAAATATATGCCATCTGGTCGATGTGTGCTTCGGCGATTGCCGCAAAGCCAGGCAATTTTACAGCGAAAGTAAACCTTAATGATATGCCATCAGAGAGTGGAATTTCAGGGGTTGCTTGGGGATGTTCATACTCGACTGAAGCGCGCCTGTCTTCCCATTGATGTTGTACATTTAATCCTGTGATCGAAAGCCATTCGTCGAGTCCTTCCACTGAAAATTCAATCTTTGAAAATTTACTCTCTTTTTTTGTGTTGTGGTTGGCGCTGATGAACGCATAGTCAGCTCGATAAGTTGAGGTCCATAGTCCAGGATACGTGTTGCTATATGTAATCCGTTTACATTTATCCAGCGTAATTAATTTACTTTTGCCTGTTTCAGTTATTCCCACAATCCGCTTTAGATATATATGTTCATATTTTTCTGAGAATGGTGGATCAATAAATGGGCGGGGATTCAGGGACCTCCGAGTGTCATTTATGCCAAACACTTCAAGGGTTGCCTCTCCTGTTTCAGAAATGCGAAGCAATCCAGGAAGGCTGTTCTGGGGAGATTCAGGGAGCCAGAAAAAACCTTTTCCTTCTACAGGATTAGGGAGTTTCATTATGAATGTCCCGGAGTGGCAATATGAAGAGTGGTGCCTTAAATCCCCGCTTCGTCCATCTCATAAAAATCCAGAGGATCCGCCGTGGCGGGAGCGGGGGAGCGCGGGATTGTGTCTTCCGCAAAGACTTCGGTGATTGAACGCCGGTTCGGTTTGACAACCGGGGCGCCGGTTTTTTGATCGATCTCCGCGAAGCGAATGCCTTCCGGAATGGTGAACGGTTTTGCGGGGAACGCTTTGAGCGCGCCGGCCATGAACTCCGTCCAGATGGGGAGCGCCGCGCGTGAGCCGGGTTCCACGGCGCCAAGGATGTTCATGCTGTCAAAGCCGACCCAGACGCCCGTGACGAGGTAGGGCGTGTAGCCCACAAACCAGGCGTCACGGTAGTTGTTGGTGGTGCCGGTTTTGCCGGCCAGGGGGTGTTTAATCGCGCGCGCGCGTCGTCCGGTGCCGTGTTGAATCACGTCCATCAGCATATCCGTCATCAGGTAGGCCGTTTCTTGTGAGATGGCCTGGCGAGGTTCGAAGAAATGTTGTTCGAGGATGCGGCCGCCCGGGTCCGTGATGGTGGAAATGGTGTAGGGGTCCAGGGCCAGACCGTTGTTGCCGAACACGCCGTAGGCGGCGGTCAGTTCTTTCAACGTTACGCCCGAGGAACCAAGCGCCAGCGGGAGATCCGCGCTCAACGGGCTTTGAATGCCGAGCGACCGCGAGAAGTCGATGACCGCCTGAATGCCGGTTTGATCCAACAGGCGCACCGTGGCCGCGTTTCTGGAATGACGCAGGGCTTCCCGCAGGGTGAGGGGGCCGAAAAATCGTTTTTCATAGTTCTCCGGTTTCCAGATTTTTCCCGTCTCGGTGTCGTGGTAGACCACGGGCGCGTCGAGGATGCGCGAGGAGGGGGTCATGCCCTGCGCGAGGGCCGTGGCGTAAATCATCGGTTTGAACGCGGAGCCGGGTTGACGGACGGCCAAGACGGCGCGGTTGAACTGGCTCCGTTCGAAATTGTATCCGCCGACCATCGCGCGCACCGCGCCATTGCGGGGATCAATCGCCAGCAGGGCGCCCTCGACCACGGGGGTCTGATCCAGACGGAACCGGACCTTGTAGTTTCTTTTCGATTTCAACGAGACTTCGATCACGTCCCCAGGGCGAACAAACTGCGTGACCGACGTCAGGGGGAACACGGTGGCCTCGATGACCGACGCCGCTCCTTCGGGAACCCGGCGCCTGGCCCAGCGCATGTCTTTGAGGGCGATGGTGCCGAGTACGTTCTGCGCGATGACGGTTGCTTCCCTGTCGGAGACCCCGATCACCCTGGCTTCGAAGATTTTCCCGAATTCGGGGAACGTGTCGGGGGGATCTTTCGGGCGCGTGACGGGCGACGTTTCATGACGGAGCGGCCCGCGCCATCCCTGTCGTTTGTCGAGCGCGCGCAATCCTTTCCCGATGGCGCGCTCGGCCAGGCGCTGCATCGGCATATTCAGAGTGGTCAACACCTGCAAGCCGCCTTTGTAGGCCATGGTCACGCCGTATTCCCTGACCATGTGCTGGCGGACGTCTTCCAGAAAATACGGGGCGACGTGTTTGAAGGATTGCCGTTGAAAGGCCAGCGGAATCTCGGCCGCGGCTCCGGCCAGTGTTTTCGAAATAAAGCCGGCCTGGGCCATCCGGTCCAGGACGTGTCGTTGGCGTTTTTTGGAGCGCTCATAGTTGTTGTAGGGTGAATACGTACTCGGAGCCTTGGGCAGGCCGGCAAGAAAGGCCGATTCGGGAAGATTTAATTTGTCCAACCCCTTGCCGAAATACGTCGAGGCCGCCGTGCCCACCCCGTAGGCGCCATGGCCGAAGTAGATCTGATTGAGATACATTTCCAAAATTTGTTTTTTCGTCAGAATCAATTCCATTTTCAGCGCAAGAATCAGTTCCCGCACTTTTCGCCGGAAGGTTCGTTCCGGTGTCAAAAACAGCGATCGTGCCAGTTGCTGGGTGATCGTGCTCGCGCCCTGAAATTTTCCCCCGCGCTTGAGATTCGCCCACGCGGCCCGGAAGATGCCCCAGACGTCCAACCCCGGATGATCAAAAAACCGCGTGTCTTCCACGGCAATCACGGCGTTGATGAAATGCCGGGGGATGTCGTCAAGTTGCGTCAGAATTCTGCGTTCAACGTAGAATTGCCCCATGACCTGGCCGTTGTCCGCGTACACCTTGGTAATCAAACTTGGCTGGTAATTTTCCTGGAGATAGGCGATGGAGGGAAGCCCGGCGGCGTACCAGGACACAACCAGGACGCCGCCGACGGCCAGACCGCCCGCACTCATGGCGGCCCACAGAAGGTATGTTGTCAGGCGGCGTGTCCCGAACGTTGTGTGTCGGCGATGCTGAAACAAGGGCATGGAGCAACGCTGCCAGGGTTGGGTGCGCGTGGTGGCGTCTTGTAATCCCGACGTCTCCTTACGATACTCGCCGGGCGGACGAAAGACAAGGGCGTCGCGTTCGATGGCCGGACCACGGCCCGAATGAGCCGCGGATGTGTCGTTGGAACCGGCCCGCGGGGGCGGCCCGTCGATGTCCCCGCCGGCGCCGGGACGAGGGGCGTGGTTGACAATTCTTCAAGGGCCATGCTACGAGAAAAAGCCGTGTGGGCGGGGGCGTTGGGCGTCCCGTCCCTGTGTGGGTGGATTCCCCATTTTTTCAGAAGGAGGTTGTTGCATGTCTGATGTATCTTCAGAAATACGGGTTGGAGATGTTGCGCCGGATTTTACCTTGAAAGATCAGGATCAGCGGGAAGTCACCTTGAGCGCGTTCAAGGGGAAAAAAAACGTGGTCCTCGCCTTTTATCCCCTGGACTGGAGTCCGGTCTGCACGGGGGAAAATAAATGTCTCACGGATGACTTTCCGAGTTTTTCAGATGCCAGCGCCGAAGTCTTCGGGGTGAGCACGGACAGTTTCTTTTCTCACAAAGCATGGGCGGACTCGCTGGGGCTGAAACATGCCTTGCTGGCCGATATCCATCGTACGGTCTGCAAAGCCTATGGGTTGTATTTCCCTGATCTCAATTGCGCGAAGCGCGCCACGGTGATCGTGGATAAAACCGGCAAGGTGGCCTATGTCAAAGTGCAGGAAATTAAAACGGCACGGGATGACAAGGACATTCTGGCGGCGTTGAAAACATTGAACTGACGAGGAGTGTCGTGGCGGGGGCGCCGGCGCTATGGTATCCCCCGCCGTTGACTTGGCCTTCAAGAGGAACGCATTGCCGCGTGGCCGGAACCGTGGAAGACGTCACCGACGAAAATTATGAAGTTTTCAAGAATGCCCACGCGGCGGTGATTGTTTATGGGATCGCCTCCTGCGAACCCTGTGCGGCGTACGATGCCGTTCTGGCCCGCGTCGCGCCGAAGGCGCCCCACGTTCGAATAGGGAAGGCCAAAATGCACGTACCCGGACGATGCCGGGAGATCAAAAAACAACACCAGTTCGAAACGTACCCCACCACGCATTTCTATGCCCGTGGGAGGTTGCTGATGATTCGTGAAGGCTGTGTTGAAGAAGACGAACTGACGACCTTGATTCAGCGCCACTTCCCCAACGGCGTCTCCCAACCCCCCGCCGATCCCGCCACGACGGCCGCATCATTGAAAGCCGTGTGAATATTCCAGGGTCAGCGTTTGTTGGTCCGTGAGTTTGAGGTGCGCGAGGCGGTCGCCCGCCGCCTCGACCAGACGGGGCCACAGGGTTTTGGCCACGGCGGCCAGGATTTCCGGTGGCGAAGCGCATTGTGCATCCGGGGACGGGTTCGCGTCGGGAACGTGTTGCAGTACGTGGTGCGCGACCCGCTCGTCCAGCGTCGCAATGTCCATCACGCGGCCGGTCATGGGATCAATGGCTCCCCGCACGGTGACGGCCAGCGCAAGGGGCCATGCGGCAAGATGGGACGAGTCGAGACGGCGGTGCGCGACCAGGGCGTACCGGCGAGTCACGAGCGCTTCGGCGGGCTCCCCGTTGTTCCCTGATTCCGTGCCCCCCGCCGGGGTATGGAGTTCAGCCCACAGATTGTCTCCTTCGCACAGACGGATGGATTCGATGTCACGGGTTTCGGGACGCGCGCGAAATTTCCGCCACAGCACGAGGGCAAAATTTTCAGGAGTGGGCGGGTGGTGCGCGAAGTAGGGCGTGTCGAGATTGAGATGCCGATGGTCGAATTCTTCCAGCACTTCCGTCACGACCCGCTTGAGGTCGTACAGATTCATGATCATGCCCGTGGTGGGATCAACCCGTCCGCCCAGGGTCACTTCAAGGAGATAGTTATGCCCGTGTTCTTCGGAACAGGGGCCGAAGACTTCCCGGTTGCGCTTCGCGTCCCATGCGGGGTTGCCGTATCGGTGGGACGCGGAAAACTCCAGGCGTTTTGTGAGCGTGGATCTTGCCATGCCGAAGGCCGGTCTCCCGGTTCAGACACAACGACCGGGATTTCCGCCTCGACTCGAAGCAAAAACCCCGGCCGTTTTCAAGGTGAGCAATCCGGGATCAGGTGCTGAAGGAACTGCCGCACCCGCACGTGCTTTTTGCCTGCGGGTTTTTGATGGCGAACCCGGACCCTTGCAGGCTGTCGACGTAATCCACTTCCGCCCCGTTCAGCATGGGGGCGCTTTGTGAATCCACAATGACTTTGACCGGGCCTTTTTCAATCACGGTGTCGTCGTCGTCCATTTTGGATTCAAAGGACATCCCGTATTGATAGCCGCTGCACCCGCCGCCTTTGACATAGATCCGCAAGCCAATGACGTCTTCTTCTTCCTCGGTGATCAATTCCTTGATTTTCTCTTCGGCCACCGTGCTGATGGTAATCATACATCCCTCCGCTTCATGGTATGGACGTGAAACACAAAGGCCCCTGATTGATGCTCCATGCTCGAAACACAAGATCCCATGGCATTTATGATAACCACCCTTCCGGGAGTTGTCAATCCGTGGGCGTCCATGCTGCTCCGGCCCAAAAGCGGCCACCACAACCGCGATCAGGCCTCCAGGTCCTTCAGCCATTCTTCCCGCATGGCACGGGGGACTTTCGCCTCCGCCGCATGGTGCTTATGGGTAATCGTGATGCGGGCATGAGACTCATGTTCCCGCAACGCCTCCCGAAACGACCGGGGAATCTTCACCCGGATAAAATGGACCGCACTCACTTTGTCCTCCGTACTGTGGCCGGCTTCGAAGTCGGCGAACACCGTGTGGTCACGGACGGTGATGCCCAGGGTGTCGCCCCGGTCGAAACCCCGGAATGAATCCAACACCTCTTTCACGCGGCCCTCGTCCGCAATGGCGATCATCAGGGTGGCGCTCAATTCGCCCGCGCGGGGAAGCAGGGCGTTGTACACGTCAAGTTCCTCCTGAATTTTCGTGGGCGCCACGATCTGTTCGGCTCGAAGCATTTCCTGAATTTGGAACAGCAGCGTCCGGTGATTCTCGAAGACCAGGGTCACCAGGGGGCCGACGTCGATTCTGCGCCGCTTTTTTACATCGATGATCTCCCGTCGCATCCGCGCGCGTTGACGTTCATAGTCCGCCAGAGACAGGAGATCGGCGTGCGTCAACAGGTTCATGACGGGAGTCCATAGGCGTCGCGAATAATTTGAATGGGATGGCGGGTCGGCGGCCCGGAGGCGGGGGACATGGCGCCGGCCTGGTCAAGTTGCAGCGCCGAGAGCGGACAGTCCGACGCCACGAGGTCCGGTTCGCAATCGGCAACGGCCCGGACGGCCTTGTGCGCGATGGTCATGGACAGATCGAAAAATTCGACCGTGGCGCCCCACGATCCGTCGTGGCCGGAACACCGTTCGATCAACGTGACATGGGCGCCGGTCAGTTCCATCAGTTCTTTGGATTTAAACCCGATATTCTGATCGCGCAAATGACACGGGACCTGGTAGGCGATGCGCTGTTCGGTCCGCATGAAGTCCCGTGCCAGCGCGCCGTCTTTGTTGAGCCGCATCAGATATTCGCAGATATCGAACGTCCGTTCCGCCAGCGTGGTCACGCCGGGCGCCGGCGCCAGCCAGGGGTATTCCCGTTTGAACATGAGACTGCAACTGGGCGTCGGCACCACGAGATCATAGCCCTGTTCGAGATACGGCAGAAACAGGCGTTCGTGGTGCGCGGCTGTTTGGGCCATGGCGCCGGTGTCTCCGAGGGCGAAGGACGGCATGCCGCAACAGCGTTGTCCTTCGGGGACCACGACCTCCACGCCGTTCTTCGCGAGGACGCGAGCCGTGGCGTTCCCGATATCGGTGGCTTGATAGTTCACCATGCAGCCGGGAAACAGGACGACTTTGCGCCGGGCGGCGCGGGGTTGCATCGACGTCCCGTGTGTGCGCCACCACGCGGGAAAACTTTCTTTGGCAAAGGCCAGCACGCGCCGGTCCCGGTGCAGGCCGATGACGTGTTCCAACAGGACCCGTATCCATGGCGTGGCGAGCGCCCGGTTGGTCAGCGACGCCGTCAGACTTCCCGCGATGCCGATCAGGTCGGTGTTGACAAACAGGCGCTCGCGCCAGGACGCGCCCCGGTCCCTGACGCGCTGCTGTTTCCACGCGGCCATGAGGTGCGGGAAATCAATGCCGTAGGCGTGAGGCGGGGTATAGGGGCAGTGGTTGTCGCAGAGTTTGCAGTAATAACATTCCTTTTCGACCCGCTCATAATCCGCCGGCGCGAGTTTGGAAACATCGCTCCCATGTTCGTCAATGCGATCCAGGAGAGTGGTGAACGAGGGGCACAGGTTGAAACAGCGGCGACAGCCTTCGCAGACGTTGAACACGCGCCGGGTGTCCTGCTCAAGTTGGGCGCGAGCCCCGTCGGGGGTGATGAGGTGAAGGTCCGGCAACGACGATCCTGCGCGTCTCCGACGCCGCACACGGGACGCGGAGCGCCGTCATCCCGCCTCCCGTGCGCGCCACGCGGGTCACGCGGTTTTCAACGTGTCCAGCCCCTTCGTGAAACGATTGGCGTGCGAGCGTTCCGCCTTGGCCAGCGTCTCAAACCATTCCGCCAGTTCTTCAAAGCCTTCCTCGCGCGCGGTTTTGGCCATGCCCGGATACATCTGCGTGTACTCGTAGGTTTCGCCTTCAATGGCCGCCTTGAGATTGACTTCGGTGGTGCCGATGGGTTGATCCGTGGCGGGGTCGCCGACGTCCTTGAGAAAATCCAAATGACCGAACGCATGGCCGGTTTCCGCTTCGGATGTATCGCGGAACAATCCGCCGATGTCGGGATAGCCTTCAATGTCGGCCCGTCGCGCAAAGTACAGATACCGCCGGTTGGCCTGGGATTCTCCGGCGAAAGCCGCTTTGAGGTTGGCGTGACTTTTGGTGCCTTTAAGACTCTTGCTCATCCTGTCCTCCCTAGTTGCCGTGTTGTGAACGCACGGCGTGTTGACGAAACATCAGGAACAGGTACGCAATGTAACAACCCGACTTTTTTGCGTCAACGCCATGACGGCACGGGGCGGGCGCGGCGGGATAATGTGAGGCGGACGCGGCGGGGCGATGTGAGGCTGGTGTGGCGGGGTAGCGTGAGGCGGGCGCGGGACGGCGGCGATGAGGCTGACCGGAGAGGGACGCGGTACGCGGAAGAACAACACCACGGGGAAGAGCCGGCAGAAACGCGGCCCTTCCCCTGCGACGTTCGCTTATTGAAACAGACCGGAGGCATGGCCGGACGAGGCCATGAAAAACAACATGGGAATGGACAGCATCGTGTTGGTGCGCGACGCCATGAGGGCGGCCCGCGCGGCCCGTTGTTTTTCGTCGGGCGTCGCCTCTTTGAGACCCAGCACCTTTTTCTGATTGGGCCAGATAATCCCCCAGACGTTCAGGAGCATGACGGTCCCCAGCCACGCTCCCATGCCGATAATCGCGTCGTTGCCCTGCAGGGCAAACGCCGACCCGAACCGGCCCTGATTCATCAGGAGCATGGCGCCGAACAGCCACGTGGCCAGCGCGCCCCACCGGAACCACCAGAGCGCGTTCGGCACGAGATGTTGAAACGCCTGCGCCTTGGTTTCCGGGGTGACGTTCTTCAGAAAGGGCACTTGAATAAAATTAAAGTAATACAAAATCCCGATCCACGTAATCCCTGCCAGATAATGTCCCCAGGCGAGTAAGGTTTCCATGGTGCCATCCCCTTTCGTTGGTGAAGCGCTGGTGCGTGGGAAACGGTCAGGAAACGCTAGACGAGCGTTTTGACCACCACATATAACACGATGGTCAGCACGAATCCCGCGGCGATGGTTCCGGGGATCGAATCAAGTGGATTCATGACACCTCCTGTCCGCGTGAGCGGGTTCCGGTGTGGTTGTCCGGCATCGTTCCAACGCCCGCGGCGCGGGCGAGACGACGCGCCCGTCCGACGGCGCGGAAACTGTATCCTATTTGCCGGAAGACTGCAAGCGCCGGACGCCGCCATGCGCGGCGTCAGCCGCGTCGCCGGGACATTGGAACCTCCGGCACGGGGTTCATGTACCGTGCTCGCCGTAGGGCGGCAGGGTGGTGAGGCGGCGGTCTTCGACCGGCCCGCCCACCGTGAAGTGATACAACGATTGCAGGCGCGTGTCGGGATACCAGCCCAGGACGCGATGCACCGGGTCATCAAAAAAACATCCGATGCCCGTGGCGCGGACCCCCGCCGCCTCCGCTTCGAGATACAGCGTCTGGCCGATGAGTCCGGTTTCCCAGAACAGGCGTTTGTAAAACCACGCCCCGTGTTGCTCCAGCGCGGCTTCGAATTCCGCAATCATCCCCAGGGAAAACGCGCCGTCGCCCGCGATGTCCTGGTGGCAACTTAACTGAATGGCGAGACGCTGCGCGTTGCCTTCCTCCAGTACATACAAGGGCAGCCGCGGGGGGCAATGCTCTGGGACTGTCCAGGCAAAGTGCGCGTGCATAGCGCGTTGAACGGCGGTCTTGATTGCCGGGTCGGCGTTGCGCAGGAGCATGTACAGTCCGGGAGACAGTCCCTCGACGCGGTGCACAAACAGGGCAAGATGGACGGCGGGGTTCCAGGGGAGCGCGTCCCAGGGCATGGGGCGTTGCGCCACGGGAAGGTCCGCGCGGGGAAAGACGCGCTCGAGTATCGTGAAAAATGTCGAGGCCGCAATCGACGTGGCGCCGTCAAAGGCCACCGCGCTTCGTCGTTGATGAATGAGTTGATGCGCGGATGCGCCGGCCGGGCTTGTGCCGCCGCCGTGGTGTGGCGCCGGTGCGGCGCGCGCTTCATCCCGGCCTGTGTTCCGGGGACGTGCCGGCGGCGCGGAGCATTGCATCGACGAGGGTTCGGTCGAGTGCTTCCATGACGCCTCCGTCACGTCATCGATGATGTCCCAGGGGAGCGGGGCGTCCCGGCTCAACCGGTTGGCCCGGCCGTGCCAGTCTCCCCGCAGGCATTGCGCCATCGCATCCGGCGCAAGGGTGAGCGGCAGGGCCGGCGGCGGGGTTTCGTGTGTCGGACAGACGACGCACAGCAGTTCGGGACATTCGGGTTCGGCGTTGTCAAATTCATGCGCGCGATTCAGCCCGAGCAGGGCCGCCACCGCGTCATCGTCCGGACCGTCGAGCAGCACGACGCGCCAGCCCAGCGCGGCGCCGGCAATCCGCAGCGCGCCGACGGCGTGACCGCAGTCGTGCTGGCAGTAGCGAAACGCGCGCTCGCCGTATTTCCATGCTTCCCGCCAGTGCACCGAACTGATGCCGACGAGAAACGAATGCGGGGGAAAGGGGCGCAGGAGGGCTGCCATGGCGTCGCGCGCGCCGCTCATGCGGTGTTCCAGCCCGTGCTCTTTTGGCGCGTAGTGATAAAGTCCGGGCGGCAGCGGCATCCTGTCGGCGGGGTTAATCAGCAGATAGCCTTCCGTGGGATGCAGATTGCCGCTGGACGGATTGCTGCGCAGCGCCCAGCGATTGCCGCCGTATTCTTTCCACGCCGTGATGGAGAGGCTGTATTCGAAAAATCGCGACAGACTGTTCCACGTCAGCGGCCGCGGCACGACGGCGTCGTGCGCGGGCATGACGCCATCGTGCGCATGGAGCGACGCATAGGACGGCGACACGGGGTCGTCGCCGGCGGCGAGTCGAGGGAAACGATGTAGCGCGGCGCCCGCATACCGCCGAAACGGATCCGGCTGGTTGGCCCAGTCCAGATACCCCAGCGACCGGGCGTAGCGATTCAGGTCGTGCTTGGTCTGCTCGTGATACCGTTTGACGCGCGCGAGGGGGTCCATGGCGGCCGGCATTCTCCCTTTGTTGTCTCTACCGACAAAAGCGGGTGCGTTGTCCCGTGTGCACTGTCGTGTGTCGCGTGACGCCGGGAGCGGGGTCATGCGGCTACACGTCCAAATTATCCGCCTGTGTGGCGTTGGCCATCAGGAAGTTGTACCGGGCTTCGGTGTGTTTGCCCATCAGGTCGTGGAAGGTGCGGTCGGTGTGGGGGGCGTCGCGCAGTTCCACTTTCAGGAGGTGGCGCGTGGCGGGGTTGAGGGTGGTGTCTTTGAGTTGCTGGGGAAACATTTCTCCGAGGCCCTTGAATCGGCTGATCATCGGCTTGGTGTTGGCGCGCGCGCGGGACAGAATGCGCGCTTTGTCGTCCTCCGATCCCGCCCAGTGGACGTCTTTGCCGATCTGGATGCGGTAGAGCGGCGGCTGGGCGATGCAGACGTGCCCCTGTGTGATCAGGTCGGACAGATGCCGGAAGAAAAAGGTGAGCAGCAGTGTGCTGATATGATAGCCGTCCACGTCCGCGTCCATCAGCAGAATAATTTTGTGGTACCGCAGTTTCCGGCGGTCAAACTCTTTCCCGATGCCGCAGCCCAGAACTTTCACCAGATCCGCCAGTTCTTTGTTCTCCATCACCCTGCCCAGCGTCAGTTCTTCCGTGTTCAGCACTTTGCCCCGGATGGGGAACACGGCCTGGGTTTTTAAATCACGCCCCTGTTTGGCGGTGCCGCCGGCGGAGTCGCCTTCGACCACGAACAGTTCGCTGGTTTCGGGATTGGTGCTTTGGCAGTCCGCCAGTTTGCCCGGCAGGTTCAGGCGGTGACTGGCGCCGGATTTTCGCATGACCGCCTTGGACGCTTCGCGCGATGCTTCACGCGCGCGCGCCGCCAGAATCATGCGGCCGACGAGGCTGTCGGCGATGGTGGAGTTTTCGTGTAAAAAGTTTTCCAGGGCCGGCCGCAGCGCGTTGTCCACGAACCCCTGCACTTCGGGATTGTTCAGCCGTTCTTTGGTTTGTCCCTGGAATTGCGGGGCAAAAATGAGCACGCTCAAGACACAGGCCATGCCCTCGCGGATATCTTCCGCTTGCAAATTAAGTCCTTTCGGGATGAGGTGGTGCGCGTCCATGTACTGACGCATGGCCTTGACGATGCCGCTTCGCAGGCCGGCTTCATGGGTGCCGCCGCTTGTTGTGGCCACGCCGTTGACGTAACTGCGGATATATTCCGCCGGTTCATTCGTCCATTGCAGGGCGACTTCCATGGCAAAGCCCGCGTCATCGGGCGCGCGCGTGTCTGGCGCGTCCAACGGGCGGTCCAGATAAAACACAAAGTCGGCGGTGGGGTGATGCCCCCGGTCGCTCACCAGTTTGGTCAGGTATTCTTCGATGCCCTGTTCGTGAACGAATCGATGCGTCTGTTTCGACGTTCGATCCTGAAATTCAATTTTCAATCCTTTATGGAGATAGGATTTGGCTTCGAGGGTGTCGTGCAGCAGAGCGGCGTCGAAGGTCGTGTGCGCGCCGAAAATCGCGGGGTCCGGGCGGAAATACACCGACGTGCCCGTGCCGCGCGCCGCGCGTCCTTTGGTCACCGGCCCCTGCGGGACGCCGGCGCGATACTGCTGGCGCCATTCATGGCCGTCGCGTTTCACCGTGACGTCCAGATGGCGGGACAGGGCGTTGACCACCGAGGCGCCCACCCCGTGCAGGCCGCCGGCGTGACGGTAACTGCCGGTGTCGAATTTGCCGCCGGCATGGAGCGTGGTCATGATCAATTCCAGCGCGGACTTTTTATGCACCTTGTGCCGGTCCACCGGAATGCCGCGTCCGTTGTCGGTGATCCGAACGCCGTCGCCGGTGTGATCGAGTTCCACCGTGACCGTCGTGGCGTGACGATTGATGTGTTCGTCGATGGCGTTGTCCAGGATTTCCCACACCAGATGATGCAGGCCGGTCTTGTCCGTCCCGCCGATATACATCGCCGGCCGCCGGCGAACGGGGTCAATGCCTTCCAGGACAACAATGTCGTCGGCGTTGTATTTGTTGGCGGCCATGCCGGGGGGTGACTCGTGTGCGTTCGGGATGCGGCGTATTCGCGGGGCGAGTTACCCCGCCGGGCGAGGCGAAGGAGGAAGGGCGGCTTGATAACACCGCCGTTGCAAATCGCCGCGTAGAATGTCGACGACCATCGGCACGAGCGATTCCAACTCGGCCACCTTTTTGGCGGTGACCGAAAGGATAATCACCGGCAACGGCAGTGCGGCCACGTTTTGTTGGTGCCGTATGTTTTGATCCAACGTGATGATCGCATCAAAACCCCGGTTGGCCGCCCTCCGCAACAGTTGGCCGTTGTCAATCGACGCCCACCCCATCTCCTGCGCGGTGGCGATTTCGAAACCGGCGGGGAAACGCGCGCGAAGTTGCCTCGGGACAGGTTCGTCAAACAGCAACTTCATTGGCATTGTTGTCGAGGGCGGCGCCGGCCTGTCGCAACGCCGCCACCGCTTGTTCGCGCGTCACCGATGGGTAGTTGTCCAAAAACCACTCCAGCGTCTCGCCGCCCTCCAGCCACTCGAACAAATAGCGCACGGGCACTCGCGTGCCGGCAAACACCGGCGTGCCGCCGAGGATGGTTGATTTGTGGGTTATCAATAATTCGGTCATAGCCATCGCCTCGCGCGGCGGCGGAGCGTCGCGGAAAACGTTTCCGAGATGGTGAACGGCATCCGTCCGAGGCTAACAGATTATGGTTGTCTCTCTATTTTTTCAAGATCTTTCGAATTTCTTCCAGTTTGGATTGATTGCTTTTTACGCGATCATACAAATTCCACACCAGATCACTTATTTCCTTGATGATTTCCCTTCGATCTTGCTTTCGAGTTGCATTGACAATTTCTTCAAGCCTACGAGTAATGGTCGCTTTGGCTCCTCGAGCAGTCCTGTCGCCGCTCCCGCGAATCACCCAAAAAATATCATCGTAATCGTAATCATATTCTGGAAAATTATCCTTCATAATTTCCATGATTTTGGGAATTGATGCTCCCTGTCCCGCAAGCCGTTTGATTTCTTTTTCGTGGTGCCTTTCCATTTTCAGTAACTCCTTTCCTGTGGTGGTCAAACGGGATGTTACTGTAACTGAGTAATCGATGTAACCTCACAATTCGCATTCCTAAACATGCCTCTCGCCCACCCAACTACCATGCCGCCAAACGCATTTCGGGCGCGATATTGCATATTTACCGCATGTCTCCCGTTCGGCAACACGGGACCCACTAACGTATCGATATGCTCGAAACTACCCGGGTCGTTCAAGCGCGCCTTCACGCGCCGCTTGAATTTGGGATGAGACCCATCCCAAAAACTCAAGCAGTGAAAGCCCTTTCGTTTGTTTTCTGCTTCTTCTGCTCTTTTCCGTTTATCTTCCGCTTTTTTTGCTACCTTCGCCACTTCTTCTTGTTTTGCTACTCGCTCCACTACCTTCTTTTCCTGAACTTTTTTGTCTGTTCCCGCAATGTAGCCCACAACAAAAAAAACAGCGAAGAGTCCCAAAAGGCCAAAACATCCTTTCATCAAAATTCTCTGCATCCGTTCACCAAATTAGCTCTTTCCAGCGGTAATTAAACACACCAACCGAGGGGAGACTCCCATCGGCGGGCAGTATAAGCCGGCAGTTTGCCCCCGTGCAAACGGGGGCGGCGTCGCCTGCGCGCGTTGGCCGCCGTCGTGTCCCGTTAGTCGGGCGGTGCGTCCCCGATGACGGGCATCTCGACGGGCCGCGCGAGGGCTTCTTGCAGCGTGCCGCGTTTCATCAGCGCGTGGCCTTTTCCGCCGCGCTTGACGGGCTGATATTTCTTCAGCGAAATCGGCAGCGTGCCGCCCGTCTGCTTCACGACGACCAGTTGGTCGTCCCTGGTGTACAGCAGGCGCGCCGCCAGCGCCCTGTCCGTGGCGTCGAGTTTGATGATCGTGATGCCCCGTCCCGCCCCCGACAGGACGCTCACGTCCCCGGCGGGACAGAGCAGCGCGCGGGCTTGTCGTGAGACGACCGCGAGCACGGGGTCGGCGGCGGGGCGCAGGACTTCGAGGCTGACGACTTCTTCGTGCTCGCGGAGTTTCATGAATTTTCGCCCCAGCCGCGTGGAGGGTTCCCGAAACGGGGCGATGTCGACGCGGACGCCCATCCCGGCGGAGGACACGGCGATCATGTGATGGCCACCGACACCGCCGGCGCCACCGCCGCCACCGGCACCGCCACCGCCACCGCCACCACCGGCACCACCGCCGCCGCCGGTGTCTTCGTCAAACAGCGTGGCGGCCGGTTTTTTTCGACTCTTCGCCGGCGCGGTTGGTGTGGCGTAGAGTCTGGGGTCCGAACTGAACGCGGCGATGATGCGTTCGCCGTCCTTGAACTTGAACAGTTTTTGCGCGGGATCGCCGTAGCCGCTTCGCGCCGGCGGAATGTCGCCGATGCGCATGGTGTACGCGCTACCGAAATTGGAACAACACACCATGGTCTCCACGGTGCTGCCCGGCACGACGGCCAGCAATGTGTCGCCTTCCCGCAGCCGGGTTTTCGACAGATCTTTGACCATGCCCACGCGGCGAATCCATCCGTCCGTGGACACGGTGATCACGGCGTCTTCCCTGACCATGTAGGCTTCGGGATCGAAGGCGACCTCGTCGGTCTGCCGGCGGCCGACTTTGGTGCGCCGGGCGTTGGCGTAGGCGCCGGCCACGGTGTGGAGTTCGTCTTTCACGACCTTCCAGAGTTTCGCCTTCGACCCGAGCAGCGCGCGCAGGGCTTTGGTCTGACGGGTTTTGTCGGCGAGTTCGTCCAGCATTTTTTGGATTTCGGTGCGGGAGAGTTTGTAGATCGCGGTGTCCAGCATCGCGTTCGTCTGGATGTCATCGAGGTGAAAACGGCGTTGGAGTTTGTCGGCGGAGTCAGCCTTGCCGTCGCTCCGGCGGATGATGGTCAGCACCTCGTCCAGCGCGTCGAAAATGGTCTGGAAGCCGGACAGGATGTGCAGGCGTTGTTCCAAAACTTTCAGATCATGCGACAGGCGGCGGGTGACTGTGGCGAAGCGAAAGTCGATGAACTGTTCCAGAATCTGTTTCAGGTTCAGGCATTGCGGGCGCGTCGCGGCGCCGGCGGCGGGCACCAGACAGGTGAGGTTGACGGAAAAATTATTCTGGAGCGGCGTGTGCTTGAACAGGTAGGCCATGGCCAGATCGGCGTCGGCGCCCTTCTGCAACTCCAGCACAATGCGGGCGTCGGTGGTGGACTCGTCGCGCACGTCGACCAGTTGCGGCACTTTTCTGGCGGCGATGAGTTCGCCGATGCGTTCGACAATCGTGGCTTTGTCCACGGCGAAGGGGATGGAGGTGATGACGATCTGCGCCGCGCCATGCGCGGGCGGCATGACCGTGAAGGTGCCCCGCACGCGGATCGATCCCTGGCCGGTGTCGTACATTTCGCGCAGTTCGGCGCGGGTGTTCAGCATCTCCCCGCCGGTGGGAAAGTCCGGCCCTTTGATCGACTGCATCAGGTCGGCCATCGTGCAGTCGCGGTTGTCGATCAGGGCCACGGCGCCGTGGATGACTTCGCCAAGGTTGTGCGGCGGAATGTTGGTGGCCATCCCGACGGCGATGCCGGTGGAGCCGTTGACCAGGAGATTCGGGAACCGGGCGGGCAGGACCAGCGGCTCTTCATCCTTGCCGTCGTAATTGGCCCGAAAGTCCACTGTGTCTTTGTCGAGTTCGTTCAGCAGTTCAAGCGCGATCGGGGTGAGGCGGGCTTCGGTGTAGCGGTAGGCGGCCGCCGGATCGCCGTCGAGGCTGCCGAAGTTGCCGTGGCCGTCCACCAGCGGCGCGCGCAGGGACCACCATTGCGCCATGCGCGTCATGGCGTCATAGACGGCCGCGTCGCCGTGGGGGTGCCATTCGCCGATGACGGACCCCACCACTTTCGCGCTTTTGATCGGCGGCCGGTCCGGCGACAGCCGGTGGTTGTGGAACATGGAGAACAGGATGCGCCGCTGCACGGGTTTCAGCCCGTCCCGCACGTCGGGCAGCGCGCGCGCGGTGATGACGGACAGCGCGTAATTCAGGTACCGCTGGCGCGCGGTGTGATCCAGCGGGACCGTGGTGACGCGCGCCGGCGCGGCCGGGCGGCCGGCGGCGCCGCGGGACGTCGGTCGGGATGGCATGACGTTAGAAGGCCGGCCCCGGCGGGCGGGCCGGGTCGGCGCGGGGACGCAGGAGGGAGGCCGGGTCCACGGCGTCGTTCTTTCGAATGTGGTCGCCCATGCGGGATTGCACCCATTGCGCGTCCCACCATTCCGCGGGGTTGATCTGCACGCCGTGCAGCAGCAGGCTGAAATGCAAATGATCCCCGGCGGCCAGCCCGGTCATGCCCGACCGGCCGATGCGCTGCCCTTTGACGACCACGTCCCCCGGCGCGACGTCGAAGGACGACAGGTGGGCATACAACGATTGCAGCCCGTAGCCGTGATCCAGAACAACGGTGTTGCCGTAAATGCCGACGTAGTCGGCCAGCACGACCTCTCCGTCGTTGGCGGCTTCCACGGGATACTGGGCGGTGACGGCCAGATCGAATCCCAGATGATCCTGCGTGTCCACGACGCGCCCGTGATAGAGATATTGACGGTGATCGGCAAACGCGGCTTCCACCTTGGACCGTGACAACTGGCGGAACGCTCCGTTCCACAGGAACTCCTGCCGGCTGTTCGCGGCCAGGGCCGAGAATTGCTCGGCGTTCTTTCGGCGCAAGTCCTTGTTGACTTGCAGAAAGTTCCGCAGCGGGTCGCCCAGGTCGTCGAGACCGGGCGTCCGCGCCAGAATGGGCGGAACGACCTGCTCGATGAACCGGTCGGAAATGTTCAGGCGCCGGGTGCGCCATCGTTTCGGCGTGACCGTGGTGGCGACCCGCCGTGCGCCGTGATTGCCGAGGCCGTCATCCGCCACGAGTTGAATCGGCGTCGAGGCCGGCAGGTGGTGCGGAAAGGCAAAGAGCGCGAACATGCCGAAGGCGTTGCCGGGGTTTTGGTAGCCCGGGAAAAAGGTCTCGCCGATTTGGACGCCGTGCCGCACGGCGTCGTCGGAGACCTGATACGACACAAGGCCCGTGCCGCCACGGGCGACCGACAGGGGCGTCGAGACCGTGTCCACCCTCGGGGGCTGAAATTTCACGGTGACGTCCTGTTCGATGCGCGTCCAGTTGCCTTCAAAAAATCCCCGCCAGGAATGATCGCGCGCCGCAATGACCAGGGTGGTCGGCCCCCGCCGCCGGGGAATGGTGTTGTGTTCAAAGGGGACACGGGTGAATTCGAAGGTGTCCCGGCCCGCGCCGAGGAACACACTTCCCGCGGAAAAGTGTTCCTGCGTCAGGGTATAAGGCTCAAGGTTCTGGACCAGGCGCACGGTGACTTCCCGAAGCCCCGTCCCGCCGTCCTCGATGCGGACCGATAACGGCGTGGCCGGGCCGACCAGCGTGAACGGTGTGAGCAATGTGACGCGGGGCGGCGTGGCGTCTCCCCAGCGATACAGGCATACCAGGAGGAGATAGACGGCCCCGACGGCGACGGCGATTCTGTACAGCGTGTTTTTTCCGGTGGAGAAGAATGCGCCCATGGCCGAGGGAATAACAAGATACGGCGGTTCCGTCAACTCACGCCCGGAGGGCGCGCCGGATGGCGTCGGATTGCGCCGGGTTTCTCCTCCTTGTTATAACAGAGGGAATGGGCTGGCGTGGTCACGGGTGAGCCATGATTCTTAAATATGAACATGAGCCGTTGGATTCCGAACATGCCGGCGGAAACTTTTATCATGTGTGCCGTGGACGGATTCAGGACACGGCCTTGTCGGTGCCGCCGCCCGACCACCCGTACGAATGTACGGAATGCGGCATTGATCTCGAAACGGAAGATTTTTCGCTGGCCCGGCAACAGGGCTGGTCGTAACCGCCCGCGGGCGGCGGGTGTGCCGCCCGACGGGGTTGTATCATGGGAGAGGCGATGTCCGGGAGCCAGGGTCGAAAAACCGTATCGGTGATGCGCGGGGTGATGATGTTATGCGAGATCTGTCACCGGGACGTGCTCGAGGCGCAACTGGTTGACGACCGGCAGTACGTCGAAGACCACGAGGCCCTGTTCGATCTCCTGTGCCCGGGGTGTGAAGACCTTAACCGTCCGCTGGTGGACGACATGATGGGGAGTTCCGAGTAATGTGTTTTTCAACGGCATGGCATCGATGGAAAAGGATGATCGGGTGTCTCGCCGTCGCGGCGTGTGTACTGGCGGGACCGCCGGGGGCGGGTCAGGCCGGGGCCGCCGGGGCCGCCGGTGTCGTCGTGGCGCAAGCGACGGATGATGGGTCGGACGCGGCCGCCGCGACGCGGGCCGCGGACGCCGGAGCATCGTTTGCGGATCCGTTTGACGACGATGACCGTGAACCGGTGTATGATCCGTGGGAGCCGTTCAATACGAAGATGTTTGGATTCAATCATCGCGCCGACATCGCGCTACTGCGGCCGGCGGCCAGGGCCTACAACGCCGTGGTGTCCCCGCACGTACAGGACGCGCTGACGAATATGTTTTACAACGCGGGATTCGTGGCGCGCGTGGTCAATAATATTTTTCAGGGCAAGTTCGGCGGGGCCGTGGAAGAAACGCTGCGGGTTGTGCTGAACTCGACCATGGGCGTCGGCGGTCTTTTTGACATTGCCACGCCGGTGTTCGAATCGAAACCGCCGCCGGCGGAAGACACCGGTCAGACTCTTGCCGTCCATGGCGTGCCGTCCGGGCCGTATCTGGTGCTGCCGATGCTGCCCCCGTTGACGGTGCGGGCCGCGGTGGGCTTTGTCGGTGACACGCTCATGGACCCCGTCAACTACATTCTGCCGTTTCTCCCGAACCTGGGCCTCAACGCCACGGAGCGGGTCAACTTCCGTTCCCGCAATCTCAAAACGTTCGAGGGCATCGCCGAGTCCAGCGTCGATTTGTACGGCGCCGCCCGCGCTGGGTATCTGGACCGCCGCGCCCGTGATATTCTGGAGTAAGCCGACAGGAGTGCGTGTGGGTGGCGCGGCGTCAGGGACGCAGATGGTTAACGACTGTAGATGTCGTCACAAATCTTCTTCCAGTTGCGGTGTGTTTCATATGTAATGCCCGCACGGTCGAGTATAGGCTGAAGGGATTCTCGATATTTTTGTCCTGCCAAGAATACAACATGTCCGATGCCAGCCGAGGATAATTTGTTCTTGACGTGTTGCTCAAGTAGATTTCTCCACTCCCGCTTTTCCGCTTCCTTCATTTCATCAAGATTGCGGTTGTATGACCCTTCGACAGAATCGTCGGACATGACCAACCCATACTTCGTGCTGATGATGAGAAAAGAAATCTTGTCTTTCTCGCATTCTGTGCGGGAACGTTTATAGAATGGCCCAATGTATAGTTTATCGAAGGTTGTGGCGTTTCCATCCTGTTTTTGGGTACACGTGACAATGGCAATCTGTTTGGTGGAACCCTGCGAGCGCGTGGATAGGCTGTCTGGAGAACGTGGAGGTTTTTGAGAATTGGACGGTTGGAGATGCTCCCCAAGCGCTTCCATCCGGTCATGTGGCAGTCCCAGTTTTGCCAACAGGCGACACGCCGTGTCTGCGGCACGTAGGGCGTCTCCTAGGCGGAATGGATCGTTGTGTGCCCACATGTTCCGTGTGCCCAACAGTTCATGGATATATGTTATTGCGTTTTGTATGTCGTGCCTGTTGGAACCACATCTGAACAACGTTGTCTGTTTATTGTTCCGGCAATCTTCCAAGTGACACCTTATCCCTTGGAGTTGAGAGGCAATATCGTTGCGTCGATATTCGTAGCCTTTTTCTTTTTGACCGGCCGCGATTCTGGTGTTTTGTTCTTTGGATAATTGCGTACCGATGGTTTCGGCAAGCAGGTTTAGCACTTCGCCAACACGCGATCTCTCGTCGGGCAAATGTTTCTGGTTGGTCATCTTTCTTACCCGTATTGCGTTTTTGCCATGACAGAAACTATTGTTCCACGGCGGGAGCGGGTGGCTTGCATATCGTGCGTTGTTCATTATACAACGGGCCATGTTTAACCCGCAATGCCCGCTAGGAGTCTGCTCGCGACATCATTAATCGGAGGCGGGTATGACAAGGAGAAATGGGCATGACAGACCTTCCTCTCTGTCATTCCCGACATTTTTAATCGGGAATCCATCCTTCTGTTATCTTCTCATGGCAGAACAAAAACAAAGACGGACTGGATACCCGCCTTCGCGGGTATGACAGAAGGAGAGGCAGGGGAGACAGGAGGGCGGATTAGAGGAGTGTCAAGGGTAGGGGCCTATACAGGTTATGTGCGCGATGATCCGAACCGCCAATAATTGCATGAGAAGGACGCCCCGTCATGTTTGAAGAAGAAAAGACGTTTAATCTGCGGGTGACGCTCGTGGCCCGGTTTCCCGAAGACTACGAGGGCGACGAGGACGGCTATGCCTGGCTGCATGACTGGGACGTTCGGATGAAACCGGCGTTGCTGAAAACCGTCATGGCGGCGTTGCGCGCGTCGCCGGCCTGGTCAGCGCATGTTCGCAACCGGGGCGTGGCGGCGGCGGACGAAGTGGAAATCGCCCTGGAAAAAACGTTTGCCGCGGAGGCGTGACCCGCCGCGCGCGGCGTCGTGAACAGAGGAGGCGGCGGCACGTCATGAAGAGCCGGGTGCGGCGATTCGTCACAGCTTGTCTGGCCGGCGGCTTGTGCGTGCCGTGCGGGGCGACGTCCGTGCCGGCGCAAAATCTTGTCTTCACCCCGGTCCTGTCGGCCGGCGTGGGCGCCCGCCCGGAGGGGCTGACCGTGGGAGATTTTAACGGCGATGGACGGCCGGATATTGCGACGTCCAACGGCGCGTCGGACGACGTTTCATTGCTGTTGGGCAACGGCAACGGGACGTTCCGCGCCGCCTATGCCGTCGGGGTGGGCGAGAGTCCCATGGGGCTGGCGACGGGGGATTTCAACCGGGACGGGACGCCGGATTTGGCCGTGGCGGAAACCGGCGCGCATCGCGTGAGCATCCTGGCGGGACAGGGCCGCGGCGCGTTTGCGCCGCCGGTGTCGTATCCGTCAGGACAAGGCCCCACCGCCCTGTCCGTGGGCGACGTGGACGGCGACGGCGATCAGGATTTGGTGGTGGTGAACAGCGGGCGATTCGGACATTACGCGCCGTTCAGTTGGTCGATCTTGTTGAATCGTGACGGCGGATTTCTGCCGCCCCGGCGGTTCGAATCGCAGGGGCGGGACGGCTTGTTTCCCACCGATGTCTCGCTGGCGGATCTCGATGACGACGGCTTGCCGGACGTGACCGTGACGTGGAGTCAGCCGAGTTGGCGGCGGCCGAACGGCTACGTGTCCGTCTTTCGAAATCGTGGCGGGGGGCGGCTGACACCCTGGCGCACGATTCCGGCCGGATTCACCTTGAGCGCCGTGACGCAAACGGACGTGGATGCCGACGGCGCGCCGGACCTGCTGGCGGCCAGCATGTTCACCGACAGCGTGAACGTCCTGCTCCGGCGCGGGTCCGGCGGGTACACCAAACCCGCGCATCTGGACGCCGGCTTCGGGCCGGTGGCGCTGGCCTGCGAGGATTTGGACGGCGACGGCGCGCGTGACCTGATGGCCGTCAACCGCGCGTCCCGGAGCGTCTCCATTCTTCTGGGTCGAGGGGACGGGTCGTTTCAGCCCGCCGGACAATATGCCGTGGGGGCGGCGCCGACCGCCATGGGCATTGAGGATTTCAACGGGGACGGGTTGCCCGATATTGTGACGGCCAACAGCGGCTCCGATGACGTGTCGATTCTGTTGAGCGGCACGGCGGTCATTCCCTCGATGGCGTTGAGCACGGACGCCCTCCGGTTTGCGGAGGACGTCCGCGCGCCCGCGCACCGGACGCTTCCCGTCACCGTCTCCAACGTCGGGCTTGGCCCCTTGCGGATCGCCGGCGTGGCGTTGGAAGGCCCGGACGCGCAGGCGTTTTCCGTCGATGAAGCCCCGTGCGTCGGGGTCACGCTGGCCATGGGAGAACGCTGCGCGTTGCCCGTTCACTTCACGAGCACGGCGCGCGGCACGCATCAGGCGCAACTGCGCATCTTTGACAATGCGCCGGGCGGCCCGCGCGTTGTCACCCTTCGTGGAACGGGGACCGGCTGACGGCTCGTTCCCGCCGTCCCGTCACGGCCCGTCGACTGTCCCGGTCACGCGGGCGCGCGCGCCCGGCGGGGTCGTGAGACCATGCACGCGATGAATCCGACCGACCCGCAGGCCCGCCTTTCCATCGGCATCGATATCGGCGGCACGTTCACCGATTTCGTGGTGTTCGATCCCGCCACGTCCCGCATGAGCACGCTGAAGGTGCTGTCCACGCCCGCCGATCCCGCAGAGGCGGTGCTGGCGGGATTGCGGAGATTGACGCCGTCCGCCGGTCACACCATCATCCACGGCTCCACCGTGGCCACGAATGCGTTGCTGGAACGCAAGGGCGCGCGCATCGCCTTTGTGACGACCGAGGGGTTTCGTGACGTGCTGCGGCTGGGCCGGCAGACCCGCCGCCGGCTGTATGACTGGTTCAGTGACGGTACGCCGGCGCTCGTGCCGCCCGACCGGTGTCTGGAAGTGCGGGAACGACTCGATCATCGCGGACGGGTGGTGACGCCGCTGGATGACGCCTCGCTCGCGCCCCTCCTGCGCGCGTTGCAACGCGAGCGGGTGGAGGCCGTCGCGCTCTCCCTGCTGTTTTCTTTCGTCAATCCCGACCATGAACGCCGGGTCGGCGAATGTCTTCGAGAGGCGGGGTTGTGCGTCACCACGTCGCACGAACTCCTCCCGGAGTTTCGGGAATTTGAACGGGCCTCCACCACGGTCGTGAACGCGTACGTCTCCCCGGCGCTCGACCGGTATCTGGGCACGTTGGAGCGCGCGTTCGCCGGCAGCGCGTTTCACGTCATGCAGTCGAACGGCGGCCGTCTTCAGGTGGCCCAGGCGCGCCGGGATGGCGTGCGGTCCCTGTTGTCCGGCCCCGCCGGCGGCGTGGTCGGCGCCGCGTACATCGGGACACTGGCCGGCTATTCGCACCTGATCACGTTTGACATGGGCGGCACGTCCACGGACGTGGCCGTGGTCAACGGCGCCTTGCAGGTCACGTCGGATGCCAGCGTCGGCGGGATGCCCATTCGCGTACCGATGCTGGACATTCATACCGTCGGCGCCGGCGGCGGGTCGCTGGCGCGCGTGGACGCCGGCGGGGCGTTGCGCGTCGGACCGGACAGCGCCGGGGCGGCGCCCGGCCCCGCGTGCTACGGACGGGGCGGACGGGTCGCCACGGTGACGGACGCCAATGCGGTCCTGGGACGGGTCCCGCCCGCCGGCTTGCTCGGCGGCGAGTTGCCGTTGGACCTGGACGCCGCGCACCGGGCCATGGCGGACGTGGCGCGGGCGTTGTCGCGGGACGCCTCGGAGGCCGCGGTCTCGAACGACGAGGCGGCGCTGGGCATTCTTCAGGTCGTCAACGCCGGGATGGAGCGGGCGGTGCGGGTGATGTCGGTCGAGCGCGGGCATGATCCCGTGGAATACGCGCTGCTGTCGTTTGGCGGCGCCGGCGGGCTTCATGCCTGTGAACTGGCGCGGGCGTTGTCGATAGGCCGCGTGCTGGTGCCGCCGCTGGCGTCGACGCTGTCGGCGCTGGGCATGTTGACGGCGGAGGTGTTTCTGGATTACGTCCACACGGTGATGCGGGCCGGCGATCTTCCGTTTGAGGAACTGGAAGGCCGGTTTGCGCCGCTGGTCGCGCGGGCACGCGACGATCTTGCCGCGCAACGGGTGCCGCCCGGCGCGCAGCACATTCATTGCGAACTGGACGTCCGGTATCGCGGCCAGTCGTTTGAGTTGACCGTGCCGTTTTCGCCTGCTTTTCAGGCGGCGTTTCACGAACAGCATGACCGGCGGTACGGGTACCGGAATGAGGACGCGGAACTGGAAATCGTCAATCTGCGGGTGCGCGCCGTCGGTGACGCGCATCCGCCACGGATCGATGCGTCGCCGACGGGACAGGCCGATGCGTCCGGCGCCGTGCTTGAGACCCGGCGGCTGGTGCTGCCGTCCGGGCCGGGCGCCGTGCCGTTCTATGACCGCCGTCGTTTGCGGCCGGGGCATCGGTTGTCCGGGCCGGCGGTGATTGTGCAGGATGACACCACCACGCTGGTGCCGGACACCGACCATGTCCTGGTGGATGCCCGGCACAATCTTTTGATTACGATTGGAGACGCCCATGCGTCAGGCCGTACGACTGGAAGTCTTTAAACATCTCCTGGGGTCGGTGGCGGAGGAAATGGGCGTGCGGCTGCAGCGGTCGGCGTTTTCCCCGAACATCAAGGAGCGTTGCGATTTTTCCTGCGCCGTGTTCGACGCCGCCGGGCAACTCATCGCGCAGGCGGCGCATATCCCGGTACATCTCGGCGCGATGCCGCTCTCCGTCGAAGCCTGTCTGCGGCGCCTGTCGTTCGGGCCGGGAGACGTGGCGATGCTGAATGATCCGTTTCACGGGGGCACGCACCTGCCGGACATCACGGTCGTCTCGCCGGTCTTTGTCGGGGAGGGCGCGCGGGAGGCGTTGCTGGGGTTTGTCGCCAACCGCGCGCATCACGCCGACGTCGGCGGCATGTCCCACGGCTCCATGCCGTTGTCGAGGGATCTGTATCAGGAGGGCATGATTATTCCGCCGGTGAAACTCGTGGAGGCCGGCCGCATGAATCAGCCGTTGTGGGATTTTTTTCTGGCGAACGTGCGCACGCCTCACGAACGCATCGGCGACCTGCGGGCGCAACTGGCGGCCAATCGAACGGGCATGGAGCGGCTCCGGGGTCTGGCGGCGCGGTATGGGCCGGAGCACGTGCGGGAGACCATGGCGGCGTTGCTGGCGTACAGCGAAACGTTGACGCGGGACGGCATCGGGCGGCTGCCGAATGGCACGTATCGATACGAAGACGCGCTGGACGACGACGGGTTTGATCGCTCGCCCGTCAGGATTGCCGTCGCGGTGACGATTGCGGATGACGAGGCGGTCGTGGATTTTGCGGGGAGCGCGCCGCAGTGCACGGGAAGCGTCAACGCGGTGTATGCGATCACCGTCTCGGCGACGGCGTATGTGTTTCGATGTTTGCTGGGGCTGGACATTCCCGGCAACAGCGGGTGCATGGCGCCGATTCGTGTGCGCGCGCCCGAAGGGTCGGTGGTGAATGCCCGGCCGCCGGCGGCGGTGGCGGCGGGCAATGTCGAAACCGCGCAGCGCATCGTGGACGTGCTGTTGGGCGCGCTGGCGCAAGCCTGTCCCCGGCAGGTGCCCGCCGCGAGTCAGGGGACGATGAACAATCTGGTCATCGGGGGGTGGGATGACGAACGCCGGCGGCCGTTCGCGTATTATGAAACGCTGGGCGGCGGCATGGGCGCGGGGTTCGAGCATCCGGGCGCGAGCGGGATTCATTCGCATATGACCAATACGATGAATACGCCGGTCGAGGCTCTGGAGTATGCGTATCCTTTTCGGGTCTCCCGGTATGGCGTTCGAGAAGAGACGGGCGGGGCGGGGCGTTACGAGGGCGGCGACGGCGTCGTTCGGGAAATTGAATTTCTGCAGGACGCGCAGGTGACCATTTTGTCGGACCGTCGGGAGTCCCGGCCGTTTGGATTGGCCGGCGGCGACGGCGGACAGGCCGGTTGCAATGTGCTGATTCGAAATGGCATGGAGCGGCAACTGGCCGGCAAGACCACGTTCGATGTGGTGCGGGGAGACCGCGTGCGGATTGAAACGCCGGGCGGCGGCGGCTACGGGACGCGGGAGCCGGCCTGACGAAGGGACGGGCGCCCGCGCCAGGATCGAAGAATCGAAGAAGGAAAAAGATGGAACAGGAAACCGATCCCGAACGGGTGGACATGCTGTACGAACGGTTGTGCGACGTCTGCCTCGTTGAAAAAGAAGTCTGGACGGAATTGTTCATGCCTCGGCAGGCGGCGCAGGGGGTGATCATGACCAACGTGCAGGAGACCTACAACGTGGTCATCGACGATCCCGCGGTCGAGGAAACGCTGGAAGCCAACATCCCCCTCGGCAAAGTTGCGTTGCAGGCGGCGATTCGGGAATACAAAAACCACATACGGTTTTATAAAACATCATGAAGTCTTTCGTCTTTTCGGCATGGCGGAACGTCGGCGCGGCCGTTGAAGGGGCGGCCCGGTCATGAACGCCGCGCCGCGCCGCGCCGCGCCGGAACGTCCGGGCCGGATGCCCGTGGCCATTCCGTTTCTGGTCGTCAACGAGGCGGCGGAGCGGTTCAGTTATTACGGGATGCGGACGATTCTGGTCATCTTCATGACGCAGTATCTCCAAAGCGCCGGCGGGGCGTTGGACGTGATGACCGAATCCGAAGCGCGTTCGTGGTATCACCTCTTTGCGTCGGCGGTGTATTTTTTCCCGGTGTTCGGGGCGCTGATCGCGGATATCTGGTGGGGAAAATTTCGCACGATCCTGACGTTGTCGCTGGTCTATTGCCTGGGCCACGCGGCGCTGGCGATGGATCAGACCAGGATGGGCCTGACGGTGGGGCTGACGCTGATCGCCGTGGGCGCCGGCGGGATCAAGCCCTGCGTCTCCGCCAACCTCGGCGATCAATTTGGCGCGGCGACGGGTCATTTAATCAGCAAGGCGTATTACTGGTTTTATTTTGCGATTAACCTGGGCGCGGGCGCGTCCACGCTGTTGACGCCGTGGCTGCTGCATCACGTCGGCCCGCATCTGGCGTTTGGCGTACCCGGGTTGCTGATGTTGCTGGCGACGTGGGTGTTCTGGCTGGGGCGACGACAATATGCGCACGTGCCCGCCCGCGGCACGGAGTTTTTTCGGGAATTATGCTCGGCGGACAGTCTGCGGGCCATGGGCCGGCTGGCTCCCATCTATCTGTTTGTCGCGTTTTTCTGGGCGCTCTACGATCAAACAGGGTCGGCGTGGGTCTTGCAGGCGCAACACATGGATTTGTACTGGATGGGGGTGGAATGGTTGCCGTCGCAAATTCAATTCGTCAATCCGTTCTTAATCCTGCTTCTTATTCCGGTGTTTGCCTACGGCCTTTATCCGGCCGTTGACCGGGTGTTTCCCCTCACGGCGTTGCGAAAAATCGGAACGGGGTTTTTTGTGACGGTGATCGCGTTCGTCATTTCGGCGTACATCGAGATGTGGATCGACGCGGGGCTACGGCCGAGTATCGCGTGGCAGTTCCTGGCCTTTCTGGTGATGACCACGGCGGAGGTGATGGTCTCAATCACCTGTCTGGAGTTTTCCTACACGCAGGCGCCGAGGGCGCTCAAGTCGTTTGTGATGGCGCTCTTTTTGCTCTCGGTGTCGCTGGGGAATGCCTTTACCGCCCTGGTGAACTACGTCATTCAGAACGCGGATGGAACGGTGTGGCTTCGGGGCGCGGATTACTACTGGTTTTTTGCGGGCGTGATGTGTGCGGTGTCGTTGATTTTTCTTGCGGTGGCCGGACAGTATCAACCCCGAACCTATCTTCAGGAGGAGTCCGCCTGGCGGGGCCGTGCGCGCCGGTTGAGATAGAACACCTGATTCACCCGGAAGGCCCGCGTGTACTGATCCGGTTGAATGTGTTGCGAGTGGAAACATCTCCCGTCGAAAATGACCAGCCGGTTGGGTTTCATGTCCATGAGGAAGAGCAGTTCCCAATACGCATTCCCGTCGTTGATGTAGGCGTTCTCCCGGTTGGCGAACAACGGGTTGAAGATCATGCTGTTCTGGAAATTGTCGTAGCCTTCCGCGCTGTTCAGAAAATCGTCACTCAATTCCAGTTGGTCTGCCAGCGCGCGGATCGTGTCGTCGGGCACCGGGGGCACCCGTTCCAGTTCCGTGGGGCGGTGGCGGTACAGTCCGGTGCCGCCCATGCATGATTCGACGGGGTTCAGGTAGACCATGGCGGTGACGTCCCGGTCGATGTGCGGTTGGCGTTGTCCCGCGTTGAGGCGGTAGTGTTGGGTGGTGATGCCCTGAAACACCGCGGGTTGCGGATCAAAAAACGGGCACAGTGTCTCGCCCCAGTGTTCCCCGATGGCCCGCACGACGCGGGCGGTGTCCACGTTCACCGAGGCCCGCACGCCGGGGAAATTGCCCACGATCTCAAACTGATCGGTGTACGGCAGATCCAGCGCCATGCGGAGGATCTCGTCGGGATGTTGATAAAAATCGTCCACCAGCACGACCTTGTGCCGGCCCAGACCGACGTGGTGGACGGCCACCCGGCAATGCGGATTGACGGCGAAGGTGTCGGGCGAAAATGACATGAGCGGGCCTCGGTTCGATCACGGAATGCGCGCATCGTGCGCCATCCGCTTGCGGCGCGTCAATGGGGCGGTGCCGGCGCATGGCCGACGAATGGGCATCTTGTTGCGATGCGTTTGCCGTGATGGTTTGTGGTATGCTGTCGGATAGCGGGGCGTTCTCTTGTTCGTCATTCCCGACATCTTTCGTCGGGAATCTATCTTTCTGTTGTCCTTTGTCCTTTCCCTCCGATTAGGACAATACAACAGAAGGATGGATTCCCGACTACTAACGTCGGGAATGACGGAAGGGAGAGCGGGCGTGACGGAGGGGAGACGCAATAACTGCCTGAAGGCGGGATGATTCGGCGTTGAGGTGTTTATGAAACATGTTCATCGGACAGATGCGTTGTGCGAAAAGAAGGACGTCGCCGCATGACCGTGCCCTACCGCGAGTTGTTGGCCGGCATTCGCCAGGCGTTTCCGCAGCCGGTGTCGGACCGGGTCCACGACAGTTATTTCATTCACAGCGTCATGCGCGCGATGGATCAGATGGACGCGCTCAAAAGCGAGCGGCCCATTCTTGGGGAGTACCTGCCGCTGGATTATGACGCGGCGCGGGCCGCGACGTTGCCCGACACCGGCATGAGCGTGGAGGACGTCACCAGTGACCTGGTGTCGTATTGTTCCGGCTTGATTATTCCGGGGCATCCGCACACGCAGCAGAATGTGATTCCGCCGCCGACGATTTCTTCGCTCATCGGAGTCCTGTTGGCGTCGTTTTATAATCCCAATCTTGCGTGGGACGAGTACAGCCACCGCCTGGCCGTCGCGGAAGTGGAAATGACGGCCATGATGGCGCGGCTGGTCGGGTACGAGGCCGACCGCGCCGGCGGGGTGTTCACCTTCGGCGGGACCGGCACGACGTTGTATGGCGTCAAAATCGGATTGGAAAAAGCGGCGCCCGGCGTCATGGAATCCGGCGTGCGCGGAGACGTCGTCATCCTGGCCAGCGAGGCCAGCCATTATTGTCGATACAATATCGCCGGGTGGCTGGGCCTTGGCGCGCGCAATGTGATGACCATTCCCACGGACGCACGGAACGCCATGAACGTGGACGTGTTGCGGGAGCGCGCCCGTGAGGCGCTCCAACGGGGCGCCGCCATTGCGGCCATTGTCGTGACCATGGGGACCACCGACGCGTTCGGGATTGACGATCTTGCCGCGGTCGCGGCGGTGCGCGATGCCCTGGTGGACGAATTTCATCTTCCGTACCGCCCGCACATTCATGCCGATGCCGTCATCGGATGGGCCTGGTCGGTGTTTAATGACTATGATTTTGACGGCAACCCGCTGGGATTTCGCCCCCGGACCTTGCGGGCGCTGGCGGGGGCGGAAAAACCGATCCGCAATTTGCCGCTCGCGGACAGCCTGGGAATTGATTTTCACAAACCCGGATTCGCGCCCTATATCTCCAGTCTGGTGTTGGTGAAACATCGGGAGGATCTGGAAATCATCCGCCGGCCGCAGGAGCAGATGCCGTATCTCTTTCAGTTTGGGGAACACCGGCCGGGCATGTACACCGTGGAGACCTCGCGGGCGGGCAGCGGGATTCTTGCCGCCCTGGCGAATATGAAGTTGTTCGGGAAACAGGGCTTGCAGGTGATTATCGGCCACGTGGTTGAGATGGCCCAGTTGCTTCGTGAACATTTGGAAGGCCAGGCCTGCGCCACGGTGTTGAACCGGGAGAATTTCGGCCCGGTGACGTTGTTCCGCGTCTATCCGCCCGGCGTGGACACCTTTGAGATTAAAGAAGCGGAACAACACGACGCCGCGTGCCGGGAGACGTTGTTATTCCATAACGAGTATAACCGGAAGATCTTCCGGTACGTGCATCAGGAAGCGATGGCGGGGCGCGGCGTGGTGTTGTCCTTCACGGATTGCTGCCGTGTCTCGGATTATGGGGAACCGATTGTGGCGCTGAAGTCTTTTATCCTCTCTCCCTTTGCCGACGAGGCCCACATCGCCGTGGTGGTGCGGAAAGTGTTGGAAGCCCGTGACCGGATTTGAGCGCGCGGGCTAATGCGTATGATCGCTCAAGAGTTCCAGAAAGCGCGGCGCCAGGATGCGGCTCTGGATGACCAGCAATCCGCGTTCTCCCAATCCCCGGTAACTCAAATTGATTTCGGTGTCCTCAAGGCGCCAGGAGTATTCCTGATTGAGTCCGCGCACCATTGATCCCCGGTGGCGCCGAATGTCCCCGTGTTGCGACACCAGGGCTTGCTTGAGACGGCGGTGCGTGCGCTCGGTGCGGTAGCGAATCATCACACGGGCGAACCGGCCGTCGATGGTGTAGAGTTTAACGGACTCGACCGTCTCGCGCGCGAAACGGGGCGGGCCTTCCCTGAACTCGTAAATATCGACCCGGCCGTCCCGGTCAACGATCTCGAGTTGCGCGCGTTCGGACAACGTACTGCCCCAGGGAATCCCCTGAAATCCCGGAAGACGTTCGGTCGTTGTCGCGGCGTCGGCGAACGGCGCGGCGAGCCAGCCGATGAGGAGCAGGGGAAGGCCGAGGCGCCGGAGAGCGCCGAGGGCACGGGGCGGTCGTTCGACAATCAGCGGCGGAGAGGGACCGGAAGGCGGCAAGACGTTCGTCAGCAACCGGCGTTGGCAGTCCGAACGGAACGCATGCCCTCTGTGCCCGTGGGGGCCAGATCGGCGACATCCGTCGCGTGCCGCTCGTGGTGTCCGAGCAGGGTCCAGGCGTCGGGGTTGTCCAGGATGGTTTGCATGAGTTGGTTGTGGAGGGCATGGCCCGACCGGTCGGCAATAATATGGCCGACCATGTGGATTCCCAGGAGAGACATGTCTCCGATGAGGTCCAGAATTTTGTGGCGAACACATTCATCGGGAAACCGCAGGGCCTCGTCGTTCATGATGCCGGTCTCGGTGAACACAATGGCGTTGTCCAGAGAGCCGCCTTTCGCCAACCCGCGCGCCCACATGGCTTTCACCTCATGCGCAAACGCAAAGGTGCGGGCTTTGGCGATCTTGGCCTGAAAGTCCGCCGCGGACCACTCGTGCTCGCGGGTTTGCTGTTGGATGAGCCGGTGGTCGTAATCAATGGTGTAGGTGATTTTCGGAAAAGGCGCGGGCAGAATGGAAATGGCGTGCCGATGGTTGCCGATGTGAATGGGTTCCCGGATTTTCAGATAGGTTCGAGGCCGTTCCTGGCGGACAATCCCGGCGCGCTGGATGCTTCGGGTGAACGGCGCCGCGCTCCCGTCCATGGCCGGCACTTCCTCCGAATCAATATCGATCACGGCGTTGTCAACGCCCATGCCCCAGAGGGCGGACAGCACATGCTCGGTCGTTTGAATCCGGAATCCGTTGGAGCCGATCACCGTGCACAGTTCCGTGGGCCGCAGATTGCGAATGGATGCTTGGCAGGTTTCAACGTGGCCGTGGATGTTCCGTCGGAACATAATGCCGTGGTCTACGGGAGCCGGAGAAAGACTCACCCGCGCAGGACGCCCGGAATGGAGGCCCATGCCGGATAACGAAACGGTGTGCCCGATGGTATGTTGTCTCTGCATGTGCGCTTTCTCTGATGCCACCCTGATGCCGGTCGACGCGGGATAGCGACGACCGCATAATATATCAAGCAAGAATCAGGCCATAAAACGGTTCATGATAAACACTCATAACTTGTTGAAAAATAGACATAAATAAAAATGGCTTCCGATGGATTCCGCGAAATCATGTGAAAAAACAGCAATTGTTGTGTAAATAACACACATTAAATCCACAACTCAAACCGCCGGGTGCGACCACCACAGGGTGCTGCCACCGCCGAGCGCGACCGCCATGCCCCCGGTGGTGCGTGACCGTCATTGGCGAAAAGGCTCCAACAGGTAGCGCAGGGTGTCGGGGAACGCCGCGAGGTCGTCGGTGCGGGCCTGTCGGGCGATAATCCCCCGGTGCCTGGTGTGCAGCCCCGACTCCGTAAAGGCTCGAAGGTAGAGGGGGCACCGAGAGACTTCGTTGTTGAGCAGGCGCTTCCGCTCTTCGGCGGGATGGGTGTTGAACAGGGCGGAGAGGCGGAGCAGGGTTTGTTCCATGCCGTGATACGGCGGCGCGAGATGCAACGCCGCGTAAAAGGCTTCCATGTTCCGCCGACATTCGTCGAGCAGCGGCTGACATTCGTCGCGCGGCATGGCGGGGCCGGAATCTCGTGCCGTCAGGCGGAATTGCTGAACAGGTCGAGATCGTGTTTTTTCCCGATCATGACCAGGACGTCGCCTTTTTCGATGCGGTCGCCGGAAGAGGGGTTGAAATTAAACGCATCCTCCTTTTTTAGTTGCCCCCTGATCATGCGGTTCACCTGTTTTTTGATGCCGATGACGTTGAGGTTGTGATTTTCGCGGATTTCGGTTTCTTCGAGGCTCATGCCGGCAAACCGTTCCGGCACCACCACTTCCTCCACGCTGTAGCCGGGCGCGAGTTCGAGATATTCCAACACCTTGGGAGAGGCCAGCCGGTGCGCGAGGCGAATCGCGGCGTCCCGTTCCGGGTAAATCACTTCGGTCACGCCGAGGTTGCTCATGATTTTTCCGTGGATGGCGGTCATGGCCTTGGCGATGATGGATTTGACCCCCATTTCGATCAGCGTTTGCACGATCATGATGCTCGCTTCGATATTTTCTCCGATGCTGACCACGGCCACGTCGACGTTTTGCGTGCTCACGGATTTGAGCGTGCGTTCATCCGTCACGTCGCATTGAATGGCAAACGTGGCAATGTCGCTGATGGCCTGAATTTTCGACTCGTCCCGGTCGATGGCGAGGACTTCGCAGCCTTTTTGCACCAAACTCTCGGCGACGCTGTAGCCAAACCGGCCGAGGCCGATGACGGCAAAGAGACGTTTCATAACGGCAGGGCGCTCATCCGGGGAATCGTGACGGCCGCCGTCTAGTTCGGCGCGGCGCCTCCGGGCGGGGCGGCGGGGCGCGCCGGGTCCGCCGGTTTGAGAAACGGGCTTAACAGATCGATGGGCACGGGAAACAGAATGGTGGCATTGTTCCCTCCGGCCACGTTCATCATCGTTTCGATGTAGCGCAATTGCAGGGCCGCCGGGTTCTGACTCAAAATCTGGGCGGCGTCCGAAAGGCGCTGGGACGCCTGGTATTCGCCTTCGGCGTGGATGACTTTCGACCGCCGCTCCCGCTCGGCTTCCGCCTGCCGCGCAATCGCCCGCTGCATTTCCTGGGGAAGATCCACGTTTTTCACTTCGACGGCGGAGACCTTGATGCCCCAGGGTTCCGTGGCCTGGTCGATAATCCGCTGCAGGTCGGCGTTGATTTCATCGCGCTTCGACAGGAGGTCGTCCAACTGGCTTTGCCCCAGCACGCTGCGCAGGGTGGTTTGGGCGATCATGGACGTGGCGTAGTAATAATCTTCCACCCCCACAATGGCTTTTTCCGCCTCGACCACGCGAAAATAAATCACGGCGTTGACCTTGACCGACACGTTGTCTTTGGTGATGACGTCCTGCGGCGGCACGTCCATGGTCACGGTGCGGAGGCTCACGCGCACCAGTTTGTCGATCAGAGGAATAATAATCACAATGCCGGGGCCGTTCCGTCCGACGATGCCGGAGGCCAGCCGGCCCACGCGAAAAATGACGGCCCGCTCGTATTCCCGCAGGATGTTCAGGCCCTTGGCGATCAGGATGAACAGGCCCAGGAACAGGACAAACAGCATGGTGGGGTTGGCAGATGCGTCCATTTACCGGTTCTCCTTTTCGGGCTCGACGGGTTTGACGTGGGCGGTGAGGCCGTCAAGGTGTGTGATCTGGATGGCCCGGCCTTCGGGGACCGGGGACGCGCTGACGGCATCCCAGATTTCCCCCTGAACGAAAATTTTTCCACGCGGTCCCAAATCCGTTTTGGCCGACCCGATCAGCCCGACCATCCCCTCGCTACCCGTCCTGGCGCGTGTGCGGAGCGCCCGCACGCCGAACTGTACCACCAGCCACGCGACCCCGACCGCCAGGGCGACGATGGGCAACATCACCGACCAGGAAATCCGGTAGTAGGGGAAATCCTGATTGATGAGAAACAGCGACCCCAGAATCATGGCCGTGACCCCGCCAATCGCCAGCAGGCCGTAACTGGTGACGGTGACTTCGAGCATCAGCATGACGATGCCCAGAATAAACAACAGCGCGCCCGCGTAGTTCACGGGAAGGGATTGCAGGGAATAGAAGGCCAGAATCAGACTGATGGCGCCGACCACGCCGGGCAAAATGGCGCCGGGGCTGTAGAGTTCCGCAATCAACCCGATGGTGCCGATGGTCATGAGGACATACGCGATGTTCGGGTCGCTGATGGCTTTCATGGTTTGGAGGCGCCAACTCATGGGAAACCCCCGCACCTGGGCGTCCTTCGTGCGCAGGGTCAGGGACTGCGCGCCGAGGGAGACCGTCCGTCCGTCGAGTTGGGCCAGCAGGTCGTTCATGTCCGACGCGACCAGGTCAATCACGCCGAGTTCTTTGGCGCGCGTCGACGTGGCCGAGACGCTTTGTTTGACGGCCTGCTCCGCCCAGTCACGGTTCCGTCCCCGGCGTTCGGCAATGGATTGGATATAGGCCACCGCGTCGTTTTCCACCTTGGCCTTCATCACGTCGTCCATGGTCCCGCCCCCCATCGCCACCGGATGCGCCGCCCCGATGTTGGTGCCCGGCGCCATGGCGGCCACATGCGCGGCCATGGTGAGAAAGACTCCGGCCGACGCGGCCCGCCCCCCGGTGGGGCTGACGTACACGACAATCGGAATCTGCGAGCCGGTGATCGCTTTGATCATCACCCGCATCGAGGTGTCCAGGCCGCCCGGCGTGTCGAGTTGCAGCACGAGACAATGCGCCTGTTCCCGCTCCGCATGGGCGATGGCTTCGTGAAGATATTCGGCGGCGACGGGGTTGATGACGCCCTCATAGGCGGCGGTGACGACCAGCGGCGAGTCGGCGCGGGAAAGGCTGGGCGCGCATGTCAGCAAGCCGAGCAGCAAGCCGAGCGCCAGGCACACCGTCCCTTTCCGGGTGTGCCGCATCAAGCCGCGGACACGACCGAGACGGGACGGCGTTGCGGGGAACATATCCAACGTGGAAGCACCCTCCTGCCTTGTCTACCCTAAATCCCCCCGTCACCGGCTGTCAAGAAACCGCCCTCCTCTCTCCTTCCGTCATTCCCGACGTTTTTAATCGGGAATCCATCCTCCTCCGTCATTCCCGACATTAGTAGTCGGGAATCCATCCTTCTTTTTTCTTTCTCCTAACCGAAGGGGAAAAGAAGAACCGAAAGATGGATTCCCGACTAAAGATGTCGGGAATGACGGAGGGGGGATGTCTCATTCCTTCTTCCCTCCTTCCATTCTTCTCTCCTTCCGTCATTCCCGTCCCCTCCCCTCTTTCCGTCATTCCCGACCCCCGAATGAAAATGTCGGGGGCAGGCTGTTAGTAGTCGGGAATCCATCTTTCATTTCGTTCCCCCCGCTCCCGTTCCCTCCGCCCCGCATCACGGCGGGGAGCCTGTCCTCTTGAAGGCGTTGCGCGTCAGTTGCAACCCGGACGGACAGGCTTCTAGAATGTGCCCCCCATGCACGTCTTTCAATCAGGGCAGCGCGTCCATCTGGTCGACAAAAAAGGTCGTCAGTATGCCCTCACGCTCAAAGCCGGCGACCGGTTTCAGCACAGCGGCGACTTCCTGCCGCACGATGATCTCATCGGCCGTCCCGACGGGAGCACGGTCTGTCTGTCCGGCGGCAAGATCATGGTGGCGCTCCGGCCCACCCTGGCCGAATACATTCTGAAGATGCCGCGCGGCGCGCAAGTTCTGTATCCCAAGGACATTGCCATGATTCTCATGTGGGCCGACGTGTATCCCGGCGCGCGCGTGTTCGAGGCGGGGGTGGGGTCGGCGGCGTTGACGCTGGGGTTGCTGCGCGCGGTGGGCGACCGCGGCGCCGTCGTGAGTTACGAAACCCGCGAAGACTTCGCCCGCACCGCGATGAAAAATATCGAACGGTGTCTCGGCCCCGTGGACAACTTCCGCCTTGAAATGCGCGACGCCGGTGACGGCATTGGCACCGACACCGACGCCGGCGTCAACGTCGGCATCAACGCCGACACCGACACCGGCACCGGCATCAACGGCGCCACCGCCACCGGCACCACCGCCGCCACCGGCACCGACGCCGGCATCAACGCCGACACCGGCACCGGCACCGGCATCAACGGCGACACCGACACCAGCACCACCACCGCCGCTCTCTTCGACCGCGTAATCCTCGATTTGCCCGAACCCTGGCGCGTGATTCCCCATGTACCGGCGGCCCTTCGGTCGGGCGGCATCTATTTGAGTTTTGTGCCGACGGTGCCGCAGGTGGTGCAGACGGTGGACGAGTTGCGGCGGACCCGCGCCTTCGGGATGATCGAAACGTTTGAGACCCTCATGCGCCACTGGAACATCGCCGGCCGCAGCGTACGCCCCGACCTGCGCATGATCGCGCATTCCGGCTTCATCACCGTGGCCCGCCGCATCGACACCGGCGGGGCGGCGTGGCCGGAGCACGGGACGTCCGAGGCCGCCCATGACTGACCCCGGATTAAAGATGTCCGGGGCAGGCGCGCAAAAAACCATTCTCATCGCCGATGACGAACCCGATCTCCGGTTGCTGTTGCAGACCACGTTGGAAGATCCGGCCTACCGGATTCTGGAGGCGTCGGACGGGGAGTCGGCCTTGCAACTCATTCGGCGGGAACGCCCCGACGTGGTGATTCTGGACCGGATGATGCCCCGGTTAAGCGGCTTCGACGTGGCCGCCGCCGCCCTCGCCGACCCCGTCACGCGGCACATCCCGCTGATTCTCCTGACGGCCCTGGACCGGCCCTCGGCGCGCGACGGGGACACGACGCCGGATGTGTTTGCGTACCTGATCAAACCGTTCAGCCCGCTCCAACTTCTCGCCACGGTTCGGAAGGCGCTGGACCGGGTGGAGGCGACCTGATGCGCGACACACGCATGACATCCTCCACGCGCGCCGTGCCGGAGAATGATCTGAACCGGCAGTTGCGTTCGGCCAAATCCCAACTGGCGTTGTACGCCAAAGACCTGAAAGAGTTGCTGACGCGCGAACAGGGCAAGTCCCGGACGCTGGAATCCACAAACCGGCAGTTGCAAGCCTATGCCCGCGACCTGAAAGCGGCCTGGCAGGCCCAGGAACAGAAAACGCGGGAACTGGAAAAAGCCTACGCCGATACGGTGGTGCGCCTGACCCTGGCCTCCCGGTACAAAGACGACGAGACCGGCGCGCACATTCGGCGGGTGAGTCATTACAGCAAAACGCTGGCCCTGGTCGTCGGGCTTGACGAGGATGACGCGCAGTTAATTTTCGACGCCGCCCCCATGCACGACGTGGGGAAGGTCGGCATTCCCGATATGATTATGCAAAAACGCGGGCCGCTGGATGAGCGGGAATGGGCCGTGGTCAAACAGCATCCGGTCTTCGGCGCCAACCTGCTGGCCGGCTCGCCGTCGCTCCTGCTCGAAACGGCGCGGGAGATCGCGTTCACGCATCACGAACGGTGGGACGGCAGCGGGTATCCCCGCGGACTGCGGGGCGAGGCCATTCCCCTGGGCGGGCGGCTGGTCATGCTGGGGGACACCTATGACGCGCTGCGGAGTCGGCGCCCGTACAAGCCGGCCCTGTCGCATGAGGAGACCTGCCGCATCATGCTCGACGGCAATGATCGAACGCAGCCCCGGCATTTTGACCCGGCGTTGCTGGAGGCGTTTCGGGAAATGCACCGGGAGTTTGACCGGATTTTTTCCGACATCCGGGAAGCGCCGGACGTGCCGGACGCGAACGGGGAAGGGTGGGGACGGACGTGAAGTTCTCGTGCGTGACGCGCCGTTCGCGCCGCCGCCACCGCCGCCGCGCATGACGCGCACGCGCGTGCATGATGCGTCGCCCGCGCCGCCGCCACTGCGCGTGCCGCCGCCGCGCATGACGCGCCGCGGTCAGCGTTCCGGCGGCGTCACCGGATAGCCGGCGTCGCGCCAGGCGTTCATGCTGCCCGCGACGCTATACACGAACTGATAGCCAAGGCCGGCCAGCACGTCGGCGGCGATGCCGCTCCGGCGGCCGGATTGACAATACACGACGATATGGTCGTCCAACGCCGCGCCGATGTCCCGGTGCCGCCGGGCCATCATTCGAAAATCGATGTTCCCGTCGGTGCCGGGAATAAACCCCGTCCGGTGTTCCGCCGGCGACCTCACGTCGATCAGGAAAAACCCTTTCTGCCGCGGGCCGGTGGCCTGCCGGAGTCCCTGATGCAGTTCATGGACGGTCAACTCATACGTCGCCGGCTGGGCCGAGACGCCGCCGGCCAGCAGGACCACCCCGGCGACCACGCCCATCAGACCGCGACCTTTCACGGCACACTCCAACCATCGGCGGATTGAACAAGCGGATACGACACCCCGGACACCTCCCTGTACACACAGAACGCAGAACGCAGAACGTAGAACGCCGTGTGTTTGTCGTTTTCATCCTATGCCCGCCGGCGAAAGGCCGTCAAGAATATCCCGCCGTCATGCCCGTGTCCATGTCCCCTCCGTCATTCCCGACATTTTTAATCGGGAATCCATCCTTCTTTTTCTTTGTCCTACTTGGAATAGAGAAAGAAAGAACAACAGAAGGATGGATTCCCGACAACTAACGTCGGGAATGACGGAAGGAGAAGGCGGGAATGACGGAGGGGAGAGGCCGGAAGGACGGAGGAGGGAGTGACGGACAAAGGTGGTGATGACGCCGTTGCCGCTATCCGGGCTTGGCGGTTTTAAGATCGTCCATGGTCAGGAGACTAATCAGCGACACCCCCGCAGTTTCCACGGTTTGCCGGCCGTTCTGTTCCTGCCGGTCCACGATGACCAGGGCGTGAGTGGCGCGCAGTTTCGCCTCGCCGGCGGCGCGGAGCGCGTGCAGGATGGACTGGCCGCTCGTCAGCACGTCATCCACGATGATGACGCGGTCGTCGGCCTCGACCATGCCTTCGATGCGTTTGCCCAGTCCGTGTTCTTTGGCGGCCTTGCGCACGGTGAAGGTGCGGAGCGTTCTCGATGGTTGAGCCGCAAAGGCATAATCGGATATAGCGGTGGCCAGGGGAATGGCGCCTATTTCCATACCGCCCACGGCCTCGCAGGGGACGTCGCGGATGGCCGCGCAGGCCAGACGGGCCGCGAGCCAGCGGGCGTCGGGGTGCGCCAGCAGGGCGCGGCAGTCCACGTAACAGGGACTCACGACGCCGGAGGCCAGCACAAACCCCTGGCCCGCCGGGTCCCATTGGAAGGCCCGGTAGCGCCGGAACAGGGTTGCCAGTTGTGACGCAGACATGAGAAACGAACGGAGTCGCCGTTGAACGCCGGGGCCATTGTCGCACGCGACCGCAAGGCGCGGCAACGCCGGCCGGCAGCGTCGCGCCGGGTCGCGGCCTGTCTCATCGGAGGGCGCGCCGCCCGTGTTTAAAATCAAAAAACGTCCGCCGAAGTCCGCCGCCGAACCGGCGCTCTACAACGTGCTGGAAAATTACACGGATTGCGATCCCCCCGGAAACGTGATGGTGTGCGCCATGGCCGGGGCCGAGAACCTGGAGTACCACGCCGACGTGCTCGGAAAAAGTTATGGGATTCCGGCGGACGTCATGGCCCGGTTGTTGCGTGACGGCGGAGTGTACGCCTGGCCGGACACGGCGGGCGTGGTGACGCGCGGCCTGTTTGTGTGCCGGATGGACCCCGCCGGCGCGGCCCCCAAACACACATGGGTGCTGGACGTGGAGCAAACCGCGCAGGCGGAACACCTGGCACGGTCGGCGGCGATGCCGTTGGAAGAGGCGGCCGCGCGCGTGTTTTACCGGGGCCTGCCGGAAGACTTGCAGGCGCGCCTCGCGCAGAAAAATCTTGGGCTGGATGATCGCGAGTTGGCTCGTTCCACGGGTCATGGCGGTGGCCATGGCGGCGACCTGACCTATATCGATTTTCGAAAAGACTGGTCGCCCTGGTTCAAACGGAACTGTGTCATGCCGGACGGCTCGATGGTCGAGACCGGCGGGATCGAAGAGTTTGCCGACCTGCACGGCATCACGGCGGCGCAGGCGCGCACGTTGCTGGACCACGGCGGCACTCTGGAACTCAAGGACGGCGTGCTGGCATGTCAGGTGATTAATAACCAGCCGGCGGTGGCGAGATTCAATGCCGCGCAATACGCCAAAGCCACAACGTTGATGCAGACCCGCGGGCTGCATCTCATGGATGCGTTGAGTGAAACGGCCCTGAACGATGCCGCGTTGATGCGGGCGTTGCGGCGCGTCGAACAGGAAGCGGCGCGCCAGGCCGGGCGGGGCGCGTGAGGGCCGGGAGCGAGACCGGGGGAGCGATGCGCGGGACGTCGGCGCGCGCGGTGATTGTTCTGTGCGCGGGCCTTGTTCTGGGGATGGGTCACGGCTGGTGGGCGCAGGGCACGGCGGCGGCACCGTTGGCGACGGCGGCGACGCCGACGACGTCGGCGACTGGCGAGACGCCCGGCCGGGACGGCGCGCCCATGGTGTTCGTTCCCGCCGGGCCGTTTTTGATGGGCGTTCCCCGTGGCGCGCGGGACGGGGGGCTTGATGAATATCCCAATCACGAAGTGGAACTGGATGCGTATTATATCGACACCTATGAAGTCACGATGGGCCGGTACGAACGGTTTATGCGCGCGACGGAACATCGCCGGCCGTCCCACGGCACAGACCTCTCGAAAACCGTGTGGCCGGCGGCGGGCGGGGTGCCGCCGGCTCTGGCGGCGGTTCCCGTCGTCAACGTGGACTGGTTTGACGCCCGCGCCTATTGCGCCTGGGCGGGCAAGCGGCTGCCCACCGAAGCCGAATGGGAAAAGGCGGCGCGCGGCACGCGGGACCGGCGGTTCCCGTGGGGGGATGTCGAACCCACCCGGCGGCATCTGAATTTCAACCGGTCATGGCAGGGGGCCGGGACGCTCGCGCCGGTGGGGAGTTACGAACAAGGCAAGAGTCCCTACGGGGCCTATGACATGGCGGGCAACGTCTGGGAATGGGTTGCGGACTGGTATCAGGCGGACTATTACGCCGTGAGTCCGTGCTGCAATCCCCAGGGGCCTCCGACCGGCGTCCGCCGGGTCATTCGCAGTTCCGGCTGGCAGGTGGAAACTCCGCAAGTGAGGGTTTTCACCAGAATCGCCAGCATCCCGCTCGACCGAAACCATTCCACGGGATTCCGCTGTGCCGCCGACCGGGAGAACGGCCACGGCGATGGCCAAAACCCGCTTCTTCCCTGACCGGCTTGACATCCCTGCGCCTTACCATTACGATTGTCTACTTATGCGAAAAATGGTGTCGACAACAAGGGGAGCCATGCCGAACGCGGGATGGCCCTGGCATGTGCTGTTCGTCGGAATCCTGTGCGGGCCGGCGGGGCTGTGTCCGGTAATCGGCGACGCGGCGGCGGCCGCCATGCCGTCATCCGCGCAGGCGGCGTCTGACCCGTCCACGGCGCGGCCCGACCGGGGGCTTGTGTATTTCCCCGGCGACCCCGCGGCTGCCGGTAACCCCGCGGCCGCCGGTAACCATGGAGCCGCCGCTAACCATGGAGCCGCCGCGCCGGAGTCTGCACCGGAGGCCGCGCCGGAGCCATCGTGGTATGGCGAGATTACCATTCTTGAAGATCATCCCGCCGTCCAAGCCAGGATTCAATACTTCCAAACCGAGATTCCCGACCGTGTGCAAATGTGGCTGAACCGGTTTGACCGCTATCAGCCGATGATCGAACCGGTGTTTGCCGAGTTTGGCCTGCCGAGGGAGTTAATCTACCTGTCGCTGGTCGAAAGCGGGTTTAATCCCATGGCGAAATCCCGCGCCCGCGCGAAGGGGGCCTGGCAGTTTATGCGCGGCACGGGCCGGATGTACGGATTGCGGGCCAAACGGCTGGTGGACGAACGGCATGACCCGATGAAATCCACCGTCGCGGCGGCCCACCATCTGCGGGACCTCTACGACCAGTTCGGCACGTGGCCGCTGGCCATGGCCGCCTACAATGCCGGCGCGGGAAAAATCAGCCGGGCGATTGCCAAATCCGGTAGCCGGGATTTCTGGACCATTGCGAAGTCCCGTCGTTTGATTCGACGGGAGACGCGGCAGTACGTTCCCAAGTTCATGGCGCTCACCATGATCGCGAAGGACCCCGCGCGGTTCGGGTTTGCCGTTGAGGCGCAGGAGCGGCATCAATACGACGAAGTGCGCGTCGGCAAACCGGTGCGGCTGCGCGACGTGGCCAAAGAGACGAACATTCCGTTTCAGGATTTGCGCGGGTTGAATCCCGAACTCATTCGGGGCATCGTGCCCGCCAACGGCTATGATTTAAAAGTGCCCGTGGGCGCCGGTCCCCGCGTGGCGCAGGCCGAACCCCGGCTGAAGCCGTGGGCGCCGGCGCCGAGAAGCCGGACGTGGCACCGCGTGCGCCGGGGCGAAAGTCTGTCGGTGCTGGCCCGCCGGTTTGGCACGAACGTCAGGACGCTGAAACGCCTCAATGATCTTTCGGGCACGGTCATCCTGGCCGGACAACGGCTGCGCGTACGCGAAGACGCCGCGGAGAGCGGCGACGGCAAGTGGTATCGCGTGCGGCGCGGCGACAATCTCTGGAAAATCGCCCGGCGGTTCCGGGTGTCGGTGCCTGACCTGAAGGCGTTGAATAATTTGCGGGGCAATATGATCTACACTCGCCAGATGTTGTTGCTCGCGCCCTGACCCTCCGACCTCCGCCCCGCCGCCGCTCCGCCGGTCTCCCGCCCCGTTCCCGTCGTTCCCGTCGTTACGGCGTGTCGGCGTCTCCCGCCTGTCCTTCGTCCTGTGCCGTGTTCCCCTCGGCGGCGTCTTCGGCGGCGTCGGGCGGCGCAAGCGCCCGAATCCGCATCGCGGCTTCACTGACAAAAGGCGACGTCGGATGGTCGTCGACCAATTGCCGGTAATGGGCGAGAGCCTGGTCGGGATGATTGGCCTGGTGTTCCAGGGTTGCGAGTTCAAATAGCGTCTGGTCTTTGTTGAGCGCGTTCGGCGTTTGCAGCACATGGGTGTAGGCCTGGAGGCCCTTCTCCTGTTCGCCGGCCGCCAGGTGGGCGGCGCCAAGCCGCTGGTAGACGAGACCGAGCAGCACGGGATGAGGGGCCGGCTGGTCGATAAAACGCTGATAGACCTCGATGGCCCCGGCGTAATCCCCCTGTTCGGCCAGCACGTTGCCGAGAAGATACCGGGCCTGTTGGGCGCCGGACGTTTGGGGAAACTCTTCGAGCAGTCGGCGGTACAGGCGGACGGCGGTTTCGATGTTGGCGTGCGCGGTCTGGGCATCGGCGCCGGGTCGTTCGAAGTAGGCCCGGCCCGCCTGGGCCGCCAGGGCCGCCGCCTCCTGTCCGCGCTGGTGCTGCATCCAGAGCAGGGCGCCCAGGACGACCGCCGCCAGACTTGCGGCCAGGATGCCGGCGATGACCGCGCCGCGATGTCGTTCGGCCAGGAGCCAGACCCGCTCGCGTCGGGACAGTTCGGGCAACGGGTCCGTCGCGCTCCATTTGTCGACGTGTCTGATTTTGTAACTCACGTTCCGGCCCCGGTGTGTTTGTCCCGCCGCGTCACGCCGGTCCGGCGTGCGTCACGGCCTCTACCGCATCGGGTTCCCCTTGTCAAATGCGGGCCGTGTCTCTTCCGTGAACGGAAGCCGTCCGGAACGTGACCGTGGCGTTTGTTTGGATGCGGGCCGGGTGTCGGGCGCGCGAAGGGCCGCCGGGCGCGTGTCGGCCGGTTGACAGGGAGTTTGCGGCTGATATAATAAATCTCCTTTGTGTGTCCGAATCCATGGGCGGATAGCTCAGCGGGGAGAGCGTTGCCCTTACAAGGCAGAGGTCGCAGGTTCGAGCCCTGTTCCGCCTACCATCCGCGCGGTCTTCCATCAGGTCAGGCGTGAGATGTCGAACGCGCGCCCCGTGGGAGACGGCGCTCGTGTCAACGCGGCGGGGATGTGATTCGGCGTTCGAATGAAGAATCGGGGCCGTCGTTCAGCCAGGTTAGGACGCCAGATTGTCAATCTGGAGGTCGCGGGTTCAAATCCCGTCGGCCCCGCCATTTCCGTTGCCGTCGCCGGCCCTGCCGCCGTCTCACCACTTAACCGCCGGGCGGCCGGGTGTTGCGGGCCGCCGCCCCGTCACGTCGCTTATGTTCGCACATGACCCTCTGCAACTCCTCGGTTCGCTGGGCCCCACCTCCCTCGTGGTGTTATCGATCCTGCTGGTGTTTTCCATCGTGTCGTGGGTGATCATTCTGTCCAAGTGGCGCCTGTTGCGCCGGAGCCGAACCGAAGATCAACGGTTCCTGCACACCTACGACGAACTGACCCGGTCCGGCGGCGCCGGTCTGCGCGACCTGCAACGCCTGGCGATGACCCTGCCCCACAGTCCCAGCGGCGCGGTGTTTCTGGGCATTGTGGGACGCCTGCGCGCGCCGGATGATGACGGCGGCGGCGGCGGTGACGGTGACGACGTTGTCGGCGGCGGCGATGACGGTGACGGTGACGGTGGCGTCGGTGTCGCACGGACAGGTTTCGTGGCGGCTGCGCGGTCGGACCGGGACTATCTGGACAAGGTCATCCACGCTCTTGTGCAAACGCAAATCCTCCGGCAGGAAGCGTATCTGCCTTTTCTGGCCACCACGGGCAATCTGGCGCCTTTCATCGGGTTGCTGGGCACGGTGGTGGGGGTGATCAACGCCTTTCGGCAGATCGGCCTGGCGGGCACCGCCAGTATCGCCGCGGTGGCCCCCGGTGTCGCCGAAGCCCTCATTGCGACCGCCGCCGGCCTGTTTGTGGCGATCCCCGCCGTCATCGGCTACAACTACGCGCTGGCCGCCATCCGCACCCTCGTGTGTGACGTGGAACGGTTTGGCCTTGAATTGCCGAACGCGCTTGAGACGATGATGCCGGCGTCCGGGCCGGCGCGACCTGTCCGGTGATGCGTGACGTGCACCGGCGTCGGTTTCTGTCGGAAATCAACGTCGTCCCGCTCGTCGACGTGGTGCTGGTGTTGCTGGTGATTTTCATGGTCACCGCCCCGATGCTGCACCGGGGACTCGACCTGACCCTCCCGCAGTCGCAGGCCAACACGGTCACGCCCGATGAGCGCCTCCTGATTGCGATTGACCGCGACGAACGCGTGTATCTCGGAGAGGAGCGCGTGACGATGATCCATTTGCGGACGCGGCTGCGGGACGCCCATGCCCGCAATCCGGCCGTGTCCGTGTATCTTCGAGCCGACCGCCGGGTGCCCTACGGGCGGATTGTTCACGTCATGGACACCGTCAAAGGCGCGGGGATTGAACGGCTGGGCATGGTGACGAATCCGCGGGAACCCGTGATTGACGAAGAGCGGCTCGATCCTCGGTAACGTGGAAGGGACTGTCGCGATGTCCTCAACGGCGTCTGTCAGGCCATGGTCGTTGCCGTCGTCGGGCGTTGCCGGGGCGGATGATTCGGGGGCCGCGTGGCCTCTGGTCGGGTCGTTCGTCCTTCACTTGGCCGCCGCCGCCGCGCTGACGGGCCTGTGGGGTCTGCCGGCGAGCGAACCGCTCGAGGCGGCGTATCACGTCTCGCTGGTCACCCTGTCCGCCCCGGCCCTGTCCGAACCCGCCGCGCGTCCTCAACGCCCGCCGGCGTCGAGCAATCCCCCGCCGCTCCCGGATGTCGAATCGCCGCTCCGTGAAACGCCGCCACCCGTTGAGCCTGTCACCCCGTCCGGGCCGGAGGCCCCCAGAATGGCGGAGACGCTGACGCAGACGATTCAATCCGTCCGCATCCCCGCCATCACGAAACCTTCGTCGGTCGACGGGGTGTCGGTGGTACCGCAGGAGGTGACGCCGCCGTCGCCGGCACCGCCGCCGCCGCCTCTGGCCAGTGTGCGTCTCGACCGGGAACCGCCGCCGCCGTTCTCCCCGGCCGAGTCGAGGGCCGGGCGGGACAAGCGCGCATCGGACATCGCCAACCTTGCCATCCCGGCGTTGGTCTCGTCGCTGACGGTGCGCCGGCCGGATTTGATTCCTCACGCGCGTCTCAAGAAGCCGGTGGCGCCGGCGGCATCGTCCGCGCCGTCGGCGTCGACCGGGGAGTCCCCGTCGTCGTCCGTGGAGACGTCGTATCAGGAGTCCATCAGAACCGGGGTTCACCGGCAATGGCTGGTGTCCGAAATGCGCTATCTCGCTCCGTTGCGGGTGGTCCTGGCGTTTCGTGTGGAGCGCACCGGCGAGGTGAAGCATCTGGTCGTCCACCGGTCGTCGGGCAGTCACGAGTATGACGTCATGGCGGAACGCGCGGTGCTCGCGGCAAGCCCTTTTCCGGCGTTTCCCCCGGCGATCACGGATCCGTATCTCGAGATCAATTTCACGTTCAATTTCCAACTGGCCCAATGAGGATGCGCGTGGCATCATCCGTCCGGCTTGCCGCGCTGGCGCTGGCGCTGTGGCCCTGCGCGGAGGGGCGGGCCGCCGACGTGTTTCTGGAAACGACGCGGTCGGAGTTCCGGAAAATCCCCATCTGGGTCATGGGCTTCGGCAATACCGCCGGCCGGCAGGGGCGCGCCGAGACGCCCGGAGAAACCATGGCCGCCGTGCTCACGGAGGATTTGCGGCGCACCCAGTTATTCGACGTGATAAAGCGTCCCGCGCCCGCGCTGGATCTTTCGGACGTTCATTGCCTGGGGAAGGCGGCCCTCGCGGAAGTCAGGGCGAGCGAGGCGGCGGTCGTCACCTGGGGACGGCTGGGCCGCCAGAACGGCCGGATCGTGTTCGAAGTCTGCGCCCATGACAAAGGCGGAAAAGATATCGCGGTGGGCAAAAGATACCGGGGCGCGCTACCGGCCAGCACGAGTTTTCTGCGGCGCATGGCGCATCGGTGGGCCGACGCGCTGGTGACGTATTACACGGGGGAACCCGGCATGGCGGAGACCCGGATTGTCTACGTGGCCGGCAACGACACCGGACAGCGGGCGTTGTACGTAATGGATTACGACGGCTTCGGGCCTCGGCGGATTACGACGCCGCGCACGTTGGCGCTCATGCCCGCCTGGTTGCCCGACCGGCGCTCCGTGGTGTATATGACCTATCAGCGCAACACGCAGGAAATCGTGCAACTGGATTTGCACTCGCGGGCCGTTCGCACGCTGGTGCCCCCTGAAAATTTGAATATTACCCCGGCATTGTCCCCCGACGGTCACCTGGTGGCGTATGCGTCCGCCACGCAGGGCAATTCCGATGTCTTTACGATGGACGTGCGGACGAAGGAAAAGCGGCAATTAACCCGTCATCCCAGCGCGGATTTATCGCCCACGTGGTCTCCCGACGGACGCACGCTGGCCTTTGTGTCCGACCGGGGCGGCGGGCCGCAGATTTACACGATGAATGTCGATGGCTCGCGTGTCCGCCGGCTGACCTTTGACGGGTCGTATAACGCCGCGCCGGTCTGGTCTCCGCGCGGCGACTGGATTGCCTACGTCTGTCGCGGGCCGACCGCCGGATTTCGGTTGTGCCGCATTTCCCCGGATGGCCGGCGGCGGGTGCAAATCACCGACGGGGCGCACTGGGCCATGGAGGATTCGCCGTCGTGGGCGCCGGACGGCCGCCACCTGGTCTTCAGCGTCACGCAGGGCGGGCAGAGCCACCTGTATCTGATTAACGTTGACGGCACGGGGCGCGAACAGTTGACCGGCGGCGCGTTGTCCCACAGTTCCCCCGACTGGTCGCCGTCGTAACGGCGGCCCGCCGAACAGAGACACAGAGCGCATCATGGATCAGGATTGCGAACATGCTCCGACGACGGCGGGCGCCGCGCGCGCGGGCCGGCGGCCCCGGTGTCTGTGGTGCGGCCTGGCGCTGGCGGCGGCGTTGAGCCTCGTCTCCTGTGTCGCGCAGCAGGCCGACCTGTTGAGACTGGAGACCGACCTCCGGGGCAAGTTGGACGAGTTGGACCGGGAGCGGGCGATTCTGGCCGGCACTCTTGAGCGGGCCAACGACGTCTTGACCGATCTGCTGGAATCACGCGCCGGGGTCAAAAATGAATTGCGGAAACTGCGCGACGATCAACTGCCCCGGTTGCGCGGCGATCTGGAAACGGACGTGCACCGCGTGACGGAGCAGACACGCGAAGCCCTGGACGAGGCAACCGGGCGTCTGAATCAGCGGGTGGATGAACTCGCGCAACAGGCCGTCGAGCGCGCGGCCCTGTTGCAGCAACGGGATGCCGACCTGGAAGAGCGGATCGTCACGCTGGGCGCGAACATGGAACAGGAGTTGACCCAACGGGACGAAATGGTCGAGGGGCGGTTTGTGGAGTTTCGGGACTCGCTGGTTCAGTTCAAGGATACATTGGAGCAGGTGAATGCGGCGCTGGCGGAGGAACAGGAGCGGGCGGCGGCCGCCGAACGCGCTCTGCACGAAACCCTGACCGGGCGACAGGACGCCTTGCGCGAGAAACTCGATGCGGATACGGAGGCGTTGAGAACCTATCTGGCCACCGATGTGCAGCAGTCGATTGAAGCCGTCAACGAGGCCCTGACGACGAACGAGCGCGCCTTGCATGACCGGCTGGACGCGGCGCTGGCGGCGTTGCAGCAGACCGACGCGCAATACGGCGGCACGCTGGAAGAGGTGGGGCAGTCGTTGACGCAACTCCGCGAGGCGTTGCAGGCCATGGCCGACCGGTTGGGGGAACGCAGTGACGGCCACAGGGAGCGGTTGGCCCGTTTGGAGCAGGCGCAGACCGAACTGGCGTCACAGGATGAGGGCCTGTCCGCCCGGCTCGATTCGACCGCCGAGGGCCTGCAAACTCTTCAACGGGCGTTAAAGAATTCCGACGAACAGATGCGGCAGGTGGCCGACGTCGTCGAGCAATTACACGATGCCTTCCGAAGTTTGCGGGCCGGTCTTGCGTCCGTGGGGGAGGTTCCCGACTCCGGGCGCATCGAGGCGCCGACGGTCCCCACGGCTCCCGCGCCGCCCCGGTAGTTCGCGCCCCGGCGGCGGCTGTCCCATGCGGTGTCAATGGAATCTCCCGAAACGAAGATTCATGTCCTCCCGGAGTCCGTGGCGTCTCACATCGCCGCCGGCGAAATTGTGGAACGCCCGGCGTCGGTCGTCAAAGAACTGCTGGATAACAGTTTGGACGCGGGCGCGACCGTCATGACGGTGGAGATTACGGACGGGGGAAAACAGATGATTCGGGTCAGCGATGACGGCGAAGGCATGAGCCGGGCCGACGCGCCGCTGGCTTGCCGGCGGTTTGCCACCAGCAAATTGCGTCATCATCTCGACCTGGCGGGCATTGCCACCTATGGGTTTCGCGGGGAAGCCCTGCCGAGCATCGCCTCGGTGTCGCGGTTCCGCATGGTCACGGCCCGGCACGGGGCGCCGGCCGGGACCGCCGTGGCCATTGAGGGCGGCGCCGCCGCGTCGGTTGAAGAATGCGGCGCCCCGCCGGGCACGCGCGTTGCCGTCGGGGAATTATTTTTCAACACCCCGGCCCGCCGGAAATTTCTGAAAACGACGGCCACGGAATCTTCCCACGTCGCGCACGTCGTGCAGCAGGCGGCGCTGGCGAACGTCCCCGCGCATTTTCGCCTGACGCACAATGAGCACGTCGTGTTCGACTACCCCAAAGCGGCGGCGTTGGAGGACCGCCTGCTTCAGGTCTACGGCGTCAACGTCATGGACATGATGCTGCCCGTTCACCATGAGACGCCCGGCGTGCGCGTGCGGGGCATGGCCGTCAACCCGTCTCACGTGAGAACCGGCCGGACGCCGCAGGAAATTTTTGTGAACCGGCGCGCGGTCAAAAATGCCACGATTGCCCATGCTGTGTATGAAGCCTACGGCTCCTTTCTGCCGAAAGGCCGGCATCCCGTGTTTTCGATCATGGTGGACGTGGACGCCGACGAGGTGGACGTCAACGTGCATCCTTCGAAACGGGAAGTGAAGTTTCGCACGCCCGACCTGGTGCATCGGGCGGTCAGGGAATCGATCCGTCTGTTGTTGCAGAAACATGTGGCGGTGGCCGAGTCGCCATCCGCCGTGGGCGAGGCCGCCGACGGCGGGACGGCGGCGCCGGTCGCGCATGGGCGGGACGGCGGCGGCGGCGGCGCCGACACAAATGCGCGCGCGCGTTCCGCGTGGTCGACTCCCGCCGCCGCGCGCGCCGCGCCGGCGGGGCATGGTGCGGATGTGGTGCGCGAATCCACGGCGTTGTATGAACGCGCGCCGGCGCCGTCCGAGGCCATGCCGTCGACGCGTCACGACGCGCCTTCGCTGTACGAGGCCGCGCCGGAGGTGCGGATTCTGGGACAAATCCACGCCACCTACATCGTGGCGCAGGTGGGCGATGCCCTGCACGTCCTGGACCAGCACACGATTCATGAGCGCGTGCTGTTCGAACAGTTGTGGAGAAACTGGAAAGGACGGCACATCCAAATTCAGCCACTGTTGATTCCCGAACCCGTGGCCCTCTCGCCGGCCATGGCCGCGAAGGTCGACGCCATTCTGCCGGACCTAGCCGCGCTCGGACTCGAACTGGAACGCCTGGGGCCGTCCGCGTTGGTCATTCGCGCGGCGCCGGCGCTGGTGGGACAGATGGATTACGGCGCCTTGCTCGAAGAGATCGTCGAAGACGTGTCGGAATGGCGTTCCGTGGATTCTCTCGACACGCGGGTTCGGCCCGTGCTGGCCTCCATGGCCTGTCAGGGGGCGGTGCAGGCCGGCCGCCCGATGGAAGAACCGGAGATGCGGCGGGTGGTGCGGGACTGGCTGCGGGAAGGCGTCCCGATGACCTGTCCGCATGGCCGGCGCATCTCGATGCATTTCGGCAGCGAAGAACTGCATCGAAGGTTTCGGCGGCTGTGATGGCGGAGGCATTGAAACCTTTGGTGGCGCTGGTGGGGCCGACGGCGGTGGGCAAGAGCCGCATCGCCGTCGAGGTGGCGCGCGCGTTGGACACGGAGATTGTCACGGCGGATTCCACGCAGGTCTACCGGGGGATGAACGTCGGCACCGACACGCCGTCGGACGCCGACCGGCGGGGGGTGCCGCATCATGTGATTAACGTGGCGGAGCCGGATGAGCCGTTCAACGCCGGGTTGTTTCGACGCCATGCCCTGCCCGTCATCGAGCGCCTGCACGCGCGGGGTCGTCTGCCGCTGGTGGTGGGAGGGACGGGGCTGTACGTGCGGGTGTTGCTGCGCGGGCTGTGGGCCGGCCCTCCGGCGGACCGGGCGTTGCGCCGCGAGATCGAAACGGAGGCGCGGGTTCGTGGCGACGACGCCCTGTACCGGGAATTGGTGTTGGCGGACCCCGACACCGCGCGCCGTCTGCATCCCCGCGACGCGGTGAAAGTGCGCCGTGCCCTGGAAGTGTACCGGCAAACCGGCGTGCCGTTGTCGCGGGCGCACCGGCGGCACCGCGCCCGTGCCGTCCCCGCGTTTCGCGCGCTGGTGCTGGGCCTGACGATGGAGCGCGCCCTGCTCTGCCGGCGCATTGACCGGCGGGTGGACGAGGAACTGGCGAACGGGCTGGTGGAGGAAACCCGCGCGCTGCTGGCCGGGGGGTATGCCCGGCATCTTGTCTCCATGAAAAGTCTGGGCTACCGTCAGATGGCGGGTTATCTCGAAGGGGACTATGATTTTGACGAAGGCGTCCGGCAGTTAAAACGCGACACGCGCCGGTATGCGAAACGGCAGATGACGTGGTTTCGCGCGGAGCCGGGGTTGCAATGGGTGGAGGTTGGGGCCGACGACACCGCGCGCTCCGTGGCCCGGCGCCTGTTGCCGATGATCGAATCGTTTGCGGCCACGTCGCCGCGTGACGGCGCGTTCGACGACGCGGCGGCGGGCGAATGTACGTCCGCGGCCCGTGTTCCGTGATTTCCATGCCGAAAACCCGCAACGCGAAATCCACGCCGTCGCGCCCGCGCGCCGACCTTGCCGTCATCGGCGGCAGCGGGCTGTACGCCATGGAGGGGCTGGAACGGGTGCGCGAGGCGCGCGTGTCCACCCCGTTCGGCCGACCGTCGGACGCCGTGGTGCTCGGCGTTCTGGCCGGGCGGCGCGTGGCGTTTCTCGCGCGGCACGGGCGGGGCCACCGGATTAGTCCGTCCATGATCAATTATCGCGCGAACATTTACGCGCTGAAATCGCTGGGCGTCACGCGGATTTTTTCCGTCAGCGCGGTGGGGAGCATGAAAGAGCACATTCACCCCGGCCATCTCGCGCTTCCCGATTCCTTTCTCGACCGGACGACGAAGCGGGCGTCGACGTTTTTCGATCAGGGCCTGGTGGCGCATGTGGCCTTTGCCGACCCGGTCTGCCCCGTGCTGACCGCGCAACTGGCCGAGGCCGCCCGCGCCCTTGGGGTCATGTGCCATGAGGGCGGCGCGTATCTCTGCATGGAAGGGCCGCAGTTTTCCACCAGAGCCGAATCGCGGCTGTATCGTCACTGGGGCGTGGACATGATCGGGATGACCAACGCGACGGAAGCCAAACTCGCGCGGGAAGCCGAAATCTGTTACGCGACCATGGCGCTCGTCACGGACTATGATTGCTGGCATGAGAGCGAATCCGCGGTCTCGGTCGAAGGGGTGTTGGCGATCATGCGGCGGAATGTCGAGCAGGCCAAAAAGATGCTGCGTCATGTTATCCGGCAGCCGACGCCGCCGGTCGCCTGTGCCTGTCCCACCGCGTTGCGCGGGGCCATCCTGACCGCGCCGGAGGCCATGACGGCGTCGGTGAAGCGGCGGTATCGACTCTTTCTGAAGGCGCCGCCCGCCGGCGCCTCGAACGGGAGGGCGTGAGATGGGGCGATTGCTGGTCGTGGGGTCGGTGGCGTTTGACACGGTGCGCACGCCGTTCGGGGAGGCGACGGACGTGCTGGGGGGGTCCGCGGTGTATTGCTCGACGGCCGCCAGTTTTTTTGCCGGCGTCAACATGGTCGCGGTGGTGGGGGAGGATTTTCCGGACGAGCATCTTGCGTTTCTGAAAAGCCGGGGCGTGGATGTGTCCGGTCTCGAACGCCGGCAGGGCCGCACCTTCCGGTGGCGCGGCGAATACACTTATGCCCTCAACGAGGCTCACACGCTTGAGACGCAACTCAACGTCCTGGAATCCTTCCGGCCGAAGGTCCCGGAATCGTACCGCAATCCCGACCTGCTGTTTCTGGGGAACATTGATCCCGACGTGCAGACGGCGGTGTTGCGTCAGGTCGCGCGGCCGCGCCTTGTGGCCTGCGACACCATGAATTTCTGGATCGAAGGCAAACGGGACGCGCTCTGGGCGGTGCTGCGGGACGTGGACGTGCTGGTCATCAATGACGCGGAAGCGCGCGCGCTCGGCGGGGATTCCAATCTGGTCAAAGTCGCCAAAGACATTCTCTCTCGCGGGCCGCGGCGTCTCATTGTCAAACGCGGGGAATACGGCGCCCTGATGTTTCACGGCACGCAGGTCTTCGGCACGCCGGCCTTTCCGCTGGAACAGGTGCCGGACCCCACCGGGGCCGGCGATGCGTTCACCGGGGGCTGGATGGGGTATCTCGCCTCCACGGGGGATTTTTCCGAGACGGGGTTCCGGCGGGCGATTATCTTCGGCAGCGTCATGGCGTCTTTCACGGTGGAAGCCTTTAGTCTTGACCGCCTGCGCACGTTGCACTATAAGGACATTGAGTCCCGTTTTCGGGAGTTCAAACGGTTGACCCATTTCGAGGAGATTTCATAATCGCGCGCCATTCACCGCCGTCCGCCCGGCGTTCCGCCTCCCGTGTCGGCGGCGGCCAGGGCCGGGCGCATCCGCCGTCCCGGCGCGGGAGGGGGCATCACGTTGTCTGAACAGGACGCCGCGTCGGAGCAGCCGGATTCACCGGGCCGGAGGTTTCAGGCCGCCCGTGTGTCTCAAGGGATGAGCCTCGCGCAGATGTCCGCCGTCACCCGCATTCAGGAAGACGTGCTGCTGGCCCTGGAGGAGGATGGGTTTGACCGGCTGCCCCCGCTGGTCTTCGCCAAAGGCTCCGTGCGCTCGTACGCCCGCGCACTCAATCTCGATGAAGAAGATTGCGTGCGGTTGTTTTCGGAATGTTCCGCGTCGTTCTACACCAAAGACAAAGGGCCGTCGCTGGTGTTTCCACAGGTGCAGTTGGAGGGCGGGCCGCGGAGCAAAGTCAGGCGGTACGTGGCGGTCGTGCTTTTCGGCGTGCTGTTGCTGGTGCTGGCGCGCGTCTCGCTGCCGCCGTCTCTCATGCCGCCGGGCCCGGCCGCGGACCGGAACGTCCCGGTGTCGCAGGAGCGCGGCGGCGGCGCGTCGCAACCCGCGGGCGTGACGAACGAGCGCGCCGACGCGGACGCCGGGCCGGTCGATTCGACAGATGCCTTGGAGCCGGCCGACGACGCCGGGTCGCCGCCCGCAATCGAGGCCGTGGCCGACGCCGACGCCGACGCCGTGGCGCCCGAAGACGGCGCGCTTCCTTTGCTGATGACGGGTTCGGAGGATGCGCCCCTGGTGCTTGAACTGCGGGCATCGGCGGACGTCTGGGCGCAGGTGCGTTCCGACGACGACGTGCCGCGTGAAGTGTTGTTGCGGGAGGGGGAACGCGCGCAATGGCGCGCCCACGACCGGTTTCTGCTGACCCTGGGCAACGCCGGCATGGTGGAGACGCTGTTCAATGGCCGGCCGCAGGGGCCGTTTGGCGGCGTCGGCGTTGTGGTGCGCGATATTGAATTTCGACTGTGACCGCGCGCGGAACACCCGCCGTCCGGCCGCGGGAATCCGTCACGTGTCCGGCGCGCGGCCCCGGTTCGGCGGCGGCGGTTCCGTTTTCTTGACAGGGGGAAAATCGCGTTGCTATGGTCACGGCGTTAAGGACTCATTCTCAAAGGAGGGATTCATGAAGAGGTTGTTTGTGCTGTGCAGTATGTTCACGGTCCTGGCCTTTGCCGGCGGCGACCTGGCCCTGGCCGGCCCCGAAAAAAATCCGTTGAAACCACGGGTGCCCAAGGCGGAGCGCGGGAAGGCCAAAAAAATGAAGCCGCCCTATGGGTCGACCAAGAAAGCCCCGGCCGACGTCGTGGCGGAAGGCAAGAAAATTTTTGAGGGCAAAGGCACATGCGTGAATTGTCACGGCAAAAAAGGCGACGGCAACGGGCCGGCCGGCAAAGTCCTGACGCCGGGGCCGCGGAATTTCACCAACTGCAAATTCCACAAGAAACGGAAAGACGGGGAACTGTTCTGGATTATCAAGAACGGCAGCCCGGGGACCGGCATGGTGTCCATGGTGCCCGCCACCATCACCGAGGCGGAAGCCTGGAAGGTGCTGGCCTACGAGCGAAGTTTCTGTTCGAAATGGCATAAGTAATTGTTGACGCCGGTGGACTCCCGAACCCCGTTCAGGATCGATCCTGAACGGGGTTTTTCCCCTCACGCCCCGCCCGTGCCGTCATGCCGCGTCGTCGCGCAGTGACATGCTGGAGTCGGTGGACGGTCTGCCTGGTCGTTGGTCTGGGGACGACGGCGGGGTGGCCCGTGCCGGGCCTGGCGGACGAAGCGCAGCCGTTGCGTCCCAGGGTGCCGCTGGATGAACGACGCGAGGCCCGGCAACTGACGCCTCCTTTTGTGTCGACGAAAATCGCGTCGGCGTCGATCATTGCCGAGGGCAAGGTCCTGTACGAAGGCAAAGGCACCTGCGTGTCCTGTCACGGCGGGACGGGGCGGGGCGACGGGTCGCTGGGCCGGCGGTTGAATCCCGGCCCCCGCAATTTCACCAATTGCATGTTTCAGAAACGGCGGCGCGACGGGGAACTGTTCTGGATTATTAAGAACGGCAGTCCGGGAACCGGCATGGTGCCGATGATTCCCGGCACCATCACCGAAGAAGAAGCCTGGAAAATCCTGGCCTATGAACGAAGTTTCTGCAAAGACTGGAAGCGGTGACGGCGCGCCGGCGCGGCTCCGTCGCGGAGGCGTCACGGACGGAGCCGCGTTGACACCCGGAGGACGTGTCCCTACATTCATCTGTTCCATGCACGGAAATTCGTGAGGCCGGTTCACGGGGAGAGGAGCGATCATGGCCGCAAAACGAACGCCGGACGAAGACAGGGTGGCCTTGGAAAAAAAGGTCAAGGAACACACCGGGGGCGCGCGTCCCGCCACGCCGGAAGAGGCGGCGCGTGTTCGGCGGTTGCGCAAACGTCTGAAACGGGTGCAGCGAAAAATTCGCGGCAAGGCGGCGCGGGTGGCCATGGCCGCCGGGAAAAAGCCGAAAGCCGCCTGATGGAGTCTGCCTGCGCATGACGAGGTTTCGAGTGACACCGGGGAAAGGGAGAAGGCCATGACCGACAAGCGCAGCGCGTCCGCCGGCGACGCCGAACCGGAAGCGAGGGGCAACGACGTGTCCGCTTTTTCGGACGAGGAGTCGTTGGAGGAGTTTGTCGGTGTCGACACGGCGCCTAGTGCGGCGCCGGACGGCGAGGCGGCGGCGACGGCGGAGGTCGACGATGTCGGCGAGGCCGGCGGGACGGACGGCCCTCCGGCGGACGAGGAAGAGATTGAGCCGGAAGACGAGAAGGTCAAAGACGAAATCGATATTCAGATTGACCTTCTGGGCGACCCGGACTGGGTCGTTCGGCGCGAAGCCGTCGTGACGCTCGGCGAAATGGCGGACGAGCGTTGCGTGGAGCCGATTGTCCGGGCCTTGCGCGACGGGGACTGGCAGGTGCGCGAGGCGGCGGTCGAGGCGATTGCCGAAGTCGGCCCGCCCGCCGTGGAGTTGTTGATCCGGTACATGCGCGACTGGGAATCCCGAAAATATGTCATCCGGGCGTTGGGCAAGGTCAACGATGAGCGTGTGCTGGCGCCCCTGATGTCCATGCTGCACAACGATGAATTTAAAGACGACGCCACGCGCGCGCTTGTCGAGTTGGGCACACCCGCCGTGCCGGCCCTGATGGCCGCCTTGAGCGACAAAGAAGAGTTCGTGCGCAAGCAGGCGGTGCTGGCGCTGGGCGCCATCAAGGACCCGGACGCCGTGGATCCGCTTATCGCGCTTCTCCACGATCAGGACTGGTGGATGCGTCTCACCGCGGCGGCGGCGTTGGAAAAAATCGGAGACCCGCGGGGACGGGAGGCGATCAAACCCCTGATGAAGGATCCCGACCTTGTGGTGCGGATGCGGGTGGAGCGCATTCTGGCGGCCTGGAAAAAACAGCCCGCCAACGCCTGACAGGAACACGGCTTGCGTCAGGGTGGCGTTCCCGCTGTCCTCTGATCCACCGCCACTGCCACCGCCGACATCACCGTCACTGCCACCGCCCACCGTCACTGTCGCCGCTGTCATCACCACCGCCGTCACCGCCGCCGCCACTCCTCCCTCCGTCATTCCCGACCCCCGAATGAAAACGTCGGGGGCAGGCATCTTTAGTCGGGAATCTCTCCCCTCCGTCATTCCCGACATCTTTAGTCGGGAATCCATCTTTCAGTTGTCCTTTTCTTCCGCATCACGGACAGAAGGAAACAGAAGGGACTTACAAAGAATAGTTGACACACCTTATTTCTTCCGTTTTCGCGCCTTCCGTTTCGGCGGTTTGGTTTTCGGGTCATACGCCGCGACCCGTTTGGCGAGCGTCTCAAGGGCGTGTTGGAC
>JAHRAQ010000028.1 GCA_020027205.1 Nitrospirales bacterium | reverse complement strand
TGGCGGGGGCGATTGGGGTGTTTGAGGCGTTGTTGGGGGTGGGGGATGAGGATGGGGACGGAAGGATGGATTCCCGAATGGGGATGTCGGGAATGACAGCAGGGGGGGCGGTGGTGAATGAGTTTGCGCGGTTGTTGTTGCGGGGCAAGCAATACGGGCGGGCGTTGGGGGTGTTTGATTGGATGATCGAGAAGAATCCGGGGGATGTGAATGCGCAGATTCGGCGGGCGGTGGTGTTGGTGGAGATGGATGAGGCGGGGCGGGCGATTGAAGAGTTGAAACGGCTGCTGCTGGCGCATCCGTCGGAGTTGCGGGTGCGGGATTATCTGGGGTGGGCGTTTGAGAAGGTGGGCGACGTGGGGGAGGCGCTGGCGGCGTATCGCGTGAATGTCGGGATGGACGGGACGTTTTATGACAGCCAGATTCATCTGGGGGCGTTGTTGTATCGGCTGGGGCGGTTTGATGAGGCGGCGCCGGCGTTGACGCGGGCGGCGGGGTTGAATCCGGGGAATGCGGACACGCATCGGTTGTTGGGATTGAGTTATGTGCAGGCGAAGCGTTTTGATCTCGCGCGGGCGGCGTTTGTCAAGGGGCTGGAGTATCATCCTGCCGATGAGGATCTGCGGTTTAATCTGGGTGCGGTGTTTGACAAGTTGAACCGTTTTGCCGATGTGGAACGGGAAATGAAGGCGGTGCTGGCGTTGAATCCTGATCATGCCGACGCGCTGAATTATCTGGGGTACAGTTACGCGGACCGGGGAATTCGGGGGGATGAGGCGGTGACGTTGACGCAACATGCGGTGTCGATCAAGCCGGACAACGGGGCCTATGTCGACAGTTTGGGGTGGGCGTTGTTCAGGGTGGGCCGGGTGGCGGAGGCGCTGCGGGAACTGCGGCGGGCGGTGGAACTCGTGAACGACGACCCGGTGATTTTTGAGCATCTGGGAGAAATCTATCTGACGCAGGGGCGGCGGGAGAAGGCGCAAGGGGCGTGGATGCGGGCGCTGGATTTGGATCCGGAGAATGCGGCGTTGATCCGGCGGTTCCGCGAAGTGGGGTTTGGGACGCCGGGGCATTTGTCCGGCGGGGATGAGGCGGCGTCGGATGATCGGGATCATGCGAGCCGGCGTCAAGAGCCTGCGGCCGCCGGGGCCGCCGCCGGGGCTGCCGGAGCCAAGGCGGATGCCGGGCCGTGATTCGTCAACTCATGCCGGGCGGGCGGCGCGCGTGAAGGGCGGTCCATGTCCACGGTTGAGGGGCGGCCCCTTGACGGGGCGCGGCCCCGCGGGATCGACGGCGCGCCGTCAACTGGGGTTCAGTTTAATCGAGTTGATGATCGTCGTGGTGCTGATCGGCATCCTGGCGGCCGTGGCCATTCCGAATTTTCTGGCCTATCAGGCGCGCGCCAAACAGTCGGAAGCCAAAATCAATCTGGCGGCGATTTACACGGCGCAGGCCATTTATTTTGCCGAACAGAATGTCTACGGAGAGACGTTCGGCCAAATCGGGTTTGCGTTGGCGGGGACGTCGGAGACGTCCACCGCGCGGTATCGGTACATCCTGGGGAGCGACGCGATTGGCGCAGAGTTGGACGGGTGCTCGTTGCCGGCTGACGCGACAACGACGCCGTCCGCCGGCTTCACGGCGTTTGCGGTGGGCAACATCGACGGTGATGTGACGTGCGACGTGTGGAGCATTGATCAGGACAAAAATCTGGAGAACAGTACAAACGATGTCTCGCAGTAACACCACCCCGTCGTTGATGCCGGCGGCGAATCTCCCGGTCGGGGACGCGGCGTCGGGCGCGGCGCCCGACCGTTCGGCGTATGACGCCGCCGGCTCTGTCGGCGATGTCGAAGACGCGCTGACGCGGGGCGAGGCGTGGTTGTTGCGGCGGCAGGATGCGGGGGCGGGGTGTTGGGTCGAGGAACTGGAGGCGGATTCGACGTTGACGTCGGAGTATTTGATGTTGCGCCGGTATCTGGGCGTGGTGGATGCGGGGCGGGAAGCCGGCATGGTGGCGTTCCTGCGGGGGGCGCAGGGCGAGGATGGGGGGTGGCCGATTTATGTCGGCGGGCCGATGAATGTGAGCGCGTCGGTGAAGGCGTATTTCGCGCTGAAACTGGCGGGGGTGTCGGCGGATGATGCGGGGATGCGGCGGGCGCGGGAGGCGATTCTGGCACGGGGCGGAGTGGTGGCGGCGAATGTGTTCACGAAGATGACGCTGGCGTTGTTTGGACAATATCCATGGAAGGGCGTGCCGAGTGTGCCGGTGGAGATGATGCTGGCGCCGCGGTCGTGGTGGGCGAATGTGTACGCGGTGTCGTATTGGTCGAGGGTGGTGATGGTGCCGTTGTCGATTATGTGCGCGGTGCGGCGGGAATGTCCGGTGGCGCGGGGGCGGGGGGTGGAGGAGTTGTGGTGTGTGCCGGCGGCGCGGGTGCGGTTCCGGCGGGTGCGGCCGTTTGAGTTGGACGGCTGGGTGAGTTGGCGGAATGTGTTTGTGTGGGGGGATGCGGTGTTGAAGGTGTTCGAGCGGTGGGCGCCGGCGTGGGTGCGGCGGCGGGCGTTGCGGAAGGCGGAAGCGTGGATGGTGGAGCGGATGCGGGGCGACGGGGGGCTGGGGGCGATTTATCCGGCGATGGCGAATGCGGTGTTGGCGTTGGCGGCGTTGGGGTATGGGGTGGGGGATGCGTTGATGCGGAAGGCGTTGGGGGCGATTGAGGGGTTGGAGGTGGTGGGGGTACAGAAGGATGGATTCCCGATTACTAACGTCGGGAATGACGGACAGAAGAAGAATGACGGACAGAAGAAAAGAGGGGATGGATTCCCGAATGAAAACGTCGGGAATGACGGAGAAGGAAGGGGCGGGGATGACGGAAGGGTTGCGGGGGAGACGTTGCATTTGCAGCCGTGTCATTCGCCGGTGTGGGATACGGCGTTGGCGATGAATGCGCTGGTGGAGCGGGGGATGGCGGTGGATCATGCGGCGTTGCGGCGGGCGGGGGAGTGGTTGCGCGCGCGTCAGTGCGGGACGGTGGGGGACTGGGTGGTGTCGGCGCCGGCGGCGCGGCCGGGGGGGTGGGGGTTTCAGTTCGAGAACGAGTGGTATCCCGACGTGGATGATACGGCGGCGGTGGTGATGGCGTTGGCGAAGTGTGCGGGGGCGCGGCCGGCGGACGGTGATGAGGTGATTCGGCGGGGCGCGGCGTGGGTGGTGGCGATGCAGAGTTCCAACGGCGGGTGGGGGGCGTATGATCGGAACAACGATAAACTGATTTTCAACAAGATTCCCTTCGCGGACCATGAGGCGCTACTGGACCCGCCGACGGCGGATGTGACGGGGCGGTGTCTGGAGATGCTGGGGGCGTTGGGGTGTGACGAGGGCCATCCGGCGGTGGCGCCGGCGGTGGCGTTTTTGCGGCGGGAGCAGGAGGCGGATGGGTGTTGGTTTGGGCGGTGGGGCGTCAATTATGTGTATGGGACGTGGTGTGTGCTGGCGGGACTGCAGGCGATTGGTGAGCCGATGACGGGGGCGTGGGTGCGGCGGGCGGTGGCGTGGCTGGAATCGAAACAGAATGCGGACGGCGGCTGGGGGGAATCCTGCGCGTCGTATGCGGACCGGGCGCGGGCGGGGGTGGGCGACAGTATGCCGTCGCAAACGGCGTGGGCGGTGATGGCGTTGCTGGCGGCGGGGGCGGAGGGCGCGAGTGGCGCGAGCGTCGAGCGGGGCGTGCGGTTTCTGCTGCGCCGGCGGCGGGATGATGGGACGTGGGATGAGCCGTGTCACACGGGGACGGGATTTCCACGGGTGTTTTATCTGCGGTATCACGGGTACCGCACCTATTTCCCGCTGTGGGCGCTGGCGATGTATCGGAACGTGCGGCGGGATGGACGGGCGCGGGCGGATGTGTTGCGGGAGGCGGCGCGGGCGGCGCGGCGCGGGCGGTAGGGGCCGGGGCGACCGGTGGTCGTCACCATTCTTCGGGGTGCGTTGTGGAGCGGATTGCTGTGTTTGCGGCGACGCCCTGGGAGTGCCGGGCGATTGTGCGCGCGCTGCCGGGTTGCCGTGTCGAGCGGGTCGGCGGGGTGACGTGGCGGGTGTGGGAGCATCCGGCCTGCATGGTCGCCGTCATCATGACGGGGGTGGGGCCGGGGAATGCGATGGCCGTGTGCCGGGCGGTGGTCGAGCAACGGCCGTGGACGCTGTGCCTGGCGTCGGGGTATGCGGGGGCGCTGGTTCCCGCGCGCGTGGGCGATCTGGTGATTCCGGCGCGGGCGATTGGTTATGCGCCGGACGGCGCGGCGGGCGCGCGGAGTGCGGCGTCTGCGGCGCCCGATTCCACGGTGGTTTGCGATGCGTTCTATCGACAAACGGCGTGGGACGTGGCACAATCGGCGGGGTGCGCGGCGCTTGACGGGGACATCGTGACGGCGCCGGCGGCGGTGAGTCCGGCCCGCGACAAACAGGCCATGGGCCGCGCCCTCGGCGCGAGCGGGGTGGATATGGAAAGCGCGGCTGTCGGGATGGCGGCGGCGCGGGGCGGCGTTCCGTTTTGTGTGGTGCGGGCGGTGTTGGATTTGGCGGAGGAAGACCTGCCCCACGACCTGACGCTGTTGTGCCGCCCGGCCACGTGGCTCCGGGGCGCGTGGGGCGTGGTCGCCGCGCCGAGGGTCTGGCCGGCGTTGAATCGTCTGCGCCGGCAAAAAAACACGGCGTCGGCGGCGCTGACCCGGTTTTTTGAGGCCTTCTTCCGGCAACTGGCCGGCGCGTCTGTGGCGTCCCGCTGAAGTTGGCGGCGTTCTTGTGAGGTCGGCGGCGCGCGGGAGACGGATCGGGGCCGCCATGGGAGCATGGGAGTGACGGGCGCATGAGACCTGTGCCGAAGCATGTCGGGTTGCTCGTGTTGGCGTCGGTCACGGCGGCGCTCGTCGCCGTCGAGGCGAGGGCGGAGTCGGCCACCGCCGCCATGCAGCAAACCCTCGACCGGGTGCTGGTGGTGTTGGACGATGCCGCGCTCCGGGCGCCCGAACGCGCCGGGGAGCGTCTGGAGAAGTTGGAAGAGATCATCAAAGAACGGTTCGACTATGGGGAAATGGGAAAACGCACGCTGGGCCGGGGGCAGTGGGAGACGCTGAACGACGCCCGGCGGAAAGAGTTTGTGGGTCTGTTTCGGCGGTTCCTTTCCAAAACCTATGCCGGGAACGTGGACACGTATTCCGGCGAGAAGGTGGAATACCTTGCGGAGCGGCGAAAAGGCGGGTTCGCGGAAGTGCGGACGAAGGTGGTCTCCGACACGTTGGAAGTGCCGATTGATTACCGGCTGCTGCAACGCGCGGAGACGTGGAAAGTGTACGACGTGGTGATTGACGGCATCAGCCTGGTGAAAAACTTTCGAAGCCAGTTTGACCGGATCATCAAGGCCCAATCCATGGACGGTCTCCTGGACACCCTGCGAGGCAAACTTGAGCCGCCTCCGGCCTGAATTGCCCCGCGCCGCCGCCTTGACACCACGGCGCGCGGTTTGCCACACTTTCGGGGATTATCCATCGCGGGCCGGGGGCGGAGCGCGGCTCCCGGCCGCGGAGAGGGTGGCGGTGTGTCTCTCCTGAACGGCATCCACAGTCCCGCTGATCTTAAAGCCCTGTCTCCCGAACAATTTCCGCAACTGTGCGAGGAAATTCGGGAACAGATTGTGTCCGTCATTTCGAACGTGGGCGGCCACCTGGCATCGAATCTGGGCGTCGTGGAGTTGACCGTGGCGCTGCATTACACGCTGAACGCGCCGGATGATTTGATTGTGTGGGATACGAGCAATCAAACCTATGCGCACAAGTTGCTGACGGGGCGGCGGGAGCAGTTTCACACGATTCGGCAGTTTGAAGGATTAAGCGGGTTTTGCAAGCGGGATGAAAGCGTGTTCGACACCTTTGACGCGGGGCACGCGGGGACGGGGGTGTCGGCGGCGACGGGGTTTGTGGTGGCGCGGGAGCAGCGGGGGCAGTCGCACACGGTCGTCTGTGTCGTCGGCGACGGGGCGTTGACGGCGGGGATGACGTTGGAGGGGTTGCAGCACGCCGGTGAGTTGCAGAAAGACATGGTGGTGGTGCTGAACGATAATCAGATGTCGATCTCGAAAAACGTCGGCGCCATTTCGGCGTCGCTGAACCGGATCATCACCGGCGAGTGGTGCACGCGCCTCAAAAAAGAAACGAATCAGATGCTGGACCTGGTGCCGCGTCTCGGCGCGCCGGTGAGGAAAATCGCGCATCAGGCGCAGGAACTGGCCAAGGGGCTGGTGTCGCCGCCGGGGGTGCTGTTTGAGGAACTGGGGTTTCGCTACGTCGGCCCCATCGACGGGCACAACTTTGAGCATCTGTTGCCGACGTTGCGCAACGTGTTCAAGTTGAACGGCCCGACGTTGCTGCACGTCGTCACCAAGAAGGGGTTGGGGTATGAGCCGGCGGTGAACGATCCGGTGTGGTTTCACGCGAGCGGGCCGTTTGACCTGGCGACGGGACAGGCGAGGCAGCGGGCGCAGCGAAGATCGTACAGCGCGGTGGCTGTCGACACGTTGATTCGGCTGGCGAAAGACGACGCGCGGATTGTGGCGGTGACGGCGGCGATGTGCGAGGGGACGGGGTTGACGGCGTTCCGGGAGGCGTTGCCCGGCCGCTTCTATGACGTGGGGATTGCGGAGCAGCACGCGGTGACGTTTGCGGCGGGGATGGCGGCGCGGGGGTTGCGGCCGGTGATTCCGATTTACTCCACGTTTTTGCAGCGGGCGTATGATCAGGTGGTTCACGACGTGGCGACGCAGAATCTGCCGGTGACGTTGTGCATCGACCGGGGCGGGTTGGTGGCGGAGGATGGGACGACGCATCATGGGGCGTTTGACCTGGCGTATCTGCGTCATGTCCCGAACATGGTGGTGATGGCGCCGGGGGATGAGAATGAATTGCAGCATATGATCGCGTCGTGCGTGAGTTACGGGCGGCCGGTGGCGGTGCGGTATCCGCGCGGCGCGAGTCTGGGGGTGGAGATGGACCCGGTGCCGGTGGTGTTGCCGCTGGGCAAGGGGGTGCTGGTGCGGGAGGGGTCGGACGTGGCGCTGGTGGCGGTGGGGGTGATGGTGTCGAAGGCGGTGGAGGCGGCGGAGCGGCTGGCGCGGGACGGGATTTCGGCGGCGGTGGTGAACGCGCGGTTTGTGAAGCCGCTGGACGTGGCGTTGATCGGTGAGGTGGCGCGGGGGGTGAAATGCGTGCTGACCATTGAGGAGTCGTCGGTGATGGGCGGCTTTGGGTCGGCGGTGCTGGAGTGGTTGTCGGAGGCGGATGTGCGGGTGCCGGTGAAGTGCGTGGGGCTGCCGGATCGGTTTATTGAGCAGGGGCCGCAGGCGTTGTTGCGGGAGCGGTATGGGTTGACGGGGGACGGCATTTATGATGAGGCGAAGAAGTTGTTTGAGCGGGTGTCGGTGCGGGCGGGGGTGAATTGACGGATGGAACGGAAGGATGGATTCCCGATTACTAATGTCGGGAATGACAGAAAGAGAATGACGGAAAGAGAAAGGCGGGGATGACGGCGGGGGATGGTCGGGAATGATGTAAGGGGGGCGATGCGGATTAACCGGAGAAAGACGAGGGCGGTTCGGGTGGGCGGCGTCGTGGTCGGTGGCGGGGCGCCGGTGTCGGTGCAGTCGATGACGATCCCGCATCCGAGGGACCGGCGGGGGACCATCGACCAGATTCATGCGCTGGAGCGGGCGGGGTGTGAACTGGTGCGGGTGGCGGTGCCTGACCAAGAGGCGGTGGAGGCGTTGCCGGCGATCAAGGCGGGCGTCGGCATTCCGCTGATTGCGGACGTGCACTTTGACCACCGGCTGGCGTTGAAGGCGGCGGAGGTGGTGGATTGCGTGCGGATCAATCCGGGGAATATCGGGCCGTGGTGGAAAATGGCCGAGGTCATTCAGGCGGCGCGGGACTGGGGGATTCCGTTGCGCGTGGGCGTCAACGGCGGGTCGTTGGAGCGGCCGTTGCTGGAGAGGTACGGGTATCCGACGGCGGAGGCGCTGGCGGAGTCGGCGTTGAACGCGGTCCATGCCATTGAGGACACGGGGTTCACTGATATGAAGGTGTCGTTGAAGGCGTCGGACGTGCACATGGCGGTCGATGCCTACTGGTTGTTCGCGCATCAATCCGATTATCCGCTGCATATCGGCATCACCGAGGCGGGGACGGCGATGACGGGGGCGGTGAAATCCGCGATTGGGCTGGGGTGGCTGCTGTCGCAGGGCATCGGCGATACGCTGCGGGTGTCGCTGGCGGCGGACCCGGTGGAAGAGGTGAAGGTCGGGTTTGAAATTCTGAAGTCGCTGGAACTGCGGCACCGGGGGGTGAACGTGATTGCCTGTCCGACGTGCGGGCGGGTGGAGATTGACGTGGTGCGGCTGGCGAATGAGGTGGAACAACGGCTGGGCCATATCACGGCGCCGTTGAATGTGTCGGTGCTGGGGTGCGTGGTGAACGGCATCGGGGAAGGCAAAGAGGCGGATATCGGGATTGCGGGCGGGCAGGGCATGGGCATTTTGTTCAAACACGGCAAACTGGTGCGCAAGGTGCCGTCGGAAGAGTTGGTCGACGTTCTTGTGGATGAGGTGGAGGCGATGGCGTTGGAGCGGCGCGACGGCCACGCGCCTGATGCGGACTCGTCCGATGCGGCGGCGGCGGCGTCCGGGGCGGACCTGGCCCTGGTTGATGCGGCGGCGTCGACCGCCGGTCATGACCTGCCCATGATGCCTTCGAGATGACGCGCCGCCGGCGCCCGCGCCATGCCCGATGGACGGCGGGACGGCGGCGTGTCGCCTTGTCAGGGGGGCGGCCCCTCGTTATAATGCGACCGCGGGCGCCGTACCCAAGTGGTTAAGGGAGCAGTCTGCAAAACTGCGATGCAGCGGTTCGAACCCGCTCGGCGCCTCCATTGCCCCGGCCCCGGCCGGTCTCGGATTTACGGCGCGGGCGGGCCGTAGTCCCATGAGTCGTTGGGGCGGCCGCCGCCGGTGGTCGAACGAGGACAGGCGTTGCGGGGAGCGGTGAACGCGGACGACGCGGCGCTCGGTCACGCCGTCGCCTGACCGACAGAAAGGGTTCCGGAAATCCATGGCGGTTCCTCTCTCGCAGATGTTCACCGTGGCGAGTTACGTCATCTTGCAAAAACTCAAGCAGGTGCCGCGCTATCCGCTGGTGTTGATGCTGGAGCCGATCTTTCGGTGCAATCTGGCCTGCGCCGGGTGCGGCAAAATCCAGTATCCCGATCACGTCCTGGACCGGCGGTTGACGCCCGAACAATGCTGGGCCGCGGCCGACGAATGCGGCGCCCCCATTATCAGCATCCCCGGTGGCGAGCCGCTGATTCACCCGGAGATGCCGGAGATTGTGCGCGGGCTGGTGCGGCGGAAAAAATACGTGTATCTGTGCACGAACGCGCTTCTTCTGGAACGCAAAATTGACGACTACGCGCCGTCAAAATACCTGACCTTCAGCATCCACATGGACGGATTGCGCGAGGAGCATGATCTCGCGGTGTGTCGTGACGGCGTGTTTGACGCGGCGTTGCGGGCCATCCGCATCGCTCTGCGGAAAGGATTCCGGGTCACCACCAATACGACGCTGTTCAACGACGCGGACCCGGTGCGGGTGCGGGCCTTTTTTGACGAGATGATGGAACTGGGGGTCGAGGGGATGATGGTCTCTCCCGGCTATAGTTACGACAAGGCCCCGGATCAGCAGGGGTTCCTGACGCGGCATCGGACACAGCAACTGTTTGCCCGGGTGCTCACGGATCGAAAACGGCGGTGGCGGTTTAATCAGTCACCCCTGTTTCTGGAATTTTTAATGGGCAAGCGCGAGTATCAATGCACGCCCTGGGGGAATCCCACCTACAACATTTTCGGCTGGCAGAAACCCTGTTACCTCCTGCAGGACGGCTATGCGGGGAGTTTTCAAGCCCTGTTGGACGAGACGGACTGGGAACGGTACGGCGTCGGGCGCAATGACAAATGCAAAGACTGCATGGTGCATTGCGGGTACGAAGCCTCGGCGGTCGAGGACACGTTTGGTTCGTGGGCGGGGTTTGTCGGCACGGTCAGGGCCACGCTGTTTCCCAACGCGACCTGACCCGCTCGCGACGACTCATTCGCCGGGGGGTGCCCATGTCTCAAGACGCCGCCGACCATGCCACCGCCGACCACGCTTCCGCGCACAGCCTTCAGGGGACGGTGGTTCGTCCGCGGTCGGAGGAGGAGCGGCTGCGGGTGATGGAATGGGCGTTTGATTACCGGGGCGACGTGACGCTTGAACTTGCCGGCTCGGAGTCCGTCTGCGGCTATGTCTGCAATCGGGTGGCGGCGGGCGCGGAATCCTGCCTCGAACTGCTCCTGCCGGGCCGCCCCGGTCTCCTGAAAGTGTTCTGTCGCGACATTCAGAGCGTGCGTTTCACCGGAGAGGACACGGCGTCGGGGCGGTCCTGGGAAGCCTGGATGCGGAAAAAACGGGAGGAGAAGGAGAGCGGCGGCGCATCGTCCGCGCCCCGTCGGCCGTGACGCGGTTGGAAAACATTTACAATTTTACCCCGATGGTGATATAACCCGCCCCGTTTGGGCCGCCGGCGCGTGGTCGCGTGTCATGCGATGGGGCCGCCGGGTTCACCATTTTCACCATTTCTTTTTTTATGGAGCGCGAACGACATGAGCGTCTTTATGGATGACAGATCGAATTGTGCGTACCGACGGACGTTGAACGCCGTGGCGATGGCGGTGATGGGATGGATGCTGGTTGCCTGCGGTGAGGCCAAGCCGCCGGTGCCGCCGCCCCCGCCGCCCCCGGACTATGCCGACAAGCATATGCCGGACGGCTATTGGAACAACCCCGATATTCTGGCGGAGGGGAAAGCCATTTTTATCGGCGCGGAAAATATTGACGTCAATTGCGCCAGTTGTCACGGGAAAGACGGCAAACCCGTGAAAGCCGGCGCGCGGGATTTTCGCGGCGGCGAGCATATGAAGTTGTTCTCCGACTCCCAGTGGTTCTGGCGCGTGTCCGAAGGGGTCAAGGGCACCAAAATGAAAGCCTGGAAATCCAAACTGTCCGAGGATGAGCGGTGGAAAGTGATTGCCTACGAGGCCACGTTTGGGTTGAAGGGCATGGAATATAACGTGACGCACGGGCAATGGGCGCCGATGGGCACGCCCGACGACGACCCGATGTTTGACGCGCCCAAGGCCGCCGAAAAGGCGCCCGCGGACGCGCCGAAGTAACGGGCGGCGCGTCCCGGCGCTTGCCGGCGTCGGCCCGCCGTGGTCGGACAGATAACGAGGGGGCATCCTTGAAATCCGTCACGCGCAGTGTCTGGATTGCTTGCGGGGTTGTGCTTGGGGGGGTGGCCGTCGCCTGGGCGCAGTTGCCGCCCGCGCCGTCCGTGGAACTCCCGTATACCGGCAATCGGACGGGGGTGTGGGTGGTGGCGCAACTCCACATTCTGTTTGCGGCCTTCATTCTGGGCGCGCCGATTTTCGCCGTGGTGGCGGAATGGCTGGGCTATAAAAATCAGGACCCGAAGTACGACCGTCTGGCGCGGGAAATCACCAAAGTCACGGTGATTCTCTACAGCATGACGGCGTTGACGGGCGGGCTGTTTATTTTTGTCCTGCTGGGCACCTATCCGGGGTTCACCACTTGGCTGATCAAGCATTTCTTCCTCATTTTCGCCGTGGTGTATCCCCTGCTGTTTATTGCGGAAACGATTATCCTCTACACGTATTTTTATTCCTGGGATTCCATGAGCGGCGCCAAGAAAGCCCGCCATATCGCCCTGGGGGTGTTGCTGAACGTGGTGGGCACGATCACCCTGTTTGCCATTGACGGGCCGACGGCGTTTATGAACACGCCCGCCAAATCGGCGGAAGGCGTTTCATTGCTGGAGTTTATCCAGACCGCGGGGCTGTGGGACAAGGTGGCCAATTACAGTTGGATGCCCCTGAATCTTCACCGGCTGGTCGGCAACGTGACGTTTGGCGGGTTCATCGCCGGGCTGGTGGCGGCGTATATGTACATGGGATCCAAAACGGACGAAGAGCGTTCGTATTACGACTGGATGGGGTTCGTGGGGAATCTGATCGGCGTGGGCGCGCTCCTCCTGCTGCCGTTCATGGGCTACCTCCTGGCCTATGAACTGTGTGATTACGACGCCTCCATCTGCCCCTACATGATGGCCGACCAACTGTCGATGTTTTTTGAAATGCAGGGCGCCATGGTCGGGCTGATTTTTCTGGCCAGCAACTATTACATCTGGTTGAGCATGAAGCGCATTCAGGGCGTGGAGCGGGTGCGGATATCCGGCCTGGTCATGGTGGCGGTGATGCTCATTCCCGCGGTCATGGGCGTTGCCTGGAAACTGTTCCCGCCGCCGGAATGGCAGTCCCTGATCTTTCTGGCCCTGCTGGTCCTCCTGCCGCCCGTCTTGAGCAAACTGCCCGGTTTGCGATTTACCGTGTCGTCCTTCACCATGATCAAGGTCGGGTTTTTGATGATTGTGGTGGCCGACGCCATCTGGATGACGCCGCATGGCTTTGTGGCCACGCAGGCGCTGGCGACCGAAGAGGTGGAACTGCCGTCGTGGGCGTCCGAACTGGCGCTGATGCCGGCCAAAAACGCGGCCGCGTTCACGCTGGTCTTTCTCACCATCGTCAACTATATTCTCTATCACCGGGCCATTCGGACCGGCACCATCATCTGGGGAAAGATCGATTTTGCGTCGCAGTTCGCGCTGATTTTTCTGGCCTTCAGCGCCATCTGGACGATGGGCCTGATGGGCACGGTGCGGTCGCTTACCAGAAAATACTACCACGTCTATAACCTCTACCCCGATTTTACGGCGGAAGCCTTTACGCCGACGCTGGCCTATTCCGCCTGGTGGATTACGGGGATCACGCTGGTCTTTTATCTTGTCGTGAGTTTTGCCATTCTGGTGACGTTGCGGCCCGGGCGGACGGCGGCGGGCGCGCACTGACGGAGCGGGGGAAGGCCCATGGCGGCGCAGGGTTTCAGGCGGACGCTGATCAGAAACGGCGCGGTCGGCGTCGGCGTGGGCCTGGCGCTGGTGCTGGCGGCGCGGCTGACGCATTTTCCGGCCGTGTTCCAGATCATGTTTTTTGTCTACGCCCTGCTGGGCGCCGGCGTCTTTATCCTGCTGGACGCGCCGTCGATGAAGCGTCTTGAAGGCGGCAGGGCCGTCATCGGCCTGGTGTTGTTTTACCTCGTGCTGTCCGGCGTGTACATCGGCGGGGCCAGCGGCCTTCCGCAATACGATCCCGAAGTCGAAAAAGGAAAAATCGAAAAAGTCCTGAAAGCGCGCCGGGCCAGAACCCGACAGGGCAAGGCCGACGAATTGATTGCACGCGCGCGCGTGCTGCACGAACGCGCCTCGGCCATTGAACGGCACCTGCAAGCCCTGGGCGGTGGGGCGCAAGTGGCCGAGGAAGTTGCCTCCGTACCCGCGTCCACGGCGGCGGCGGGCGATTTGTTCGAGTTGGGCAAGGAACAATGGGAACTGCAGGAATGTTACAACTGCCATAAACTCTTTGGAAAAGGCGGCAAGAAACGGGGGCCGCAGTTGGACAATATCGGCAATCTCATGACGCCCGACGCGTTGCGGCAAAAAATTCTTGACCCCAAAAGTTGGATGGCCGAAGGTTTTGACAAGCAGTACAAAAAAGGCAAAATGCCGGACAAATACAAGGACCTGATGTTCGACGAAGAAATCGACGCGCTGGTCGTCTTTTTGTCGTCGTTGAAAGACGCAACGGTGGAGACGCCGACGCCGATCAGGATGCCGTAATCCCGCCGTCCTTCCATGCAACCGAAAATCACAGCCGTTGCCCGATGCGCCGACGGGGACGTCGGCAACATTTCCCGGATCATTGTCGACCCGCTGTCCCGCGAGATCAGTCATGTGATCGTCAGGGAACGCGGCGGGGGCGTGGAGCGGCAGGTGCCGATCGGGCAGGTGGAGGCCGTGCCGCATGAAGAAGAGGTGCGACTGCGGGGGTCGGCGGAGGAGTTTCGGCGTTGGCCCGTGCTGGAGCGTCACGCCTACGTCACGATTGACGAGGTGGAGATTGCCCATCTGGAAGATCACCTTTGCGTGGAGCCGGGGGAAATCCTGGTGCCTTATCCCCGGCTGGAACAGGCGGTGCCCCGCCGGCGTTTTTTTACGAACATGACCCATGCCATTGGCGCGTTGATGGCGTTGCCGCTGGCCTTCCCGGTGGTCAAATATCTCATGCAGCCCATGTACCGGCCGTATGACAACACCTGGTTTCCCGTGGGCAACGTTCGCAAAGTCAGAAAGGACAACATCGGATACCAGTTCAAGTACACGCGGGGTTTCAAGGAAGCGTTTATGCCGGAACAGCGCATCGAAAAGAATATCTGGGTGGTGAAGGCGACGCCGGCGGTGCGCAAGGCCGTCTACGGCGGCAAAGACAAAACGTTCCACGACGACAAGGGCCGCGTGGTCTGGGTGAACAAGGCCAACGCGCCGCACATCGGATTTTCGGGCAAATGTCCGCATCTGGGGTGCGGCTACAAGTGGCGCAGGACGAAGAATTATCCCGACGGGGTGTTTTTGTGCCCCTGCCATTTGAGCATTTATGACGCGGCGGGCAAGGTGCTGGACGGCCCCGCCCCGCGGCCGCTTGACGTGCTGCCCATGCAGGTCAGCGCCTCGGGGGACGTGAAGATCATCGACGTGGAATATAAAGCCGGAGTGAAAAACCAAATCCGCCTGCTGTAAGGGCGGTACCCCTGGGCGCCATGAACGATTCCCCCCGGACTCCAAACAAGCCGAGCGCGCTGGAAAAAGTCGTTGCGTTTGTCGACGAGCGGGTCGGCCTGAAAACGATTCAGGCCAAAATGCTGAATGAGCCGGTGCCCGGAGGCTCGCGCTGGGCGTATGCCTTCGGGTCGTGCCTGCTGTTCATTTTTATCTTGCAGGTGGTGACCGGCATTCTGTTGATGTTCTACTACGTCCCGAGCATCGACCATGCGTATGCGAGCACGCAGTACATCATTCACGAAGTGGACTACGGATGGTTTCTGTTGAGTTACCATTTCTGGGGTTCCTCGGCCATGGTGGTGATGGTGTTCGCCCACATGTCCCAGGTGTTCCTGTGGGGCGCGTACAAAAAACCCAGAGAACTGGTGTGGCTGGTCGGGCTGGCCCTCTTCGGCCTGGTCATGGCGTTCGGGTTCACCGGCTATCTGCTGCCGTGGGATCAACGGGCGTACTGGGCCACGGTGGTGGGCGTGGAGATTATGGACAAAACCCCGGTCATCGGCGATGCGCTCGCCAGGTTTCTGAAAGGCGGTCCCACGCCGGGCCAGATGACCTTGAGCAGATTTTTTGTGATTCACGTGATGGTGTTGCCGGCGGCGCTCATGGGGTTGGCCGGACTGCATATTTTTCTGTTCCGCAAAGCCGGGCCTGCCGGCCCGTTTCGCGGTACGCCGGAGCAACTCAAGGCCAAAACGGATTATTTTTTCCCCCGGCAGGTCTGGAAGGACATTGTGGCGATGGCCTCGGTGTTCATGATTATTTGCAGTCTGGCGTTGATTGAGCCGGTGGTCCTCCTGGAAGAGGCCACGCCCGACCCCGGCGATTATCACCCGGAACCGGAGTGGTATTTTCTGTTCCTCTTTCAGATGCTGCGGTTGAAAATGTTCTCCGGAGAGTTCGGGCAGTTCTTGGGCGCCATTGCGATTCCGGGGGCGTTTCTGGCGTTCTTGGCGGCGTTGCCCTTTGTGGATCGACGGCCGGAGCGGGATATTTTCAAGCGGCCGGCGGCGTTGATCGGCTGGATTGTCATTATGGCGGGCATTCTGCTGTTCACCGTCTCCGCGATTCTCAACAGGGAGTTTCTGGATTAGTCGATGATGCCCAACGCGAAACTGGGTCTCCTGGTGGCGTGGCCGGCGTGGTGGACCGGCTTCCCCGTGAAGTTGGTCATCGCGGTGCTGATGCTGGCGGCGCAGGTGCATCCGTGGGAAGGCGGCGGACTGTACGCGCTGTTGTTGCTCTCGATCCCCATCGATATCTGGGCTTTGGGCCTGTGCGCGCGCACGGTGCTCCTGGAACGGCTGCGTGTCGATCCGCCGCGCGGGATGGGGCTGCGGCTGTGGGCGTCCTGGGCGGCTTTTTCCGCCGTGGCGCTGCCCCTCGCCTGTGCGGCGGTGAGCGTCGTCAAGACCGCGGCCGTCTGGGCCACCGACGGCACGCTGCACTGGGTGCAGGAGCATCTCTTCACCGTGCCCATCGCGGAGCGCATCAGTCTGGAGTTGGCGATGATCGGCGCGCCGGTCACCGTCGTCCTGCTCGCCGCGCTCTACGGCTGGATGTTTGGGTTGGGATGGCTGGCGCAGCGCGTGGTGCGCGCGTCCACTCCCGTTGACGGCGAGTTTCAGGAGATTGTCCGCACCTGGGACCTGCTGCGGGTGCCCAAAGATCAACCGCTGGTCTTGACGGTCTTGACGGGCACGGTCGCGGGGCTGATTATGTTGTTCTGGGCGGTGCTGCCCGTGAGCACTCCGCATCCGCATGAAGAATACGAGTTTGTCCACGTCAAAAAGACGGAGCCGCGGATCGTGCCGCGCGAGGTCATCACCAGCACCGAGCGGATTCTGTCCCGCGCCGAGGCCACGCTGAAGGCGGCGGAGAAAGACGCGAAAAAGAAATGAACGGCGGTTGACCGGAGCGCGTCGTTGAATCGGTTTCCGGCGACGGTTTCACACGAAAAGGATCGCACATGACACACGACGTCAACGCCCATCGGCCGTCCCGTTTGCCCTCGGCGAAATGCTGCGCGTGGAGTCTTCTGTGGGCGCTGATCCTGCTGCCGGCCTTTGCCTGGGCGCAGGATGCGGCGACGCAGGCCATGTCCGTGGAGTACCGGGATATTCCCGGCCTCGGCAGCCGGAACGTCATCTGGATTGTGGCCCAGCAGCATTTGCTTCTGGCCGGGTTTGTGCTGGGGGTGCCGATTTTTGCCTGGGTGTGCGAACTCGTGGGATGGAAAAGCGGGGAGGCCCGCTATGACAATCTGGCCAAAGAGTTCACCAAACTGCTGACGTCGGCCTATGCGACCACGGCGTTGTTCGGGGGCATCCTGCTGTTTCTGCTGATCGGCTTGTACCCCAAACTGATGGCGTATCTCTCCGACATTTTCTTCCCGTCCTTTCTGGCCTACTGCATGTTGTTTCTCATGGAAACCGCCGTCCTCTACCTTTACTGGTACGGGTGGGACGTCATGCAGGGCCGGAAAAAATGGATTCACCTGACGCTGGGATTTCTCCTCAACCTGTTTGCCCTGGGCATTATGATTGTGCCCAATTCCTGGGCCACGTTTCAGGCCAGCCCCGTGGTGGTGGGCGACGGCACGGCGATTGAACGGGCCTGGGCGGCCACCTGGAATCCCACGTGGTGGCCGGTCAATATCCACCGGCTCATTGCCAACGTGGTGCTCGGCGGATTTATCTGCGGGGCCTACGCCGGCATCCGGTATCTGCTGGCCGCCAGCCGGGCGGAGCGGGATCATTACGACTGGATGGGCTACGTGGGGAACTTCATCGGGGTGTTCGGCATGTTGCCGCTGCCCTTCGCCGGCTACTGGCTGATGCGGGAGATTTATCAATACAACCAGCAAATGGGCATTACGCTGATGGGCGGCTTTCTGGCGTGGCTCTTTATTTTACAAGCCATGCTCATCGGCGTGCTGTTTCTCGGCGCCAACTATTATTTCTGGATGGGGATTACCTACCGCATCCCCGGCTCCGAACAACGCTACCGGCGGCCGATTCTGGCCATGCTGATTGTGCTCATGGTGTGTCTCGGCGTGTGGATGACGCCGCACTCGCTGGTGGCGAGTCTGGAGGAAGCCCGCAAAATGGGCGGCACCCATCATCCGCTCCTGGGCGTGTTCGGCGTGATGTCCGCCAAGATGACCGTGGCGAATCTGATGATCCTGGTGACCTTCATGAGTTTCATCATGTACTGGCGGGCCGGCAAACAGGAAACCGCCGCATGGGCAAAAATCGCCAAATCGGTGATGGGCGCCCTGCTCGTCGTGGCCGGCATTGCCGTGGTGGTGCTGGGGGTCTGGGGTTATTTCGTGCCGGCCATTATTCGGATTAATTATTTCTCCGTGGCCCAGGTGCTGATTGTGTTGTTTATCATGCTCACCTTCACGCCTTTGACGGCCGTGCTGATGAAAAGCGCCAAAGTCACGACGGCGATGGTCTGGGGACAGATGCCGGTTCGCTCGGCCTATTGTCTGGTGTCCAACGCGGTCATGGTGGTGTTGCTGATGTCGCTGATGGGCTACGCCCGGTCGTCGTCGCGGGTGCACTGGCACATTTACGGCGTGATGCGCGACACCTCCGAATACGCCTATTCGCCCGCGCTGGGCTACGCCGCCGCCTTTATGTCGCTGAACACGTTTGTCTTCTGCCTTCTCGCGGCCTTCATCTTCTGGGTCGCCACGATGGGCGATAAAGCGAAGCAGGGGCCGGCACAGGGGGCGCGTGCGGACACCCCGACCGGGATGCCCGGCATGGCGCCGGCGGTGGCGGGCGGCGCGCCCACTGGCGCGCGCACTGGAACGCCGACTGGAACTCGCACCCATGAGTGAAGTCGCCTTATTGCAAATCATCGGGCTGCTGGTCGTCGGCACCGGCGTCGGCATTCTGCTGTTCATTCGCTCGAAATTTCTGCGCGTCGGGGGCTTCGTGATTATCGTCCTGGGCACGTTCAGCCTCCTAGCGCTGGGGGTGCCGCAGATGGCCTCCCTGCCGCCGGCGATTGAGACGTTCGACATCACCAAGGTCAAAACCCCGGACGACCTGGCGGGGATCGGGCAAAAGATTTTCTTCAGCAAGGGTCAATGCGCCCTGTGTCATTCCATCGGGCCGAGCGAATCGGCGCGGTGCCCGGACCTGAAAGGCATCGGCGCCAAACTCTCGCCGGAGTTCATCTACGAAAGTCTTACCGAGCCGCAGGCCTACATTTATCTGGATTTCAGACATGAAGGCGTGCCGAAGGAATATCCGGCCCGGATGCCGTATATCCATAAAAATCCGATTGCCCTGTCGAAACAGGAAATCTATTCGGTGATCGCGTTTCTCCAGAAAATGAGCGGCGAACCCATCAGCATCGACGTTGACGACGTGTTGAAGATGCGCGACCGCGACGCCATGACCGTGGCGGCCGTCGCGACGCACGGCGCCGCCGCCAACGCGGGAGAGTAATCCATGACCATGAAAAATCCCCTTGCGAAAACCGCCGTCCTGCTGGCGGGCATGTATGTCTTTCTCACGTGGATTCTGCCCCTGTTCACCGCGCCGTTGCCGGCCAGTTTGATTTACCTGTATCTGGCCCTCACGGTGGCCGCCGCCGCGATTTTCTACACGATGAGCGGCGCGGGGCTGGACGATTTCATGGGCCCCATCGGCCGCTTTCTGACCGGCGAGGGGCACGCCGGCGCCACCGGCACCGCGCGGCTCGTCGTGTTTGCGCTGTTTCCCCTGCTGGTGGGATGGCAGACCTATGCCAAACTGGCGCCGAGCGACATGCCGCCGGCGGAAAACCGCACCATTCATCCCGCGCCTCCCGGCGAGTTCGTCGGGCTGGCCAACCCGTTTCCGCGCACGCCGGGAAATATCGCGACGGGGCAGGGTCTGTATGCGGCCTATTGCTCGCCCTGCCATGGCGGCAATTTTGACGGGAAAGGCCCGGCGTCCGTGGGGTTCAATCCGCCCCCGGCGAATTTCAGCGATCCCGGCACCATCGCGCAGTTGCAGGAATCCTATTTGTTCTGGCGCATCAAAAAAGGCGGCGTGGGGCTGCCGGTGGAGGGGATGCCGTGGAAATCCGCCATGCCACGATGGGAAAAGGAACTGACGGATGAACGCATCTGGAAAATCATCATGGGCGAATATGCCGGCGCCGGTCAGTCTCCGCGGACGTGGGAAGAAGAGGAGTAGTCGCGCGAACGCGAGCGGGGTTCCCGCGAAGGAGTATGCGCATGGGACGTGAACGCATTGTTAATGTCGCGCTGGGCGCCGCCGTGCTGGCCGCGGGTGCCGGTGCGGTACCGGCGTTGGCCGACGAATCGACTCCGGCCGCCGGCGCCGGCAGCAGCGTGTCCATTCGGCTGCATCTGACCGACGAGGCGCTCCCTGGCGCGGACCCGTACGCGGCGGCGTGGGACACGATCCGGCCGTCGGAGTTTCAACTGGCCCCCCAGGTGCACTGGCCGGATCGCATTCAGGAAGTGACGGTGAAATCCGTCAAGGTGCGCGGCATGCATAACGGCGAGGAACTGGCCATGCTGCTGGAATATGCGGACCCGTCGGAAGACGCCGCGGACGCCGCCGCCCTCGAGTTCATGGTGGGCGAGCGCAAGGCCCACTTTGCGCACGGGCAGGAAATGCTGCAAGTCGAAGGCGGGCCGGTCAATATCTGGTATTGGACACACGCGGCGGGCAACGCCGTTGACATGAGCGCGAAGGGATTCAAGACGCTTCGGCCGCAGACGCAACAGGACGTGTCGGCCACGGGGGCCTGGCGGGATGGCGTCTGGCGCGTGGTCTTTTCCCGCCGCCTGAACACGGACGATGCCCGCGACGTGCGCATCACTCCCGGTGAATGGACGAACGTGGCCTTCGCCGTGTGGGACGGCCAAATCGTTGACGGCGCCGTCAAGGAACAAGGCTCGCAGAAAGCGGTCTCGTCCTGGTGGTACGTCCGCGCCGAGCCGCCGCCCGACGCCTCCATTTACGGATACGTCGCGCTGGGCATTGCGCTGGCCGCCGGGTTCGAATGGTTGCTGGTGCGAAAAATCCGGCGAGGGAACGCGGCATGAACGGGGCATCGAATCCGGGGAAAGGCGCGGCCCTGGTCGTCGCGGCGGCGGCTGTCGTGGCGCTGGCGGCGATGGCCGGTTGCGCCCTGTTTGAAGACGAACGAACCTCGAAAGGCCGGAAACTCTACCGCCATTACTGCATGCATTGTCACGGCGAAACCGGACAACAGGCGGAAGGGTTTAATTGGGAACACATGCCGGACCCCCGCCCCCGCGACCTCTCGGAATCGGCCTCGATGTCCACCTTTACCGATGAAGAAATTTTCAACACGATTTCCCGCGAGATGCGCGACACCTCATTGCAGGCCGTGTTGGACGATGAAAACTACTTCGCCGTTGAGACGATGCCCACCTTTCGCCATACCCTGTCCGAAGACGAACTGTGGGCGGTGGTCGGGTATGTGCGCACGTTGCACGGCGGCTCGCTGACGTTTGACATTGAGGGGCGGCGCGCGCAGTTGGAGTCGAAGTTTCGTGAGGCCGAGGCGGCGCGTGATCAGGCCCAGCGGGCCATGGATGCGGCCCTTGAAAAACAGGAAGCCGCGGAGGCCGCGGCGGAAGCCGTTCGTGGCGACGACGAGGATGACGACGAAGACGACGAAGACGACGAGGAGGAAGTGGTACTTCCCGAAGAAGACGCCTATGAACGCGAGCAGGAACGGTTTGATGTTGCCAGAGCGGCGTGGGAAAATTTTTCCAAACGTCCCAGAATGGATCAGGTGTCGCGCCCGGATTTAACCGCGTCCGACGCGGCTCGTCGCGCGCTTGCCAAAGAAGGCGAGCACCTGTATTTCAATCAATACGGGTGTCACGGGTGTCATGGCATCGGGGACGCGGGCGGCCGGGTCGGGCCGGCTCTGGACCGCGCCGGTTTCCGTCTGAATGCAACCTGGGTGTATCGCTGGATTCGGTACCCGCAAGGCATGAAAAAGCATACGCGGATGCCGAATCTCGGTCTCGACGATCATGACGCCAGAGCGGTGACGGCCTATCTGGAGACGTTGCGCGCGCCGAAACCCGACAAGCCGATTCCGCCGCCGGAGTAGACGCCGTCACCACGTGCCCAGCCATATCCCGCCCAGAATGACCAGCCCGACGCCGGCGTGGTGTTGAAACATGGCCAGAGCCTCCGCGGGGGAGACGCCGCCGCGCAGACGCCGCACCTGCCAACTCATCAACCCGGCCACGCCGGCCAGCACACCGTAAAACGCCCAGTTGAGTTGCGTCACCCAGCCCGCCGTCGCGAGAAGCCCCAGCATGAGCAGTTCGATCAGGCCCACGGCCAGCCACACCTTTGCGCCGAAACACAGGGCGGATGAGTTGATCCCGATGCGGCGGTCGTCCTCGATGTCCTGAAGGGCGTAGATGGTGTCGTAGGCCGTGGCCCAGCACACGGTGGACGCGAAGAGGAGCCATGCCGCGGGGTCGAGGTGATTTCGCACGGCGGCCCAGGCCATGACGGTCCCCCATCCGAATGCCAGGCCGAGAAACAGTTGCGGGACGCGAACAAACCGTTTCGTGAATGGGTACAAGGCCGCGAGTCCCAACGCGACGGGGGCAAGTTGGACGGTCAGCGAATTCAGAAAGGCCAGCAGCCCCGCGGCGGCACAGAGCAACACGCCGAGGCACAGGACGGCATGACCGGGGGACAGCGCGCCGCAGGCCAGGGGCCGTGTGCCGGTGCGGGCGACCCGGCGGTCGAAGGCGCGGTCGGCCCAGTCGTTCATAACGACCCCGGCGCTCCGCATGACGAAGGCGCCCGCCGAAAAAATGAGGAGCAACGTCCCGGAGGGGCGGCCCTCCGACGCCAAGACCAGCGCCCACAGGGACGGCAGCAGAAGCAGGACGGTGCCCGTTTGATTCGAGAGCCTGATCAGCGACGCCGCATTGGCCGGGGACAACGCGGGAGTCGGCGGCGAGGAATCTGGACGAACATCGGAAGACACCGAACGACCATAGCCCGCCGGAAAAAATGCTGTCAATCACGCGCAACGATTACGCCCGCGACGACTCGTCACCGTCACCGTCACCGTCCCCTCCTTCTCCGCCGTCCCCTCCTTCCGTCATTCCCGACGTTAGTTGTCGGGAATCCATCCTTCTTTTCCTTCTGTCTGTGATGCGGAAGGAAGGAACAATGAAAAAGATGGATTCCCGACTAAAGATGTCGGGAATGACGGATGGGGGATTGCCATTAACCTCTTACCGATGGATTCCGCACACACACGATTCCCCTGCCGTTGGATGCCGGTGACGCGGAATGACGGAAATCAGGATGGACCTTCGGAGCATTTGCCGTTGGCAAATGCTTCCCGACAAAAGACGTCGGGAATGACGGAGGGAGACAAAGGCCGTCCTGCTCCCCCTTCCGTCATTCCCGCCTTCTCTCTTTCCGTCATTCCCGACGTTAGTTGTCGGGAATCCATCCTTCTTTTTTCTTGTCTTTTGTCCCCGTCCTGCCATTGACATCCTACGGATGGATTCCGCGCGCCCACGGTTCTCCTGTCATTGGGTGCCGTCGACGCGGAATGACGGAGGGATGAGCCGGCATCCAGTCTCCTTCCGTCATACCGGCGAAAGCCGGTATCCAGGCTTCTGTTGCATCATTCTTTTTTTTCGCCACGCCCTGAAAGGACAACAGAAAGATGGACCTTCGGAGCATTTGCCGTTGGCAAATACTTCCCGACTAAAAACGTCGGGAATGACGGACAGCGCCGTCGGTTGACACCGGGGATGACGGGCCATAAGATGACCCCGGCGTTGCGCGCCGGGTCGATACCGGCGTGACGCGCCGTGTCCCATCGACGTGGTCTTTTCCGTGCCGGCGTAGCTCAGTGGCAGAGCAACGGTTTCGTAAACCGTAGGTCGGTGGTTCAATCCCACTCGCCGGCTCCATCCTGTGGCGGTGTCCGAGGCAACGGCGCGACGGCGCGGATGCGGGAACGTCGCGCGCTACGGGGCGGCCCCATGAATCCCAAAAGCAAAACCTGTGTCGGCAAAGCGACGGGCAGGCCGTTGACGGAGTTCCGCAGCGGCCCGGAGGCGCGGCAGGCGGCGGAGTATGAAAATGCCATCGGCGGCGGGGACGTTGCGTTTGTGCCCTACGAATGCGGGACGTGCGGCAAGTGGCATTTGTCGCCGGCCGGCCGGCAAACGCCGTCGGCGCCGTGTGTCTATTGCGGCAAGGACCTGTATGCCACCAGGGACGCCGCGCAACGCCGGGCGGACATCTCGCGCAGGGAACGGGGCGTGAAACTGTCGGTGTATCCGTGCGGTGACGGATGGCATTTGACGAAGCGGGCCTGACCGTGGCGCGCCGCGAAACGGGAATGTCCGCGCTCTTCCTCTTCCGCGCGTGAGTCGCGCGCCGGTGAGTCGCGCGCGCCGGTTATTCCCGCACGGCTTTTCTGTGGCCGCTCAAGGCGGCGATCAGCGCGCCTCCGACGACCGCTCCCACCACAAACACCATGCTGAACGCCAGCCCCGTCCGCAGTTCGGGCCAGTTGTTCAGCACTTTGGTCAGGGTCGGCGCGTTGGGAACGTTGACGTGGCCTTCCCATCCCAGGGCTTCGTCGGCATCGGGGTCGGCCGGTGGCGTCTGGTGTCCGATTCGGTTCATAGTCGCTCCATGACGGCTAAAGGCAGTTGTTGAAACAGATCAGAGACGGCCAGGACGGGACCATGCTCGCCGGCCCGCGCCTTGAGGCTCCGGTTGGTCAGCACGTGCCGGTATCCGGCGGCCGGGTCGCCGTGCCGGAGCGCCACGCCGGTGTCGCCCCAGACGCGGCCCAGCGCCGGAACGGCGGGGTCCGGGATGAGGTCATGTAGAAGCCGCGGGACGACGACGATCACCTCCTGCTTGTTCCACGTTCGTTGAAACGCGCAGAGATTGTGACGATTTTTGCCGTGGGTTTCAAGGGGGGCGTAGTCGCCCTGCTGAAACAACTCCCGCCGGGCCGCGCGATAGTTGAGCAGCGTGCGGGTGACGTGGAATTTAATGCGTCCGTCTTCATAGGAGTCCATAAGGTCCCGCAGCAAGGCGTCGGTGACGTCGGCTCCTTCCGGGGGGAGGCTCTTCGCCAGGGTGCGGAGACGGTCAAAATCAACCGGCCGGCGATTGTCCGGGTCCACCAGCGTCAGATTCCAGATTTCCGATCCCTGGTAAAAATCGGGAATGCCCGGGCATCCGATTTTCAACGCCACTTGCGACAGGGCGTTATACATGCCGTATCGGGCAATGGTGCGCTGAAACGGCACAAAGTCTTCCAGAAATTTATTGGACGGGCCGGGGTCGAGTATGCGCTGAATGAACCGGTCGACGGCCCGCTCGTAGTCGTCACGGGGGTGCATCCAGTCGGTGTGTACTTTGGCTTCCCGGACGGCTTTGAGCATGTGGGCCTGCATCCGCCGGCACACATCACGGCAGGCGTCGGCGCCGGTTTCGGTCCCGGCCCCGGTCCCGTCGGCGCCGGGAAACGGCCAGACCCCAAGCAACTCCTGATAGAGAAAATATTCTTCATTGCGTGAAGGAATTTCCCCGTTCTCCGCGCGCGTTTTGTGTGGTTCGTTGAGCCGGTGCCATCGCCCGACGCGCGTTTCCCATTCCCGTGGGAGTTCGGACAGAACGTTGATGCGCGCCCGCACGTCTTCGCTCCGCTTGGTGTCATGCGTCGAAGTGGCCGAGAGGCTGAACGGCCATTGCCGCCGGCGTTCCCGCATCCGTTCGTGGAACGCGTCGACGGACACGCCGAATTGCGCGAGGTTCCCGCCGACTTCGTTGAGCGAGATTAATCGGTGATACCGGTACAACGCGGTGTCTTCAACGCCTTTCGCCATCACCGGGCCGGTGGTCTGCTGGAATCTCATGATGAACGGACGGACGTCTTCCCATGACGCTGTTCCGTCGCTCCGGGTGTCGAGCAGGAGGCGTTCGATAGAGTCCAGACTCCGGTGGAGCGTCGCCGGATTTTCGCGTTTGGCCTGCGACACGGCCGACCGAATGCAGGTTCGGTCATGGTCGCTGACGCCGGCATGGTCGCGCGGGGATCGATAGGTTCGATACACCGGAAAACACGCGATGACGGCCTTGAGCGCGCGCGTGAGACGGCCGGGGTCGGCGTCACCGGGCGGGTGCCGGTGTTCGGACAGTCGGGATGCCTGATGTCCGAGGGCGGTGAACTCGCTTGCCATGGAGGTTTCCATAATCAAATGTTTGCACGCGCGGGACAGCGTGTTCACCGTGGCCGGCGTGCGCGCAAAGGTTTCGTACAGGGCGTCCATCGCGCCTTCATGGCGGCTGTCCACGAAGAGGTGGTTGACCAGATGGAGAAAGTCGTATCCCGTGGTGCCGTGCACGGGCCAGTCTTCGGAGAGGCGTTCGTCCGTTCCCAGAATTTTTTCCACGATGACGAAGAACGCCCGGCCGCCGGCGTCGGCCGGCAGTTCGAGCGTCGCGCGCGCCCGTTCCTGACAGCGCTCAAGGTATCGTTGCGGATCGTAGAGGCCGTCCACGTGGTCGATGCGCAGGCCATGTATGGCCGCCGAGGGCAGCAGGGAAAACAGATATTGGTGGACGTGCCGAAAGACGTCGGGGTCTTCAATCCGAAGGGCCGCGAGGTCGTTCACGTCGAAAAAACGTCGATAGTTAATGGTCTCTCCCGCCGTTCGCCAGTCCGCCGGACGCCAGGCCTGGTTGTGCAGGAGGGCGTCCAGCGGGTCGAAACTGCGCGGGTCTTCACGCGTACCGTTCCAGACGCGGAGAGTCTCGTCGAGAAAATCCCGCATGGCCGCGTGGCCGTCGATGATCCCGGCCAGGCGGCGTTGAAGGTCCGCGGTGTCCCGGCGGCGGACGGCGGCCCGTTCCGGGGATGTCTCCTGTCGGCACGGCAGCCGTTCGAGAGCCGCGATGACGGCGCGTAGTTCCCCGACGTGCGGGGCGTCGGCGTCCCCGTCGCGCGCCGCGTCCGGGCGGTGCGTGAGAATCCGCGCGTAGGAACACGGGTCAACGGGCCATTCATGCTCGTGGTGGCGAATAAAAAACCGGCCGTCCCGGCAGCACAGGACGAACTCGCCGTTTCGCAACGCCGCGTCGAACGGCTCGCCCAGGACGGGGAGCAGCACCTTGCCGTGCAGTTCGCGCGTGGCCGGGGTCCAGTCGATGTCAAAAAAATGCGCGTAACGGGCGCTTGGCCCATGTTCGAGAACGTCCTGCCACCAGGGATTCCACGGGCCGGCGACGTGCAGATGATTGGGGACGACGTCCGGGATTTGCCCCATCCGGTGCGCGCGCAGGGCGTCAACAAAGGCCCGATAATCGTCGGCTGACCCGAGTTCGGGATTCAGGGCCGTCGGGTCCACGATGTCGTATCCATGCAGGCTGCCCGGCCGGCACCGAAGACAGGGCGAGGTGTAACAATCGGAGACGCCGAGGTCGGCCAGATAGGGAATCACCCGTGCGGCATGGGCGAACGTGCAATGCCGGTTGAACTGGAGTCGGTAGGTGGCCAGAGGGAAACGGGGTGCCGGCATTCGGATCGTCTTTCGTCAACATGCTCCGCGTCTGCATTCAGCGGGCGTCGCGCCCCCGGCGGCCGGGTTATCAAGGCCCATGCGGCGGCGGGCGGGGCGGCGTGGTCGCGGGGCGTCAGCCGGGGGCCGGCGGGACGGCCCGGTCCCCGTAGGAATGTCCGCGTGGAAGCACGATGAGGCCGGACCGGTCAACCACGTAGGACAGGCCGTTGTCGTGCGCGGGGTCATGGCCGAGGACGGTGCCGGAGGGAATCAGGTTGAACCGGTCGGCGATCACGCCTTTGAGTTTGACGTTGGCGCCGATGACGGTCCCGTCCAGAATCACACATTCCTCGATGTCCGCGCCGTCGCCGATGCTGACGTTGCGGCCCAGGACGGAGCGTTTGAGATGCGCGTTGACCACCAGACTGCCCTGTCCCACCAGCGTATCATCCAACCGGGATCGCACGATGCTGGCGGCGGGCGCGCCCGACGTATCCGTCAGAATCGGCCAGTTGACGTTATGCAGATCAAACGCCGGGCGTTCCCCCAGCAGGTCCATGTTCGCGTGCCAGTAGGCGGACAGCGTGCCGACGTCGCGCCAGTAGCCCCATTCTTCGTGGGGGTGAATCCCCGGAATCACGTTGTCCAGAAAATTATACGCCATGACGTTGTGCGATGTGAGAATGGACGGAATGAGGTCTCGTCCGAAGTCATGGGAGCCGCCGCTTTTTGCGTCGCGTTCCAGCGCCCCGATCAGGACGTCGGCGTTGAAGAGGTAATTGCCCATGGACGAGAACGCCATTTTGGGATTGTCGGGCATGGGTGACGGGTGCCGGGGTTTTTCCTCAAAGTTTGTGATCCGTTGCGCGGCGTCCGTTTGGATAATGCCCATGCGTCTCGCCGACGGGAGCGGGACGGGCAGCGCGGCCACGGTCGCGTCCGCGCGGCGGTCCGCGTGAAACCGGATCATTTGCCGGAGGTCCATGCGGTAAATGTGATCGGCGCCGAACACGGCGACCAGATGGGGCGCGAAATCCCGGATGAGGTTCAGGTTCTGATACACGGCGTCCGCCGTCCCTTCGTACCATTTCCCGCGGCCCTTCATCTGCGGCGGCACCGCGGTGATAAAGGTTTGCCGGTTCAGGCCGCCGACCCGCCAGGCCCGGCGCAGGTGTTCAATGAGCGATTGGGAACGGTACTGGACCAGCACGTACATGGCCAGCACGCCGGAATTTAAAAAATTGCTCAACGCGAAATCAATGATGCGGTAGGCGCCCGCGAACGGGACCGCCGGCTTGCTGCGCTGGTCGGTCATCGGCATCAGGCGCTCGCCCCTGCCGCCGGCCATGATCATCGCCAGGACGCGGTGATGCGCCTGTTCCGCCACGGCTTCGCGGGGCCTGCGGGGGGAGTGTTCGTGGTTGTTCGCCATCGTGCCGTGTCGCGGCGGCCCGCCGTCCGGCGGAGTCGTTGCCGCCTCCATTCCGCGTATACTCCGTGAACGTCGAACATCCCGTCAAACCCATGGCGCGGGGGATTGCGCCGCGCCGTCGTGACGGCGTTGGCGCGGATGCGCGACGGCGTGCCGTTACCCGTCCCCGGAATCCATCCGAAAGAGGTCAATGTCCAACCCCCTCCGTCATTCCCGACATCTTTAGTCGGGAATCCATCTTTCAGTTGTCTTTTCCTGCCACATCACAGACAGGAAAGGAAACAGAAGGATGGATTCCCGACTACTAATGTCGGGAATGACGGAAAGAGGAATGACGGAAGGAGAAGTCGGGAATGACAAAAAGAGGGCACGTTTACCCGGAGTCATCGATATAGACCCACACGGCGTAGGGCGGGAGTCGGAGCGGCTCCGTGACCTGCGGCAACGCCAGACGCGAGGGCGCGGGGTACTGGTGTGTTCCGCCGAACGCCGGCGAGTCCGAATCAAGTCGCAACGTCCATCTTCCTTCCGGGTGAGACAGCGGCAGGGCCGTCGCCGTCCCGTTGAAATTGAGGATGACGCACGCCGCCGGTCCCGACCGGCTCGTTCGATGAATGGTGAGCACGCGGGCGTCGAGGTCGGCTCGAACGTCGAGGCCGTCCGCCGGCTGTCCCGTGCCCAGGGCCGGCACCGAGGTGCGGCATTGAATCAGACCGCGGTACCACGGCGGTAAAAATTTCCGCGCCGGCGTCGGCGGGCCGTCCCATTTCCATTGCAGGCGGGAACGGGCATGGGTGGAGGGCGCCTGCGGGTCCGGCGCGTCATGTTTGCCGAAGGCGGCAAACTCCTCGCTGCGGCCCCGCCGCACGGCGTCGACCAAATCGGGGTCCCCGTGGTCGATGAAATACAGAAAGGGGGCCGTCTCGCCGTATTCTTCTCCCATAAACAGGAGCGGGAGGTTGGGGGACAGGAGGACAGCCGCCGCGGCCAGTTTGAGCGCTTCGAAGGGCGCCAGCACGGAGAGACGCTCGCCCTGCGCTCGGTTGCCGATCTGATCGTGATTTTGCGCGAACACGACAAATTGCGCGGGGGCCGCCTCCCTGGCGGAGTTGCCGTGACGGCGTTGCCGGTGGGCCGAATACCGGCCCGCATACACAAACCGCTCCGTGATCGCCGTGGCCAGATGATCGAGGCCGCCGAAGTCCCGGTAGTATCCGTTCCGTTCCCCCGTCAGGACGGCGTGGAGGGCGTGATGAAAGTCGTCGCTCCACTGGCTTGCCAGCCCGTGGCCGCCCTGCGTGACGGGGGTGATCGTGCGCGCGTCGTTCAGATCGCTTTCCGCGATGACGTGGATTGCGCGTCCGAGTCGGCCGGCCTGCCGGCGCACCGCGTCCGCCAGTTCCCGCAGAATATGCGTCGCGCTGAAATCGAAGATGCCGTGGATGGCATCGAGTCGAAGCGCGTCGATATGAAACTCCGTGACCCAGTAGAGCGCGTTGCCGATGATGAAATGCCGCACCGGATCGCTGTCCGGGCCGTCGTAATTCATGGCCTGCCCCCAGGGAGTCGGATAGCGGGACGTGAAGTAGGGGCCGTAGTCGCCCAGGTAATTGCCCTCCGGTCCAAGATGGTTGTAGACGACGTCCAGGATGACGGCGAGGCCGTGCGCGTGGCAGGCGTCCACCAGACGCTTCAGGCCGTCGGGGCCGCCGTAGGCGGCGTGCGGGGCGAAGAGATAGGCGCCGTCATAGCCCCAGTTGCGCGCGCCGGGGCATTGCGCCACGGGCATCACTTCCACCGCCGTGACGCCGACGTCGCGCAGCCAGGGCAGTTTGGCGATGACCGCGTCGAACGTGCCTTCCGGCGTGAACGTGCCCACGTGCAGTTCATAGATAATCAGCCGCTCGAGCGGCAGGCCCCGCCATGTCCGGTCGGTCCAGGGAAACGCGGACGGATCCATCACCATGGAACGCCCGTGCACGCCGTCGGGCTGGAACCGCGAGGCCGGGTCCGGGCGTTCGAGGGTGTGATTCAGCACATAGGCGTAACGGGCGTGAGTGGCCACGTCCGGCACGGCGCCTTCCCAATAGCCCTGCGGCGTCGGCGACAGGGGGCGGGGCGGGGCGGTGTCAACGGCGACGCTCACGGCCTCGGCGCGCGGCGCCCAGACTTTGAAATGCACGGTCGAAGGCGCGACGACGCGGGCGCCGAGGTCCAGAGTCCAGGCCGGTGAGGGGGGTGTGGTCTGTGGGGCTGGCGTACGCATGAGGTGTGCCGGCGTTGCGTTCGCCACGATGACGTTGCGCGGGCGCGGCGGCGCATCATAACAAAATCAGGCGTGGCGCGCACGGGACGGAAGGGCCGGATGAGGATTCCCGCCTTTCCTGGTCCGTCGCGCCGCCGCTTTCCTTCCGTCATTCCCGACGTCCTCATTCGGGAATCCGCATGTTGCTGTCGCACCCTGCCGCGGACGCCTTCCGTCATTCCCGACATTCTCATTCGGGAAGTATTTGCCAACGGCAAATGCTCCGAAGGTCCATCTTTCTGTTGTCCTTTTATTTCATTCCTCTGGCGGGGGGAAGAAAAAGAAAAAGGATAAGAAAAAGAAGGATGGATTCCCGATTAAAAACGTCGGGAATGACGGAAAGAAGGAAAGAGGGAATGACAGAAAGACGGAAAGAGGGAAAGAGGGAAAGAGGGGATGACGGCCTTTGTCTTCTTCCGTCCCTGATTGAAAACGTCGGGAATGATGGAGAGGGTGATTGCGTTGCCGGGCGACTTGCGCGTTTGATACACTTCGCTTCCGTTTTTTTCATCCACGATCGAACGTCTCACCGAGGGTTGCACAATGGGCCGATGGAACCATGCGTTGATCAGTGTGTCCGACAAGACGGGGGTTGCGGAGTTTGCGAAAGGACTGGCCGGCCTTGGGGCGACCATTCTCTCAACGGGAGGCACGGCCGGCGCTCTGCGCGACGCCGGGCTGACGGTGACGGACGTCGCGGGGCATACCGGGTCGCCGGAGATTCTGGGCGGGCGGGTCAAAACCCTGCATCCCAAAATTCACGGCGGGCTGCTGGGGCGCCGGGACCGGCCGGAGGACGTGCGGCAGATGCGGGAGCACGACATCGCGCCCATCGACCTGCTGGTCGTTAACCTTTACCCGTTTGCCGCGGCCGTTGCCGACCCCGCGTGCACGTTTGAGAACGCCGTTGAGCACATCGATATCGGCGGCCCCGCCATGCTGCGGGCGGCCGCCAAGAATCACCGGGACGTGATCGCGGTGGTGGACCCCGGCGACTATCGCCGCGTGTTGGACGCGATGCAATCCGGGTCGGTGCCGGAGTCGCTGCGGCGCGAACTGGCCGCGAAAGTGTTTCAGCACACCGCGCGGTACGACGGCCTGATCGCGGAGTATGTGAGCCGGCGCCACGATGGCGGTGGCAACGGCGGCGGTGATGGCGACGGCGGTGATGGCGGCGGCGACACGGCCGGGACCTTCCCGTCAAAGTTGTCGCTGGACTATGAACGTGTGGAAATTTTGCGATACGGCGAAAACCCGCATCAGGAGGGGGCGTTCTACCGGGAGATCGGCGGGACGGAGCCTTCGATTTCGCGCGGCCGTCAACTGCACGGCAAGGCCATGTCGTACAACAATTATCTGGATGCCAACGCGGCCCTGGAACTGGCGAAAGAGTTTGCGGAGACGGCGGTGGTCATCATCAAACACAATAATCCGTGCGGGGCGGCCCTCGGCGCCGCGCCCGTTGACGCCTACGTGAAGGCCAGAGAAGCCGACCCGGTGTCCGCCTTCGGCGGCGTGATTGCCTGCAACCGGCCCGTGGATCTGGCCATGGCGCGGGAAGTGACGTCGACGTTTGTCGAAGTCTTCATTGCCCCGGAGTTTGCCGACGACGCGCTGGCCGAGTTGAAACGGAAAAAGGACCTGCGATTGTTGACGGTGGGCGCGCTGACCGACCCCCGCCGCGAGGGCCGTGATTTGAAAAAACTGGTCGGCGGTCTGATCGTGCAGGATCGGGACCTCGGCGTCCTTCCGGATCTGACCACGTTGCCGGTGCCGACCAAACGGAAACCTTCGGAGGCGGAATACCTCGCCTGCGCCTTTGCCTGGAAGGTGTGCAAGCACGTGAAGTCCAACGCCATTGTATTTGCCAACGCCGGCCGCACCGTCGGCATCGGCGCCGGACAGATGAGCCGCGTGGATTCCGTCGCGCTGGCCGTGATGAAAGCCAAACTGCCCATCAAAGGCTGCGTCATGGCGTCGGATGCCTTTTTTCCCTTCCGCGACGGCCTGGACGCCGCCGCCAAAGCCGGCGTGACCGCCGTGATTCAACCCGGCGGCAGCATCCGCGACAACGAAGTCGTCAAAGCCGCGGACGAACAGAACCTGGCGATGATCATGACGGGGATGCGGCATTTCCGGCATTGAGGCGTGAGGGGACGGAAGGAAAGTACAACAGAAGGATGGATTCCCGATTAAAAATGTCGGGAATGACGGATTGGGGATGAAGTCGTCATTATCCGCGAATGCCCGCTCCGCCATTCCCGCCCCTCTGTCATTCCCGCAATTAGTAAGCGGGAATCCATCTTGGTTTTTCTTTGTTCTGCCGGGGAGGGGATGGAAGAAAAGGACAAAAGAAGGATGGATTCCCGATTAAAAATGTCGGGAATGACGGAAGGAATGACGGAGGGAATGACGGAGGGAATGACAGAAAGAGCGGTGCCATGAACATCCTCGTCGTCGGCGGCGGTGGGCGGGAACATGCGCTGGTGTGGAAACTGGCGCAGAGTCCGCGTGTGACGAAACTCTGGTGCGCGCCGGGGAACGCGGGGATTGGGGAACTGGCGACGTGCGTGCCGATTGCGGTCACGGACATTGCCGGCCTGCAACGGTTCGCCGAAGAGAACGCCGTTGATCTCACGGTGGTGGGGCCGGAGGCGCCGCTGGCGCTGGGCCTTGCGGACCGGTTTCGGCAACGCAAACTGGCCGTGTTCGGCCCGACGCAACAGGCCGCGCGGATTGAATCCAGCAAATCTTTCGCCAAAGACCTGATGCTGCGTCAACGGATTCCCACGGCCGACGCCCGCATCTTTGATCGCGTGGACGATGCGCTGGCGCATCTGGAACGTTGCGCGTTTCCCATCGTGATCAAGGCCGACGGGCTGGCGCAGGGCAAGGGCGTGGTGGTGGCCGGGACGGCGCGGGAGGCGCGTGACGCCGTGGTCAACATGCTGGAGCGCCGCGCTTTCGGCGACGCCGGCGCGCGGGTGGTCATCGAAGAACATCTGCGCGGCGACGAACTGACCGTGATGGCGTTCACCGACGGCAGCACTGTGTTGCCCATGGCGGCCGCGCAGGATCATAAACGCATCGGGGAAGGCGAGACCGGCCCCAACACCGGCGGCATGGGGGCGTATGCGCCGGCGCCGTTATGCACGCCGGCCCTGCTCGACGAGATGGTGCGCGACGTACTGGCTCCCGCCATCGAGGGCCTGTCGCGCGCGGGCAGTCCGTTTTGCGGAATACTGTACGCGGGGATCATGGTGACGGACGGGCGTCCCCGTGTGCTGGAGTTCAACGCGCGGTTCGGCGACCCGGAAACCCAGGCGGTGTTGCCGTTGTTGAAGACGGATCTCGCCGACGTCTTGCAGGCCGCGGCGGAGCATCGGTTGGATCAGGTGACACTCGAATGGGCCGACCGGGTTGCCGTTTGCGTGGTGCTGTCGTCCGGCGGGTATCCCGACTCGTATCACAAAGGATTTCCGATCACCGGACTGCCGGACGCGGCACAGGATGACGTCGCCGTGTTTCACGCCGGCACGGCCCGCAGGGACGGCGCGACGGTGACGGACGGCGGCCGGGTGCTGGGCGTGACCGCCTGGGCGGCGTCGTTCAACGCGGCGCGCGCCCGCGCGTATGACGCGGCCGGACGCATCGAATTTGAAGGGCGATACTGCCGGCCGGATATTGCCGCTCGAGTCTTGACGTAACCATCCCGCGGGACAACCATCGTTCGTCGTGGCCAGCATCCTGCACGTTCCCCCCCGGCCCTCTGCGTCTTTCTGGCGCCCGATTGCGGATTGCGTGCGTCGCGGCGGGGTGCTGGCGGTGGGGACGGAAAGCGCGTACGCGCTGGCCGCGTCGGTGTCTGTCGAATCGGCGCTGGAGCGCGTGGTCAGGATCAAACGGCGGCCTGTCGGAAAACCGCTGCTTGCGCTGATTGCCGACCGGGAGCAACTGGCCCCCCTGGTGCGCGTCGTCCCGCCGTGGGCGGAGGCGGTGCTGAACACTTGCTGGCCGGGGCCGTTGACGGTGATTTTCCCCGCGCAGCCGACGGTGTCTCCCGTGCTGACGGCGGGAGCGGCGGGGACGACGGCGGGGACGGGGGCGGCGACGACAGAAGCGGCGGCGGGGATGACGATGGTACCGACAGCGGCGGATGCGGCAGCGGCGGGGACGGCAGCGGCAACGGGCATCGGAGTTCGACAACCCGCGCCCTCGTTCCTGCGTGCCCTGTTGCGGCACACGGGGCCGTTGACGGGGACGAGCGCCAATCGCTCCGGCGCCGCGCCCTGTCTGACGGCCGAGGAGGTCCGGGCCTCGCTGGGCGACGACGTGGATGTGATTCTGGATACGGGGCCGGCGCCGGGAGGGCAGCCTTCCACGTTGTTGAGCGTGGTGGACGCGCCGGTGATTCTGCGCGCGGGGCCGGTGTCCGCGCGGGAGATTCAGTCGGCGTTGTCGGACACCGGGCTGACGGTGGCGGTTCGGGACGGTGAATGACGGAGAAGACACTGACGGAGAAGACACTGACGGACTGGATACCGGCCTTCGCCGGCATGACGGAGGGGGGACACTCTTTCCGTCATTCTCTGTCATTCTGTCATTCCCGACCCCCGAATGAAAACGTCGGGGGCAGGCATCTTTAGTCGGGAAGTATTTGCCAACGGCAAATGCTCCGAAGGTCCATCCTTCTGTTGTTCTTCCATTCCTCTCCTTGGTTTAGGACAAAGAAAAAAGAAAGGATGGATTCCCGATGACTAACGCCTGCCCCCGACGTTCCCATTCGGGGGTCGGGAATGACGGAAGGAGAGACGGACGGGGGATTGCCGCGCCGGATTTTTCGTTCCAGGCAAGGCGGGCGGTGAAGCGGGTGAGGAAGGCGTGCTTCCTGCACGTCGACCGAACACGCGAACCGTCCAACGCCGCATGGGGCGAAAAATACAAGCGGAGATAACACCATGATTGATTTGCGAAGCGACACCGTTACCAAACCGACGCCGGGCATGAGAACGGCCATGGCGCAAGCCGAGGTCGGGGACGATGTCTACGGCGAAGACCCCACGGTCAATGCCCTGGAAGCCATGGCCGCGCGCATCCTGAAGAAGGAAGCGGCCCTGTTGGTGCCCACCGGCGTGATGGCGAATCAACTGTGCATTCGTCTTCACACGCGGCCGGGCGACGAAATTATCGCGGAACAGACCGCGCATGTGATTCGTTATGAAGGCGGGTCGGCCTCCGCGCTGTCGCAAGTGCAGGTGTGCTGCGTGGAAGGGGAGCGGGGGCTGCTGTCGGCGGAGCGTGTGGCGGCGGCCATTCGGCCCCTCGACGTGCATCATCCCCCGACGACGTTGTTGTGTCTGGAGCAGACGCACAACGTCGGCGGCGGCTCGGTGTATCCGTTGTCCGCGATGCGGGAACTGGCCGGGTTGGCGGCGGCCCGCGGGCTGGCGTCGCATCTGGACGGCGCGAGAATTTTCAACGCGGCGGTGGCGACCGGCGTGCCGGCGGCGGCGTTTGCGGCGCCGTTCGATACCGTGTCGTTCTGCCTGTCGAAGGGGCTGGGCGCGCCGGTCGGGTCGATGATTGTGTCCACGCGCGAACGGATTGCCGCTCTGCGGCGGTTGCGGAAGATGTTCGGCGGCGGCATGAGGCAGGCCGGCATCCTTGCCGCCGCCGGCCTGTATGCTCTGGAGCGCCACGTCGAGCGGCTGCGTGACGACCACGACAACGCCAAACAGTTTGCCTTGCAGTTGCAGCAGATTCCCACGGTCTATGTGGACCCCGACCGCGTCGAGACCAATATCGTTTTGTTTGAGGTGGTGCGCAGCGACCGTTCGACCGGGGACCTTGCGCGCGCGATGAAAGACGCCGGGGTGCTGCTGAACGCCGTGGGCGAACATCGGTTCCGCGCGGTCACGCACCTGGACGTGTCGAGCGCGGACGTTGACCTGGCGGCGCGCCGCATCGGGACGGTGCTGGGGATGTGAGGCGCACGCATTTTTTTACGCGCGGTTTCCCTTCCGTCATTCCGCGTCACCATTCACGTCGGGGAAGATTTTCTTTTTCCGTCATTCCCGACGTCTTTAGTCGGGAATCCATCTTTTTTGTTGTTCTTTCCTTCCGCATCACAGACAAGAAGGAAACAGAAGGATGGATTCCCGATTACGAACGTCGGGAATGACGGAGGGGGAGGAAGGTGGGAATGACGGAAGGGAGGGCGAAAAATACAAGCGGCCACGTCAGCCCAGCGACACCGGCTGGCCCTTGAGGTCGGTTTCGCCCTGTTGCCCTGTGGTTTTTTCGAGGGTCCATTCCGACGGGGTGATGGTCAGCAGGTGGGCTTTCAGTGTGTGAAATTCGCCGTGTGAAATGACGAGCCGGCCGTCCTGTTCGAGGGCCATGCGCAGGACGTCTTTCCCGCTTTCGTGGTGCCGCATCACCAGACTCGACGCGTTCCTCTCGACCGTGTAGGCCCGTCCTTCGTTGATCGCCAGCGTGTTGTTCGTGAGTTTCGCCGGCATTTTCCCCGCCGCGTCAAACAGGGCGAAATTGACGTTGGGAAACCCGCCCGACGGGCGCGGCGCGCATTCGAGTTGCGGGACGCCTTCGATGTCGATGATGCCGTTGCTGTTGCGGTACAGATGCGGGCCGATTTGAATATCCATGGCCGGTGCGCGTGCGGGTCAGGTTTGTCGAATGCGGTTGAGAATCAGCGCGATGCAGCCGCCCAGCAACCCGCCGCCGAGAATGGGGGTCAGTACCGCGGTCTTGCTGATGTCCCACATGGGATTGTCCGCGAGCAGGATGTCCCGAATGTCCCCCTGAATCAGCAACGCCGCAAACGCCGTCAGGGAGCCAAGCATGAACCACCAGAGAAACATTCGTGCTGTCTGCATGTGTGCTCCTTGCTAGAGAAGGGTTGTCCGGTCCATGTTCCGATACTGGATGGCCTCGGAGAGATGTTTGGATGTAATCGCCGTGGAGTCTGCCAAATCCGCGATGGTGCGCGCAACGCGGAGGATGCGCCCGTAGGCCCGCGCGGACAGCCCCAAGTGCGTCACGGCCTGTTCCAGCAGGAGTTTGCCGTCCGGGTCGATTTGGCAATATTTTTTCAGATGCCTGGGTTTGAGTTGGGCGTTGGTCAGCACGTTGTCGGCCTGATGGCGGTGCGCCTGGATGTGGCGGGCGTCCGCCACGCGCTTCCGAACGGCGTCGGAGCGTTCCGCCGACGGGTCGTCGCGTCCGAGGTCCGACACGGGCACCGCCGGCACCTCCATGTGAATATCCAGCCGGTCGCGGAGCGGTCCCGACAGCCGCCCCCGGTACCGCCGGATTTGATGGGGCGTGCAAAGACATTCCCGTGTGCGGTCGCCGTAGTAGCCGCACGGGCAGGGGTTCATGGCGACGACCAGCATAAATCGCGCCGGATATTGCATGGTGGCGTTGGCGCGCGTGATGGTCACGGTGCCGTCTTCCAGCGGCTGTCGCAGCCCGTCCAGTACGGATCGCTTGAATTCCAGCACCTCGTCCAGAAACAGCACGCCGTTATGCGCCAGGGAGACTTCGCCCGGTCTGGGAATGGTGCCGCCGCCGATCAGGCCCGCTTCCGAGATGTTGTGATGCGGGGCGCGAAAGGGCCTGGCGGTGATGAGCGGCTGGTCGGCGGGCAGGGTGCCGGCCACGCTGTGCACGCGCGTGGTGTTCAGCGCCTCCTGCGGGCGCAGTTGGGGCAGGATGCCGGGCAGACGCTGGGCCAGCATGGTTTTCCCGGACCCCGGCGGGCCGATCAGCAGGACGTTGTGTCCGCCGGCCGCGGCCACCTCCAGCGCGTGTTTGGCCTGCTGTTGTCCGCGCACGTCCGCGAAGTCGTCTTCGATTCGGGGGACGGTTGCGGTCGACGGTTGGCGGTCCGCGGCCACGGGCGTCAGGGGTTGCTTGCCGTTTAAGATCTCCACCACTTCGGTGAGCGTGCGCATGCCGTAGACGTCAACGTGGTCGACCACCGTCGCTTCGCGCGCGTTTTCCATGGGAAGAATGAGGGGGCGCCGATGTTGACACAACATGCCGATGGACAAACTGCCCCGGACGGGCTTGATGCGCCCGTCCAGCGACAGTTCGCCCACCAGGACGTATTGCCGGGCGGCGTCCTGGGCAATGAGGCCCTCGGCGACCAGAATGCCGACGGCCATGCTTAGTTCAAGGCCCGCCCCTTCTTTTTTCAGGCCGGCGGGGGCCAGGTTGATGGTGATTTTTTTCGGCGGCAGGGCAAAGCCGGTGTTTTTGAGGGCCGCGCGGATGCGGTCCCGGCTTTCCCGCACCGTTGCGTCGGGCAGGCCGACAATGGAAAACTGGGGGAGGCCGCCGCCGATGTCGACTTCCACCTCGATCAGATGGGCGTCTAATCCGAGGAGTCCGGCGCTGAAGACTTTTGCGAGCACGGTCGCCTCGCGATGGGGGTGTCCGGGGTTACGGGAGAGCGTCGCGTGTGATTATAATGACGGGAATGCGGGTTTTCAAACGCGCGTTGATGAATGAGCCGGAGAACCTGTCATTTTGCGCTATTTCTTCTTCGCCATTCCTTCTTCGTCATTTTTCCTCCGTCCTTCGTCCTCCGTCATTCCCGCAATTTGTAGGCGGGAATCCATCTTGCTTTTTCTTTGTCCTGCTGGAGATGGGGATGGGAGGGAAAGACAACGGAAGGATGGATTCCCGATTAAAAACGTCGGGAATGACGGAGGGGGGATAAAGATGTCGGGAATGACGGAGGGGGGATGGATTCCCGATTAAAGATGTCGGGAATGACGGAAAGAAGGGGGATGACGGGTGGGGAATGACGGAAAGAGGGGGATGGGGATGACATCAGGGATGGCGGCGGCATCTTCCGGCGAACGGTTGTCGGTGGTTGGGGCGGTCGTCGTGTTGGCGTTGTTTGCGCTCGTGGGCGAGAGTGATGCGGGCGACGCGGGGCATTGGATGACCGGCGCGCCCGCGCCGACGGCGAGAACCGAGGTGGCCGCGGCCGAGATGGATGGATGGATTTACGTCGTGGGAGGGTTTGAGCCTCGGAGCGTGTGGACGTTCTGGCAGGCATCCGTGAGCGCCAGGGTGGAAGCCTATCATCCGGCGACGAATCAATGGGCCGCAAAGCCGGACCTGCCCGTCGGGCTGCATCATGCCGGGGCCGTGGCGGTTGACGGCGCCTTGTTCGTCATCGGCGGGTTTGTGCAATCGGATGACACGACGTGGCGGCCCTCCGACCGCGTGTGGCGGTTCGATGCGGAGCGCGGCGCATGGGAAGAGCGGGCGCCGCTCCCCACCGCGCGCGGCGGTCTGGCCGTGACGACGTTGCGGGGAAAAGTGTTTGCCGTCGGCGGCTATGACGGACGGGACAATTCCGCCGCCGTCGAAGTGTTTGATCCGGCCCGCGATCAATGGGCCTCGGCGGCGCCGTTGCCGACGCCGCGCGATCACCTGGCCGTGGTTGTTCTGGATGACGCGCTCTATGCGATTGGCGGGCGCGTGCGACTCGACTATCGGAACAACCTCTCCGTGGTGGAAGTGTTCGACGCGGACCGGGATCAATGGGCGGCAAAGGCCGACATGCCGACGCCGAGGAGCGGCATCGCCGCCGACGCGGTTGACGAGTGGATTTACGTCTTTGGAGGCGAGTCCGGCGATGGCACGTTTCCTCACAATGAACGATACAGTCCCCGGTTGAATCGCTGGCAGGCGATGGCGCCGATGCCGACGGCGCGGCATGGCCTGGGCGCCGTCGCGGTGGATGGGCGGGTGTATGTGTTGAGCGGCGGGCCGCGGCCGGGAGGATCGTACAGCGCGCTCAACGAGATTTTTATTCCGCCCGCGCCGTCCCGGTCGACCACGTCCGGTCGGGCGCCGCCGGCGCATATCGGCTCGGTGATGGCGTTGCTGGCCGTGGCGCATGAGGCGGGCGTCCTGCCGCCGGAATCCGGTCCAGAAGTTGATCAACTCATCCATGCCCTGATCCAGTCTCAATCCGCGTTGCTCAACGGCGCCGACCCCGGCGCGCGGGACGTGCTGACCTCCGCGCTGTCCGCGAAATTCGGGACGCGGCGGGCGGCGGCGCTGACCGGGGCGTTTCGCTCGACGGGCTGGACGTCGGAGACTCTGGAATCTCTGGTGGAGTATGCCGCCCGGCGGTCGCCGAGGGAGGAGTTGCGTTGGGCGGACGTCGTTCGCAACTACAATGTCACGGCGGCGGACTGGGAGTTGGTGGAACGGATGTTCCTCAAGACGCGGGAACATCTGCGCGGGCAGGGGAGAGACATTCATGCGGTGTTCGCGTCGCACCGGGCTTCGCTGCCGGGCGGACAACCTGCGCCGTAACGGGGCGCTTGTATTTTTCGCCCCATGCGGCATTGAATGGCGCGGGCGCCACTCTTGCTGTCATTCCGTGTCGTTCTCCTTCTGTCATTCCCGCAATTGGCAGGCGGGAATCCATCTTGTTTTTTCTTTGTCCTGTTGGGGGGATGGGGACGGGAGGAAGGACAATGGAAGGATGGGCAACAGAAGGATGGGCAACGGAAGGATGGATTCCCGATTACTAACGTCGGGAATGACGGAGGGGGGATGGATTCCCGATTACCAATGTCGGGAATGACGGAAGGAAGGTACAATGGCGCGGGCGCCACTCTTGCTGTCATTCCGCGTCGTTCTCCTTCTGTCATTCCCGCAATTGGCAGGCGGGAATCCATCTTGTTGTTTCTTTGTCCTGTCGGGGGATGGGGACACGGGAGGAAGGGCAACGGAAGGATGGGCGACAGAAGGATGGATTCCCGATTACTAATGTCGGGAATGACGGAGGGGGAAAGTGGGAATGACGGAGGGGGGAAACCCGGATTCCCGCGACGCCGCCCATGGCTTGAACGGAGGGCGGGAATGACGTACATTGCGCGGTGATCATGGACATCCCGGCTGAAATTCGGCGCGTAATCGATCTGGAGGCGGGGGCGATTCACGCGCTCACGCGGCACGTGGGGGCGGCGTATGACGACGCCGTGCGAGGGTTGCTGGCCTGCCGGGGGAAGGTGGTGGTCACGGGCGCGGGCAAGTCGGGCATCGTCGCGCAGAAAATCGCGGCCACGATGGTGTCCACCGGCACGCCGGCCGTGTTTCTACACAGCGCGGACGGGATGCACGGCGACGTGGGGATTATCGGGAAAGACGACGTGGTGCTGGCCGTCGGCAAATCGGGCGAGAGTGACGACGTGGTGGCGGTGTTGCAGGTGGCACGAAAGACCGGCGCGAAAGTCATCGCCATTACCGCACGGCGGAAATCCAGCATGGCCCGGTACGCCGACGTGCTCTTGTACGCGCCCGTGGAGGAAGAAGCCTGTCCGCTGAATATCGCACCGACGTGCAGCACGACGGCGGCGTTGGTGGTCGGCGACGCTCTGGCGATGGCGCTGATGAAATTGCGCGGTTTTCAGGCGGAGGATTTTGCCGGCAATCATCCCGGAGGACAGTTGGGGCGGCGGTTGTTGCTGACGGTCGGCGACATCATGCGGTCGGGCGAGGCCAACCCGGTGGTGCCCGTGTCAGGCGACGTGCGGCTGATGCTGACCGAAATGACCCGGCAACGGGCGGGCGCCGTGGCCGTGATTGACGAGGCGCAACGGTTGCTGGGGCTGGTGACGGATTATGATATTCGCCGGGTGTTGGAGTCGGGGAAAGATCTGTTTGCGTTGACAATGACCGAGATCATGAACGCCGATCCGGAATGTGTGTTTGAAGACGCCAACGCGTACATGGCCCTGGAAAAAATGGAAAAGCGCGCAAAGCCGATTTCGGTGTTGCCGGTGCTGAATCGCCGGCAACAGGTGGTCGGGATGATTCATCTGCATGATCTTATGGCGCATGGGTTGTAGGGGCTGCTTGTATTTTTCGCCGCATGTTGCGTTGGGCGGCCTGGGCGCTCGGTCAACGTGCCGGAAGCACGCCTCCCTCGCTCCCTGCGCCGTCCGCCTTGCCTGCGACGAAAAATTCTGCGTGGCCCCGCTTGCGAACGTTACAATGTCACTACTAAAACGGTTACAATTTCACTACTAAAAACGTTACAAATTCACTATTGAAATCGTTACAATGTCCATATTATAATGCAAATAATTTCCATGGTAGAGACAAAAAACGCTTATGTATCAACGACGTATAGCACAAACCATCCTCACCAAACGACTGGCATCATCCCGCGTCCTGGTGGTCGAAGGCCCGAAGGCCTGTGGCAAGACCACACTGGCCCGACGGGTCGCCCGCAGCGAGGTGTTGCTGGATGTGGATGCCAACGCGCGTCGCGCCGTGGCGCTGGACCCGGCGCTGGTGCTTGAGGGGAAGACGCCTCGGTTGATTGATGAATGGCAGGTGGAGCCGGCCATCTGGAATCACCTGCGGCGCGCGGTGGATGCGCGTGGCCGGCCGGGGCAATTCATCCTGACCGGCTCGGCAGTGCCGGTGGACGACATCACGCGCCACACCGGTGCCGGCCGAATCTCCCGCCTGCGTCTGCGCACAATGAGTTTGTTCGAAAGCGGCCACTCCTCGGCCAAGGTGTCGTTGCGTGCGCTACTGGCCGGGCGGTTTGCCAACTGCGCCGACTCGGGCCTTGATTTCGGCGAGATGGTCGAGCGCCTGTGCATCGGCGGCTGGCCCGCGCATTATAAGTTGCCGCTCAAGGCTGCATTGAATGCGCAACGCGATTACCTGCACGAGATTCAACGCAGCGACATTGCGCGCGTGGACGGCGTGCGGCGTGACCCGTCCATGGTCGCCCGCATCCTGCGCTCGCTTGCACGCAATGTGGCGATGCCTGTCACCGTACGCACCATTGCCGCTGATGCGAGCGGCACCAACGGCGCATTGAGCGATGACACCGTGCGCGATTGTCTGTCGGCGTTGTGTCGGTTGATGATCGTCGAAGAACAACCCGCATGGTTCACGCACCTGCGCTCTCGATCTGTTCTGCGCAAATCAGCAAAGCGGCACTTTGCCGATCCGTCGCTGGCGGTTGCCGCGCTTGGCGCCACGCCGGATCGACTGGTCGGGGATTTAAACCTGCTCGGTTTGTTGTTCGAGTCGCTGGTGTTCCGCGACTTGTCGGTGTATGCCGACGCCGCCGATGCGCAGGTCTATCACTACCGCGACAACACCGGTCTGGAAGTGGATGCCGTTGTCGAAGACCGAAGTGGCGCGTGGTGTGCGTTGGAAGTGAAGTTGGGCGCCGACCAAGTGGACGAAGCCGCGGCAACGTTGTTGAAATTCCGCGAGCGAGTCAATCTCAAAAAACGCGGCGCGCCAGGCGCCATCGGCGTGATTGTCAGCACCGGCTACGGTTATCAACGCAAAGACGGCGTCGCCGTCATCCCGGTCGGCGCGCTGTGTCCGTGAGCGCCGACGCGCTTGGAATGACGGCATGGCGAATGAGGTTGGGAGTGGTGGTGGATAGAAGTAGGCGGGCACCCAGTCCTTCTGTTTCCTCGTCCGAACAGAAGGAAAAGACGACTGAAGGATTGGATGCCCGATTAAAAATGCATGCCCCCGAAAGTAGTAGTCGGGGGTCGGGCATGACACAGAGAGGAGAGTCTGCCATGTCTGCCTCCCCTCGCACTGTGCTCTCGTCTCGCAATCGCTACTGCAATACCCTGCCGAACACCAACCGGAGCGCCATAGGTGGTGGACCCCTCCCTCCATTTGCATCAAAACGTCAATCGGTTTATCGTTGCGCCCCGCTGCGTCGCGTTTTACGGTGTGTCGTCAATACGTGGATGAGCGCGGACAGACATTGATTCGAAATAACTCACTTAGGCAATCTTGAGCGATAAAAACATATCAGCCAACGCCATCGTTTCAAATTGTTTGTGGATGTTGGGGGGCGGAGCCGGGCGAGCCGTCGTCGCATTTTTTTCGAATCTGGTGCTGGTATGGTATTTGCTGCCGGAAGAATTCGGCCGTTTTGCCTTGATCCATGCGGCAATCGGGCTGGTCTCCGGCACCGTGAATCTCCGGATCAATCATATTATTATCCGTGAATCTTCCCAGGAACTTGAGTCAGGTCGGAAAGACATTCTCTTTGGCGCGTTGGTTTTTGAACTGGTTGCGTTGGGGATCGTATCCTTGTGCCTGCTCTGGCTGATCGGATTGTGGGATCGGTGGGCCGGTATGCTTTTGTTGAGCACCATGGCCTCACATTGGGTTTTGGCTGAATCAGCGTATTATGAACGCAACTTTCATTACAAAAATCTTGTTCTGATAGAATCCGGCGCGCACTGGGTTGCTCAAGTGTTTGCCGCGACCGGCGCGGCATTGGGGATGGGGGCCTCGGTGCTGTATGTGCGGGGATTCATCAATGCCGTTGGCGTATTTTCCGGTCTTTGCTTCGCTGGAGGTATTCCCAAATATCGCCCGCGCTGGTTGTCATTGCATGACTGGAAAGCGCTGTATCGCAAGTTTCGCGGGTTTTGGCTGGATGGATGGTTGGAAGAGTTTTTTGAACGATTGGTCATGTTGATGGTGGGCTGGATGGCCGGTGAAAAGGCCGCGGGATATTTTTTTCAAGCGCGACGATTGGCCGGTATCCCGCACAACCTGATGGCGCCGGCGACGGAAAGAATGGCGTACAACTATTTCAGCCATCGCGTGGCCCAGGACCGTCGCACTCGCAGTCTGGCGCAGGCGATTGCCTTTCAATTGATTCCGTTAGGGATGATTGTCGTGGCGATTTTGTTGTGGGCGAATCCCGTCATCCCCATGCTATTTGGGATGCAATGGGAGCCGGTTGTTCCTTTATTGCAGGCGATGGCAGGGATGGTTCTGGCGTTCAGCCCTTTTGTGACATTAAAATCGTTTTTTATGGCGCGAAATCGGATGAGACCTTTTGTCCTGTTTGGCAGGGGAATCCAGTATGTGGTGCTGGCGGGAGCGGTGTTGGCTGTTCTGGTGTATCATGTTCCTGTTGCCTTCGCGCTGGCTTTGGGTATATCTGTCGGATACATCATGGGTTCATTCACGCTTTTTGTGTTGAGTCGTGGTTTGCCGAATGATTAAATGGATGTTGACCAAATACAAGACAAGGCTGGCGCCGACTGTTTCAGGGGATCGTGGAGTGCGTGGGCAGGGGGTCAGTTTGTGAGTTCTGGCTGTGCGATTAATTGGCATTACGTGGATTAAAGACAACGAAGACGGTTTTAAAGAGAATGATCATATCCATCTTGAACGAAACGGAATCAACATACTGCAAATCATACATGAGCCGACGATCAAAGTCCGATTTTGACCGGCCGTTGACTTGGGCAAGTCCTGTGATGCCTGGACGGACATGGTGGCGTTTGACCCAATCTTCTTCAGAGTAAGTTGGGGCCTGAATGAGTGTCGCAGGCCGTGGGCCGATAAAACTCATATCCCCTTTGATGATGTTTGCAAATTGTGGAAGTTCATCTATGGACATCAGTCGCAAAAAACGTCCGACGCCGGTAATACGAGGATCATTTCTTTGTGTGCTTATCCCTTCCTGATCTGAAAATGGTTTCATGGTTCTGAATTTGTACAGCAAAAAAGGGTGGCAATTTTTCCCAACCCTCGTCTGTTTGTAGAGGGTAGTGCCCCGCGATGTTATTTTTATGACGATTGCGATGAGCAAAAAAAGGGGAGCTAGAATAATAACAGCCGGCAGGGCGAAACATACATCAAGCAATCTTTTGAAAAATTTCAGGTACAATCATTCGCTCGCGCGTTGAAATATGTACGAATACGATCCAACTCTCCTGGTTCAAAATGTTGCGCGTGCCAGATTTGAAAGGCAATCAAGGCACGCACAGCCCGTAATGTTTCCTTGGGGTTTTTTCGATGTGCGCTTAGCAGATTTTCCACGTTAGGTGACCCCAAAATCTCCCTTGTGCTTTTTTGTATAATGGATTCTGCCATGGAAAATAATGAACCTTCTTCCCATTCTGTAATGGGAACAGTGAACATGCCCTTTGGTCTGTCAATAATTTCACTCGGTAGCAATCGCAAGGCAGAATTTTTCTGAAAGGCCCTAGTCTTTTTCTTGGTGGTCTTCATGCAACAAGGTAAGTTGAAGCCAAAATCAACAACGCGATAATCCATGAAAGGGATTCTCGATTCGATATGATGAGCTATGCCCATACGATCCGGTTTCACCAAGGTATTGCCGACGAGAAGGGTTTGAAAATCCAAGTACAGAATTCTGTCGAGAGGTTCCCAATGTTTGACGCTTTCCACATGCTGGTAGAGTAGTTCTGTCGGCAAATCAATGTTTGCATCACATGACGTCTGGGAAATGAATTTGTTGCTGAATACGGCATTAATTTTCAAAAATAAATTGACAATATCACCCGTGCCGCATTGTTGCTTGTCATACACCTCGGCGTATATGGGTTCCCCGGCAAAAACCGCATCGCCACCATCGCCGGTGAGAACAACCTCAACATCTTCCGCGGCCAGTTTCGATAGTTGGTATTTAGGTAGGAATGAGACGTCGGCGTGAGGCTGGTCGGTATTAAATAAAACCCTTTCCCATAAACCCAACGAATTTTGATTAAAATTTTTTGTTTTGTTCCGTGCTTTAAATAAATTAGCCACTTGCCTTGCGTAGCGAGTCTCATCAAATTTTGTTCCGGTGAAACTTATGCTGTAGGTGTTTATATCTTTGATGCCCAATGAACTCATTTGCCCGACAATCATGGATGAGTCCACACCCCCTGACAGAAAAGCCCCACAAGGCACGTCAGAACTGGTTCTAATGCGAATCGAATCGCTAAAAAGTTCATAAAATTCGTCAATGAGTTCGGTTTCTTGCCGTGATTTTTTTTCGTTATACTTCCAATCCCACCAGCGCTTTTCTTGAATCTCTCCTGATGCAATGGCAATTTCCAGAAAATGGCCCGGTTTCAATTGAGATACATTCTTGAATAGGGTAAAGGGGTAGGGAAGATATCCAAACTTCAAAAACAAAGACAGGTGACTCAAATCAAAAACTTTCTCCAATCCCATACTCCAAAACGCTTTTATTTCCGAAGCAAAACAAAAAGAACGTTCGTCTCGGTAAAGAAATAATGGCTTGACCCCGTACCGGTCTCTGTACAGCAAAACTCGTTTTTGTTTTTTGTCATAAATGGCAAAACCGAACATGCCATTAAATCGTTGAACGCAATCTTTGCCGTATTCCATGTAGGCTTTCAGAATAACTTCTGTGTCAGAACAAGTTTCAAAGTGGTATCCTTTTTCTTTAAGATCTTCCCTGATTTCCTGATAGTTATAAATTTTCCCATTGTGCACGGCGCAGATATGGCTATTTTTGCTGTAAAAGGGTTGATTGTCATTTTGGACATCAACACTTGAAAGTCCACAGCTGGCCATAAAGACATTATCTTCCTCGTGGAAGCCAAAGTGCCCCGGTCCTCCGCGTTGCAAAATCGTACCCGTTTTTGGGAAATTGCTCCTGTCAAAGTCCCGGAGAGAGTACTTGAGGGGTATAATGCCAAATATTGCGCCCATAAAAATTCTCAATCGTGCAGGTTTTGATTGTTACAGGTAGGCACATTCGTTACGCCCGGAAAAGTATGCGGAAAAAATATGTTAATTGCAACCGGCTCTTGGGTGACGGTTTATTTGGCATGCCAATGAACATAATTGCTTGCAAAATAATCACGGCAGGTTGTTTTACTGCCAACGCTTTTTAGGGTCTTATGGTTAAGAAGAAAATTGTTTTTGTTACTTATGGTGGCGGACATGTCAACATGCTTGTCCCCGTCATAAAAAGGCTTCAAGGAAATCCAAATCTGGAACTGCTTGTCCTTGGTTTGACCACTGCCGGCTCTGTGCTTGAGAAAAATAATATCCCACATATTGGCTTCAAAGATTTAGTGGGAAATGGCGACCAGTATGCCTTGGCATGGGGCAGGAAACTTTTTGATTCGGCAACATCTCATGAGTCGGTCTCCTACGAAGAGTCAGTGGCATACATGGGGTTATCCTATGTGGATTTAGAATTGCGCCATAACGCTGACGATGCGGCATGGATTTATAAAAATCAATGCGGTCGTCAATCGTTTTATCCTTTGACCGTAATGGAGCGTTTTCTGAAATCGGAAAAACCGGATCTTGTGGTTGCTACAAGTGCTCCAAGGGCGGAGCGCGCCACCATTGCGACTGCTGGAAATCTTGGCATCCGTAGTATCTGCCTCGTGGACCTTTTTAGTTTCGCTGGAATGAAATGGCTTGGGCAAGAGGGATTTTCGAATAAAATATGCGTTATTTCTGACTACGTGAAACAAAATTTTGTTACAGCAGGCCGGAATGTAGCCGATGTGATTGTAACGGGCAATCCCGCATTTGATAGTATGGCAGACCTGTTTGATTTTGGCGTGAGGGCAAAATATCGTGCAGGAAAGGGGTGGAGTGACGAGGATATTGTGGTATTGTGGGCCTTTAATGCTGAGCCTGAACAACATCCGTATTCAGACAAAATCGGGGATCCTCTGCTTCCCCGCAAGGTAGAGGCTCAACTTTACAAACTGGCAGAGACATATCCGAATATTCGAGTGATTTTTCGTCCGCATCCCAATGATAACACAACCTCTTATGGTGCATTGCCGGATAGAGTGGAAATTTCTCTGGCGAAGAAAGACGACTTGGGAAATGTGCTGATATCAAGCGATTGTGTCATTGTCATGGCTTCAACTGTTGGATATCAGGCTGCTCTGTTGGGCAAGCCGTTAGTCAATGTTAGGCTATCTATCTTTTCGGATGGCGCACCTTACGACAAGATGGGAATGTCTGTTGGTGTGGATGACCTTACACGATTGCCACATGCTGTGCTACAAGCCTTGTCCGATGGACAGCAGGCCAAGGGATTGCCGAAAGTGGGAGATGCAACCGATAACGTTGTGAATGTCATTGAGGAATTATTATGAATAATGTTGCGCCAGCTGTCGCGTTCCATTTTGCACACCGGATTATCTGTGGGGCGTGTTTTGTATGAACGAAATTGAGATACAGGGCAGAAAAATAGGCTATAAATACGCACCTCTGGTGATTGTCGAAATTGGAATTAATCATGGGGGAAGTTTGGAAACCGCGTTGAAGATGGTCGATGCGGCGCAGAATGCGGGAGCTGAAATCATCAAACATCAAACACATATTGTTGATGATGAGATGAGCAAGGCAGCGAAAGACATCATTCCCCGCAACACAGATGTTTCTCTCTATAACCTCATGGAGCGCTGTTCTTTAAGTGAAGAAGATGAAAAACGGCTCAAACAGTATGTTGAAGATAGAGGCATGATCTTTTTTTCCACGCCTTTCTCGATGGCCGCGGCGGACCGGTTGGAAAAAATGGGAGTCAGCGCTTACAAAATAGGATCCGGAGAGTGCAATCACTACCCGCTTGTTGAACATGTAGCCTCATTTGGAAAACCCATGATTGTCAGCACGGGGATGAATGATATTCAGTCTGTGCGAAAAACCGTTGCTATTCTGGAAAAAATTTCGGTTCCATATGCGCTGTTGCATACGACAAACCTTTATCCCACTCCTTCGCATCTTGTTCGATTGGGAGCAATGCAGGAATTACAAAAAGCATTTCCCGGCGCGGTCGTTGGCTTGTCCGACCATACTACCTCAAATTTAGCCTGTTTTGGCGCTGTCGCACTGGGGGCATCAATATTGGAGAGACATTTTACCGATTCCATGGACAGACCTGGCCCGGATATTGTGAATTCAATGGATCCGGCAGCGCTATCCGAGTTGCTTAGTGGCAGTATGGAGATGGCTCAGATGCGTGGTGGCATGAAAGGGGTAACCAAAGAAGAGCAGGTTACCATGGATTTTGCCTTCGCAACTGTTGTGGCCATTAAGCCTATTAAAAAAGGCGAAAAATTTACGAAAGACAATATCGGAGTTAAACGGCCAAGGGTCGGTGAAATACGGGCAGAGCACTACAATGCCATATTGGGGAAAATCGCATTGGTTGACATAAAAATGGACCAGCATATCAAGTTGGAGCATATCCAATAAAAGCCGATGGTCGTAGTGCCAGATTATCGCCGGAGACACAGTTCGTGAAACTCCTCTAGGTGACGGGCTTAGCGTGGGAAAGCGAGAGTTGATGAAACAGAAGATATCCAGAGTTTTGGAAAATCACTGTCCGCAAATTTTTGCCAATCTACGAAAAGCATTCTGGTACGCAAGAAATAGAAATGTATATTTACTGCACAAAAAACGAAAAATCGTTCAACGATACACCGATACACCATTCTACCTGAACATCGGTGGTTTTATCTTTTTGAAAGATCATTGGCGGGTTTTGGAATATATTTCAGCATCGTATCCGATTAGCAAAAAGTTGATAGACTTTAATGTCGATCTGTCCGTTGAGAAAACATTTCCCATACCGGATGAAACATGCGACATTGTCTATTCTTCGCATACACTTGAGCATATACCAGTGAAGAACGTGAGTTTTTGCCTTAAAGAAATGAAGCGTATTCTAAAAACAGGCGGCACATTACGAATTGTTGTTCCCGATGCGGATCTTGCATGCGATGCATACGAAAAAAATGACCGACATTTTTTTGAGAGTTACAGGGCAATCTTTAAGTCTCATGTAGCACAGGGTATGACCAGACCGCTTGAAGCATATCTGCTGGAATATTTTACAACCAGAGAAGAGTCAATCCATGGGGATGGACATGACAACATTCGACGACAATTCTATGAATTGGGCCGAGAAAAATTTTTATTGAAAAATGAAATAACAACACTCCCGGATGGCCACGACCACAGGCGTCATGTAACCTGGTTTACATTTGATAGATTGAAAACACTCCTCGTGGGCGCGGGATTTTGTAGTGATAATGTGTGGCGGTCTTGTTATTTGCAATCCGGAATTCCGGAACTTAGAAATGAAAAATATTTTGACCCCCTTCCTCGCATATCTCTATACGTTGAAGCCATAAAGTGATTGAAAGCGGATCAATTTTTGACATCAATATCATAAAAGACGGGAAGAAGTGATTGACTATTCAGGGTTATCAACGCGTAGATTTTGGCGTCGCGCTTCGGTGGCCTCAAAGATAGACTTTTCCTGTTCGCGAACGCCACAAAGCAATGCCCATTCACCTGCTATTCCGGCCCTTGCACTATTTAGCCGGCACATTCCATGATCTTTTGAGATGAAAAAAATAATTTTCATGACGGGCACCCGTGCAGATTTTGGAAAATTAAAATCTTTAATACAGGCCACACGGGACTCGGGGAAATACAAAATCCATATATTCGTAACTGGTATGCACATGAACTCAAAGTATGGACAGACCGTAGATGAAATATTCAAATCTGGCTTTGACAATATCTATCAATATGTAAACCATGAAATTGTGGATAATATGGACAGAATTCTGGCTAAAACGATTGATGGGTTTTCTCATTACATTGCCATAATTAAGCCGGATTTGATTGTGGTTCATGGGGATAGAGTTGAAGCCTTGGCTGGCGCTATCACCGGTAGCCTCAACAATATTCTGGTGGCTCATATTGAAGGTGGGGAACTTTCAGGAACGATTGACGAATTGATAAGGCATGCCATCAGCAAGCTCTCGCATATACACTTAGTTGCAAATCAAAATGCAAGACAATGTCTTCTTCAGATGGGAGAACGGAAAGAGTCCATTTTTGTTCTTGGTTCTCCCGATCTTGATCTGATGCGTCCCGAGTTTCTTCCCGATCTTGATCTTGCCAAGCAACATTATGACATTGGATTTTCAGATTATGCCATTGCCATATTTCATCCCGTGACAACTGAATATGATAAGATTCAAGAGCACGCCGGGAATTTCGTTAGCGCGTTGATTGAGAGTAATTTAAACTACGTTGTGATTTATCCCAACAATGACTTGGGTAGCATTGAGATACTCAATGAATATAAGGCATTTAATGGCAACACAAGATTTAAGTTGTTTCCATCTTTGCGCTTTGAATATTTTTTGACCCTTCTGCGATGCTCTGATTTTATTGTAGGCAATTCAAGTGCCGGCATTAGAGAGGCACCTTATTATAATGTGCCAACGGTAGATATTGGCACTAGACAGCACAACAGGGCTCAAATAGCCTCCGTTTTTCATAGCGGCTATCAATCGAATGACATTTCAAAAACAATTAAAAAAATAAGACAGCATAAAGGTGTTAGGACAGGCGAAGCCTATTATTTTGGAAATGGTAAAAGCAGGCAACTATTTCTGGAGCTATTAGACTCCGGCATTTTTTGGAGCATCAATTGCCAAAAGCAATTTCAGGAAAGACGGTTTCATGAACAAGATTAGAGTGATTGCGAGACTCGATATAAAAAATGAATTCGTTATCAAGGGCATTCATCTGGAAGGGCTTCGGAAAATAGGTGACCCAAACGAATTGGCCAAAAAATATTATAAACAGGGGGCGGATGAAATTATTTTCATGGATGCCGTGGCTGCTTATTATGATAGAAATAGCCTGAATCATATCCTTGAAAAAACCTGTGAGGATGTGTTTGTGCCGATTACCGTCGGCGGCGGCATTAGAAGCATTGAAGATATTCAAAATGCACTTAAGTCTGGAGCAGATAAGGTTGCCATTAATACCAAGGCCATTCAGGACCCGGTTTTTCTAGAGACAGCCTCTAAAATTTTTGGCTCTCAATGTATCATTGTTTCCATCGAAGCTAAAAAAATAGCAGATGGTAAATGGGAGGCATATGTAGATAATGGAAGAGAGCCAACCGGACTTGATGTGATGGAGTGGTCGAAACAGGCAGAGGGATTGGGTGCCGGAGAAATACTGATTACCTCTGTAGATGCGGATGGTACAAAAAGAGGTTTTGACATCGAATTGAATGCAAAAATTGCCTCGCAAGTATGTCTGCCCGTTATTGCCAGTGGAGGGGCGGGATCAAATCGCGATGTGATAGATTTGTTGGCCACTGCTAAAGTGAGCGCATTGTCAGTGGCGTCTCTGTTGCATTATGATTTGTCCACGATTGGCACCCTTAAACGCAATATCCACCAAGCACATTTCAAGGTGAGGCTGTGAGCGTAAAGATTGTGGTGATTGATTACAAAATAGGCAATACAAGAAGCATTATGAATGCGCTTAAGCAAGTAGGCGCATCGCCGATTTTATCAAACGATGAAAGTGTAATATCAGGTGCGGATGGTGTTGTATTGCCTGGCGTAGGCGCTTTTTCGCATGGTATGGAAAACTTACAAAAATATTCTCTCGTTCATGTTATCCGTAACTATGCCGAATCCAATAAACTATTGTTGGGTATTTGCCTGGGGATGCAAATACTATTTGATTCAAGCGAAGAGTTTGGGGAAACCAAAGGACTGGGGTTGATAGAAGGTCCTATTTGCCAGATTCCTATTCAAGATTCCAATAACGGAAGACTTCCTCATGTTGGTTGGGGAGAGATTCAGCAACATTCTGTTAGTTGGGACGGTACGATTTTGAAAAATATTGAAAATTATAGTGATATGTATTTTGCGCATAGATATGTTGCGGTGCCCGATAATGGGGAAAATGTCTTGTCTGTTACATCATATTCAAATCATCAATTTTGTTCATCGGTTAAAAAAGGCCGTATCTATGGCTGTCAATTTCATCCAGAAAAAAGTTCGGAGATGGGCTTGAAAGTTTTAAAAAACTATGTTGACCTAATCAGGCAAGGTATTGATGGGTAATAAGTTGGAAACATATTATGGTTTGCCGAGCGAAGTTAAGTTTTGCAAGAGATGTGTTATCTCAAATCAAAGGCCAAGTTCGACGATTGAATTCAAAAATGATAAAGGCGAGAGGAAAAAAGTAATCCACTTCAACGAAGAAGGCGTGTGTTCTGCTTGTGTTTATCATGAAGAAAAGAAAAAGATAGATTGGAGGAAAAGAGAAAAAAAACTGAAGGAACTTTTGGATCAATTTCGAAACACGGATGGTTCTTATAACGTTATAGTTCCGGGAAGTGGCGGCAAAGATAGCGGATATACTGCTCATATACTCAAATACAAATATGGCATGAATCCTCTCACGGTCACATGGGCACCCCATCTTTATACCGATATTGGCTGGGAAAACTTTCAAGCGTGGATGCATACAGGTGGACTTGATAATATTCTTTATACTCCAAATGGAAGGCTTCATCGAGAGATGACAAAAAATGCATTTCACAATCTTTTGCATCCTTTTCAGCCGTTTATTCTTGGTCAAAGAGTTATTGGTCCTGCTATGGCCAGAAAATTTAACGTCAAACTTGTCATGTATGGTGAAAATCAAGCGGAATATGGTAATGCCATAGAAGAAAATGCCAACCCAATTATGAGCATGGATTTTTTTTCTACGACCAACTCGCTTGATATGAAATTCGGTGGTATTCCAATGCGGGAATACATAGACAGCGGAAGATATGCTGAAGGGGATTTTGCTCCCTACATGGCATCAAACAAACAAGATTTAATAGACGCAGGAGTTCATGTGCATTATTTGGGGTATTATCTGAACTGGGATCCTCAAGAAAGTTATTATTATGCCACTGAACATACGGGTTTTAAGGCAAACACAGTCAGAACGGAAAGCACTTATTCAAAATACAGTAGTATTGATGACAAAATTGATCCATTTCATTATTTCACAACATTCGTCAAGTTTGGGATTGGGAGATGTACATATGATGCAGCTCAAGAGGTGAGAAATGAAAAGATTTCCAGGGAAGAAGCCGCCTATCTTGTTAAGAAATACGATAGCGAATTTCCCAAGAAATATTTTGGAGAATTTTTAGAGTATATAAATACAACAAAGGATGAATTTTGGAAAACGATAGACAAATATAAGTCTCCGCATCTTTGGAACAAAATTGATGGTGAATGGCGATTAAGGCATACAGTGACAAAAGATGGTACTGATGACTAAAAAAATTGTAGCCATTATTCCTGCCCGCGGCGGTTCTAAAGATCTGCCGGGAAAACTTGTAATAAATTTGGCCGGTAAACCTCTAATAGCTTGGACAATTGAGGCATCTTTAAAATCGAAATATGTAACAAAAACGGTTGTCAGTTCGGATGACAGAGAAATATTGAAAATTTCAGAAGAGTATGGCTCTGAGGCAATTCAACGCCCCGTAGAATTGGCTAATGATACCGCAACTTCAGAATCTGTGGTAAAGCACACTATTGATTTTCTGTCGGCAAGAAACGAATTGTTTGATGTGTTGGTATTGTTACAACCAACATCTCCGTTGAGAACGTCCAATGATATTGATAATGCACTTGGAATAATGTTGGACACCGATGCTACAGCAATAATCAGTGTATTCGAAACCGACAATAAAATCCTTAAATCATTTAAAAGCGGTGTCAACGGATATCTTGAAGGGATTGCAAATAACGAGTATCCATTTATGAGGCGCCAAGACCTGCCTAAAACCTTTATGCCAAATGGTGCGATCTACATCATCAATGTTGATTTGTTCAAGAAATACGGCAACCTTATGACAGATAGGACATCCTGCTATGTAATGCCTGTTAATCGTAGTATTGACATTGATACATTTGAAGATCTTAGCGTTGCGGCAGAGATGATGGTGGACTAAAGAGGCAACTCCGGTTTTATTGCGTAATATAAGACTAGCAGGTGTGCCAATTCTCAAGGGTATCAAGAAATTTTACCGTCACAAAGCCCTTAAGTGGTTCCTGGACATTGCCCTTTGTTGCGCAGTTTTCATCTTTGCGCTTCTGTTTCGACTCGGGCCGCGAACGTTTTTTGAAATCCCCCCCCATGAATTTTTACTGCCCCTTCTGCTCATTCCCCTTGCTCTCACATTCGCCTGTCTTTTTTTTAGAGTTTATGCAGTAAGTTGGAAATATTTTTCAATTCTTGACTTGGGAAATTTTGCTGGTTTTTTCACGATATTTATTTCTTCATATTTGCTTCTTGGTTTTGCATCTCGCAGTTTGGTAATCGTTCCTCGTAGTTCTCTGCTTCTTTTTTGCCTTCTGGGGCTGCTTGGAATGTTATCCCTTAGAATTTTTTACAAACTCAAAAGAGAAATGTATACGAATATCGTGTCTCGTGGTTCGTTAAATGAAGGTTACAAGGGTGGCCTTATTTATGTGGGAAACCTTGAAAGGCTTGATAGTTTGATTAAAGAAATACATCTCTATGAGGGAAATATATTGTATAAAATTGTTGTAGCAATATCTAAATCCAGGAAAGACAGCGCTGTCAGTCGCTATATCAGCAATGTTCCCGTGATTGGGGACATTTCACAACTTGATTTTCTGACAAAAAACCTCGTTCAGCAAGAAAACATCAAAGGTTTTCTCGTTGAGGATCGTTCCGGTCAAGACGACATGGAAACTCTTTCATTCGTTTCCAAGGTGGCAGGGATGTATGGTTTGAAATTACTTAAAATCCCAAGACCGGAAGAGTTTTATGGCGGAATTGTGGGGCAAAATATAAAGCCTGTTCAAATTACCGATTTGCTGGGGAGACGGCAAAAAATTTTCGATGCCGAAAGGGTTGAGCAATTTCTAAAAAACAAAAGAATCATGGTAACAGGAGCGGGTGGTTCCATTGGATCAAATCTTGTCAGGCTAATCAGTTTTTTTGATATTCAACAACTTATCCTGGTGGAAAATTCCGAATATAATTTGTATAAAATTGAAAATTATATTCGGGAGAATCGGCCCGCCTTAAAGGCCAAGTTGCGGTATTGTTTTGCTGACATTAGAGACAGGAAAACAATGGCGGCTTTATTTCAATTACACCAACCCCATATTGTTTATCATGCGGCGGCGCTAAAACATGTCCCTCTTATGGAAGACAATAAATTCGAGTGCATCAAAACAAACATACTTGGAACGAAAGTTGTTGTGGATTGTTGTATTGCCGGCGGCATCGAACATTTTACCTTGATATCCACTGATAAGGCTGTGAACCCTGAAAGCACCATGGGATTTACAAAAAGAGTGGCGGAGATGTATTGCCAATGCCATGTTGACGTTCAGACAAATTTTACCATTGTACGATTTGGCAATGTGCTTGGCTCGTCGGGTTCCGTTATCCCCCTCTTTGAGGCGCAGATTGAATCCGGCGGCCCTTTGACGGTTACTGACAAAGAGGCGACAAGATTTTTTATGACAATTTCCGAGGCAGTGCAACTTATATTGCAAACGGGATGTGCCAACAAAGGAGGCAGTAGTGATGTTTTTGTCCTCGAGATGGGAGAGCCGGTAAAAATCCTGCATGTGGCAGAAAAATTGATTAGACTTTCCGGCCTTCGGCCTTATATTGACATGCCTATCCATATTATCGGGTTGCGGCCGGGAGAAAAACTCCACGAAAAACTGTATACACAAACAGGTTCGGTGGAAAAAACAAACATACCGGGAATTCTTGTCGAGCGCGGTTCCCATGACGCTCGAAGTCTGTCTGTCGTCCTCTGTCCCCTCATGGATCAACTGGAACAGGATGTTGGCGATCTATCAAGTGATGGGGCCGAGAACATCCTCAAAAGATTCGTTGAATTAATCCCAGATCATAAAATCACTTTCTGTTCGTGAGAATATGTACAATGAACGGGGCCACGGGTAATAATGTTTCAAGCAATTATCATATCCAATAACACATATGTCGCAAAAAACGCCGGTGAGTTATCCATAGACTCTATCATGGTTGATCTTGAGATTGATGGAAAACGTGAGCGACAAAAAAACAGGAATGCCTTTATCTCGTCACATGATCAGAACGATGCAACCGAAATTTCAAATTGTAAGGATACGCATTCCGATTTCATTGTAAGAATCAATCCCTTCTCGCCCAGGACAGAATCCGAACTGCGGCGACTGGCACACCTTAAGATAGATTATGTAATGCTTCCCATGGTTAAAAGCCTGGAGCAGGTTTCTCAAACAATGAGCATAATGCAAAATCTGGGTGTGCAATTCGGCCTTTTGCCGCTTATCGAACATATTGACGGCCTGAATGCGCTTGCCTCTATTTTGGATACACATCGCCACATCAAAAAAGTTTTCTTTGGCTTGAACGATCTTTCCTTGTCTTTAAACCTGCCATTTTTATTTCAGTGCCTTTCTGATGGCTATATTGATCAAGGTTCTCGTGTTTGCAAAAAAAGAGGCGTGGATTTTGGTTTTGGAGGCATAGGGCTTCTTGGAAGCAATGAGGTTATTTCCCCGGAACTCATCTTGTCTGAACATGCGAGACTGGGATCATCATCAACGATACTTAGTCGTTCTCTTAGAAATAAATTCGCTTTTCTGCAAAGCAAAGACCGCGAACCATCACCCGCGGAAGCAAAGATTTTTAAGCATGAAGTGGAAAAATTGAAACAATATTACAGACACTGTGCAACTTTGACAGACGCCGATCTTCTTTTGAGGAGAAATGAGTTCAATCAAACTGTTAGAATCGCAAGCGCTTAACCTGAAACTCCGATAAGCAGCCTTGCAAAAAATTGATGACGAAACAAAGGCGTTGTCCGTAAATGTGGCATAGCGGCTGATGTGATGCGGGTGCTTGGGATTGCATCGCTGATTGTGGAACACATCCCATGCGTGGCAGGACGAAGGGTGTGGGCGCGTCATTAAATCTCAACCAAGGAGGCCCTGTCATGGTCTATACGATAGAAACCGAGCAGGAAACGGATGGCAGATGGATTGCTGAAATTATGGAAATGCCCGGCGTGATGAAATATGGAAACACCAGGGAGGAAGCGTTAGCACAAGCGGAAGTGTTGGCTTTGCGGGTGGTGGCAGATTCTCTTGAGTATGATGCCATATAAGCACCGTCAGGATCGATACCCGTTGCGATTTTTCTCTTGCCAGCGCCATGCGTCTTCGCACATGTGATCGAGCGTGCGTTCCGCTTTCCAGCCGAGGACTGCCAGCGCCTGCGAAGGGTCGGCATAGCAGGATGCCACGTCGCCGGTTCGGCGCGGCGCGAATTCGTGGGGAATGGTTGTGCCGCTGATTTTTTCAAAGGCGTGAAGCGTCTCCAGCACGCTATGGCCGGTGCCGGTGCCGAGGTTGAGCGTGAGGCATTGGGGTGTGTCCAAATGCCGCAATGCCGACAGATGTCCGATGGCGAGATCGACAACGTGCAGGTAGTCGCGGATGCCCGTGCCGTCCGGCGTGGGATAGTCGTTGCCCCAGACCCGGAGTGTGTTCCGACGACCGACGGCGACCTGGGCCATGAAGGGCATGAGATTGTTGGGGATGCCCGGCGGATCTTCGCCGATCAGGCCGCTGGCATGCGCCCCCGCCGGGTTAAAATAGCGCAGGATGCCGATGCGCCATTCAGGACCGGCGCGATAGATGTCCCGGAGCATGTCCTCGATGATCAACTTTGACCTTGCGTAGGGGTTTGTCGCGGACAGCGGGTGCGTTTCCTTGAGCGGCAGGTCTTGAGGGACACCGTACACGGTGGCGGATGAACTGAACAGCAGCGTCCTGACTCCGGTTGCGCGCATGGCCCGCAACAATGACAGCGTGCCGGCCACGTTGTTGTCATAATATTCCAGCGGCCGTTCTCCTGATTCGCCGACCGCTTTCAGGCAGGCAAAATGGATGACGGCCTGACAGTCATGCGCCCTGATGGCCGTCTCAATCTGGGTCTGATTCCTGATATCTCCGCGCACGCGACGGATTGTTGTGCCGGTAATCTGTTCCATGCGGTCAAGAGATTCGGGATGGCTGTTGCAAAAATTGTCGAAGACGACAATCTCATGCCCGGCTTGTATCAGTTCAACGCCCGTGTGCGAGCCGATATACCCGGCGCCTCCGGTCAGCAGGATGCGACTCATTTACGGTATTCCATTTGCTCGCCCTCTGCTGTCACGCCCGCTTCTCCTTCTGTCATCCCCGCCACTCGATTACAAACGTCGAGGGCAGGCGTTAGTAATCGGAAATCCACCCTTCTCCTTCCGTCATTCCCGACGTTCTTAATCGGGAATCCATCTTTCTGTTGTCTTTTTCTCTGGATTAGGACAATGCAACAGAAGGATGGATTCCCGACTACTAACGTCGGGAATGACGGAAAGAAGGGACAACGGAAAGAGGGAATGACGAATGGGCATGACGGTCACTTCACCGTCGTGCCCGGCGGGGCGTCGTCGCTTAATGTCACGAGGCTGATGACGTCGTCGGCTCCCGCCGCCAGGACCATGCCCTGGGATTCCACGCCCATCAGTTTCGCCGGTGTGAGATTTGCGACGACCACGACCGTTTTCCCCAGCACGTCTTCCGGGCCGTATTGTTTTCCGATGCCGGCGACGATCTGTCGGTGTTCGTCGCCGAGGTCCACTTGCAGTTTGAGCAGTTTCTCCGATTTGGGTATGCGTTCGGCCGCGATGATTTTTGCGACCTTGAGCCGCACTTTTTGGAAATCTCCGATGGTGATGCGCCGGTCATTGCCCCCCGATGCCGGCGCGGACGACGCATCGCCGCCGGGTTTGGATGAGGCCGGGGCCGGGGATGCGGGTTGAGAGGACGCCGCCGATGGTTCCATGGAATCTCCGTGTGGTGAGCGTGTGGCGACGTTGATTCTTGGGAATAAGGAATCCCCTTTGGCCACCGTGGCCGCGGGTGGTCCGTCGCCCCAGGCGATGGGATGTTGGAGAAGCGCCTGCGAAAAATCAAGGGAAAGCCCCAGTTGCCTGGCCATGGCCGGCGCGGTGTTCGGCATGAAGGGCGCGACGGCGAAGCACAAAAACCGCAGGGTTTCCGCGGCGTGAAAGAGCACGGTGTCCAACCGTTTCACGTTCGCCGCGTCTTTGGCCAGGACCCAGGGCGCGGTTTTGTCGATGTATTGATTGCCGAGTTGCACCAGCCCCCAGATGGCTTCGAGGGTTCGATGATATTTGATTCGGTCTGTCTGTAAATGACGGGGCATCGTGGTGTGAAGGAGTGACGTGGCGGCGTCTCGGAGTTCGGTGTCCAACGCCGTGACCGAGGCGGAGTCGGCGCGCGGCACGACGCCGTTGCGGCAACGCCCGATGAGCGTGACGGTTCGGCTCAACAGATTGCCCAGCCCGTTGGCCAGGTCGCCGTTGATGCGCCCGACGAAGGACTCGCGCGAAAAATCGCCGTCCTGTCCGAACGGAACTTCGCGCAGGAGAAAGTAGCGGAAGGCGTCTTCGCCGAATTGCGCCACCATGGCGGACGGGTCAATCACGTTCCCCCGGCTTTTGGACATTTTTTCGCCGTTCACGGTCCACCACCCGTGCGCGAAGATGGTGCGCGGCAGCGGAAGTTCCAATGCCATCAGAATTGTGGCCCAGTACACCGCGTGCGTGGTGAGAATGTCTTTGCCGACCAGATGGACCGCGGCCGGCCAGAAACGATCCACGGACGGCCGGGCGGGGAGATATTCAAGTCCCGACAGGTAATTCGCCAGCGCGTCGAACCACACATACGTGACATAGTCGTGATCAAACGGCAGTTCAATACCCCACGAGACGCGTGACTTCGGACGGGAAATGGAAAGATCCTCCAGCGGCTTTTGCAAAAATCCCATCACTTCGTTGCGACGGGATTCCGGACGAATGAACGCCGGATGGCCGGCGATATGGTCCCGGAGTTGTTGCTGAAAACGGCTCATGCGAAAGAAGTAATTGTGTTCGCTCAATTGCTCGACCGGCCGTCCGCAGTCCGGGCACCGTCCCTCCTGCACGTCTTTTTCCGTCCAGAATCGTTCGTCGAACGTGCAATACCAGCCGGTGTAATCCGCGCGGTAAATCAGTTGCCGGTCATACAGGGTTTGCAGCAATCGTTTGACCACGGCGTGATGCCGGGCGTCCGTGGTGCGAATGAACCCGTCGTTGGCAATGGCGAGTTGCTTCCACAATGCTCGAAACTTCGGCGCCAGAGTGTCGCAATGTTCCCGGGGGGCGATGCCGGCACGGGCCGCCGCGCGCTGGACTTTCTGGCCGTGTTCGTCGAGTCCGGTCAGAAAAAAAACGTCGCGCCCGTGCAGGCGATGCCATCGCGCCAGCACGTCCGCGGCAATGGTGGTGTAGGCATGACCGATGTGCGGGACGTCGTTCACGTAATAAATGGGGGTTGTGACGTAGAAGGATTCAGACATGGCCGGTTCCCTCGGACAGGGGGCGCGCCGCATGGCCGTGACGGCGCGGGCCGGGGCGGGCGGGGCGCAGGGCGTTTGTGTCAGGCCGCATGACGGTGGATGAGTTGATGAAAACGAAACAGAAAGTTCTCAAGGCAGAGTTGGAGATTCAGATTGCGGTTCGGCGCCTGTTCCATCTCGTGCAGGGCGTCCAGCAGATCGAGCAGGGCCTCCGGATCGAGACCCTCCGCGCACCGTTGAAGCAGCGAAAGGCGCGACCGATGCAAGAGCAGGTCGTGCGCGGCGCCGAGTCGGATCAGCAGAAGGTCGCGCAGTCCATGGGCCAGCCAGTCAATCACGTCTGAAAAGTGACGGGCCTTCGACAGATCCGCCTCTTCGTCCCTGGCGCGTTGGATTTTCGTCAACGCTTCGGCCCGTTGCAGCGTGGCCGTGGGATGGGCCGGGACGTCGGCCCGGCAGTATTGCAGGAACTGGTCGTGCTGTTCGCGCAGTCGGGCCAGGTCCGCGTTCAGCGCCGCGCCGATGCGGTGGCCGGCCACGCGGGAAAGAAATCCGGCATCGTCGGGGGGCAACGCGCGCCGCAGCGCCAGGACGCCTTCGCATTGCTCGGCCGTCGTGGAGGAAAATCGCAGCGCCAGACACCGGGAACGCACGGTGGCGGGCAGGCGGTACGGTTGACCGGTCACCAGAAGAAACAAACTGTGGTCGGGAGGATCTTCGAGCGTCTTCAACAGGGCATTGGCCGCGCCGGTCGTGAGGCGGTCGGCATCGTCGATCACGCAGATTTTTCGCGCGCTCAACAACGGACGGTAGATCATGTGGCGTTCAATGTTCCGCACCGGGTCAATGGTGATTTGCGGATTGGCTTTTTCCCGGTCCGGTTCGATGAGCAGGAGATCGGGATGGGTGACCGCCGCGACGTCCCGACAGGCCCGGCAACTGCCGCAGGAGTCCGGGTGTTCCGACGCCGGCGGCGCGTCGCAGGACAGGGCTTGCGCAAACCGCAGCGCCGTGAGGCGTTTGCCGATGCCGTCCTCGCCGCAAAAGAGGAAGGCGTGGCCGACGGTCTCGCGCGCGAGCGCCGTCCGGATTTTCCGTTTCGGGCCGTCGTGACCGATGATGTCCGAGAATGGCATACGTGCGCGGACGGCGTTACACCCGTTTGATAATCCGTCGCCGCGCGCGCCGCTCTTCCGTCAGCACGGGGTCGAGCAGCGTGAGCAGGCGACGGGAGATCACGCGGGCGGGTTGTTCGGCGTTGATGGTGTGAATGCGGCGCGCATGGCGCCGGGCCAGGGTCAGAAAACCCTTCCGCACCCGTTGATGAAAGGCCGGCGGTTCGCGATCCATGCGATCCGTGTCTTTGGCGCGCAGACGCCGCCGCAGTCCCTGGGCCACGGGAAGATCAAAGAAAAACGTCACGTCGGGCGTCAGGCCCCGTGTCGCCCAGCGGACGAGACGGCGCAGGCCGGGCAGCGGGACGCCGCGGCCGAATCCCTGATAGGCCAGCGTGGAGTCGGAAAACCGGTCGCAGACGACCACGGCCCCCTGCCGCAGGGCCGGCAGCAGGCGGGCCACGTGTTGACTGCGAGCCGCCAGGATCAGGGCCACTTCACATTCGGGCGTGAGCGGGTCCGTGGCGCGCCGCGCGCGGCCGGGGGTGAGAAACACCTCGCGAATCCGCTCCGCCACCGGGGTCCCGCCCGGTTCGCGTGTTTCAATCACCCACAGCCCTTTGGCCCGGAGGGCGCGGGCCAGGGCATGGGCCTGTGTGGATTTGCCGCTGCCTTCGATGCCTTCGAAGGTGATGAACAGTCCGTGTCGGCGCGATGAGCCTGTTTTCGAGGATGTCCGCGGAGTCTTGCGCATCGCCGCCGCATCGTAATCCACCCCGTTGGAATTCGCAACGGGACATGACTGCCTTGCCGCCCCGCCGTCGCTCTCGCCGCCGTCGTTCCCGACGTTTGTAATTGGGGGACGGAAGGGGCAAATGCCGTCTTCCTTTTCCGTCATTCCCGCCTCCCTCCTTCCGTCATTCCCGACGTTAGTAGTCGGGAATCCATCCTTCAGTTTTCTGTCCTTCTGTTTCCTTGTCCCAACCAAAGGAAAGGCAACTGAAAGATGGATTCCCGACTAAAGATGTCGGGAATGACAGAAAGAAGAATGACAGAAAGAAGGGAGTGCGGGAATGACGGACTGGGGGCGCGAGCGGAATGACGTCGGTGGCGCGGAATGACGGGCAGGCGTTTGTCGTCAGGGGACGGCGGGGGACGGCCTCTCCCCCTCCGTCATTCCCGACGTTAGTAGTCGGGAATCCATCCTTCAGTTTCCTGTCCTTCTGTTTCCTTGTCCCAACCAAAGGAAAGGCAACTGAAAGATGGATTCCCGACTAAAGATGTCGGGAATGACGGACTGGGGGCGCGAGCGGAATGACGTCGGTGGCGCGGAATGACGGGCAGGCGTTTGTCATCGGGGGACGAGCGGGGACGGCGGCACAGGTTTCGGGCCGAGACGTTGCCCCAAGGCTTGAAGCCGGCGGGCCGTGCCTGTAACATCGGGTTTTGTTCCATGGACGCGGTCGGCGGACGACGGTCCGGCGCCGTCGCCACGGTTTGACGGTCGGGCGGTCGGCGCCGGGGATGTGTCCCGTCTCCCGCCGGAAAGGGTTCCCTTGAAGCGGTATTTTCTCACCGGACTGCTCGTGGTCATCCCCATCTGGGGCACGGTGCTGATCCTGAAAACACTGTTTGTCGCCGTGGACAGCATTCTGGGCAACATGCTGGCCGACGTCGTCACGCGGGATTACTACGTGCCGGGGTTGGGCATTCTGGCACTCGTGTTGCTGATCGTTTTTGCGGGGTTTATGGCGACGAATTACATCGGGGGCCAACTGGTCAAGCGGTGGGAAGCCTTTCTGGCGCGCGTGCCCATCGTGCACGGCATCTACGCGACGTTGAAATCCATGACGGATATTCTCTCGTTTCCGCAACGGACAAAATACAACAAAGTGGTCATGATTCAATTCCCCAGGGACGGCAACTACAGTTTGGCCTTTGTGACCGGGGAAACCAGGGCGGCGATGCAGGCGTCCGCGTCGGAGCCGCTGATTCATGTGTACGTGCCCACCTCGCCGAATCCCACGTCGGGGTATTTTCTGCTGGTGCCGGAACGGGAAGTGGTCGCCGTCGATTTGAGCGTGGACGAAGCCATGAAACTGATTGTGTCGGGGGGCCTCTATTCCGCGGGACGGTCGACGGCGACGCCGACGGCGCCGCCGGTCGCGGGGCCGGCCGCCGCCGTTTCCGAACGGACTGCCGACGCCGGGGCGGAGTCGCGTGACGCCGGGGCGGAGGCGGGTCCCCCGGTGCCGCGCGCGCTCAACGTGAAGAACGGATGATGAAAAAACTCTCGGCGATTGTCCTGGCGGCGGGCCTGGGCACGCGCATGCGCTCCGGGACGGCCAAAGTCCTGCACCCCGTGGCGGGGCGTCCCATGGTCTGGTACATGGCCTCGGTGGCCGGCCGCGTGGCGGATGCGCCGGTGGTCGTGGTCATCGGGCATCAGGCCGAAACGTGCCGGGCGTTTCTTGAACACTCCCGGCCCGCCCTCGGTCCCTGCCGGACCGTCACGCAATCTCGGCGGTTGGGGACGGCCCATGCGGTGCGTCAGGCCAAATCCGTGTTGATGCCCGGCGGGAAGGCGGTGTCCAAACATTGCCTCATTGTGAACGGGGACACCCCGCTGTTGACGCGGGAGACCATCGCGCGGCTGGTGGCCCGCCATGAACGCACCGGGGCTGCCCTGACCCTGTTGACCGCCTGTCCGCCAGACCCCAAAGGCTGCGGGCGCGTGGTGCGGGGGCGGGACGGGCGCGTCGTCGGCGTGGTGGAGGAACGGGACGCCGGCCGCGCCGAACGGGCCATCCGTGAAGTGAACGCCGGCGCCTACGTGGTCGACACGCCGTTTCTGTTTCGCGCTCTGGCGAACATTCGGCCGCGGAACGTCCAGAAGGAATATTATCTGACCGATCTCGTCGGGCTGGCCGTGACCGGGGGCCGCCGGGTGACCGGCGTGCGCGCGGCCGACGCCTCGGAATGCGCGGGGATCAACAGCCGGCGGGACCTGGCCGTGGCCGAACGGATCATGCGGGAACGCATTCGTACGCGATGGCTGGAGAAGGGCGTGACCATGCTCGATCCCGGCACGACGTTCATCGACGACGGCGTCACCATCGGACGGGACACCGTGCTCTGTCCCGGCGTCACGCTGGAAGGCCGCTCGACCATCGGCGCCGGCTGCGTGATTCGCGCCGGGTCACGGGTGACCGACAGCGTGGTGGGCGACGGGGTGACCATTGACGATCATTCGCTGGTGAACGGGGCGGTCATTGAAAACCATGTCACGGTCGGGCCGTTTGCGCGTCTTCGACCGGGATCGATCTTGAGGCGCGGCGCCAAAGTCGGGAACTTTGTCGAAGTCAAAAATACGGAACTCGGCGCCGGGTCCAAAGCGAATCACCTGACGTATCTGGGCGATGCCGCCGTCGGCGCGCGGGTCAATATCGGCGCGGGGACCGTCACATGCAACTACGACGGCCGCCGCAAACACCGGACGACGATTGACGACGGGGCGTTCATCGGCAGCGGCGCCCAACTGGTCGCGCCCGTCAGGGTGAAGAAGGGCGCCGTGGTGGGCGCGGGGTCGACGATTACCCGTGACGTCCCCGCCGAGGCCGTGGCCCTGTCGCGGGTTCGGCAGGTGAATCACGAAGGGGCGGCGTCCCGTCGCAGGTCCCGCGCTCGACGCGCCGCCGCGCCGTCGTCCGCCACACGTTCCCGTGCCACGTCCAGGACCGGCGGCGCCGGCGCCGCGCGGCGGACGGCGAAACGCCAACGCTGATGTGCGGCATTATCGGATATATCGGGGATGCCGACGCCGCCGGCGTGCTCCTTGAGGGCCTGAAGCGCCTGGAATATCGAGGGTATGATTCGGCGGGGATGGCCGTGCTGGGGCGCGGCGGCCTTGACGTCCGCCGCCGCGTCGGCGTCTTGCGGCATTTGGAGGACGAGGTGCGCCGCGCGCCGCTCGCGGGTACCGCCGGCATCGGGCATACGCGGTGGGCCACGCACGGCCAGCCGTCCGAAGAGAACGCCCATCCCCACCGTTCCGGCGACGTCGTCGTCGTGCACAACGGCATCATCGAAAATTACCTGGACCTCAAACGGCGTCTGCAAGGCGAAGGGTTTGCGTTCGCGTCCGAGACGGACGCCGAAGTCATCGCCCATCTGCTGGCCCGTGCCATGCGCGACGGCCGTTCCCTGCCACAGGCGTTTCAGGCCGTGGTGGGGGAATTGCAGGGGAGTTATGCGATTGCCGGGTTGTGCGAACGTGAGCCGGACGTGCTGGTTGCGGCCCGGTCGGGATGTCCGCTCGTGGCGGGGCACGGCGGGGAGGCGTCCTTTCTGGCCTCCGACGTCACGCCCCTGCTCGCGCATACACGGCGCGTGCAATTTCTGGAAGACGGCGACGTGGCGGTGGTCACGCGGCGCGGCGTCACCGTGACCGACGCCGACGGGCGTCCCGTCGACAGGGACACGGTGGCCGTGGACTGGACGACGGAGACGGCGGAAAAAGGGGGCTACCCGCATTTCATGCTCAAGGAAATTCACGAGCAGCCGCAGGCCATTCTTGATACGCTGCGGGGGCGGACAGTCGTCGACGACGCGGGCAGGGTGTCGTTTCCGGATGTCACGATTACGCCGGACGAGTTCAGAGCGGCCGGGCAGATATGGATTGTGGCCTGCGGCACGTCCTGGCATGCCGGGCTGGTGGGGAAATATTTATTTGAGGAACTGTTGCACAAGCCGGTGCACGTGGACATCGGGTCCGAATTCCGGTATCGAAAATCCATGGTGCGGAAGGGCGATATTTTTCTTGCCCTGTCGCAGTCGGGAGAAACGGCGGATACGCTGGACGCCGCGCGGGAGGCCCGGCGGCTGGGCGCGCGCGTCCTGTCCGTGGTGAACGTGGTGGGCAGCACGATGGCGCGGGAGTCCGACGGCGTGTTGTACACCCGCTGCGGTCTGGAAATCAGCGTGGCGTCAACCAAGGCTTTCACCGGGCAACTGGTCGCGCTGCATCTGCTGGCTCTGCACATCGGGCGAGTGCACGGCATCCTGAAAGAGCGCGCGATTCGGGAATGGCTGGATCAACTTCGGCAACTGCCCGGCCATGTGGAAGACGTCATCAAACGGGACGGCGAACTGCTGGCCGTGGCGAAACGGTTCTATCAGAAAAACAACTTTCTGTATCTCGGACGATGGATCAATTATCCGATTGCACTGGAAGGCGCGCTCAAACTCAAGGAAATTTCCTACATTCACGCGGAGGGATACGCGGCGGGAGAAATGAAGCACGGCCCCATTGCCCTGGTCGACGAAGACGTGCCGGTGGTGGTGCTGGCGCCGCAGGACCGGCTGTATCGGAAAACCGTGAGCAATCTCATGGAAGTCAAGACGCGCAAGGCGCCGGTGATTGCCTTCACGAGCGAAGGGGAACTCGATTTGGAAGACGTGGCTGACTGCGTGTTCAGGATTCCCGACGCGGTGCCGCCGCTCCTGGCGCCGGTTCCCCTGACGGTCGCGTTGCAACTGCTGGCCTATCATATCGGAGTCCTGCGCGGGATCGACGTCGACCGCCCGCGGAATCTGGCCAAAAGCGTGACCGTGGAATAACACGCCCCGTTGCGCTGTTCCGCCGTCATGCCGTCTTGCCGTCATGCCGTCCTTCCGTCCTTCCGTCATTTCGACTCCCTCCGTCATTCCGCCTTCCCGCTCCGTCATTCCCGCCCCCTCCTTCCGTCATTCCCGTGCCTTTCTCCTTTCCGTCATTCCCGACGTTTTTAATCGGGAAGCCATCCTTCTTTTTCCTTTCTGTCTGTGATGCGGCAGGGAAAGACAACTAAAGGATGGATTCCCGACTAAAGATGTCGGGAATGACGGAGGGGGAACATTCCCGTTGCGCCCTCGCTCTTCCGTCATCCCCGTCCTCCCCTTCCTCTCCTTCCTCTCCTTCCTCTCCTTCCTCTCCTTCCGTCATTCCCGACGTTAGTAGTCGGGAATCCATCCTTCTGTTTGGGAATTATTTACTTGACTTCGCAGACCGCCTCCGGCCCCGTTGTTTTGTCCGCGTTTTCCGGGGCTTGTGAGGCGCGGCCAGCACCCGTTTCAGGCCCTTGTCCAGTTGCCGTTGCGTGGATGATGTCATGC
>JAHRAQ010000019.1 GCA_020027205.1 Nitrospirales bacterium | reverse complement strand
CCGGTTGCTCGGATACAGCGCGCCGCCGCCGAGTTCGGCGGCCGTCAGCGTCGCCACCGAGACGCCGCCGGCGGCACTGACGATTGCGCCGCCGCGCGCGAGGAACAGCGAGTCGGGCGGGATGCTGGCGCCGTCGGTGTCCACCGCATCGCCGGCGCTGACGACATGGCGGAAGATGTGCTCGCGCGCGTTGCCGCCGCGCCGGTGGTAACGCATCCCGCGCCCGGCTTGCGTGGTGTAGTCGTCGCCGTCGCCGATGCGGATGAACAAGCCGACCATCGGCGGGTTCTCGCCGTCTTCGCTGAAGGTGACGCGCACATCCTCGTTGAAGGTCACGGTCGCTTCCAGATTGTCGCCGGGTTCGTAACGGCCGTCGCTGCCGGGGTTGCCGGTGAAGTTGATGCCGGTGACGGTCGGCGGGTCGGCGGTGGCGGTGGCGCGGAAGATGACCGGCCCGGCGTCGGTGGCGTCGTTGAGCGCGCGGGTGGTGGTGTCGGTCTGCTCCTGTATGAAATCCACATCCTGACGCAACAGACGGATGCTGAAATTCAGCGTGCCGCCGCCCGACCACGAGATCGCCTGTCCGTCGGTGTAGGTGATGGGCGTATCCACGCGGATGCCGAAATCATCGCCGCCGGTGCCGTCGTCATCCATCCACACATGGCTGATGCGGCGCGTGACGCCGTCAATGGTGAGCATCGCATCGCCGGTCAGCGCAAACAGGGCGTCCGACGGCACGCCGACGCCGGTCAGATAGTCGCCGCCGCCGACGCCGGGGCCGCCGGTCATCTCCCACGAATCGCTCGCGAATAAGTTGGTGCCGACGCTGCGAATGGTGGCGCTGATGCCGTCGGGGGCATGCGTGGTGCCGGCGCCGGCGAAACGCCAGGTGGTGACGCTGGTGGCGGGCGCGCCGGTGACGGCGATGTTCATCTGGGTCACCGGGTCAACGGGGTCGGGCGGGTCGGGCGGGTCAACGGGGCCGCCGCTGCCGACGGCGGCGCGGAAGGTCAGCGGCGTGTTCTGGCCGTCGCTGAAACGCCCGTTGATGGGGGACGGGTCTTGCTGGAAATCCACGCCGGTGCGCAGGTTGTTGATGTCCACCTGAAGCGTGCCGCTGCCCGTGAACGAGACGGGTTGGCCGCCGCCGTAACTGAAGTTGGAGGGGATGCGAATGCCGAAGTGGTCGCGATCGCCGTTGTCATCCAGCCGCAAGTGCGTGATGGGGCGCGTCGCGCCGCCGATGGTGATCGTCGGTGCGCCGGTCGGCGCGGCGGTCAGCGCGAGGATCGCATCCGTGAACCCGCCGCCGATCAAGTAGTTGCCGTTCATCGGGCTGGCGATCACCATGTCGGCGCCGAAGGTGAAGAGCCGCCGCGAGGGATCGCGCAAGTCCCCGCCCCTGCCGACACTCATGGTGACGCCGGAGAACGTCCAGGTGGTGACGCCGGTGCCGGGTGCGCCGACGACGCTCACGAGCAGACCATTCGTCGGGTCGGGCGGGTCAACGGGGCCGGTGCCGGCGGCGCGCACGCCGGTGAACACCATCGGCTGGGCGAGCGGCGAGAAGAACGAGTCGCCGGCCTGGGTGAAGGGCCCCTCGCTGGCGGGGCGCAGGCCGGCGGGGTTGAACGCAATCGTGCCGCCGCCCGACCACGATACCGCGCGGATGTCGTCGCCGTTCAGGTCAATGTCGGCGCCGCTGATCTTGACGCCGAAAGCGGTGTTGTCGGCGGCGCTGCGGCCGGCGGCGGGGCCGCCGGTGGAGTTCGCCCACAAGAAGAGGTGCGTGATTTCGCGTGTCACCGGCGCGGCGGCGCCGATGGTGAAGGTGATCATCGCGTCACCGGTCAGCGCGAAGTTGGTGCCGGTGGCGGGGCCGTTGCCGCCGGTGAACAATCTCGGGAAGTGGAGGCTGTCGCCGGTGGAGAACTGCGTCTGCGGGTTGGTGGTGGCGTTGCGCGCCTGCCGCGTGCCGTGGCCGAACGGATCGTTGATGCCGGTGGCGGCGCCGCTGAAGGTGAACGAGGTGGTGGGGTCGCCGGCGTCGCCGTCGGCGGCGAGCCGCAAGCCGGTGGTGGTGATGGTCGGGGTGACGGTCATCACCAGCGGGTCGGCGCTGCCGCTGGAGAACGAGGAGCGCGCGACCTGCGTGTAGTCACCGACCACGAGGTCGGCGATATCAAGCGGCAAGGCGCCGGCGCCGCGCCAGGTGATGGTCTGGCCGGTGTTGTAATCCAACGCGGCGCTGACGCGGATGCCGACATCGTCGTTGCCGTCGGGGTCTTCGTCCATATTCACCATCGTGATGGCGCGCGTCTCGCCGCCGATGGTGATGGTCGGCGCGTTGCCGCTGACCGCGGTCAGGTTGCCGAGGAAGTCGTCGGGGCGGGCGCCGCTGTGGTTGATGAGGTTTCGGATCTCCCAGCCGTCGTTGACCTCGTGCAGGGCGTCGCCGGTGCGCATCGTGCCGGAGCGCGCCGCCGTGGTGTCGCCGGAAAAAGTCCAGGTCGTCACCCCACTGCCCGCCACGCCGCTGACATCCACGCGGAGGGCGGCGGATGCGGGGGCGGCGAGGGTTAGCGCGAACGCGAACGCCGCCGCAACGGCGCCGGTAAGAAAACGAAGGGTGGGGATGGGGGTCATGGTGCCGTCATTCCTCCCGCCGTCATTCCCGACGTTTTCATTCGGGAATCCATCTTGTTTTTGTCTTTCCTGGTTGGGACGAGGAAACTGAAGGATGGATTCCCGACTACTAACGTCGGGAATGACGGAAAGAGGGGAAGGAATGACGGAAGGGCATGACGGCCTTTGTCCCCCGCCGTCATTCCTCCCGCCGTCATTCCCGACGTTTTCATTCGGGAATCCATCTTGTTTTTGTCTTTCCTGGTTGGGACGAGGAAACTGAAGGATGGACCTTCGGAGCATTTGCCTTTGGCAAATACTTCCCGATTACTAACGCCTGCCCCCGACGTTCCCATTCGGGGGTCGGGAATGACGGAAGGAGGGGAGGGGGGCCGGCTTTGGCCGGGGTGACGACGGGAGGGGGTGACGGCGGTGTGTGGTGTGACGGCATGGGTTTCTGGTCCGTTGGGCTTGTCGGCAATCTGTTTTTTGTGTGCGCGTTGTGATGGAACGGGCGCACGGGAAACAGACCCGGCTATGATGCCCCGGCATTTTACGCATTGTCAATGACGGGCGGCGGTGGCGGGGGTGGCGGAAGGAAACTGAAGGATGGACCTTCGGAGCATTTGCCTTTGGCAAATACTTCCCGATTACTAATGTCGGGAATGACGGAAGGAGGGGAGGGAATGACGGAAAGAGGGGGCGGGTGTGACGGGCGGGGTTTGAATATGGTAGAGAAGGGGGCCGGGGCGCGCGGCGCGAACACCATGCAGGACCATCCGACTGAACCGCACATGACGGAGATGACCGGGCACGCCGGCGAGGTCACGGACGAGGGCGTTGATCTCACGACGTATCTCCACGCGCTTCTTGAACGGGCGCGCGCGGCGTCACGCGCGTTGAGCGGGTTGACGACGTCGGTGAAAAACGACGCGCTGACCGCCATGGCCGAGGGGCTGGAGACCGCCGTCGACGAGGTGCTCGCGGAAAATGCGAAAGACCTTGACGCCTTTGACGCCGGCCGGGGGGAGGCCATGGCGGACCGGCTGACGCTGACGCCGGCGCGCATTCGGGACATGGCGGAGGGTATTCGTCACATTGCGACGCTGCGCGACCCCGTCGGCCGGTCGGACGGGATGCAGGCGCGCCCCAACGGCATGACCGTCGGCCGGGTGCGCGTGCCCATCGGGGTCATCGGGATGATTTATGAATCCCGCCCGAACGTCACGGCCGACGCGGCGGCGTTGTGTGTGAAATCCGGCAACGCCTGCGTACTTCGAGGCGGGTCGGAGGCGATCCATTCCAACCGGGCCATTGCCCGCATCATCGCCGACGCCGCCTGCAACGCCGGCGCGCCCGACGGCGCCGTGTCGCTGGTCGACCGCACCGAACGGGACGCGGTCATCGAGTTGCTGAAACAGGACAAGTGGATCGATGTGATTATTCCCCGTGGCGGCGCGTCGCTGATGCAAACCGTCAACGACCATTCCACCATCCCGGTGCTCAAACATGACCGGGGCGTGTGCCACACCTACATCGACGCCGACGCCGATCTCGCCATGGCGGAGGCCGTCAGCGTCAACGCCAAGGTTCAGCGGCCGTCCACCTGCAACGCCATGGAAACCCTGCTGGTGCATCAGGGCATCGCCAAAAACTTTTTGCCCGGCGTGGGGAAACGCCTGACCGGCGCCGGCGTGGAGATTCGCGGCTGTGAGAAAACCCGCCGCTATCTTCCCGACGCGCGCGCCGCCGCCGACGATGATTACGGCCGGGAGTTTCTTGCGCCGATTCTTGCCGTCAAAGTGGTCCGGGACATGGATGAGGCCATGGAGCATATTCGCCGCCACGGTTCCCGGCACACCGAGGTCATTGTCACGAAGGAGTACGGGCGGGCCATGCGGTTTTTGCGGGAGGTCGATGCCGCCGCCGTGATGGTCAACGCCTCGTCCCGGCTGCATGACGGCGGGCAGTTCGGCCTGGGCGCGGAAGTCGGCATCAGCACCACCCCGATTCACGCCAGAGGCCCCATGGGGCTGGACGACCTGACCTGTTCAAAATACGTGGTCTACGGGTCTGGGCAGATTCGGGAATGAGCCGCGCGCCTCGCGCAAGTTGCGCGGTCGGGCGGGGCGGTAGCGGCGAAGTTGTTTCGTTGTTCTCTCCATCCGGCATTCCCGATGTCCCGGCGTTCCCTCCTTCTGTCATTCCCGACGTTGGTTGTCGGGAATCCATCCTTCTGTTTCCTTGTCCTTTTTCCCGCCCCACCATTAACCTCTTACGGATGGATTCCGCGCCCCCACCGTTCTCCTTCCATCAGACGCCGTCGACGCGGAATGACGGAAATCAGGATGGATTCCCGACTAAAGATGTCGGGAATGACGGAGGGGGACAAAAGACGTCGTGCCGGCACCTCCTCCTTCTGTCACGTCCGCCTTCTGTTCTGTCATTCCCGCATTTCCCTCTTTCCGTCATTCCCGACGTTGGTAATCGGGAATCCATCCTTCTGTTTCCTTGCCTTCGTCTCAACCAAGGGGAAAGACAACAAAAAGATGGATTCCCGAATGAAAATGTCGGGAATGACGGAGGGGGAGTGCCATTAACCTCTTACGGATGGATTCCGCGTGCCGACGTGCCTCCTGCCATTGGGCGCCGTCGACGCGGAATGACGGAAATCAGGATGGATTCCCGACTAAGAACGTCGGGAATGACGGAGGGTGACGGGGCATGATGGACATTTCCCCATCGACCGAATCCATTCTCCAAACGCCGGGCGTGCTGATGTTGCCGGGCAACCGGGTGTTTTCGATTGCGGCGGGCGCGTCGTCCGCGGCTGGCGGCGTGACGTGCCGGCGGCTTGATACCGGCCACTTGGTGTTTGACGGCCCTTTGGGGCGGCGCATGTTGCTGACTGATCCCGACGGTCATCCGTTGCATGAATGTGACTGGGACGATGCCGGCGGGACGGTGCGTCTGGCGTCGGCACGGTGGTATCTGGACTGGGGGCAGTGGGTGGGGCTGAAACCCGGCGGGCTGGCGCGGACGACGACGCTGGACTTGACCACGCGGCCCGGCTGGCGGGCGTTGACCCGTCGTGACCTGCGCGCCATGGCCGCCCGCGCCATGCACGTCGACACGGAGGCCGTCGAATTTTTTTACGCCGACGACGACCTGACCATCCAACCGGACGGGCGCGCCGTGATTCGTCAACGCAAAGACGCGCTGTTCGTGCTGGACGACGGCGCGTTTGAGCGGGCGCGTTTCATGTCCTGCATGACCGCGATGCGATGGGCGGACATCGATTACCTGCCGGTCGTGGAACTGTTTCAGTCGTTGTTGCCGGGCACGGGCAGCGCCGCGTTTGAATTCATCCGGGGGCTGTACGACGATCAACGCCGGTCGGCGGCGCGCCCGCGCCCTTTGCGTTACCGGGGCATTCCCGCCTATCCGTCGGCAGGCGCCTTCGGTCTGTTCAGCAATTTTTTCACGCCGGGGCATCCCGGCCCGGAGTCTCCCATGGCCGTCTTTATGGACGCGCGCCGGTCGCACGAGGTGGAATGGCTGCCGGCGCCGCATCCGCCGGTGCGTTACGTGGCGCCCCGTCACCGACTCTGCCTGACGGTGCGGGACGGCGCCGCGCGCAAGGCGACGGTGCCGGACGACGCCGACGGCATTCCGTTTGTGCCGCCGGATCCGCGTGGGTTCGCGCCCGGCGGCAAGCGGCTGACCGTGCGCGACGGGCGGCTGTGTTTGTCTGATCATCGAACCTCGCGTGAGATTCCTCTCGACCGGGGCTGGGGCGTGACGCGGGGCGCGGATGATGCGGGTGCGGCGGCGGATGCGGGTGCGGTGGATGCGGGTGCGGCGGACACCGGCGCGGCGGCGGACACCGGCGTGACGGTGGATGCAGGCGTGACGACGGATGCGGGCGGGACGCCGGATGCCGGGGGTCGTGGCGGCGGTTCATGGGAAGACCTGTTTCCCGACGGCTCGCCGCCGGTCTCGCCGAAGGACGCCTGTTCCGCCGTCCTGCTGTACCCGGATGATGAAACGGTCATCGGCGACCTGGCCAGTCAACCGTTTGTGGCGGACTTCTGGCATGATCTTGCGGAGCGCGACCCGTCGCTGGCCGCCTGCGTGCGTCGCGCCGACCGCGTGCTCATTCACGGATTCGACGCCTGCGTCGGCGGCCTGCCGGTCGACGACCCGGGTTCGACGACGATTCTCTACACCCATGACGCTCACGCGCGGAAACAGGCGCAGGGCCTCTGGAATCAACGCGCGCGGCGGCGGGGGGGGCGGGACATCGAGCGGAGTGCCGGGCGGGACATCGAGCGCGCCGCCGAGTCGAACGGGATTCACCGTTTCGTAAGCGAGCGGAGCGGGCGGCGCGAGGCGTACCGTGCCCTGTATGACCTGCTGTTCGTCTGGTTGCCTTTTGCGGTGTTCGACGACACGGACGAGATTCGGGAACACCTGCGGCGCATCACCGGCGCGCTCCGGCCCGACGGCCTGGCGTGGGTGGCCGGGCCGGACAATGTTGCGGCCCTCATGCCCGCGCCGGAGATGGAAACGCTAAGCCGTGAACCGGTGTCGATGCTGCCGCCCTTTCGCCTGCACCAATCCATCCTGCCCCGCGCCACCCTGCATCCACGCCTGCACGCATGGATTTTGCGGAGACGCTGACGCCGCCGGCCCCGGCGACAAACGCCGGCGGGCAAGGGTGTGGCGGCATTTGGCTCCCGCCGGCATTCATGACGGAAGGAGGGGAGCGGGAATGACAACATCCCCCTCCGTCATTCCCGACGTCTTTTGTCGGGAATCCATCCTTCAGTTGTCTTTCCCTGGTTGGGACGAGGAAAAGAAGGATGGATTCCCGACTACTAATGTCGGGAATGACGGAAGGAGAAGACGGGAATGACGGAAGGAGGGGTCGGGAATGACGGAAGGGCGGGGTGGGGGTTGACTTTTGCGGAGTGGGATTTTAGGATGGTGGTGCCTTTACGACTCATCCGGTGAGGTGAGGAAAGGAACGTGGTGACGATGAACGCTCTGGGCGGGCGATGCCCGTGATGTTTGCGACCTTCTCCGTTTTCGGGGGAGGTTTTTTTTTGCCTGTTGCCCTGTGAAGGTACGATGACGCCGCCGCCACGCCAGCGTGAATCCGTCGTCATGGACGGGGCCGACATGGGACGCGCGTTGACGCGGATCGCCCATGAAATTCTGGAGCGGAATCAGGGCTGCCGCAACACGGCCATGGTCGGCATTCGCACCGGCGGGATTTATCTGGCCCAACGATTGCAACGCATCATCCGGCAGATCGAACGCGCGGACGTCCTACTGGGGGAACTGGATATCACCCTCTACCGGGACGATTTGGCCATGCGAAAAAATCAACCCGTGCTGAAAAAAACGGAGATCGCGTTCGATATCTCGGATCTCAAGGTGGTGCTGGTGGACGACGTGTTGTTCACCGGGCGCACCGTGCGCGCGGCCATGGACGGCCTCACGGACCTGGGCCGGCCGGCGGAAATCCAACTGGCGGTGCTGGTGGACCGGGGACACCGGCAACTGCCCATTCGCGCCAACTACGTGGGCAAAAATATTCCGACGGTCAAAGACGAGAACATTCAAGTGTTCCTTGAGGAACTGGGCGAGCGGGATCGCGTGGCCAGACTGGGAAAGGCGCGCGCGTCGTGAGTTTTAAGCGCAAGGACCTGCTCGAAATCGGCGCGCTGTCCCCGGAGGAAATTTCGCTGCTCCTTGACGCCGCGGAACCCTTCCGGGAAATCGGCGGGCGGGAGATTAAAAAAGTGCCGGCCCTGCGCGGCAAGACCGTGGTGAATCTGTTTTGTGAACCCAGCACGCGCACCCGCACGTCGTTTGAACTGGCCGCCAAACGGTTGAGCGCGGACGTGGTGACCGTGTCGCCGTCGTCGAGCAGCGCGGCCAAGGGGGAGACGCTGCTCGATACCGCCAGAACGATTGAATCCATGCGGGCCGATATTCTGGTCATCCGGCATTCGTCGGCGGGCGCCGCGGAAACCATGGCGGGACGGGTGGGGCTGTCCGTCATCAACGCCGGTGACGGCCGGCACGAACATCCCACCCAGGCGCTGCTGGATCTGTTGACGATTCGGGACCGGAAAGGACGCCTGCGCGACCTGCGCGTGGCCATTGTCGGCGACGTCGCCCACAGCCGGGTGGCGCGTTCCGACATTCACGCGCTGACCAAAATGGGCGCCGAGGTGCGCGTGGTCGGCCCGCCCACCATGATGCCGCCGGGCCTGCACCGGCTCGGCGCGGAGGTGCGTCACCGTCTGGACGAGGCGCTCGAAGGCGTCGACGTCATCATCATGCTGCGCCTGCAACTGGAGCGCCAGGAGCGTTCGCTGTTTCCTTCGATCAGGGAATACGTCCGCCTGTACGGCCTGACGGCGGAGCGCGTGCGACGGGCGGCCCCCGACGTTCTCGTGATGCATCCGGGGCCGGTGAACCGTGGCGTCGAACTGGCGCCCGACGTCGCGGACAGCGCCGCCGCCGTGATTCTGGACCAGGTCGAAAACGGCGTGGCCGTGCGCATGGGCCTGATGTATCTGCTCGCGCAGGGGCAGGGCGCATGAGGGGGGGCGATGGGAAAGAAGGATGGGGAAAGAAGAATGGGAAAAGAAGGATGGATTCCCGACTACTAATGTCGGGAATGACGGAAGGAGAGGAATGAGAGGAATGAGAGGAAGGACAGACATGGCGGGCTGGCGAAAAGGGGACGGCGGGAATGGCCCTGTCCTCTCCGTCATTCCCGACATCTTTAGTCGGGAATCCATCTTTCTGTTGTACATTGTTAAGACAATGCAAAACGAGGATGGATTCCCGAATGAAAACGTCGGGAATGACGGACGGAAGGAATGGAATGACGGAATGAACAGGAACGTCCATGACACATAAGGAAACCATTCTCATCAAAGGAGGCCGCGTGCTGAACCCCGGGCGATGGGACGGGGTGGCCGACGTGCTGATCGAAGACGGGCGCATCGTTGCCGTGGAACCGGGTCTGCACAAAAAAATCCGGGCGGCGGCGCGCATCATCGACGCCGGGGGGCTGGTGGTCTGTCCGGGGTTGGTGGACGCGCATGTGCATTTCCGTGAGCCGGGGTTTGAATACAAGGAAACCATCGCCACCGGCGGGGCGGCGGCCGTGGCCGGCGGATTTACCTCGGTGTGCTGCATGCCCAACACACGGCCCGTCAACGATTCCCGCGCCGTCACGGAGTTCATGCTCGCCCAGGCGGCGGCGGCCCGGAAGGCGCGGGTGTTTCCCATCGGCGCCATTACCAAAGGCTCGCGGGGAGAGGAGTTGGCGGAAATCGGGGAACTCTGCGACGCCGGCTGCGTGGCGGTGTCCGACGACGGCGTGCCGGTCATGGACAGCCTCGTCATGCGCCGGGCCATGGAATACGCCTCGGCGTTTCACCTGCCGGTGATCGATCATTGCGAAGATTGCCGCCTGTCCATCGGCGGCGCCATGCACGAAGGCGCGGTGTCCACGGAACTGGGGTTGCCCGGCATCCCCCGCGCCGCCGAAGAGGTCATGGTCGCCCGGAATCTCGTCCTGGCCGAACTGACCGGCGCGCGGCTGCACCTGCCGCACGTCAGCACGGCCGGCGCCGTCCGCATGATTCGGGAGGCCAGGGCGCGGGGCCTGCCCGTGACCGCCGAAGCCGCGCCGCATCACTTCTCGCTCACGGACGACGCCGTGCGGTCGTACAACACACAGGCCAAGATGAATCCCCCGCTGCGCGCCGAGGCGGACGTGCGGGCGGTCCGGGAAGGACTGCGGGACGACACCATCGACATGGTGGCCACCGACCACGCGCCTCATGCCTCACAGGAAAAGCAGTTGGAATTCGACGCGGCGCCCTTCGGCGTCGTCGGGCTGGAAACGGCCCTGCCGCTCACGCTGGCGCTGGTCGAAGAGGGTGTGCTGACGCTGGAGCAGGCGCTGGCCAAACTGACGACCGCGCCCGCGCGCGCGTTTCGCCTGCCCCATGGGACGCTTGAGCCGGGCGTCGACGCCGACGTCACGGTGTTCGACCCGAACGCGACGTGGGTGGTGGACCCCGCGCGACTGCATTCACGCAGCCGCAACACGCCGTTCGCCGGCTGGACCATGAAAGGGCGCGTCGTCGCCACGCTGGTGGGCGGGGAGGTGGTGTATGAGAATGAAGGAACTGAAGGATGGATTCCCGACGACGAACGCCTGCCCCCGATCCCCGATTAAAAATGTCGGGGACAGGCGTTCGTAATCGGGGGTCGGGGACAGGCGTTCCCATTCGGGGGTCGGGAATGACGGACGAAGGGGATGAGGGAAGGAGAGGATGACGGACAGAAAAGACGCGGGCACGACGGCATTGTCCCCCTCCGTCATTCCCGACATCTTTAGTTGGGAATCCATCTTGTTGTTGTTTTTTCTTTTCCGCACCACAGACAGAAAAGGAAACTGAAGGATGGATTCCCGACTACTAACGTCGGGAATGACGGAGGGGGAGGGATTCCCGACGACTAACGCCTGCCCCCGACGTTCCCATTCGGGGGTCGGGAATGACGGACAGAGGGGATGACGGAGAGGGAGGGGAAGAATGACAGAGGGGAGCAAGCGGGAGTGCCACATGACGCCGGGGGTTGAAGGGCGGCAAGGGTGGCGGCTGTCTTGCGCGGTGCTGGATTTGCTTGGGTTGACGATGTGGATCGGCGGGTTCGCGGCGTTGCTGACGCTGGTGGTGCCGGCGGTGTTTAATACTCTGGACATGGAAACGGGCGGGCGGTTCTTGCGCCGCGTGTTTCACCACTGGCATCTCCTGACCGGCGGCATCGTCGTCGTGTTCATCGGCACGGAGTTCGTGCGCCGGCGGCAACATCGGCGGGACCCGGCGCGCGTGCCGCCGTCGTCGCGAACCGGCGCCGGTCTGGTGGCCGTGCTGGCGGTCTCGACGTGTCTCCTGGCGGCGGCGCTGGGGCCGCGGGCCGCCGAACTGCAAGAGGCCGCGTTTGCGGCGGAGTCGCCGGACGCAAAGCGGGCGGCCCTGGAAACGTTTTTCCAACTTCATACGACGATGCGCGCGCTGCATCTGTTCAACGCCGGCGTCGTCGTGAGCCTCCTTGTGGTAAAATTAAGGCAATGGCGGCCGCAATGAACAGGGCGCTGCTGGCGCTGGCCGACGGCATGACGTGGGAAGGCCGGGCGTTGGGCCTGACGGGGGAAACCGCCGGCGAAGTCGTCTTCAACACCGCGATGACCGGGTATCAGGAAATCCTCACGGACCCGTCCTACGCCGGGCAGATGGTGGTGATGACCTGCCCCCACATCGGCAACTACGGCCTGCCGGAAGAGGACGCCGAATCCCGCCGCCCGTGGGCCGAGGGGTTGATTGTCCACGAAGAGTGCCGCCGTCCCAGCAACTGGCGGTCGGACCTGTCGCTGCATGACTATCTGACGCGCCACCGCGTGACGGGCATCGCGGGCATCGACACGCGGCATCTCACGCGGCACCTGCGCGACCACGGCTCGCAGCCGGGCGTGATTTCCCATGTGGATACCGACCCCGGCCGTCTGGTGGAGAAAGCACGCGCGTTGCCGTCCATCACCGGCCGGGACTTGGCCGGCGCCGTGACGTGCGACGTCGCCTACGACTGGCGCGAGGGCACCGGGGCCTGGCCACAGCATCACACCGCCGAGGGGCGGGGCGGGGCGGTCGAGGGGCGGGGCGCGTCGGCGGCGGGGCATCCCACGTCGGCGGCGGCAACGCCGTTGCGGGTGGTGGTCTATGACTTCGGCGTCAAACAAAATATTTTACGGCGGCTGGTGGATGAATCCTGCGACGTCACGGTGGTGCCGGCGTCCACCACGGCGCATGCCGTTCGCGCCATGAACCCGGACGGCATCCTGTTGTCCAACGGCCCCGGCGACCCGCAGGGACCGTCCTACGCGGTGCCGCACATTCAAGACCTGCTGGGGTGGCGGCCCGTCATGGGCATTTGCCTGGGGCATCAAATTCTAGGCCTGGCGCTCGGACTGTCCACCTACAAATTAAAGTTCGGACATCACGGCGCCAATCATCCGGTGCTGGACCTGCGCTCCGGCAAAGTGGAGATTACATCGCACAATCATAATTTCGCGGTGGACGTGCCGGCAGCGGCGCGGGGCGGTCTGGACACGCCGTGGGGCCGGTTTGAGCCGACGCATGTGAGTCTCAACGACGAGTGCGCGGAGGGGCTGGCCTGCGCCGCCGCGTCGGTGTTGTCGGTGCAATATCATCCCGAATCGTCGCCGGGGCCGCATGACGCATCCTATCTGTTTGGACAATTTCGACACATGATGGAGGCCGCCCATGTCTAGACCGTTTCTGCCAGGCCTGGCGACGTTGACCGCCGTCGGCTGCGTGCTGACCGCCGCGGGCTGCATGCCCCCGTCCTTTTTCCCGGGAGCGGCCCCGCTGGAAGAAGTCGTGCTGTCGGGCGAGGGGCCGGACAAGGTGCTGCTCGTGGATCTGTCCGGGGTGCTGACCTCGGCCAAACCCGGCGGCGTGCTGGCGCGCCTGACCCGCCGCCCCAGTTTGCCGACGCGGTTCCGGGAGGAGTTGACGCGGGCCGCCGAGGATGAGGACGTCAAAGCCGTCGTCCTGCGGATCAACACGCCGGGCGGGACGGTCACGGCCTCGGATATTCTGTATCACGAAATTCTGGAATTTAAAAAGAAACGGCAGGTCCCGGTCATCGCGGGCATCATGGACCTGGGCACGTCGGGCGGGTACTACGTGGCAATGGGGGCCGACCGCATCATGGCGCACCCCTCGTCGGTGACGGGCAGTCTCGGCGTCATGATGCTGACGCTGAACGCGGCGGGCCTCATGGAGAAAATCGGCATTCGGGCGGACGCGGTGACGTCGGGGCCGCACAAGGACATGGGGTCGCCGTTTCGCGCCATGACTCCGCAGGAGCGCGACATGTTCCAAAGCGTGATTGATTCGTTTTACGAACGGTTTCTGCGCGTAATCGAACAGGGGCGGCCGGCGTTGACCCCCGACGCCATTCGCGAGTTGGCCGACGGCCGCATCTACTCGGCGGAGCAGGCCAAAGATCACGGCTTGATCGATGCCATCGGCTATCTGGACGACACCATCGCGCTGGCCGAACAGACCGCGAATCTGGAGAACGCCCGCGTCATCGTCTACCGGCGCGGCGGCGGCTCTCACCCGAATCTGTACGCGCAATGGGCCGGAGGGCCGCCGGCGGCGGGGTGGCAATGGCCCGCACTCGACGCCGCGTCGATGACGAAGATCTTCGGCGGCGCGCCGGCCTTTTTCTACCTCTGGCTGCCCTAGACGCCATGCGCGCGTTCGTCTTTGGAATACTCGCCGGCCTGTGCGCCGCCCTGGTCACGGCGGCCGGGTGCGTCAAGGCGCCGGGCACGGCGCGCGACCAGATTATTTTTGTCTCGGAGGAAAAAGAACTGGCCCTGGGCATCGGGGCGTTTCGCGCGGTCCTGCAACAGGCCCGGTTGAGCGCCGACGCCGAACTCAACGACATGGTGAACCGCGTCGGGCGGCGCATCGCCGCCGTGGTGGACAAGCCGGAATACCATTGGGAGTTTGTCGTGATCGACGACGACACCATGGTCAACGCCTTCGCCCTGCCGGGGGGCAAGGTGGCCGTGTACACGGGCATTCTGAAACACACACAAACCGAAGCCGGGCTGGCCGCGGTCATGGCGCACGAGGTGGCGCACGTACTCCAGCGGCACGGCGCGGAACGCATGAGCCGTGGCATTCTGGATAAAATCGCCGAAATCGGCGCGATTGCCGGCGCCGCCGCCGGCGCGGTGGACCCCGACCTGGCCCTCGGCGCCATGAGCGCGTACGGCGTGAGCGTCACGCTGCCGCACAGCCGGCGGCAGGAATCGGAAGCGGACTACATCGGCCTGCGGCTGATGGCGAAAGCCGGTTACGACCCGCGCGAAACGGTGAGTTTCTGGGAGCGCATGAGCGGATGCCCCCGGCAGATGATCGGGCGGTTCTGTTTCCGCTCCAACGCGGCCATTCCCGAATTTCTGTCCACGCATCCGTCCGACGTGATGCGGATTCAGAACATCACCGCCTGGCTGCCGGAGGTCATGCCGTATTACCGGCCGGTGTCCGACGACGACGCCAACGCCGAACCGGCCGCAACCCCCATGCCGGAATCCGCGGCGCCGCCACCGACGGAATCCGCGCCGGAATCCGCACCGGCCCCCGCGAACCCCTGACGCCCATGCCGAAACGGGACGACCTGCGACGCATTCTGCTCATCGGCTCCGGCCCCATCGTCATCGGCCAGGCCTGCGAATTTGATTATTCCGGCACCCAGGCCTGCAAGGCGCTCAAGCGTGAGGGCTACGAGGTGGTGCTCCTGAACAGCAACCCCGCCACCATCATGACCGACCCGGACATGGCCGACCGCACGTACATTGAACCCATCACCGCCGAGGTCGTGGAGCGGATTCTCGACTGCGAACGCCCCGACGCGCTGTTGCCCACCATGGGAGGACAAACGGCGCTGAACGTGTCCCTCGACATGCACGCGCGGGGCCTGTTGGACAAATACAACGTACGGCTCATCGGGGCCGACGCCGACGCCATTCGCAAGGCCGAAGATCGCGGCGCCTTCAAACTGGCCATGGCAAACATCGGCGTGGCCACGCCGGAGAGTTATCTCGTCAGGACCCGCGACGAGGCCGCCGGGGCCGCGGACGCCATCAACTTTCCCGCCATTGTCCGGCCCTCCTTCACCATGGGCGGCGCCGGCGGCAACGTCGCCTGGAACCGGGAAGAGTTTGAACGCCACGTGGAATGGGCGTTGCTCACCAGTCCGGTGGGCGAGGCGTTGATCGAGCGGTCGCTGATCGGGTGGAAGGAATACGAACTTGAAGTGATGCGCGACGCGCGCGACAACGTCGTCATCGTCTGCTCCATCGAAAACATGGACGCCATGGGCGTACACACCGGGGACAGCATCACGGTGGCGCCGGCCCTGACCCTGACGGACAAGGAATACCAGCGCATGAGAGACGCGGCCGTGCGCATCATCCGGGAAATCGGCGTCGACACCGGCGGCTCGAACATCCAATTCGCCCTCAACCCGGCCGACGGGGAGATGATCGTGATTGAAATGAATCCGCGCGTGTCGCGGAGTTCGGCCCTGGCCTCAAAGGCCACGGGGTTCCCCATCGCGAAAATCGCGGCGCAACTGGCCGTGGGCTACACGCTGGACGAACTGACCAACGACATCACCCGCGTGACCAAAGTGTCCTTTGAACCCGCCCTGGACTACGTGGTCGTCAAAATCCCGAGGTTTGCCTTTGAAAAGTTTCACGGCTCCAATCCCGCGCTCACGACGCAAATGAAATCCGTGGGCGAAGTGATGGCCCTGGGGCGCACCTTCAAGGAGGCGTTTCAGAAGGCCCTGCGGTCGCTGGAAACGGGCCGGTGCGGGCTGACGTCCCTGCACGGCCTGGACCGGCATCTTCCGGGCGACGCGGTGGCGCCGGACGCACCGGAACGGGTGCGCGCGGCCCTGCGGGAGGCTCATCCCGACCGCCCCTGGCACATCGCGGACGCGCTGCGGCTGCGCGTCCCCGCCGCCGAGATCGCGGCGGCGACGCACATCGATCCCTGGTTTCTGGATCAACTGGACGAACTCGTCCGGTGCGAACAGGCCCTGCTGGCCCATGCCCGCGAGTCTGCGTCGCGGGCGGCGGCGACGGGGGCGGCGCGGCCGGTCGAGGCGCGGGACGGGGCGGGGGCGGGGAGTCCGCCGGTCGAAGAACGGTGGCGCGACCCCGGCGCGCTCGACCTGCTCAAAGAAGCCAAACGCCTGGGCTTCGCGGATGAACGCCTGGGTCAACTGCTCGACATCGCGCCGGAGGCCATGCGGACGTTCCGTCGCGACCATCTGCGACAGCCGGTGACGTTCGCGCGCGTGGACACCTGCGCCGCCGAGTTTGAATCGATGACGCCGTATCTGTATTCCACCCGAGGCCGGGAATGCGAATCGCGCCCGACCACGCGGGACAAGGTCGTCATCCTGGGCGGCGGCCCGAACCGGATCGGGCAGGGGATTGAATTCGATTACTGCTGCGTCCACGCCACGCTCGCCCTGCGGGAACTGGGCATCGAAACAATCATGGTGAACTGCAACCCGGAAACCGTCAGCACGGATTACGACACCGCCGACCGGCTTTACTTTGAACCGCTGACCGAAGAGGACGTCCTGAACGTGATGGACGTGGAACGCCCCATGGGCGTGGTCGTGCAGTTCGGCGGGCAAACGCCGCTCAAGTTGGCGCTGCCCCTGGAACGCGCGGGAATTCCAATTCTGGGCACCACGCCCGACGCGATTGACCGGGCCGAGGATCGCGCGCGGTTCAGCGAACTCATCGCCGAGTTGGGCCTCCGGCAGCCCCGGAACGGCGCCGCGCGATCCGACGACGAAGCCCGCGCCGTGGCCGCGCGGATCGGCTACCCGGTCATGGTGCGCCCGTCCTACGTCCTGGGCGGACGGGCCATGCAAATCGTCTACGACGACGACTCGCTTCGCCGATACATCGCGCGGCAGATGTTCACGGCCGCCCGGTATCCGCTGCTCATCGACGAGTATCTGGCCAACGCCGTCGAAGTGGACGTGGACGCGGTGGCCGACGGCGCCGACGTCGTCGTGGCCGGCGTGATGGAACACGTCGAGGAAGCCGGCATTCATTCCGGCGATTCCGCCTGCTCCCTGCCGCCGCATTCCCTCGACGCGGACGTGCTCGACCGGATTCGCGAGCAGACCGTCGTGCTGGCGCGGGACCTGCGCGTCGTGGGGCTGATGAACGTGCAGTTTGCCGTGCGGGGGCGCGACGTGTTTGTTCTGGAAGTCAATCCGCGCGCGTCGCGCACCGTCCCGTTTGTCAGCAAGGCCCTCGGCGTGCCCCTGGCCAAACTGGCCATGAAGGTCATGATGGGCCGGTCGCTGCGGGAGTTGAAGTTCACCGCCGCGCCGGCCACGTCGCACGTCGCGGTCAAGGAATCGGTGTTCCCTTTCGTCAAGTTCGGCAACGTGGACGTGCTGCTCGGCCCGGAAATGCGCTCCACGGGGGAGGTGATGGGGATTGACCGGGACTTCGGATGGGCGTTCGCCAAATCGCAGGCCGCCGCGGGGTTGAGTTTGCCACGCGAGGGCACCGTCATCATGAGCATGAAAGACGCGGACAAGGCGGGCACCGTGCCCGTCGCCGGCGCCTTGCAGGCGATGGGATTCACCCTGTTGGCCACGCGGGGCACGGCGTCGTATCTGCGCGAACGCGGGCTGGCGGTCACCACCGTCAACAAGGTCAAGGAAGGCCGGCCGCATCTGGTCGACGCCATTAAAAACCGCGAGGCGCGGATGGTCGTCAACACCGTGGGCACGGCGTCCTCGCAGGATGATTCCCTGTCCATTCGCCGGGAAGCCCTCCGGCAGAACATTCCCTATTTCACGACCATCCAGGGCATCCAGGCCGCGGTGACGGCGATTGACGCCATGCGAAAATCGCCCCTGACAATCAAGCCGCTGCAGGCGTATCATTCGGGATGACGCACATGAGCGCCGGGACGACGCAGCCGTGCGGGCGCAACGCCATGCGCATCGACATGCCCGACGCCGACGTGTGGCTGTATCCGTCGCTGTTTTCACCGGGGGAGGCCGACGTCCTGTTCGCCGCGCTCACGCCGGGGGCGGGGGAAATTGACTGGAAACAGGAAACGATACGCCTCTACGGAACAACGCGCGACCTCCCCCGGCTCACGGCATGGCACGGCGACCCCGGCAAGACCTACGCTTATTCCGGCATCACCGTCGAGACCGCGCCATGGACGGCCACGCTGCTGACCATCAGGGACGCCATCGAAACCGTGTCGGCGGCGGCCTTCAACAGCGTGCTGCTGAACTTGTACCGGGACGGGACGCACGGCGTCGCCTGGCACAGCGACGACGAACGCGAATTGGGCGAGCACCCCGTCATCGGCTCCGTCAGTTTTGGAGCGGCGCGCGCGTTTCAGATGAAGCACAAGTCGAACGCCGCGCGAAGAGACATCATGCTGACGCACGGCAGTGGTCTGCTGATGCGCGGCGCCACGCAACATCACTGGCTGCACCGGATTCCCAAAACCGCGCGGACGACGGGCGTGCGCATTAACCTGACGTTTCGAATAATCGCGCCGCGCGACCCGCGAACGCCGGCGCGCCGACACACACGGAGTACTTCATGCGAATCCCGATGACGAAAAAAGGGTATGAGGCCCTCAAGGCCGAGTTGGAAAAAATACGGAAGGTGGATCGTCCGCAAAACATCCGGGACATTGCCGAAGCGCGAGAGCACGGTGATTTGCGGGAAAACGCCGAGTTCAAGGCGGCCAAGGAACACCAGGCGTTTCTGGACACGCGCATCACGGAACTCGAACAGAAACTGGGGCAGGCGGAGGTGATCGAAGTCGGCGCGGGCGCCGGCGACACCGTCGTGTTCGGCGCGACCGTGCGCATTCTGGACACGGCGTCGGAGGAAGAAAAAACCTACACGCTCCTGGGGCAGGAAGAGGCCGACGTCAAACGCGGCTCCATCTCCGTACAATCGCCGCTGGGGCGCCAACTGATCGGACGCCGCGTGGGCGACGTGGTGCGGGTCACCCGTCCGGCGGGCACGGTCGAGTACGAAATTCGGGACATTGTTTTTCGGGAGTAGTTGTCATGCCGTCCGCCATTTCCGTCGTGACGCTTCTGACCGACTTCGGCGACCGCGACTGGTTCGCGGCCAGCATGAAAGGGGTCATCCTCGGCATTAACAACCAGGTGCGCGTCGTGGATATTTCACACGCCGTCACCCCGCACGCCGTTGAGGAAGCCGCCTTTCTGCTGAACGCCTGCTACCATTATTTTCCCGACGGCACCGTGCACGTGGTGGTCGTGGACCCCGGCGTCGGCTCGTCCCGCCGAAGGCTGCTCGTCACCACGTCGAGATATTTTTTTGTCGCGCCGGACAACGGAGTGCTGTCCCGCATTTTTGAAAACGAACGCGGCGTGGAGGTTCGGCAGATTGAAAACCGCCAGTTTTACCTGGACGCGGAAGGCGCCACGTTTGACGGACGGGACGTCTTCGCGCCCTCGGCCGCCTGGCTGACACGCGGACAAACGTCCGGCGCCTACGGCCGTCTGATTTCGGATTACTGCGTGCTGCCGATTCCCAAACCGGCGGTGCGGGACGGCGCGCTGCATGGCCGCGTCGCTCACATCGACCGCTTCGGCAACGTGATCACCGACGTCACGCCCGGCGACCTTCAGGCCTGGCGGGAGGGACAGGACGCCGGCGGGCGGGAAGGGCTGACGCTGACCCTCGGCGGCGTGACGATTGACAACCTGAAAACGCATTACGCGCAGGGCGCGCCGGACACGCCGGCAACGTTGGTCAACGGCAACGGGTATCTCGAAGTGTTTCTGAAAGAAGCCAGCGCGGCGAAACATCTTGGCGTGGCGGTCGGCGCGCCGGTGGAAATACGCCGGGCGGAAAGGAAAACGTCATGACGAAAATGTTGTTCATCGCGGCATGTGCGACGCTGGCGGCGGGCTGCGCGTCGCCTGAATCGGGGTACGACACGCGCCCCCGCGACGAGGCATCGCACGAATCCCGTTTTGAGGCGAGTCCTTACGGAAGCGCGTTGCGCGACATGATGACGGCCTGCACGACGATGCAGCACAACGGCGAGTTGCCGGGCATCGAGGCGGGGGAGAGCGAATCGCTTCGTTTTGCAACCGAAGGCATCCCGTTTTCCGACAAAGATCACGTCCGGTATCCGCTGAAGATTGACTGCCTGATTGCCGATGACAACGGCGAGACCGCGTTCACCTTCCGCAAGGAACACGCGGACGGGGAATGGTTGCTGGTAAAGTAAGCGGACGCGGATTTTCTTGTGCCGTCATTTCGCGTCGACGACGTCCAACGGCAGGAGAACGGCGCGCGCGCGGAATCCATCCGTAAGAGATTAATGGCAACCCCCCTCCGTCATTCTTTTTCATTGTTCCTTCCTTCGACATCACGGACAGAAGAAAACTGAAGGATGGATTCCCGATTACTAATGTCGGGAATGACGGAAAGAGAGGAGCGGGAATGACGGAAAGAGAAGGCGGGAATACCCCCCTCCGTCATTCCCGACATCCTTAGTCGGGAATCCATCTTGTTGTTGTTTTTTCTTTTCCGCACCACAGACAGAAAAGGAAACTGAAGGATGGATTCCCGACTACTAACGTCGGGAATGACGGAAGGAGAGGAGCGGGAATGACGGAAGGAGAAAGCGGGCATGAAGGAAGGAGCGGCAATGACGGAAGGGAGCGGGCACGGTTCAGGGCGTCGCGTGCCCGATAACGGCGGCGCCATTCACCGCCGTGGTGCGCGGCGTGTCTCGTGTACGCGGCGGCAGGCGGCCAGCAGAATATCCGCCATGCGCCGCAACTCCCGTTCCGACACGGCCAGCGGGGGCACCAGAATCACCACGTCGCCGATGGGCCGGATCAGCAGGCCGCGCCGACGGCATTCCGCGGCCACGCGGTCGCCCATGCGCGCGGCAAAGGGGAACGGCGCGCGGGTGCCGTCGGCCACCAGTTCGATGCCCGCCATCAACCCGCATTGACGAACGTCTCCCACCATCGGCTCTCGCGCCAGTGACCGCAACAGCGCGCGCAGCAACGTCGCCCGCTTGCGAACACGAGCCAGCGTCTTTTCTTTTTTAAACACCTCCAGATTGGCCAGCGCCGCGGCGCAGCCCAGCGCGTTGCCCGTGTAACTGTGGCCGTGAAAAAACGTTTTGCGGTCGTCGTGCGTACCGAGAAACGCCTCATACACTCTGTCCGTGGCGAGGGTGGCGCCGAGGGGCAGATAGCCGCCGGTGCATCCCTTGGCCAGACACAACAGGTCCGGCGTCACGCGCTCCTGTTCGCAGGCGAACATGGTACCGGTGCGGCCAAATCCCGTGGCCACTTCATCGACAATCAGCAGCGCGTCATATTTCGCGCACAACGCCCGCACACGGGCGAGATAACCCGGCGGCTGCGTGATCATGCCCGCGACCGCCTGCACCAGGGGTTCGACGATCACCCCGGCAATCCGCCCGCGCCGTCGTTTCAGAATCTGTTCCAACGGATCAAGACAGGCCGTTCCGCACGAAGGGAACCGCAGTTGCAGGGGGCATCGATAACAGTAGGGGGCGGGCACGGCATGAGTGGGAAACAGGAGGTCCTGAAAACTTCGGTGAAAGAGAGGCTGGCCGCCCACGCTCATGCTCCCCACGGTGTCGCCGTGATAGGCGGCGTCCAGACGGATGAACTCCCTGCGCCGGGCGCGCGGCGGGCGTTGCTGCCGCCAGTATTGCACGGCCATTTTCAGCGCGACCTCGACGGCCGTGGAGCCGTTGTCAGAATAAAACACGCGCGTCAGCCCTTTCGGGGCGAGACGGACAAGTTCTCTGGCCAGCAGAATGGACGGCGGGCTGGCCGCGCCCAGCAGCGTGCTGTGGGCCACCTTGCGGAGTTGGCGTTCGATGGCCCGGTCGATGGCGCGATGCCGATGCCCGTGCAGGTTGACCCAGATGGACGAAGTGCCGTCCAGATATTTGGCGCCATGCTCGTCGTAGAGCCAGGCCCCCTTGCCGTGTTCGATGATGAGCGGGACGTCGTTCTCCCATTCCCGCATCTGCGTGAACGGATGCCACACGTATTGCTTGTCCCATCGCGCCAGTTTCGAGGCCCCGGCGGCACGCCTGCCGGACTCGCGCGGTTTCGCGCGCGTGGCCCGGCGTCCTGATTTTTTTTCTGGTTTCAGGGACATGTTTCCCATAACGGGCATTGTAGCCATTGCCTTGCCGATGTCACAACAGGGCACGAACGGAAGGATGGATTCCCGACTACTAATGTCGGGAATGACAGAAAGAGAAGAGAAGAGAAGACATGACGGAAGGAGAGAGATGCAGGCATGACGGCCTTTACCCCCTCCGTCATTCCCGACGTCTTTTGTCGGGAATCCATCCTTCTGTTGTTTTTCCTATCCGTTTTCTTCTCCGGACGGGATAAAAAAGAAGGATGGATTCCCGACTACTAACGCCTGCCCCCGACGTTCCCATTCGGGGGTCGGGAATGACAGCAAGAGAAAGGCGGGAATGACGGAGAGGAGGGGTGGCGCCGGCGGCGCCGGAATCGTGTGCTGTCTTTGACAAGACGCCGGGGCCGCCATAGAATTGCAGGATTGTCGCCGTACCCACATCATCACAACAGCGTCAACATCCGGCGGCGCCGCGTCGGCCCGTGGTCACCATGAACACCGTTTCCGCGATCCGCAACTTTTCCATCATCGCCCATATTGACCACGGGAAGTCCACGCTGGCCGACCGGTTTCTGGAGTTGACCGGCGCCGTGACGCCACGGGAGTTTCGCGAGCAAATCCTGGACGACATGGACCTGGAACGCGAGCGCGGCATCACCATCAAGGCCCGCGCCGTGACCACTTCCTACAAGGCCCATGACGGGCAGACGTATCAACTGAATCTCATCGACACCCCCGGGCACGTGGACTTTACCTATGAAGTCTCGCGCAGTCTGGCGGCCTGCGAAGGCGCCCTCCTTCTCGTGGACGCCACGCAGGGCGTGGAGGCCCAGACCATCGCCAACGCCTATCTTGCCCTGGCCAACCATCTCGTGATTCTTCCCGTGATCAATAAAATCGATCTGCCCAGCGCGGACATCGACGGCGTCCGCCGGCAAATCAACGAAGTCCTGCGCCTGGAGACGCGGGAGCCGCTGCTGGTCAGCGCGAAGCAGGGGAGCGGCGTGGACGAGGTGCTGAATGCCGTCGTCCGGCACGTGCCTCCGCCCGCGGGCGACGTCGATGCCCCGCTCAAGGCGCTGGTCTGTGATTCCTGGTTCGACAGTTATCAGGGCGCGATTGTGCTGGTTCGCATCGTCGACGGCGCGGTCAAACCCGGCATGACGATCCGGTTCCTGTCCACGCAACGCACGTTTGCGGTCTCGGAGGTCGGGGTGTTTGCCCCCAAGCGCACGAAGCGCGGGGAGTTGACGGTCGGGGCGGTGGGCTACGTGGTCGCCGGCATGAAAGACGTGTCCGACACCAAAATCGGGGACACGCTGACGCAGGCCGACCGCCCCACGGACGCGCCGCTGCCGGGCTACCGCGAGGTCAAGCCCATGGTGTTCTGCGGGCTGTACACGATGGACCACGCGGATTATGAGAACCTGCGGGACTCGCTGGACAAACTCCGGCTCAACGACGCCTCGTTTGTGTACGAACCGGAATCGTCGCTGGCGCTGGGTTTCGGTTTTCGGTGCGGGTTCCTGGGCCTTCTGCATATGGAAATTATTCGTGAACGCCTGCACCGCGAATACGGTCTGGAACTCATCGGCACGGCGCCCACCGTGATTTACCGCGTCAGAACGCACGACGGGAACACCATGGACATCGACAATCCCGCCGCGTTTCCCGCCGCCGACGCCGTGGCGCGCACGGAGGAACCTTTTATTCTGGCCACGATCATCGCGCCGGAACAGTACGCCGGCAACATCATCTCCCTGTGCCAGGAGCGGCGCGGCGTCCAGCAGCGTTTGCAGTACCTTGACCCCACCCGCATCCTGCTGAACTATGAATTGCCCCTGAACGAAATGGTGGCGGATTTTTACGACAAATTAAAATCGCGCACGCAGGGCTACGCCTCGCTGGATTACGAGTTCACCGAGTACCGGGAATCGGACATGGTGAAACTGGACCTGCTGCTGAACGGCGAAACCATCGATGCCCTGTCGTGCATCACGCACAAGGAGAAATCCGCCGCGCGCGCCCGGCAGTTGGTGGAAAAAATGAAAGAACTGATTCCACGGCAGATGTTTGAGGTCGCCATCCAGGCCGCGATCGGCAAGCGCGTGATCGCGCGCGAGACGGTGTCCGCCATGAAGAAAAACGTCACCGCGAAATGTTACGGCGGCGACATCACGCGCAAACGGAAACTCTGGGAAAAACAAAAACAGGGCAAGAAACGGATGAAGCAGATCGGGCGCGTGGACGTCCCGCAGGAAGCCTTTCTGGCGCTGCTGAAAGTCCGGGGTGACGCATGACGGAGGCCGCGCCGCCGACCGCCGCCGGCACGGGCGCCGGTCTTGCGTCGTCCGGGGAACGGGCCGGCGGCGGCGCCCCCGCGCCGAAAAAATCGTTGTGGCGGGAATACGCCGAAGCCATCCTCCTCGCGGTGATTCTCGCGCTGACCGTCCGGGCGTTTATCGTTCAGGCGTTCAAGATTCCATCGGGGTCCATGATTCCCAGTTTGCTGGTCGGGGATCATATTCTCGTCAACAAACTCGCCTATGGCCTGCACCTGCCGGGGGAATGCGAATGGGAAGTCTCGTTTCCGCCGGTCACCTGCTATGCCTCCGACGCGCTCATTGAGTTTGACGGCCCCCAACGGGGGGACATCGTTGTCTTTCGGTATCCCGAAGACGAACAGAAGGATTTCATCAAGCGCATCATCGGGGTGCCCGGAGACACCATCCGCATGGAAAACAAAGTCGTGCACATCAACGGCGAGCCGTTTCACGACGCGGCGTTCACGCAGCGCGTGGACCCCGGCATGATCGACGGCCGGTTCACCCCCCGCGACAACTTCGACGCCCGCACGGTGCCGGAGGATTCCTACTTCGTCATGGGCGACAACCGCGACCAGAGTCTGGACAGCCGTTTCTGGGGCTACGTGCAGCGGCGCAAGATCAAAGGGCGCGCGTTTCTCGTCTACTGGTCGTGGAACGGCCGCGGCGCGTGGACGGAATGGATTCGATGGAGCCGCATCGGCAAAAGCATTGAGTAAGAACACCACAACACGCGCCCCGGCCTCGCTGGAGCGGCACCTTCGCCGGTTTTCCGGGGGCCGCGTGCTGGTGCTCGGCGACCTCATGCTGGATCACTACCTCTGGGGCGGCACCAGCCGGATTTCTCCCGAAGCGCCCGTGCCCGTGGTGCGCGTGGAACGGGAATCCCTGCGGCCGGGCGGCGCCGCCAACGTGTATCAGAACATTCTGTCCCTGGGAGGGCGGGCGCTGCTCTGCGGCGTCATCGGCGGCGACGACGCCGGACGGGCGTTGATGAAAACATTGCGCCTGAACGGCAAACCCCATCCGGGGATTCTTGTCGACCGGAAGCGGCCCACGACCAAGAAAACCAGGGTCGTCGTCCATCGCCAACACGCCGTGCGCTACGACGTCGAACGGCCGGATGACGTGCCGCCCGCGTCGACCAAGGCGCTGTTGCGTTACATCGAACGGCAACTCCCGTCGCTGTCCTGCATCGTGGTGTCCGATTACTGCAAGGGCGTCGTCACGTCGGAGTTGATGGCCCGACTGGTGCAGATTGCGCGCCGCCGGCGCATTCCCGTGCTGGTCGATCCCAAGGTCGCCCACATGCCGTATTACGCGGGGGTCACCATCGTGACGCCCAATCACCTGGAAGCCGAACAGGCCGCGGGCTGCGCCGCGCGCGACGACCGGGCCATCCACGCCATCGGCCATCAACTGCGCCGGCGACTTGGCTGCGAGGCCGTGCTGGTGACCAGAGGCGAGCGGGGCATCAGTTTGTGCGAAGATACGGGCAAGAGTCGGCACATCACGGCCATGGCCCGTGAAGTCTATGACGTCACCGGCGCCGGCGACACCCTGGTGGGCGCCCTGGCCCTGGCCATGAGCACGGGCGCGTCGATCCCGGACAGCGCGGCTCTCGCCAACCATGCCGCCGGGGTGGCCGTGGGAATGCTGGGCACCGCCGCCGTCACCGTCACGCAACTGCGAGAGGCGTTGCGACGTGCCGGCGCCTGATTCGCCCGCCATCGTCATTGTCATTCCGGCCCGCCGGGCGTCCTCCCGGTTTCCCGGCAAGCCGCTGGCGCTCCTGGGCGGCACGCCCCTGATTCGCCACGTCTACGAACAGGCCGCGCGTGTCCCCGGCGTGGCGCGGGCGCTGGTGGCGACGGATGACGCGGAGATTCACGACACCGTCCGGCAATGCGGCGGCGACGCCGTGATGATCACCGAACCCTGCCGGACCGGCACGGATCGAGTGGCCCTGGCCGTCCGGGAGATTCCCTGCGACGTGGTCGTCAATCTCCAGGCCGATGAACTTCCCGCGTCCCCGGCACTCGTCACGGACATCATCACGCCGTTTCTGGCCGGCGACGCGGAAATGGGCACCCTCTGCCGCCGGATTGCCGCGCGCGCCGAGATGGAACATCCGTCCATCGTGAAGGTGGTCACGGATCAACGCGGGCGGGCCTTGTATTTTTCCCGCGCGCCCATCCCGCACCTGCGGGACGGAGAACCGGGATCGTCCGCGCCGCCGGGATCGTCCGCGCCGCCCTTTGCCTCTCTGCATCTGGGCGTGTATATTTTTCGCCGGGAGACCTTGCGGCGTTTTGCCGCGTTGCCGAGCGGCCGGCTGGAACAGGCCGAACACCTCGAACAACTGCGGGCGCTGGAACACGGGATTCCCGTTCACGTATGGGAAACCGCGCAGCCCTCGATTCGGATTGACACGCCGGAGGATCTGCGCGCGGCCAACGAGGCGTGGCAGGGGAGCGCGCGCGACGGAACGGGGGCCGTGCCGTGATCGCGGACGACGCGCATGAATAAATTCATTTTCGTGACCGGCGGCGTGGTGTCGTCCCTGGGGAAGGGGCTGGCCTCCGCGTCCATCGGACACCTGCTGGAAAGCCGGGGGCTGGCGGTCTCCTTTCTGAAACTCGACCCCTATATCAACGTGGACCCCGGCACCATGAACCCCTACCAGCACGGGGAAGTCTACGTCACGGAGGACGGGGCGGAAACGGACCTCGACCTGGGGCATTACGAACGGTTCACGAACCTCACGCTCTCCCAGGACAATAATTGCACGACGGGACGCATTTACGACTCGGTGATTAAAAAAGAACGCCGGGGCGATTATCTGGGCGCCACGGTGCAGGTCGTGCCGCATATCACGGACGAAATCAAACGCACGATTGTCAACGTGGCGCATGGCGCGGACGTGGTGATTGTGGAAATCGGCGGGACGGTCGGCGACATTGAGAGTTTGCCGTTCCTGGAAGCCATCCGGCAAATGCCGTTCGACGCGGGGCGGGAAAACATCCTCTACGTGCACCTGACGCTGGTGCCGTTTATCGAAACCGCCGGCGAACTGAAAACCAAACCCACGCAGCATTCCGTCAACAAACTCCGTGAAATCGGCATCCAGCCCCATATCCTGCTGTGCCGGACCGACCGTTTTCTGTCACCGGCGGTGAAGGAAAAAATCGCGCTGTTCTGCAACGTGGACAAAGGCGCGGTGATCACCGCGAAAAACGTGGACTCCATTTACGAAGTCCCCATCGTCCTGCGCAAGGAAGGGCTGGATGAACTGATTGTGCGCCTGCTGCACCTGGACGCCGAGCCGCCCAACCTGCGCGCCTGGGACGCCATGGTTCGCAAACTCAAGCATCCGACCCACGACGTCACCATCACGATGGTCGGGAAATACATGGAGTCCAGAGAATCCTACAAAAGTTTGTCGGAAGCGATTACGCACGGCGGGCTGGCCAACGACACCGGCATCAACCTGCAATGGGTGGAATCCGAAACCCTCGAACGCGCCGACGCGGAGCAGTTCCTGAAAGAGTCCGACGGCATTTTGATTCCCGGCGGCTTCGGCACGCGCGGCATCGAAGGCAAGGTGGCGACCATTCGCTACGCCAGGGAGGCGAAGATTCCCTTTCTCGGCCTCTGCCTGGGAATGCAATGCGCGGTGATTGAATGGGCGCGCCACGTCGCGGGGCTGGCGGGCGCCAACAGCGCCGAGTTTGACGTGGAGACGCCGTACAAAGTGATCGATCTCCTGCCCGAACAGCGCGCCGTCAGGGACAAGGGCGGGTCCATGCGGCGCGGCGCCTATCCGTGCCGTCTGCGGGACAACTCGCTCGCCCGGCGCATCTACGGGACCGCCGAGGTTCACGAACGGCACCGGCATCGTTACGAATTCAACAATGATTTTCGAGAGCGGCTGACCGAGGGCGGCCTGGTGTTGAGCGGCCTGTCGCCGGACGGGCAACTGGTCGAAATGATCGAGTTGAACGACCATCCCTGGTTTCTGGGAACCCAGTTCCATCCCGAATACCATTCACGGCCCCATGCCCCGCATCCCGTGTTCCGCGCGTTCATCGGGGCCGCGCTCCAACGCAAAGTCGGCCGGTAACCGTGGCGCAGGCATCTTTCTTTCCGTCATTCCGCGTCGACGGCGTTCGACGGCAGGGGAACCGTGGGTGCGGGGAATCCATCCGTAAGATGTTAATGGCAGGACGAGGAAAAAGGCAGGATGGGAAAAAGAAGGATGGATTCCCGACTACTAACGTCGGGAATGACGGAAAGAGGAGCGGGCGGGAATGACGACGTACGCGGGAATGACGGAAAGAGAGGTAGCGGGAATGACAGAAAAGAGGGCGGACGTGACAGAAGGAGGGGGCGCTGGCATGACGGCATTTGTCTCCTTCCGTCATTCCCGACGTCTTTTGTCGGGAAGCATTTGCCAAAGGCAAATGCTCCGAAGGTCCATCCTGATTTCCGTCATTCCGCGTCGATGATGTTCAATGGCAGGGGAATGGTGGGTACGCGGAATCCATCGGTAAGATGTTAATGGCAGGGTGGAAAAAGGAGAATGCAACAGAAGGATGGATTCCCGATTAAAAATGTCGGGAATGACGGAAGGAGGGGGTCGGGAATGACGGAGGAGAGAAAGCGGGAATGACAGAAGAAGGAGGAGGATGGGGCGCAGGCATGACGGCAGGCATGGCAACGGCGGACGGACACGGGGCGTGGTGGTGCCTATGACACGGGACGTGCCGGCGGGCGGCGTCCATTTCGGCGGGACGCATCCCCACGTCCTGATCGCGGGGCCATGCGTGATCGAGAGCAAAGAACTGGCGTTGGAGACGGCGCAGGCCATTGCCGAGATCGCCCGCGACGCCGGGTTTCCCTACGTTTTCAAATCCTCCTACGACAAGGCGAACCGCAGCGCCATCGATTCCTACCGGGGGCCGGGTCTTCGGGACGGCCTGGCCATTCTGCAAACCGTGAAAGACACCGTGCGCGTCCCGGTCCTCACCGACGTGCACAGCGTGGAGGAGGCCCGGCAGGCCGGAGAGGTCGCGGACATCGTGCAGATTCCCGCGTTCCTGTGCCGGCAGACCGATCTCCTTGCGGCCGCGGCGCGCACCGGCAAAACCGTCAACGTCAAAAAAGGGCAGTTTCTGTCCCCGTGGGACATGAGCAACGTGGTCGCCAAACTGGAGGCAAGCGGGACGCAACGCATCATCCTCACCGAACGGGGATCGTCCTTCGGCTACAACAATCTGGCCGTGGACATGCGTTCGCTCCCGGTGATGCGCCGATGGGGTTGTCCCGTGGTGTTTGACGCCACGCACAGCGTGCAGTTGCCCGGCGGCGGCGGCACGCGGTCATCGGGGCAACGGGAGTTTATCGCGCCCCTGGCACGCGCCGCGGCGGCCGCGGGCTGCGACGGGTTTTTCATGGAGGTGCACCCCGACCCCGACCACGCCCTGTCGGACGGCCCCAACATGGTCCCGCTGCGCAAATTGAAATCTTTGCTTCAGGAATTGAAAACAATCTGCCTGGCCTCCGGCAAAGGCTCGGCCATCGAGTTGTAACCCGGCGCTCCCGTATCAGGGCGCGCCCTCGCATCAAGGCGGGCCATGGGGGTCGTCCTGTCCCATGCCATGCCGCCATCCGAAACACCGGCCACCATGACGTCGCCCCAACCGGAATCAACCCCCAAAGAGTTCGGCGTTGAGCAGATGCTCAATCTTCCCAACGTCCTGACGTTCCTGCGTCTCCTGATGATCCCGGTGTACGTGGGCCTCTTTGCCACGCCGACGGCGGGGCGCGCGCTCGCCGCGGCCGGGGTGTTCTGCCTGGCGGCGTTCACCGACCTTCTGGACGGGCATATCGCCAGACAACGCGCGCAGGTCACCAGCATCGGCCGCCTGTTCGACCCCATCGCCGACAAATGCCTGGTGACCGCCGGCCTGGTGCTGCTCGTCCAGTTCCAGCGAGTCGAGGCATGGCTGGCCATCGCGCTCATTGTGCGCGAACTGGCCGTCACCGGCGTCCGCGCGGCGGCGGCCTCGCGGGGGTTGGTCATGGCCGCCGGCGTGCTGGGGAAATATAAAGTTGTGCTTCAGATAACGGCAATCATGCTGTTGACACTGGAAGGGGCGGTGTCCCTGCCGGATTTCATCCCGTTCACGCTCCATCAGGCGGGCATCGCGGCCCTGTATGCGGCACTGGCCTTTTCGCTCCTTTCCGCCGGACAATACCTGCGCGACGTGCGAAACGACCTGTGCCGCAGGGGCATTGGCTGATTATCGATGTCACAGGAGATTCAGGGAATCCTTGCCTGCCTCGCGGCCTATCTCCTGGGGGCCATTCCCTTCGGCATTGTCTTTTCGCGCATCTGCGGCGCCCCGGACCCACGGCGGGGGGGCAGTCATAACATCGGCTCTACCAACGTCCTGCGCACGTCGGGCAGGACGGCGGGCCTGCTCACGCTGGCCGGCGACCTTGGCAAAGGCTGGCTGGTCGGCTGGAGCGCGGGCATGGCGATGCCGGCGCCGTGGGCGTTCATGGCCGTGTTCGCCGTGGTCCTGGGCCATATTTTCCCGGTTTTTCTCCGGTTTCGCGGCGGAAAAGGCGTGGCCACGGGGCTGGGCGCCATTGCGGGGCTGCATCCGCCTCTGGGGCTGCTGCTGGTGGCGCTGTGGGCGGGGGCCGTGGGGATATGGCGTTATTCGTCCATCGGCGCGCTGGCGGCCTTCGGGGCATTCCCGGCGCTTGGCTGGATTATGACGCGCGACGCGGAGTTCTTGATATTCAGCCTTCCGCTTGCCGGCCTTGTCATCATCCGGCACAAAGACAACATCCTCCGCCTGCGCAAGGGGACAGAGCCGCGCGTGGACTCATTCCGGGGTAAATCTGTTATTTGACATAATGAACCTTATCCGACGTTGGTGATTTAGGCAAATAAGCCCACGATGCCGCAACATACTCGCCACGCCAGCCCCCGATGCGCCACGGGCCTTGCCCGCGTACCGGACACCGCCCATGCCGCCGCCGAACCCGTCACGCGCAAAGTCCGGCCGCACGCGGAATCCATCCGCAACGTGCCCCCCTCCGTCATTCCGCGTCGACGATGCCCAACAGCAGGAGAACCGTCCACACGCGGAATCCATCTGCAGGGCACCAATGGCAGGACAAAGAAACAAAAGGATGGATTCCCGATTAAAAATGTCGGGAATGACGGACAAGAAACAGGAATCCGTAACCGAGACCTCATGCCTCTGCCATCCCGCCCTTTCTCGAGGCTGCTCAAACCCCGGACAATCCCGCCGGCCCTGATTCTCGCCGTCCTGTGCGTGACCGGCTCGGCCCAGGGCCTTGATGCCGTCCCGTTCAGGGAGTCTCAAGGACTCCGGGCGCTGGAAGAAATTCAGGACGCCATTACGCGGCTGGCCGAGCACGTCACTCCCGCCGTCGTCGGGGTCTCCGCCATTACCAAATTGTCCCGTCCCGGCGGCCCGGCGGGCCGGGATCATGCCCGTGTTCCGGGGGCCGGCTCCGGCGTGGTGATTCACGAAGACGGTTACATCGTCACCAACAACCATGTCATCGGGAACGGCACGCAGGCGGAAATTCATTTTTCCGACCATTCCGGGATGATCGCGGACGTCATCGGGCGCGACCCCGACACCGACCTCGCGCTTCTGAAAGTCCGCGCGGAGCGCCCGCTTCCCAGCGCCACGTTCGGCGATTCCGGCACGGTCAAAATCGGGCAATGGGTGCTGGCCGTGGGCAATCCGTTCGGCCTGGACCAGACCGTCACGCTGGGAATCGTGAGCGGCATCGGCCGGGACAACATGAACGTCTCCCGTTACGAAAACTTTATCCAGACCGACGCATCCATCAACCCCGGCAATTCGGGCGGGCCGCTCTTCAACTTGCGGGGCGAAGTCATCGGCATCAACACGGCCATCATCAGTTTCGCGCAGGGCATCGGGTTTGCGATTCCTTCCAACATGACAAAGCGCATCGTCGGACAACTCAAAACGGGCGGCCGGGTGATGCGGGGCTGGCTCGGCGTCGGCCTTCAGCCGCTGCCCCCCCGCTCCGCGGACGCCACCGGGACGCCGGACGCGCCGGGCATCGCGGTCAGCGAAGTGTTTGCCGGCGAGCCGGCGGCCCGCGCCGGCATCCGGGCCGGGGACGTCATCACGCGCATCGGGAGCGAGCGACTGACGTCCATCAATCAGTTGTCCCGCGTGGTGGCGGGATTCACGCCGGGCGAAGAAGTCCTGGTTCACGTCACGCGGGAAGGCACGGCGTTGCAATTCCGCGTACTCCTGGGCGCGAAACAGGACGCGCCGCTCGCGGCGTCAATCCCCCGCACCGCCGCCGAAACGGACCTGGGCCTGGCCGTATCCCCCATTACCGCGCCGCTGGCCCGGCAATTTTCCCTCGAACAGGACACGGGCATCATGGTGGTGGACATCATCCGGGGCGGCGTCGCCCATGCGGAAGGCGTGCGGCAAGGCGACGTGATTCAGGAAGTCAACCGCGTGGCCGTGCCCACCATGCGGGCCTTTCGCCGAACGCTGGCGGCCGGCGACGCGAAAGACGCCATCCTGCTCCGGCTCCTTCGAAAATCACGAACGTTTTTCGTCGTGCTGAAACCGGACCGGCGGCGGCCGGCGGACGCCCGATAAGCCGATGCCGCTTGGATTTTTCGCCCCATGCGGCGTTGGGCGGCTTGGGTGCTCGGTCAACGTGCCGACGCACGCCTCCCTCACCCCCGGCGCCGCCCGCCTTGCCTGGAACGAAAAATCCTGCGCGGCAGACTTTGCGCCTGCCTCCCCCTCTCGTCATTCCCGACGTCTTTTGTCGGGAATCCATCCTAGTTTCCGTCATTCCGCGTCGACGATGTCCATTGGCAGGAGAACGGGGGATCACGTCACCGCCGGATGGCTTCGATGATGACGCCGTCCCAGTCGCCGGTGCCGTGTTTCAGCCGAAGACACCGGGGGCGCCGGAATCCGCAGGTCGTGAGCCACCGCTGCACGTCCGTCGCGCGATAGGTGTTGCCCGCCGGCGTGTACAACAGCATCGTGACGGCAAACAGGTTGGTTTCCATGGCGTCGCATCCCGCGGCATTCGCATTCATCAGAAACGTGTCTTGCAGAAAAATCCGCCCGCCGGGGTTCAGTCCGCGTTTGAGTTTGCGGAACAGCGTCATGTTCTCGGCGGGCGAAAACAGATGCAGCACGTTGGAAAGCCACAGCACGTCAAACGTTCCCGGCACCGGATCGTCAAACAGATCGCCGGGATAACAGGAGAACCGCGCGCGGCATCGCAACGGCTTGGCGAGTTGCCGGGCGACGGCAAGCGCCGCCTTGCGATCCCAGACACCGGCCCGCAACCGGGGATGGCGTTTCAGAAACTCCATGGCATACGTGCCGGGGCCGCCGCCCACGTCCAGCAGCGACCGCGCGTGTTTCAGGTCAAGTTGCGCGGCCACCTGTTTCGCGGGTTTCAGCGACCGCTGGTGCATCGCCCAGGTGAACGAGCGGCGGTAGGCGGGGTCGTCCGGCCCGTTGCCTTCCACGGGCTTTCCCGTTCGAACAACGGCCGGCAGCCGCGCCCATTGTTCCCACTGGTGTTGCAGGAGATCAAGATACGCGCCGTGACACTCCGGGCTGTTCCGATTCAGATGCGCGCGCGCCAGTGTGCCGGCGCCATAGGCGGCGCCCCGTCGATGCACCAAACCGGCGGTTTCCAAATTTCGAAGCAGAATATCGACCGCGCGCGCATCGGCCTTCAACGCCCCGGCCAAGGCTCCGGGCGTCCACGACCGCGCGCCCATGCGGGTAAAGACGTCGAGTTCCAACGCCGTCGCCAGCACGCGCGGCAGCCGAAACGCATACAGGGCATCCTTGAACTCATCCATGGTGCGAATGGTCGATGGCATGATGATCGAATCCCGCGTTGCTTGTCCGTGTTAACTCAATTCTATCCCAACGCCCGCGCCACCGCCGCTTTCGCGCCCGTCATGATGGAGGCGCCGTCGCCGACCAGCAGTGAATCGAAATCGTATTTGAGCAACCGGCGCAGGCCGGCTCGCGCGTTGGCCGGGTCGGCGTATTTCGCGTCGGGCAGCAGGCTCACCGACCCCGCGGGCACGCCGAGCAGGGCATCGCCGACAAGGAGCACGCCTCTCCCCTGCTGGAGAAACAACGCCGACTCGCCCGGTGATTTTTGATCGGCCAGGTGGATGACCCAGATGCCGCCGGGCAGGAGTTCCCCGTCCACAAACGTTTTGTCGAACGTCACCGCCATTTCCTCGGCGTCCTCGCGCGGCACGTACACGCGGGCATTCAACGCCTCCCGGTACCGCGCGGCTTCGCGTTGATGATCCCGGTTGGTGAGCAGAATGTAATCCACGCGCCCGGCGGCTTGAAGTTGCACCAGGTCGGCATCCGGCAACGGCGGCGGGTCCACCAGGATTCGATGCTCGCCGACGTCCAGCAAATGGCCGTTGAAGTCGAGTTGCTTGTCTTCGGAAAACCACGACCACGTCGCAATCCCCGGCAACACGGGTTTCACAGGCCGGCAATCGCCTCCCGCAGCACGGCGGTTGTTTTGGAAAGGACGTCCGCTTCGGAAGGCAGGTCGAGCACGTCGTCTTCCGGCACCGTCAGAAATTTTCGGTTGGCCCCCTTCGTCAGGGAAATCAGAAACCCGCCGTTGGACGGCACGGTGGGGATGACCACCGCCACGTCGGCGTCGATGTCGCGCGTCACTTCCAGCAACTTTGCTTTGCCATCTTCGAATTCTTCCATCCGTCTCCCCGCTCGCGCGTTACAGCCCGGTCGTGCCCGCGGCGTTGCCATCGGCCAGCAGGAGATTGACCTGCTCCAGAATGGCCGCGCCATCCGCCAGATTCATATTGCCGACGCGCTGCCAGCGAATCACGCCGGTTTGATCCAGCACATACACGTTGGGAATGAACCGCCCGCCGCCGTAGAGTTCATCCGTAATCCGTTCGGGGTCCGTGAGATAGGGATACGTCACGGTCACGGGAAACGTGGACAGAAACTCCCGCACGGCGGTCAGGGAGTCACCCGACGAGTTCACGCCGACCACCGCCACGTTCTGTCCCTTCGTGGCCTCGTGGACGGTTTGTAAATTCGCGCTCTGCATCCGGCAGGGTTCGCAAATATGAAACAGGCCGAGCACCACGACGCGGCCCCGCAAATCCCGCAGCGAAAGAGATTGCCCGGTAACGGACGTGAGCGAAAACGCCGGCGCCAACTCCCCGACCTTGAAAAATCCCCCGGCCAGCGCCGTCGGCGCGAGGGCAAGCAACAAAGCAAGAGCGGCCGGAATGATGCGGTGACGTTGCATGGAATCCTCCGCGTCGGCGCGGCACCCGAAAGCCGCCGCGCCCGATGAAAAGCAGAACCTGACGAATCCGCCTGAAATGTTACCACAGGTTTTCGGAGAGAGGCAATCAGGGCGACGCATGGCGCCGGCACCCCGCGCCGACGATGTCCAATGGCAGGAAAACTGTGGGCGCGGAATCCATCCGTAAGATGTTAATGGCGGGACGAGGAAAAAAAGGATGGATTCCCGATTACTAATGTCGGGAATGACGGAAGGGGGAAAGAGGGAATGACGGAAGGGGGACGAAGGGGGACATCGCTCACCGCGTGTCGGCGTGAGCGTCCGCGTCGAACAGGCCGAGTTGAATTTCTTCGGCTTTGGTCAGGGCGATGGGGTACTGTTCGGAGAAACAGGCGTGGCAGTAGTGATCGTCGCGGCCCGGCATGGCGTTGAGCATCCCCTCCAGACTTAAATAACGGAGACTGTCGGCGGTGACGTAGTCGCGGATTTCCTCGATGGAATGGCCGGACCCGATCAGTTCTTTTTGCGTGGGCGTGTCGATGCCGTAAAAACAGGGGGACACCGTCGGCGGCGAACTGATGCGCAGGTGCACTTCTCTCGCGCCGGCGTTGCGGATCATTTTGATAATTTTTCGGCTGGTGGTGCCGCGCACCAGGGAATCGTCCACGACCACCACGCGGCGGCCGGACAGCACGCCGGGCACGACGTTCAATTTCAGTTTCACGCCGAAGTGACGAATGGCCTGCTCCGGCTCGATAAACGTTCGACCGACGTAATGGTTCCGCGTCAGCCCGATGTCAAACGGAATGCCGGCGCCTTCCGCGTAGCCCATGGCCGCCGGCACGCCGGAGTCCGGCACGGGAATCACCACGTCGGCGGGCACATGCGCTTCCTTGGCCAGTTGACGACCCAGGGCCTTGCGGACGGGATACACGGCGTGATCGCCGAAGATGCGGGAATCCGGCCGCGCAAAATAGACGTATTCAAACACGCACTTGGCGGGCGCGTCGGGCGGGGTAAAGGGACGGTGCGCGGTGACGCCCTTGTCGTTGATCACAAGGATTTCGCCCGGCTCGATCTCCCGGACAAACTCGGCCTCCATAATATCAAACGCGCAGGTTTCCGACGCCACGATCCAGGCGTCCCCGAACTTGCCCAGGCACAGGGGCCGAAACCCATACGGGTCCCGCGCCGCGATGAGTTCGTGATCGGTCAGCATCACCAGCGAATACGCCCCGCGCACCAGGGACAGCGCCTCGACCGCCCGGTCGAGCAGCGTGTCGCCCCTGGAATGGGCCATCAGATGGATGATCACTTCCGTGTCGGAGTCGGATTGAAAAATGGCGCCGTAGGCTTCCAGTTCGCTGCGCAGCATCGGGGCGTTCGTGAGATTTCCGTTGTGCGCCACGGCCAGATTCCCGAAGGCGAAATTGACGGTCAGCGGCTGCACGTTGCGGAGCAAACTTTCCCCGGCGGTGGAATAGCGGTTGTGCCCGATGGCCTTGTCGCCGGACAGACGGCGGATGTCTTTTTTGCCGAAAATATCCGCGACCAGCCCCGTGCCTTTTTCCGCGTGGAAGTTCCGGCCGTCCGACGACACAATCCCCGCGCCTTCCTGTCCGCGATGCTGCAAGGCATACAACCCCAGATACGTGAAGTTGGCGGCCTCCCGATGTCCGCAAATGCCGAACACCGCGCATTCCTCGTGAAACTTGTCGGACGACGGCATCACAAGCCGGCGATGCGGGTTCGCGTGGTTCATGGACGCCGCTCCGCGTCGTGTCTCTTGGAATGTCGCATCATGTTTCCGTCCGGCCTTTGCTCATACCCGTTCCTGTTGTCGTGCCTGTCCCTGTCATCATGCCCGCCCTGCTCCAAGTTTGCGTTCCAGGCTCCGGCTCCACGTCTCGAACAGCGTCGCCACCGGCACATGCACCGCCGCGTCCTCCCGGTCCGACTCGCCGGACAATCCACCGGCGCGCCCCCGAACCCGAATCACCAGGTCCTCGCCGCCCACGCAGCCGACGTCCTCGGCGGGCACGCCGCATTCTTCGGCCACCGCCAGCACACGCGCGGCATGATCGGGCGCGACCGACAGCACCACGCGCGACGGACTCTCGCCGAACAGCGCGGCATCCAGCCGCAGTTTCTTCGCGTCAATCTGAATCGTCGCGCCCACCGGCCGGCCTTCGCCGGCACTCGGCCCGAAACAACATTCCGCCACGGCCACCGCCAGACCGCCGTCCGAACAATCATGCGCCGACCGCACCCGCCGCTCCGCCGCCAGCCGCAGCACACATTCCTGCACGGCTTTTTCCGTCTCCAACGTCAGCCAGGGCGGCGCGCCCAGTTCCCGGTGATGCACGACGTTCAGATATTCGGTGCCGCCCAGATCGTCCCCGGTTTCGCCCAGCAGAATAATCCGGTCGCCGGCCCGTTGAAACCACTGCGTCATCACGAGGTCGGCCGGCTCGATCAGCCCCACCATGCCGATCACCGGCGTGGGATAAATGGACAGACCGCCGGTTTCGTTATACAGGCTGACGTTGCCGCTGACAACGGGCACGCCGAAAGCACGGCAGGCGTCGGCGATGCCTTCGATCGCCATGGTCAACTGCCACATCACGTCGGGGCGTTCGGGGTTGCCGAAATTGAGGCAATCCGTCACGCCGATGGGACGCGCGCCCGCGCACACCACGTTGCGGGCCGCTTCCGCCACGGCCAGCATCCCGCCCATGTAAGGATTCAGAAGGCAATACCGGCCGTTGCCGTCCGTGGTCATGGCCAGCGCCCTGTTCGTGCCCTTGACGCGCACCACGGCCGCGTCCGACCCCGGACGCACGAGCGTATTGATGCCCACCATGTGATCATACTGCCGCCACAGGTACCGTTTGCCGGCAATCGCCGGCGACGCCAGCAGTCGGAGCAGGACGTCCCCCGCGTCCGTCACGTCGGGCAGACTGTCCGCGGCAAAAGATTGCAGCATATCCTGCCAGGCAGGCGGCGCGGCCGGACGTTCATAGCGGGGGCAGTCGTCCGTCAATGCCCTGACCGGAATCTCCGCCGCCACCCTGCCCTCTTCCCTGATGCGCACCGTGCCGTCATCCGTGACCCGTCCGATGACCGCCGCGTCAACGCCCCACTTGCCGCAAATCTCGATGACCCGCGCTTCACGTCCGGCGTTCGCCACCAGCAACATGCGTTCCTGGGATTCCGACAGCATCAGTTCATAGGGCGTCATGCGCGGCTCGCGGCGCGGCATGTCGGCCAGTTCCAGTTCGATGCCGGTGCCCGCGCGCGAGGCCATTTCGCAGGACGCGCTCGTGAGGCCGCCGGCGCCGAGGTCCTGAATGCCCGCCAGAAGATCCAGTTCCAGAAACTCCAGACAGGCTTCCAGCAGCAGTTTTTCCAGAAACGGGTCGCCGACCTGCACGTTCGGCCGTTTCTGTTCCGCGGCGTCGTCAAAACTGTCCGAGGCCATCGTGGCGCCGTGGATGCCGTCCCGGCCGGTCTTGGCGCCGATATACAGCACCGGGTTGCCGACGCCTTTCGCCGCCCCCCGCAGCAGTCGCCCGGTGCGCGCCAGCCCCAGGCAGAACACGTTCACCAGCGGATTGCGGGCATACATCTCGTGACACACCAGTTCGCCGCCGACCGTCGGCACGCCGACACAGTTGCCGTACCAGGCGATGCCCGACACCGCGCCTTCGAGACGATGACGGTCGGCGGGCACGTCCGGGTCGCCGAACCGCAGCGAATCCAGCAGCGCCACGGGCCGCGCGCCCATCGTAAAAATATCCCGCAGAATGCCGCCGACTCCCGTCGCCGCCCCCTGAAACGGTTCGATAAACGACGGATGATTGTGCGATTCCATCTTGAACACCGCCGACAGGCCGTCGCCAATCTCCACGGCGCCGGCGTTTTCACCGGGGCCTTGCACGACGCGCTCCCCTTCCGTGGGAAACCGTTTCAAATGCACCCGCGAACTTTTATACGAGCAATGCTCGCTCCACATCACGGAAAACATCCCCAGTTCCGTGAGATTCGGCGCCCGTCCCAGGTGCGCGAGAATCTGCCCGTATTCCTCCTGCGTCAGGCCGTGCCGCGCAACGACATCCGGCGGGACGGCGCTCGTTACGTCGCTGTGAGAGCGGGATGGACGCATAAATGTAAAGTGAAACTTTAAGAATAAAAGGCCGCGAAACCCGCAAGGCCACGCCGTCCCCTTCCACCCCCGCCCCGCCCCGCAAGGTCCGATGAGGTCGAAAGAGACGACACAGAAACAACGCCGGTATCATATCCCGTCCACCACAAAAATAAAAGGGCACGGCGGGACGAGGAAAAAGAAGGATGGATTCCCGACTACCAACGTCGGGAATGACGGAAAAAGAAAGCGGGAATGACAGACGGATGGGACGCGGGCACACCGTCAACGTCCGCGCCGGCGGGACGGCGCGGGCGGATTCACACCGACCAGATACGCAATCCACGCCGGGTCGGTGTCGCCTTTGTCCGCGCGCCGCCAGACCTCCGGCTCGTCGTCGGAGTCGGCATAGTCCCACAAACAATGCACGTCACGGAACCCGGCCTCTTTCATCAACTCCATAACTTCGGCAATCGTCCACAGCCGCCATTCATACACAAAAGCGTTGCGGATGCGGCTGCCGTCGCGAAACCGGAAATGAATGCGGGTGGTGCAAAAATACGTGACCGGATCAAAGACGTCCTGGTCCCAGATAAAAATAAAATCGCCGATGCCGTCGTCGTCGGGATTCTCGATCTCGCGGGCCTCTTCCTGCGGCACCTGGCTCTCACTCCCTCCCCAGATGTCCAGCGCCAGCAGGCCGCCGGGCCGCAGGGACGCCCTCGCGCGCCGGAAGTACCGCAGCAGCAGGCGCCGGGTACGAAACACCATGTAACTGAAGTTCATGGCCACAATCAGTTCCGCGTTCGCCGGACGCGGGTCCAGCACGTTGCCATGCACCAACGTCAGGCGCCGCCGCTGACCCGCCGTCAGGCGCGACACATTCTGCGCGCGGCCCCACGCCAGCGTGGCCTCGTCCAGATCGATGCCGACGGCCCGGTTGTCGGGATGCCGCTTCACGAAACACGCGGCAAAAACGGCGGTGCCGCAAAAGTCCTCGCGCAGCCGGCGCAACGGCCGTCCCGTGTAACGCCGAAAATACGACGCAAGAAACGGCACATCATGGTCGGGACTCTGCACACTTTTTTCATACAGCGCGTGAACGTCAGCCAAATCAGCCATGCGCACCCGCCCGCGTTTCCTGCGATGCGTCATGCGCGAATCCTTTCACAACCTTCCATCATCCCCGCCTCCCTCTCCGCCATTCCCATGCCCCATGCCCCATGCCATTCCCGACCCCTCCGTCCGTCATTCCCGTCTTCTCCGTCCGTCATTCCTGACATTAGTAGTCGGGAATCCATCCTTCTTTTTCCTTGTCCTCTTTCCCGTCCTGCCATTAAAATCCTTCGGATGGATTCCCGACAAAAGACGTCGGGAATGACAGAGGGGGACGTTGTCATTCCCGCTCCTCTCCTTCCGTCATTCCCGACATTAGCAGTCGGGAATCCATCCTTCTTTTTCCTTGTCCTCTTTCCCGTCCTGCCATTAAAATCCTTCGGATGGATTCCCGACAAAAGACGTCGGGAATGACAGAGGGGGCACACACGCCCCCCGCCCTCAACATCACACCCGAACATGCGGCGGCATCTCCTCGGCGCGGGAGTCCGGCAGCATCCCGGCGGCTTGCAGGCGATCCATCATCCCGTCAAACGGCGCGGTCTCGCGCAGGCCGGCCTTCACGGCCACCATCCGGTATTTCAGCCGACGGTTGCGGTCAATGGTGCGGAACACGCGGTTGCGCAGCCATGCGATCAACGGATTGCCCGTGTTCCAGAACACCACCTCTTCATCCGCCAGCCGTTGCAGCATTTCGACGGCGGGCCGCCGCCGTGTTTCATACGCGCGCAGCGCCGTCGCGGAAAAATCGTCGTCGGCCAGGCACGACGGCGCCAACTCCGCCAGCGCCACGGCATCGGCCATGGCCTGCATCCGCCCCTGTGACGCGTGCGGATTCATCCCATGCGCGGCGTCCCCGATCAACGCAGCCCCATCGGCCACCCACGTCGCGGCGCGGGTTCGCCCCGCCGGCAGACAGGCCGACTGCTCCCATGTTTGAAACCCCCGAAACGCGGCGGCCAGTTCGGGATCAATCGCGGCCCACCGCGCGCGCAGGGATTCCACGCCCGCCGCCCGCAGAGCGTCCATGGCATCGGCCCGCACCATGTAAGTCAGATACACCTGCGCCTTCCCCGCCGGGAACACGCCGAACAGTTCCCGCGTTCCAAGAAAATACCGCGCGGCCTCCGGCTGATCGGGACAGTCCAGCACGGCCACAAGATAACTGTCGGCGTAGCGGTGCACCGCCGTCGGAATGCCCAGCGCGTCGCGCACCTTCGAGAACGGGCCGTCCGCGCCCACAACAAGTTTGGCGGCGATGCGCAGGGGTTTGCCGTCCGCCTCGGCGACGACCCCGACCACGCGCCCGTCCCGTTTCACCACATCGACAAACGACGCGCCGTACCACAGCCCATCGGGATTGCGCGTTGCCAACTCGTCCAGCACTTCGCGGTGGACGGCATGAGGCAGCGTCACCAGCGCGCGATTATACGGCGGCGGCAAGTCGTCATAATCAATCGAACACAGCCGCCCGCCGCCGACCTGTCGAAAATGAATATGCCTGACGGGGCACACCGCCTCCGATGGCAGCCGTGTCAGCAGCCCCAGGTCATCCAGAATTTTTTGCCCGTTCGGCTGAAGAATTTCTCCGCGAACACCCTGCGGCGGGCCGGGCGACCGCTCCAACACCAGCGTTCGCACACCCTTCCCCGCCAGCGCAAGCCCCAGCACCCCCCCGCCCCCGCCCGCTCCCACCACCACCACGTCAACGTGAATGTCCATGGGGTCTCGTCGTTATTTTGGGTTGATGATGGTTAATTGAAGAAACTGAAGGATGGATTCCCGATTACTAATGCCTGCCCCCGACGTTCCCATTCGGGGGTCGGGAATGACGGAAAGAGGGGCGTGCGGGAATGACGGCGTACGCGGGCGTGATGGAGGGGAATGCGGAAATGACGGAAGGAGAGGAATGCGGGAATGAAGGAAGGGGACACGGGACGACGGCATATGTCCCCTTCCTGTCGTCATTCCCGACGTCTGTTGTCGGGAATCCATCCTTCAGTTGTTTTTCTTTGGTTAGGACGAGGAAACTGAAGGATGGACCTTCGGAGCATTTGCCGTTGGCAAATACTTCCCGATTAAAAATGTCGGGAATGACGGACTTGCCCCCCTACCAGTTCAAATCCACCTTCAGTTGAACCCCGTGCTCCGCGGCGGCGGCGCGGGATTCCTGGCGGGTGCCTTCCAGACTCATCGTCATCGCGTCGGCCAGATTCAGGCGGCTGCCGAGGCGGTACGCGGGGGCGTTGCCCATGGTCATGCCGCCGTAGGGCGTGAGCAGACTCGTGCCGTCCGCCGCCGGCAGGTCGTAGGCCAGGGTCATCGCCATGGCCCCGCGCAGGGGGGCGGTCTGTCGTGCGGCCTCGCCTGCCGTGCGGGCCATGCCCTGTTGCCATAATCCGGCCACGTTGCTCTGGCTCTGCCCGGTGCCGTAAGTCGGCTCAAAGGTGAAGTTCATGCCGCGCAACACGCGATGCGTCGTACTCGGCACCAGTTTGATCATGCCGCTCACGCCCCAGTCTTCGTAATCGCCGCTATGGGCCACCAGCGTGCGGCCCTGGCCGGAGATAATCAGGCCCAGGTCGGGTCGTTCGTAATGCACGCCGCTGTTGAGTTCCAGACCGGCGCCGGTGCGCCCGTCGCCGCCGTCGCTCCGCAGGCCCACGCCCATGGTGGGCCGCAGCAGCGCGCCGTTGGCCAATGTTCGCTCATGCCGGCCTTCCAGGGCCAGACGGATGCGGTGGGCGTCGACGTCCAACGGCGCGTTCCCGTCACGGCCTTCCACGTCCATGGCGGCGCTCACGAGTTCCGCCTTGACCCGCAGCGTGGACTTGCCGCCCCCGTCGAGGCCGTTCCCGCGCGGCAACAGGTGCCCGCTGCCGCCGATGGCCACGGTGGTCAGCGTGGCGTCGCGGCCGTCACGGCGGCCGGCCTCGTCGGTAATCGCCACGTCGCCAAAGCCGTAGCCCACCGTGCTCCACAGGCGCAGCCGCCCGTCCATCCCGTGCCAGCCCAGGTAGGGATACAGCGTGGTCAGCGTGGCGTCGTAGTCGCCCCGTCCGGCGGCGGCGTTTTCGGTGTAATCAAACGTCCCGTTCGCCCACGTTGCGGCCAGGCCGGTGACCACGTTGGGGGTCAGGGCCACGTCCGCGCCCAACTGGATGCCGAACAAGTCGCCGTCCCAGTTCAGCACGTCGGCCTTGCCGGCCAGATTTCGATAGCCGCCGCCGCCCCAGAGCGTGACGCGGTCGGCCAGCCCGCCGCCCCCGTCGACGCCGGCCAGCGGCAGGACGAAGGACGAATTGCCCAGCATGGTTTTCAGATTCATGTCGGTGCCCGATGACAACGCCCTGCCCTGCTCCACCAGCAAGCCGGCCATGCTGTTGTGGCCGTTCAGGGTCAAACGCGGAGCCTGGGCGCCGCCGCCGTCCAGCGCGGTATCCAGCCGCCGCGTGATGGCGCTCACGGCCTCGTCCGCCATGGCGCGCGCGACTTCGGGCAGGATGACGCGGCTGACTTCGTCCAGCGCAAAGGCGGACCCGACGACTTGCAGCGGCGTGGTCGTCAACGCCGCGGTCAGCGGCGCGACCAGCGCGGTGGAGACGGCATCGGCGGTCGGGTCGCCGTCGGCGTCCAGCGCGGTGACGCCGTCGGTGGGGACGGTGACGACCAGACTGCCTTGCACGGTCACCGGCACGGTGAACGTCATGCTGGTCCGGCCGGCGGGGATGGTGACGTCGCCGCTGCCACTTGCCAGTTGGCGGACGCCGACCGCGGCGCGAGTGCCGCCATCGTTCGCACCGGCGCCGCCGTCATCGGCACCGGCGCCGCCGACGGCGCGCACACCGGCGCCGTCCGCCGGGGCTTCGACCGACGTGGTCGTGGTCGGCGACGATTCCGATATTTCATAGGTGTAGTCGACCCGCACAGCCGTCAGCGGCGCGGGGTTCGCGTTCATCGTGTACGTCGCCTCGTCGCCCGCCGTGGCCGGCGTGGTCACGGTAACCGTCGGCCGATTCGTCCCGCTGTGTGCCGCCGGCAGGGTCAGCATGGTCAGGTTGTCCAGCACGCTATCCAGCACGCGCGGGGCGATGGTCAGCGCGGTGCTGCCGGACAGGTCAAAGGTCTCCAGGTTATCCAGCCCTTCCAAATCCTCGGCAACCAGCGTCGGCGTGGTGACGGCGAGGTCGTCCACCATCGCCAGTTGCGCGAGCAGGTCGGGGTTGCTGGTGCCCGCGGCGCAGTCCACCTCGCTGGTGGCGCAGATGGCGGCGGCGACTTCGGTGGTGCGTTGCGTCGCCGGCGGGTCGGTCGGGCGCAGGCCGAGCGGGGCGGGTTGGACGAGGACGATGCGGCCGCTGGTGGTGACGGCGTTGGGCTGACCGCTGCCGTCGTCCACCGACAGCGACAGGGTGACGCTCAACTGGGCGGCGTCGGACGCCACCTCCGGCGCGGTCCACACCGGGGTTATCACGCTGTCGTCGGTGAAGGCGCCGTGCGACGCGCTCCACGCAATCGTCAGCGTGTCGTCGGTGTCGGGGTCATCGGCGGTGGCGGCGAAGGTCAGCACTTCTTCGGACTCCACCTGCGCTCTGATCGCCGGCGTGGTCCATGTCACCGTCGGCGGGTCGTTCGCCACCATCGCGCCGGTGGCGGTGGCGGCGACGGCGTCGCTGATGGTGCGGTTGGCGTTGACGGTGCTGTCGCCGGCGAGGGTGATGGTGCCGGTGGTGCCGAACGCGGTGCCCAGCATAATCGCGCCGGGCGGGACGCTAATGCCGTCGTTGTCGCTTTCGGTGACGGCGAGCGTGCGGCGGAACACCGCCGTGGTGCTGCCGGCCGGCGTGCTTGCCGCGCCGCTGACATAACCGAACGGCAACACGCGCTCGCCGATTTCCACGCCGAGGAGCGGCGAGGGCAAACTGATGCTCACCGCTTCGCTGAAAGTCACGGTGACATTGACCGACTCGGTCGGCGCGTAGGTGTCGCTGCCGTCGGCGGGGGCGGCGATGCTGATGCCGGTGACCACCGGCTGGCCCGGCTCGTCCACGCCGTTGATGGTGATGACGATCTCGCCGGTGGCGCCGTCGCTGGCGGTGATG
>JAHRAQ010000016.1 GCA_020027205.1 Nitrospirales bacterium | reverse complement strand
AGTAGCACCGACGGCAGGGTGACCAACCCTTCCGTCATTCCCGACATTTTTAATCGGGAATCCATCCTTCTGTTGCATTGTCTGTTGTTGTGTCCTGCCAATGACCTCTTTCGGATGGATTCCGCGTACGGACGTCTCTGCGTCCAATGGCGTCGACGGCGCGGAATGACGGCCCCCGACATTTTTCATCGGAGGACGGCGGGCGGCGGTGGTGGCGGTGGCAGTGGCGGTGCCGGTGGCATCGGTCGCAGCGGCGCCGGCATGGTGGTCGACAGCACCGGCGCCGGTCTCGCCGAGGGCGCGGGCGGCTTCCTGGCGGACGGCGGTGTCGGGGTCGTCCCGCAACAGCCCCGTCAGCGCGGGCACGGCCGTCGGGGATTTCAGGACGCACAGGCTCTCCACGGCGCGCAGGCGGACGCGCCAGTCCCGATGCGTCAACTCGTCCACCAGCGGCGCGACCGCGGCCTCGCCGAAGGCGGTCAGCACGGCGACAACTTCGTCGCGCACCGCCGGCACCGTGTCCTGCAACAACCGCACCAGAGTCTCCATGGGCCGCGGGGCGTTGAGTCGCCCGATGTCGCGGGCGGCGTCAAGTTGCTCCACGTCATGGGCGGCGTCAAGCCGCCCCACGGCACGGACAGCGAACATGCGGATAACCCAGTTGGAACTTTCGAGGGCGGACGCGAGGGGGTCGAGCGCGCGGGCGTCGGCGGTTTCGGACAGAATGGACGCGGCGGCTTCCTGCACGGAGACATTGGGGTCGCGCAGACAGACGGCCACGTCTTCGACGGCGGGGGCGCCGATGGCGGTCAGGGCGCGGGCGGCGGCGGCGGTGACGGCGCGGTCGTCGTCCCGCAGGGCGGCAATCAGAGGCCGCACGCTTCGCGGGTCTCCGCATTCCGCAAGCGCGAGGGCCGCTTCTTCGCGGATGCCCCAGTCGTCATCCCGCAAGGCGGCGATGTGCTCGGCAACGGTATCGGTCATGGATTCTCCCTCCGACGACGCCCCCAAACCAATCCCGGCAACGGCGGGCGGCGCCGGGGCATCGTCGTCCCGGCACCGTACCACAGCGATTTTTTGAGGGTCAATGAACGCGGGGGCGGGGCGGGGAAAAGGACGAAGAAACAGAAGGATGGATTCCCGACTACTAATGTCGGGAATGACGGAGGGGGAAAGCGGGAATGACGGCATTTGTCCCCCTCCGTCATTCCGCGTCGACGACGCCATTGGCCGGAGAACCGTGGGTGCGCGGAATCCATCCGTAAGAGGTCGATGGGCGGGGCGGGGGAAAAGGACGAAGAAACAGAAGGATGGATTCCCGATTAAAAATGTCGGGAATGACGGAGGGGAGAAGACGGGGATGACGGACAGCGCCGGCGGCGGGCATCGGGGCGGCGGCACCAGCACCGACACCGGCGACACAGGCGGCACCGGCTCCGGCAGCGGCGTTACGCCTTCTCCGCTTTCAGCGATTTGAAGAGGGAGGCCACCAGGAGCAGCATGATGAAGGCGAAGGGGAACGCGGCGAGGATGGACCCGGTTTGCAGCCCTTTCAGCCCGCCGGACCACAACAGCACGGCCGCCGCGAACGATTGAATCACGCCCCAGGTGAACTTGATGGTGTTGGACGGGTTCATGGCGCCGTTGGACGTGAACATGCCCAGCACAAACGTGGCGGAGTCGCCGGACGTGATGAAGAACGTGGCGATGAGCAGCAGCGCAAGGCCCGACATGACGGCGCCCAGGGGGAATTGTTCCAGCAGCGTGAAGAGGGCCACTTCTTTGCCCTGGGTTTCGATGACCTGTTGCAGCCCGGTCTGGTCGAACATCTCCAGCGCAATGGCGGTGCCGCCGAAGATGGAAAACCAGAGCGCGCAAAAGAGCGTCGGGACGAACAACACGCCCAGGACAAACTCCCGGATGGTGCGGCCACGGGAGATGCGGGCGATAAAGGTGCCCACGAAGGGCGCCCAGGCGATCCACCAGGCCCAGTAAAACAGGGTCCAGTCGTCCAGCCAGCCGGTGTCGTTGAACGGAGCCATGGAAAAACTCGTGGACGGCAGCGTCTGGATGTAGTCGCCCAGCGTCGTCACGAACACGTCCATGATGAACGCCGTGGGGCCGAGGGCCAGCAGAAAGATCATCAGCGACACGGCCAGCGTCATGTTCAGGTTGCTCAAATACTTGATGCCCCGTTGAATGCCGGTCAGGGCGGAGATCAGGAACAACACCGTCACGATGACGATGATCACCAGTTGGGTGGCGACGGTGTTGGGAATCGGAAACAGGTAGGACAGGCCGCCGCTGATCTGAATGGCCCCCAGCCCCAGCGACGTGGCCACGCCGAAGACCGTGGCGAACACGGCGAAAATATCGATGGTGCGCCCGAGGACGCCGTCCACCCGGTCGCCCAGCAACGACCGGCACCCCGCGCTGATCAATCCGGGACCGCCTTTTCGAAATTGCACATAGGCCAGGCACAAGGCCGTCATGGTGAAGATGGCCCAGGGATGCAGGCCCCAGTGCAGAAACGCATACCGAAAGGCCAGCGCGGCGGCCGCCGGCGTATGGCCCTCGCCCACGGGCGGGTGGTAATAATGCGCGGTGGGTTCCGCCACGCCCCAGAACACCAGCCCGATGCCCATGCCGGCGCAAAACAACATGGCGAACCACGTCACCAGCGGGAACTCCGCCCGCTCCCCGTCCCGGCCCAGGGGAATGTCGCCGTATCTCGAAAAAATCAGCGCCACCGCCGTCATCAGCAGCCCGGTCACGCACAGCAGATAGAACCACCCGAAGGCGTTCAGCAACCAACTCTGGATGGCGCCGGTGACGTCGGCCAGTTGCACGGGCCGCACCGCGCCCCAGACCAGGAACACCGTGGCGATGGAGCAGGAAACCTTGAAGACGGGGGTGGTGTGTCTCATGGGGCGCAGGGCGGGGCGGCCCGTCAACGACGGCGCCACCGTCGCCGCACTGTACCGGGAATGTGGCGAAAACTCAAGCGGTTATGGCGCGTGGCGGCGCGAGGGTTGCCTGAACGCGGGCAAACCCGTTAGAGTGAGTTGTCCTTCGACGACCCGTTCCCTCGTTTCCCTCCTGTCACAATTCGAACACCATCGAATTGACCCGGTTGCATCCGTTTGGGGAATGGGCGCGTGAGTCGGAGGCGAGGAGGAGGCCCATGGGCAGCGAACAACTCTACGGCGAAAATCCCATCGCCCGCCGGCAGACCGACCAGTACAAACGCGAATACGTCCATAGTTTCGTCCGCAAGTGGGACGAACTGATTGACTGGGAAGCCCGCGCCACCAGCGAGGGCAGTTTTTTTATCAATATTCTCAAGGAACGCGGGGTCCAGCGGGTGCTGGACGTGGCCACGGGCACGGGGTTTCACTCGATTCGCCTGCTGAAAGCCGGGTTTGACGTGACCAGCGCGGACGGCAGCCCCGAAATGCTGGCGCAGGCCTTTGACAACGCCAAACGGTGCGGCTTTATCATGAAAACCCTCCATGCCGACTGGCGGTGGTTGAGCCGGGACATTCACACCCAGTATGACGCGGTCATTTGCCTGGGGAACTCGCTGACCCATTTGTTTTCGGAACAGGACCGCCGGAAAGCCCTCGCCGAATTTTATTCGGTGCTGCACCACGACGGCGTCCTGATGCTTGACCAGCGCAATTACGACGGCATCCTCGACAACGGGTTCACCTCAAAGCACGTCTACTACTACTGCGGGGACAACGTCAGCGCCGAGCCGGAATACGTGGACGCGGGCCTGGCCCGATTCCGGTACCGGTTCCCGGACAACTCGGAATACCATCTGAACATGTTTCCCCTGCGCAAGGATTACGTGAGACGGCTGATGAGCGAAGTGGGGTTTCAGCAAGTGAAAACCTTCGCGGATTTTCAAGAGACGCACCGCGTGAAGGACCCCGATTTCTTTGTCCACGTGGCGGAAAAACTGTATCACAACGAAGAGCGGCCCCTGAAAAGCGGCGTGGGCGTCCCGTATTCCCGCCCCGTCGAAACGGCGCGGGACTATTACAACAGCAACGACGCCGACCGCTTCTACGCCACGGTGTGGGGCGGCGAGGACATCCACATCGGGCTGTACGACCACAAGGCGGACACCATTGTCGACGCCAGCCGCAAGACGGTCCGGCACGCGGCCGCCATGGTCAAGGGGCTGGGGCCGGCCACGCGGGTGCTGGACGCCGGCGCCGGGTACGGCGGGTCGGCGCGGTATCTCGTCACGCATTACGGCTGCCGCGTCGGGTGCGTCAACTTGAGCGAAACCCAGAACGCCAGAAACCGCGAACTCAACGCCAAAGCGAACTACTCGCTCCTGATCAACGTGGTGGACGGCAGTTTCGAAGACCTGCCCCTGCCGGACCACAGCGTGGACGTGGTGTGGTCGCAGGACGCCATTCTGCACAGCGGGAACCGGGAACGGGTCTTTCAGGAAGTCGAGCGGGTGCTGGCCGACGGCGGGCAGTTCATTTTCACCGACCCCATGCGGAGCGACCAATGCCCGCGCGACGGCCTGCAGCCCATCCTCGACCGCCTGCATCTCGACTCGCTGGGGTCGCTGCGGCAGTACCGGGACGTCCTGACCGAACTGGGGTTTCAGGAACTGGCCGTGGTGGACCTCTCCCAACACCTGCCCACGCATTACGAGCGGGTCCTGGAAGAAATTCGCGCCAATCAGTGGCAGTTACTGCGGGTCTGCAGCGAGGATTACATCGAACGGATGAAAACCGGCCTGCAACACTGGGTGGACGCCGGCCGCGACGGCCGCCTCACCTGGGGGATTCTCCACTTCCAAAAGACCTGACGCCGGCGCGGCGATTCTCGTGCCGCCTGCCGCCGTCATCCCTTCCGTCATCCCCGCCTTCTCCTTCCGTCATTCCCACCTACTCTTTCCGTCATTCCCGACCCCCGATTAAAAATGTCGGGGGCAGGCATTTTTAATCGGGAATCCAACCCCTTCCGTCATTCCCGACATTTTTAATCGGGAATCCATCCTTCTTTTTTCCTGTCCTGCCGTTAACATCTTACGGATAGATTCCGCGCACGCACGATTCTCCCACCATTGAACATCATCGACGCGGAATGACGGAAATCAGGATGGATTCCCGATTACTAACGTCGGGAATGACGGAGGGGGCTATGCTCATCCCTTGATTGCGGCGTGTGCGAAACACCCCCGTCAGCGTTCGATGCGGTAGGCCTTGGCCGGTTTCGCAAAATCTCCGGACGGGCCGAAGCGGCCTTCTTCGCCGAGCACTTTGTCCGGGTCGGTGTATTCCAACTCTCTGGCCGCCGACTCCTCGCCCCTGGGCGGCGCCCAGCCCAGTTTGTCCAGCGTCTCCAGTACGGTCTTCTTGAGCGCGCCGGACGCCGTCAGCCGGGTCGAGGCAAACGCCAGCACCCGCTCGCTCTCTTTTTCCACCTTCGACGCTTCCGGGTCATGCAGAAACGCCGCCAGCGGTTCGATGGCCGCGTCCCCGATCAGCACCAGCGACGAGGCGGCATAGTCCCGCAGCACAATATCCTTCAGCAGCAAAATTAAATCCGGGATGACGCCGGGGTCCCGAAAATGTCCCAACGCCGTGGCCGCCGCTTCCTTGATGAGTTGATCCTCGCTGATAATACATCCGGGCGTCGGCTTCCCGTGCTGCGCGATCCCCTTGCCTTTCAGCGCGTCCAGCACCGGCGGCAGGGCGCGCGCGTCGCCGATCATGCCCAGCGAGGCAATGGCGTGACGTTTCACGGCGCCGTCCTTCATGGCCTCCATCAGCCCCTCGACGGCCAGCGGGTCGCCGATAATCCCCAGGGCAATCGTGGCGTCTTCGCGCACCGCCCGGTCGTCATCCTTCAGGGCGCCGACCAGCGCCTCGACCACGCGCCGCTCCTTCGTCCACGCGCGCCCCATCTGATAATCCGTGGTCATGCCGCCCAGCGCCCGCACACCGTGACAGCGCACCACAAAATGCGGATCGCGCAGAGTGTCCAGAAGGGCCGGAATCGCCGCCTCGCCGACGGCCACCAGCGCCGTGCCGGCGGTTTCACGAACAATTTTGGATGTATCCTTGAACAACTTGACGAGCACGGGCACGGCCCTGGCGTCGCCGAGACGCCCCAGCGTACCGGCCGCCGCGCTCTTGACGGCCCCGTCGCGATCCCGGCAGGCCAGCATCAACGGCGGGACGGCGTCGGGGGCGTCGAGCAACCCCAGCGTCTTGGCCGCCTGCTCCCGCACGCGCCACCGCTCGTCCTTCAGACAGGCGACGAGTTTCGGCACCGTGACCGCGCCCATCGACGCCATGGCGGACACCGCCTCGCGCTGCACTTCCATGATGGCGTCGTTGAACAACGCGATCAGCGCGTCGATGGCCCGGTCCCCGCCCAACTTCGCCCACGCCCGGCCCGCGTGCGCGCGCACGGCCCAGTAGTCGTCCTCGAGCGCGACGGCGAGCGCGTCGGCGGCGCCTGGGTCGCCCAGGTCGGCCAGCGCCTTCGCGGCTTCTTCCCGCGTCGCGTCGTCGGCGTCTTCCAGCGCGTCAATCCACTGTTCAACGGTGTGGGTCATGGCCGTTCGGGCGCGCCGGGGCGGGCGCCGGAGGAATACTCGTAATCGCGTTCCTGTTTGTACGGCTGCGTATGGCTGCACCGCACCACCAACGTCCGCGTGCCGCGCCCGTCCACGCATTGCGTCAGCGAGTCCGCAAAATCCAACGCGCCGTCCAGCGTCACCCGAAACGCAAAGTCAAACGTGAACGTGCCGAACCGGTATTCGCCCGGCTTCAGCGTCACCTCGCGCGCCTCGGTCGTCTTGTAGGATTCATACGTGATCGGGTCGTTGGTCCAGATGAGCGGCGTCACGCCCGGCACATGCCACCACGTCGGCGGCGTAATCGCCGTCGGGTCCACGGTAATCGCGTAGTCCCGCGTCAGCGGATTCACCGCCTCGCGCGCCGGCACGGGCGCCGCGACCGCCGACGCCGCCGGCCCGCCGCCGACGCCGACGCCGACGCCAAGAAGCGCGACCGCCGCGAGCAGACTCACCGCAAACGCGGCCGTTGTCGCGCGGAAGGAATCAGTGAGACGCAACATGTTCATTGCCGGTGGTTCTGCGTTCGGGGGTGGCGCGGAAGATGTCCGTCAGCGCCCGGCTGTCCCATTCGGTATGCGTCTCCAGCCCCAGCGCGTTCATCACGGTGGCGCCCGTGTCCATAATGTTCACGGGACGGGAAATGACGTACCCCGGTTTCACGTTGGCGCCGGAGGCCAGCCAGAACACATCGGCATCGGTGGCGGCGGTCGCGCCGTCCGCGACGGCGCCGGATGTCGAGGGCGCGGCGGCGGGGCGAGCGGTGTCGGCGGCGGCGGCGGACGGCGCCATCGAATACAAACTGGTCACGATGACCATGGTGCGATCCAGCACGCCGTGGTCACGATAGCGGGCCAGCACGTCCGCCATGGCCGTGTCCACGGCGCGGAGCGCCGCGCGGAACGGCGGGCCGTCCCGGCCATGCTTCCGGGCCGCGTCCGCCGGCGCGGGCAGATGCGCCACGAGCAGGCCGGGGATGTCGAAGATGCGGAAATTATAGCCGCCCTCGCTGGTGACCTTGCGCAGGTAGTCGGCGATATAGGCCGCCAGCGTGGACGGCGTGCATTGCGGTTTGGCTTTCCCGCAGGTTTGCAGGTCCACGTAAATCTCCGGCCGGGCCAGTTGATACAACCGCTCGTCCATGATGAAGAGGGCGGTATCCACCCCGCCGGCCAGATCGAGATAATCAAACAACGTGGGCGAGCGCAGAAACGACCGGGAAAAATCGTACGTTTCCCAGGCCCGGTCCACGCGATGCCGGGCCACGGGCAGGCCCGTCAGGAGACTCGCCATGGCCGGCACCGTCAACGGCGGCGACACCGACCGCGCCTCCCGCGCCACCGCGCCGTCGGCGGCCAACTCGCGCAACGTCGGCATGGCCTCCGACGCCATCACGTCATCGCCCACGCCTTCGAGCACAAACAACAGCACATGATTTGCCTGCGTCGCGGCGGCGGTGGCGGCGGCGGCAACGGGAGCGGCGGCGGCTGTCGAGGCGGCGGCGGTGGTCGCCGGCGTCGACGCCCACGACAGCAGGACACCGAGCAGGAACAAGGCCATGGTTGGAATCATGCGGGTCATGCGATTCATGTTCATCACGAAATCACGCAAGCGGCGTTGACGGCGGCGGTCATGGAACATCCGCGCGCCGCGCATCGCCGCCGTCATCGATACTGCGCGTCATTTAACTGCCAGTAGACATCCGTGTCTTTCAGTTTGTCGTTGCCGGCGGCCAGTTGAAACGGGGTGCGACCGGCCTTGGTTCGAAGGTCGGCGTCCGCTCTGGCGTCCAGCAAGACCTTGACCGTTTCCGCGTTCCCCGTCCGCGCCGCCATGTGCAGCGGGGTGGCGCCCGATTTCGTTCGAACGTGCACGTCCGCGCCGGCGTTCAGCAAAATTCTGGCGGTCTCCGCTCGTCCCTTCTTCGCCGCGACGTGCAGGGGCGACTCGCCGTTCATCCGCCGGACGTGCACGTCCGCGCCGGCGTTCAGCAAGACCCGGACGGTGGACGCATTGCCCCACGCCGCCCGGTGCAGGGAGGACGCGCCATCCGCCCGCCGGGCATGGACGTCCGCGCCGGCCTCCAGCAACATCCTGACGGTGGACGCCGTCCCCCACGCCGCCGCATGCAGCGGGGTGGCGCCGGAGGTCGTCCGGGCATGGACGTCCGCGCCGGCCTCCAGCAACACTCTGACGGCCCCCGCATTCACCCACGCCGCCGCGTGCAACGGCGTGGCGCCGGAGGCCATCCGGGCCTGCACGTCCGCGCCGGCGTTCAGCAACACCGCGACCATGGCCGCATTGCCCTTCTTCGCCGCGACGTGCAACGGCGTGGCGCCGGAGGTCATCCGGGCATGGATATCCGCGCCGGCGTTCAGCAACATTCGGACGGTCTTCGCCGTTCCCCAGGCCGCCCGGTGCAACGGGGTGGCGCCGGAGGTCATCCGGGCATGGACGTCCGCACCGGCGTTCAGCAGCACCCGGACGGTCTCCGCGTTCACCCACGCCGCCGCGTGCAACGGGGTTTGATCAAATTTGTCGCGCGCGCCGACGTCCGCCCCGACCTCCAGCAGGCCCCGGACCATCACGACTCTCCCCTCCGCCGCCGCCGCGTGCAGGGGGGTCAGGCCGGACGCCGTCCGGGCATGGACGGACGCTCCGGTCTCCAAGAGAGCACGCACCGTCGCGGTATCGCCCTCCGCCGCCGCCGTGTGCAGGAGCGTGGTGTCGCCCGCCGCCCAGACTGTGGCCGCCACGCCGACGGCCCACGCCAGCGCCGCCCCGCTCAACATCGCGCGGGCCGATGCCGTCCCGTTTATAACGGCCCGGACGGCGGCGACGGCGGCGATGGCGCGGCGCGGCGCAGGTCTCCGCGCCGGCGTTGTCAACCTCAACCCCTCAAATCCCTTGCCAGAAAAGGCCATAACGGAGAAACGTACCACGCGGATTGTTCAGGGTCAACGGGTTGCGGCATCCCGCCTGCGCAGAAAGCATTTGCCAACGGCAAACATCCGAAGGCGGCGGCGGCGATGGGGAAACTGAAGGATGGATTCCCGATTAAAAATGTCGGGAATGACGGAGGGGAGAGGAATGACGGCGGGCAGCCTTCCTTCTGTCATTCCGCGTCGACGACGTTCAATGGCAGGAGAACGGTGGGCGCGCGGAATCCATCCGTAAGAGGTCAATGGCAGGACGGGGAAAAGGACAATACAAAAGAAGGATGGATTCCCGATTACTAATGTCGGGAATGACGGAAGGAGGGGACGACGGACGGAGAGAGCGGGACCGACTCGCGAACATTTTTACTCGCGGAGGCCGAGGGCGTCCGCCAACCGTGGGTCGGTGTTGACCCAGCCGGCGTCGGCGTCGATAATCATGGTTTTGAGGAGGCGGCGGAACTCGGCGCGCACCGGCGCGCCGCGTCGAGGACACGCGCATCCGCGGCCCACGCCGCCGCGGCCACGACCACCGCCGCCGCGAGGGCGGCGCCCGGCAGACATGACGTGACCATCCATGGTGTCCGCATGACGAGGCCACGGTATCACGCGGCGGAAGCGGCGACAAACCGCCGCATGGCGGGACGGCGTTTGCCCCCTCCGTCATTCCGCGTCGACGACGTTCAATGGCAGGAGAACGGTGGGCACGCGGAATCCATCCGTAAGATGCCTAAAGACAGGACGGGGAAACAGAAGGATGGATTCCCGATTACTAACGCCTGCCCCCGACGTTCCCATTCGGGGGTCGGGAATGACGGAGAGAGAATGACAGAGGGGAGAGGACGCGGGAATGATGGAAGGCAAACCGGCATGACGGAACAAGGCGGGAGGAGCGGTTGTGCCGAGGGATAATAATTTTCTCCATGCCCGGTATTCCCGTGCGGACCCGGGCGAGCGGGTGCGGTATGCGGCGTTGGAGGCCGGGGCGCCGGCGGGGTCTCCGGCCTGGCGCGAGGCGCTCGGACGACTGGGCGGGCGCATGGGGGACGCGGGGGTGCGCGCCGTGGTGCTGGTCTACGGCTCTCCCATCGGCGCCGACCTGTTCGGCGCGGCGCGGCTGGACGACGCCGGCGGGCTGAAGCGCGGCTACTCCCGCGGCATTCCGGGGTTGGAATCGTTGCTGGCGGCCATGCGCCCCGCGTCGTGCGACCCGGCGGCGAGCGCGGTTCCCGGCGGCGAGATGCCCGGTGGCGTGTCACGCGAAGCCGGCGACGGCGTGGCGACCGGCGGCGCGACCGCCGGCCCGATGGTGTCATCCCGCCCATCGACGTCACCCGGCCCACCGGCAGCCTCCCAACCGCCGGCAGTCCCGGTGCCGCCGGTGGCCAACGACGACGCCACCAGAATTGCGCTGGACACCCTGCTGCGCGACCACGGCAATTTTTCCGCGCCATACGCCACGGGCCTTGCGGAGGGGCTGTCGTCGTCATCGAGCGGGGCCATTCACGTTGAACGATTTCTGTGGTCGTCCCGTCATCATCATCTGGGACGCATGGAAGGGGCGCTGGCGCTGTTCGGCGAACTGCGCGAACTGGTCGACCGCCACGGTCTGCGGGCCGGCGACCGCGTCGTGCTCATCGCCCATGGCCATGCGGGGCAGTTGCCGGCGCTGCTGTCCAACCTGCTCGCCGCCGGAGAGTCGCCCGGTCGTGACGACATCCTGGACACGCTGGCGTCGTGGTATGCGCGGCTTGAGACGCCGCCGGACGCGGCCCGGCGCCTGCGGGACCTCCGCGCCTTTCTCGCCGACCCCGTCTGGCCCGCGCTGGACGTGGTGACGCTCGGCACGCCCATTCGATACGGCTGGAACACCGACGGCATCGGCGGCCTGCTGCACTTCGTCAATCATCGGCCGATTCGGCAGGACGGCAAGCGGTGGCTGGCCAGGATGGAGTTGCCCCAGATTGTGATGGAACTGCCCATGGCCGCCGGCGGCGATTACGTGCACCAACTGGCGGTGGCGGGGACGGATGCCCTGCCCGGCACGCCCTGGGAAGAGGAACTGAATCAGGCCCTGCGCGACATGCTGGAGCCGTTCGACGGGTTTGAACGCTGGCTGGAATGCGCGCGCCGCGTGACCCGCTGCCCCAACGACGGGGCCTGTCTGCTTGTCGACTACCGGGATGCGGCGGCGGCGCCCCGTCCGGAATCGCTCTTCGGCCATGCCTGCTACACGCGGCTGGACGCTATGCTGTTTCACGTACAACACATCGCGGACACTCTGTACGGCGGCTGATGTCCATGGCCGGCGGTCGGGGTGGCGGTGGTGGTGACAGTGGCGGTGACCGGTGGCGGCGGGGTGGCCTCCTCCGTCCGTCATTCCCGCCCTCTCCGTCCGTCATTCCCGACCCTTCCGTCATTCCCAACCCGTCCGTCATTCCCGACGTTAGTTGTCGGGAATCCATCCTTCTGTTTCCTTGTCCTAACCAAAGGAAAGACAACTGAAAGATGGACCTTCGGAGCATTTGCCTTTGGCAAATACTTCCCGACTAAAGATGTCGGGAATGACGGAAGGAGGGTTGCGCCCCGACGTTTTCATTCGGGGGTCGGGAATGACGGACGGGGAGTGGCGGCGGTGGTGGCGGTGGCGGTGGCGGTGGCGGTGACGGTGACGGTGGCGGTGACCGGTGGCGGTGGCGGTCGGCGGCAACGGCATAACAGCGGCGGCACAACAGCGGTGGCGGTGTTTCCGGTGGGGGGTCGGCGGCCCCGTGGCCGGCGGCCCTCGCCGGCGCGCGTTGATTCGCGGGAAACACATATGGTATGGCTTCGTCCTTTGTGCCGGTTTGGGCCTTTTCTATTTTTATCAAATGGGGGAGCATCCTGCCGTCATGATCGTCGGCGTGCCCAAAGAAACGTATCCCGGTGAACGGCGGGTGGCCTGTATTCCCGCCGTCATTCCGTCCCTCGTGAAGGGCGGCATGGAGGTGCGCATCGAACGCGGGGCCGGTGACGCGGCCGGGTATCCCGACGCCGCGTATGCGGAGAAAGGGGGCGTCATCGCCCCGTCGCGCGAGCGCCTGTTTGAAGAGGCGCACATTATCGCCCAGGTCCGCACGCTGGGGGCAAATCCCGACCGGGGCGCCGCCGACCTGCCGTTGATGCGCCGGGGTCAATGCATCGTCGGCATCGCCGAGGCGCTGGCCAATCCCGGCGCCGTGCGGGACCTCGCCGCGCGGCAGGTGCGGGCATGGGCCATGGAATTGATGCCGCGCATCACCCGCGCCCAAAGCATGGACGTCCTGTCGTCCATGGGCACGGTCATGGGCTACAAGGCCGTGCTGCTGGCCGCCGAGGCGCTGCCGAAAATGTTTCCGATGCTGATGACCGCCGCCGGCACCGTGACGCCCGCCAAAGTGTTGGTGCTCGGCGCCGGCGTGGCCGGGTTGCAGGCCATTTCCATGGCGCGCCGCCTGGGCGCCGCCGTGGAAGCCTACGACGTTCGACCGGCCGTCAAAGAGCAGGTGTTGAGTCTGGGGGCCAGGTTTGTGGAGTTGCCGCTGGAGACCGGCGACGCGGAAGACGCGGGCGGCTACGCCAAAGCGCAGGACGAAGCCTTTTACCGCCGGCAGCGCGACCTGTTGACGAAAGTCGTCGCCGCCAGCGACGTGGTGATTACCACGGCGACGGTGCCGGGGCGCACGGCCCCCGTGCTGATTACGGCCGACATGGTGGCCGGCATGACGCCCGGTTCGGTCATTGTCGATCTGGCGGCGGAGCGGGGCGGCAACTGCGAACTGACCAAGGCGCATGAGACGGTGACCGCTCACGGCGTCGCCATTCTCGGCCCCGACAATCTGGCCTCCACGGTGCCGTACCACGCCAGCCAGATGTACAGCAAAAACCTGTCGACCTTTCTGCTGCATCTGGTCAAAGACGGCGAGGTGACGATGAACATGGACGACGAGATCACCAAAGCCACCCTGCTGACCCGCGACGGCGACGTGGTGCATCCCGCCGTCCGCGCGATGCCGGGCGCGCCGGCGGACGGGTAAAGGAGGTCACCGCATGGACTTGGAACTGTTGATGGCCGGCATCACGATTTTTGTGCTGGCGATTTTTGTGGGTTTTGAAATTATCACGAAAATCCCGCCCACGCTGCACACCCCGCTCATGTCGGGGTCCAACGCCATTTCGGGCATCACGCTGGTCGGCGCCCTGCTGTCGGCGGGCGCGCAGCAGACGCCGGTGACGACCACCCTGGGGCTGCTCGCCGTCATCTTCGCCACCATCAACGTCGTCGGCGGGTTTCTGGTCACCAACCGCATGTTGGAAATGTTCAAACAGAAATCCCCGTCATGACGCAAGTGCTCATCAATCTCGGCTACCTTGTCGCCGCCGTGTTCTTTATCGTCGGGCTGAAGGGGCTGACGCATCCCCGCACCGCCGTCCGGGGCAACGCGCTCGGCGCGTGCGGGATGCTGCTGGCCGTCGTCATCACGCTCACGCATCACGGCATCGTCGGGTTTGAGGTCATCCTCGCCGGCCTCGTCGTCGGGGCGGCCATCGGCGTCGTGCTGGCCGTGAAAATCGAGATGACGTCCATGCCGGAACTCGTGGCGTTGTTCAACGGCTTCGGCGGCATCGCCTCGGTGCTCGTGGCGGGGGCGGCGTTGCTGGAACACACCCTGCACGGCGGCGCTCCGTCCGCGCAGATTACCGTGGCCACCGCCGCCTCCGGGCTGATCGGGGCCGTCACCTTCTGGGGCAGTCTGGTGGCCTTTGGCAAACTCAAGGGCCTGCTGAACGAAAAGGCCATGTTGTTCACGGGGCAACAGGTCCTGAACGCCGCGCTGCTGGTGCTGGCCCTTGCGTGCGGCGCGGGCGTGGTCATGACCTCCATCGACAGCGTCACCGTGATAGGCCACGCATTCCCGGTCGGCGAGATTCTGCACACCAACTCCGCCAACATTTTCCTGTATGGCCTGCTGGTGCTGGCGGCGTCGCTCCTGGGGGTGCTGCTGGTCATGCCGGTCGGCGGGGCCGACATGCCCGTGGTGGTCGCGCTCCTGAACTCCTACTCCGGCATCGCGGCCGCCGCCACGGGGTTTGTGCTGTCCAACAACGTGCTGATTATCACCGGCTCTCTGGTCGGCGCGTCGGGCCTCATCCTGACGCAGATCATGTGCAAAGCCATGAACCGCTCCCTGACCAACGTACTGTTCGGCGTGCTGGCACCGTCGGGGGACAGCGCCACCGCGGACGAGGTCTATGCCGGCCGCGTGAAGGCCGCCTCGCCGGAGGAAGTCGCGCTGCTGTTTGACGCCGCGCGGCGGGTGGTCATTGTGCCGGGGTACGGGCTGGCGGTGTCCCAGGCGCAGCATTCGCTGGCCAACCTCGCCTCCCTGCTCGAGGAACGGGGCACGGAGGTGGAATACGCCGTGCATCCCGTCGCCGGGCGGATGCCCGGGCATATGAACGTCCTGCTGGCCGAAGCCGACGTGCCGTATGAATCCCTCAAGGACATGGACGAGATTAATCCGTACATCGACCAAGCGGACGTGGCCCTGATCATCGGCGCCAACGACGTGGTGAACCCGTTGGCGCGCACGGATCCCTCGAGTCCCATCGCCGGAATGCCCATCATCGACGTGGACAAGGCCAAAACGGTGGTGATTATCAAACGGAGTTTAAGCCCCGGCTTTGCGGGCATTCCGAATCCCCTGTTCGCGGCGGACAACGCGCTCATGTTGTTCGGCGACGGAAAAAAGATGGTGCTGGGTATTCTCGCCGCGCTGAAAAACGTGTGATTCCCGCTCGCGCGCCCGCGCCGGCTCTGCCGGTGGCCGGGTGTTTTTGTCGAGGAATAAACTCTTCTCACCGTGGAGCGGGCGCCGTTCTTTTTTCCCTGCAATGACATTGCAACACATTGACTATATTGATGTTTTACGATTTTGCCGCGCGGCCCCGCAAACTTGTCACCCGCCGAATGACTGTGCTACATTTCCTCGCCGACGAACGACGCAACGGATGACGCATCGGGTCGCCCATGGAAATTAAAGTCGTCAACAACAATGTCGAGAAAGCGCTTCGAGTCGCGAAGAAAAAACTCGCGGCCGACGGGCTGTTCCGTGATCTGAAGCGCCGGCGGTTTTACGAAAAACCGAGCGCGCGCCGAAAGGCCAAAGAACAGGAAGCCGCCCGTCGCCGCCAAAAATGGCTGGCCAAACGTTCCGTCCGCTAGTGCGTCCCGTCTCCCGCCCCGTCCGCCTCGTCACGTTCCCCCATGCGTGACGCCCAGATTCACGCCGTCACCGCCGCCGTCAAAAAAGCCATTCGCCGTTGGAAAGAACCCGTCCTGGGCGTGGTGGCCCGTGAGACGCGCGACCCCTTCCGGGTGTTGATCGCCTGCCTGTTGAGTTTGCGAACCAGAGACCAGCCCACGGCCGAGGCCAGCCGGCGGTTATTCCGATTGGCCGACACGCCGGAACGCCTGCTGGCGTTGCCGGTGCGCACTATTGAGCGCGCCATCCATCCGGTGGGATTTTACCGCAACAAATCCCGGCAGATTCACGCGATCTGTCGCCGCCTGTTGCGGGACTTCGGCGGGCGCGTGCCGGACACCATCGACGAATTGCTCACGTTGAAAGGCGTCGGACGCAAGACCGCCAATCTGGTGGTGACCGTCGGCTATCGCAAACCGGGGATTTGCGTGGACGTCCACGTGCACCGCATCAGCAACCGGTGGGGCTACGTGCGGACGGCCACGCCCGAGGACACCGAATTCGAGTTGCGCAAAAAACTGCCCCGGCGATACTGGATACGCTTCAACGACTGGCTGGTGCCCTTTGGACAACACCTCTGCCGTCCCGTGTCCCCGTGGTGCAGCCAGTGCCCGGTGCGCGCCTATTGCCGGCGCATCGGGGTGCGAACGTCCCGGTAGCAGGGAGGCGGGGATGGATGGGGAAAGGCAGGATGGATTCCCGATTACCAATGGTGGGAATGACGGAAGGAATGACGGAGAGAGAAGGCGGGAATGACGGAAGGGAGAGACGCCACCGCCGCCTAGATAAACAGCGTCGTTTCCGCCCCCGACGCCAGCGCGAGAATGGCGGGCAGGCCCAGCACCTCGTCCACCCGTGCGGCCACGACGCCGGCGTCCACGCCCATGTATTCCAGGCCAGCGCTGCACGCGATGAGTCGAAACGTCCCCACCGTGCGGGCCTCTTCAAACATGTCCGAAATCCGCGGCACCTTGCGTTCGGCCAGCAGACGGGTCACGTCCTCATGCCAGGCTTGGTATTCGGGGGGAAAATCCACGTCGTCGAGTTTGCCCTCGGCGAGTTTTTTGATGGTCCAGAACAACAACACGACCACCACGTCTTTGCCCATGGCCGAGGCCGTGAGGGCCAGCGTCGCCGTCTGATGGAGTTTGTCGTAGGTGGCGTTATGCGCGTAAATGACCATGCGAGGCGGGGCGCTCATGGGACTCCCCCTTGAAAGGGCGAAGGCGGCACTCAGGCCCGAGTGGGGTGAATAAGCCGCGGCCCGGACGACGGGGCGGCCGGCCAGTCGTCGCTTTCAAAAATCAGACAGCATTTCAACCGCCCGCAGACGCCGATGCGATGCGCGTCCCCGGCCGCCACCGCGTCCCGGCGGGACAACTTGAGCGTCACCGGCGTAAAGTCCGTCAGAAACCCGGCGCAACACAACACCAGCCCGCAGGTATCCACCCCGCTCAACCGGCGCGCTTCCTCCCGGCTGGAAATTTGCCGCATTTCAATCCGGCAATGAAACCGGTGCGCCAGGTCCCTCACGAGTTGCCGAAAATCCACGCGCGAGTCCGCCGTGTAGGTGAACGTCAGCGTCGGCCGCCGCCGCAGCGACCCGTAGACCTCCACCAGTTTCAACTGCAAGTTCAGGGCCGGAACCCGCTCCAGGCAAAACGCCCGGCCCGCCGCCGACATTTTTTTTTGATGCTCGATCGCGGTCTCGTCGGCCGCCGTGGCTTTCCGCAGGACGCTGCGCATCACGCGCATCGGCGGGCTGAACGGTTGCGACCGGGGCGGGGCGCCGACGTTGCCGTAGGTCAGATCGTTTTCCAATTCCAGCAGGACGCGGTCGCCGACCTTGAGCGCGGCATCCGTGGTCCGGGCGGTTTTAATCTCGCCCTGCTCGCGCACCCTGACCCCGACCACGACGACGTCGCCCTCGCGCGACGGGGCGGCCTCATCCTGTGCCTGCGCCTCCTGCGCCTGTGCGAACGCGGGCGCGGACCCGGATTGTCCCTGATCGGTCATACGCAAGTTCCGACAATCTCACCACGGGCCGCCAGTCCTACCACATCGGCGGGTGGACGGCAAGAAAACGGCGGCAACATTTTGCGACGGTGCCCGCATCGACGGCGCGCACCGTGTTCCCCCTACCGCCCCGCGCGGGCGAGGGCGTCCGGCAGGACATGATCCAGTTGGAACAGCGACAACGGCGCCAGGGCCTCGGCCTGCGAGAGCACCTCCACCCGGCCCGGTGCGGTCACGCGCGCCACGTCCAGCGCGCGGCCGTAATGATACCGGGCGCCTGACGCCCGCAAGAGATCGCCGAGGGCCTCGGGCGGATCCCAGTGGGCGGTAAGCAACGCCGTCCGCGCGGGATTCCGGTCGTGAAACATGAACGACAAATGATCCGGGTACCAGTCGGCCCCGCCGGTGGCATACGACACAAACAACGCGGCCCGCGCCTGGACGACCAGGTCCGCCAGATACTGATTCGTCAAAAACCCGTTTTCCCCCACCTCCAGCCACGTGCCCGGCGGCGACAGACTCGCATGAGCCGCGTACGCGCGAAGTTCTTTCAGTTGTTGCTGTGAGGCATACACCGTCGCGATCGGCCCATGCCGCCGCACCAGTTGGGTGATGACGCCGTCCCGGACGGCGGAACGCCCGTCGTTCGTCGGCCCGCTGTCCGCGTGGACCAGCGTATTGTGCCCGTGGTCGCTGATGAGATAACAGTTGCGCGGCAACGCAAGGTCGCACGGGTCTTCGCCGAAAAACGGCACCGACACCACCTGCCCGCCGTCAAAGGTCCAGGACTCTCCATGCGCCAGTTCGGTCACGTTCGTAAAGCCCAGTTCCCGCAACAGGGACAGATAATCGAAATACAACGCCGTCCGGTTCTTCCGGCTCGGCACGAACACCGGCACGTCCTTGGGCAGGTGCAGCAACGTGCGCGGGTCCACGTGGTCGTCGTGGTCATGCGTGAGGAACACGGCCGCCGGCGCCGGCAGCAACGACGTCCACAGCGACGGCACCGGCGACTCGGCAAACCAGGGCATCAGCCAGGGATCGAACCAGAGAAAGCGGTCGCCCTGACGGTACATCAACGCCGCGTGACCCAGATGCACCATGTCGCGCGGTTGCGTGGCGTCCAGCCACCGCGCGCGCGCCGTGGCGCGATCCGACACCGCCAGACAGCCTTCCGCGTCGAGTCGGTCAAGGACGCGCGTCAACTCCCGCGCGACGCCGGGGCCGGACGCCGCGACCATGGCGCGCAATTCCGACGCGGTCCGGGTACCGTTCAGCCCGCCCAGGAGCGCCCCCACCGAGGGGGCAAGGGGGCGGTCAAAGGGCATCGGCGACGCCTGCCGCGTCAGCGCGTTGAACACCCGCAGGCCGGCGTAGGTCATCACCGCCGATGTCGAATGATCCCGGGGAAAGTCCCACGCAAAGGCGCCGTCGGGATTGCGCCCGCACTGAATATGTTCCCGGAGTCGCGGCCGCGACCGCACCACTTCGGCGTAGGCATCTTCAAGGCGGCGCCTGACCGCCGGCGCGTCCACCGTCGTGCGCCGCGCAAACACATCGCTGACCGCCGTTTCCACCGCGCTCATGAGGATGCCGTGTACCTCATGCAGACTCGCCGTCACGTCGGGAGCCACCCCGCCCAGAAACGGAAACGGCCCCGGCGGCTCCGCGCTTTCCAACTGCACCCACACCCACGGCGGCAGACCGACATACTGACGGGAACCGATGCGATCCCAGAACGCCATTAGAACCCTTTCATGGTGAAATGCGACCGCGCCCCGCCGTGACACCGGCACAGGAGGAGGCGTTCAGGTCGCCGTCGACACGCGCACCGCGCTGATGCGGGGTTCGTAGAGTACCTGAATGACAATCGCGTCGGGGTCGGCGAGATAAAAGGAGTAACTGCCGTCCCGGTGCCGCGTCGGCGGACGCACCACCGTAACGCCGGCGTCGACCACGCGGCGATACAGCCGGTCCACGCTGTCCGGGGAATCCACGACAAACCCCAGATGATCCAGCGCCTGTCCGTCGGGCGGCCGCGCGGGCCGGTCACCGTCGGCCATCTGATGCAGCGCCAGATTGTCGATCCCCGAACTCATATAGACCGTCCCGGCATCCGGCTCCCACACCACCGCCATGTCGAACCACGTCTGATAAAACGTTTTCGAGACCGCCACGTCCGTCACCTTCAACGCCACGTGACGGAACCCGTGGCCCCGCGACCGTCCGTCCTGCCGTGCCGACGCCTCGCTCATCGCTCCCGTGTCCACCGCGTCATCTTAAGCCGCGCCCGCCGAACCGGGCAACCCCGCCGCCCCTTCCGTCATTCCCACCTTCTCTTTCCGTCATTCTTTCCGTCATTCCTTCCGTCATTCCCGACATTTTTAATCGGGAATCCATCCTTCTGTTTCTTCATTCCGGCTGTTCCGCATTCTGCAGATGGATTCCGCGTGCCCACCATTCTCCTGCCATTGGACGTCAATGACGCGGAATGACGGAGGGGGACAAATGTCATCCTGCCCGCGTTCCCTCTGTCGCACCGGCGAAAGCCGGAAGCCGGATTCCCATCCCACCAACCGCGTGCTATCATCCGCCCGAACTCTCCGGCGAGCACGCGCCTGATGACGATACTCTGTCCTTTCACCCGCCCCCGGTCCGGCACGGCCATGGCCCGGCGGCGCCCATGACCGCGGCACCCGGCGGCGCGCGCAACTTTGCGGGCATGACCGTGGCCGCCTTCGAAAGCCGGATGGCCGAGCGCATGGCCGCGCTCATCACGCGGCACGGCGGGCAACCCATGGTGGCGCCCGCCCTCAAAGAGATTCCGCTGGAACACAACACGCAGGCCCTGGACTTCGGCGCGCAACTCATGGTCGGCGCCGTGGACATGCTCATCCTGCTCACCGGCGTCGGCACACAAACACTGGTGGACGTCTGGACCACGCGGTTTCCTCCCGACGACGTCCGGCGCGCGTTGACCGGCACCACCGTGGTCTGCCGCGGCCCCAAACCCCTCGCGGTCGTCAAAGCCCTGGGCGTGCCGGCCCTCGCCGTGCCCGAACCCCACACATGGGAGACCATGCTCGACACCATCGACGCCGCCCGCCCCGCCGGCCTCGACGGCCTGCGCATCGCCATTCAGGAATACGGCGCCCCCAACCCCGACCTCGCCGACGCCCTCACCCGCCGCCGCGCCCGCGTCACCACCGTGCCCGTGTACCGATGGGCGCTGCCCGACGACGTGACGCCGCTCATCCGCGCCGGTCGGGGCATCATCGACGGCCGCGTCGCCGCCGCGCTCTTCACCAGCGCGGTGCAGGTCGACCATCTCGCGCGTGTGCTGGACGACGTCGACATGCTCGACGAGGTTCGCGCCGCGCTCGCGCACACCATGGTCGCGTCCATCGGCCCCACGACCAGCCGGCGGCTTCAACACCACCGCTTCCCCGTTGACGTGGAACCCTCCCACGCCAGAATGGGCGTCCTCGTCAAAGAAGCCGGCGAACAGGCCGCCGCCATCCTGCGCCGGAAGCGTCCCTGACGACGCCACGCCGGTCGACGCCGCGACCACCGACCCCCCGCGACCGCCGACGCCGCGACCGCCGACCCCGTACCGGTCGACCCCGCGCCGGCTGGTCGCTCGGCCACTCCCACCGCCCCGTCGCAAACGCAATTGACTTGCAATAAGGAATTTAGTACCGTGGCCCCATGCGTGGCCGTCGACCATGGTTCGTCCGGGCGGCGCCGGCGCTTGCGCTCGCGCTAACGCCGGCGCTGATGCTGATGCTCGCGCTCGCGCCGTGGCACATGCCGCACGCGCGCGCCGAGGCACGAACCATTTCAGGCTACGCGCAGTACGCGGATTTGCGGCGCGGCGCGCAGGTCACCGTGACCGTGCGCGACCAGGCGGGGCACCGCGTGGCCTCCGCCGTCACCAACGAGGCGGGCGAGTTCGAGATGGTCGTGCCGTCCTCGGGGCCGTGGTTCATCCGGGCCGTTCAGGCCGACGCCCGGAGCGCCGTCGTCGAGTTGGCCGGCGACGCCACCGACCCCGCGCCGGTCGTGCTGACGCTGACGGACGTGCCGGTCGCGCTCCCGCCGCTGGACATCACGGCCTCGAAGCCGAGGTCGTCCGGCGCCGTGTATGCCGTGACCCGGCGGGACATCGACACGCTGCCCCGTGGCAACAACGTCGACCTGACCGACGTCCTCGCCACGCTCCCCGGCGCCACCGGCGGCAGTCTCAAGCAAACGCATCTTCGACAGGAGCACGCCAATCTCCAGTTTCGCATCGACGGCGTGCCCATTCCCGACACCATCACCACGCAGTTCACCGACCTCCTGCATCCGCGCGCCTGGGAGCGGGCCGACGTTCGCATCGGCGGCCTGAACGCCGAATACGGCAATCGCACCACCGCCGTCATCGACATCACCGGCAAAAGCGGCGCGTCGCCGGGGAACCGCGCCGTCCAACTCTTCGGCGGGGGGAACGACACCGTGCAGCCGTCGCTGGAGTACGGCGGCACGCTGGGCGCGCGCCTTCGGTGGTACGTGATGCACACCGCGCAGATGACCAGCCGGGGCATCGATCCGCCCACGCTGGGGCAGGCCGTCCACCACGACCGGAGTGAACGCCACCAGACGTATCTGCGCGGCGACTACCAACTCAACGCCCGCCAGCATCTCACCTGGCTGGTGTTGAACAGCGTCGCCGATTATCAGATTCCCACGTCGCCGGGGCAGGCCGCCAACGACGACATCGCCGACCTCATCCGCCGCCACACCGACGCGCGGTTCGCCGCCGCGCCCTCGCAGGCCATCGACGAAAATCAGACCGAACACAACCAGTATTCCCACCTCGTCTGGCGGTACCACATCAGCCCCGCCCGCACGCTCAACGTCGCCGGCTACGTCCGCCACAGCCGCGCCACGTTCACGACCGACCCCTTGAACATCCTCGCCCACACCGACGAGCCGGACGAACCCTTCGCCGCCGGTCATCAGGATCGATGGGGCGACGCCGGCGGCGTCAGGATCGATTACGCCCACGCCCTCGGCACGCGGCACGTCGTCAAGGCCGGCGTGCAACTCGACCGGACGGCGACCATCAACAAAACCCGCCTCTTCGCCTTCGACCGCGACGCCGACGCCGGCGGCGCCCTCGTCGGCGGTGTTCGCGCCCTCAACGCCGACCGCCGCCTCCTCGGCTACCGGCAGGAAGTCTGGCTGCAGGACCAGTTCACGCCCAACGACCGCTGGACCATCAACGCCGGCGTCCGCCTCGACCACGTCCACGGCTACATCGACGCCCTGCAAGTCAGCCCCCGCCTCGGCGTCACCTACGCCCTCACCGACCGCCACGTCTTCCGCGCCTACTACGGCCGCCTGTTCACCCCGCCCGCGCTCGAGGCGCTGCCCTTCCACCTCCTCGACACCGCCGGCACCACCGCCGCGCCCGAAGACGACACCAACATCCGCCCCAACCCCGAACGCTCCCATGCCTTCGAAGTCGGCTCGACCCACGCCCTCGGCCACACCGCCGTCCTGCAACTCTCCGCCTATTACAAACTCAACACCAACATGGCCGACGCCCATCAATTCAACAGCACGCCCCTGCTCAACGCCTTCGCCTACAAACGCGGCTGGCAACGCGGCATCGAGGGCGTCGTGCGCGTCGCCCCGGCGGACGGGCTGACCGCCCGCGCCGCCGTGGCCTGGGGCCAATGCCGGGGCACGGGTCTGCAATCGGGACACTTCCTGTTGCACGAAGAAGAACTGGCCGACATCGACACGGGCGTCTTCTGCGACCACATGCAAACCGTCACCAGTTCCGCGCGGGTGACGTATCAACTCACCCCGCGCACCGCCGTCACCGGGCAGATGCTGTTCGGCTCCGGCCTGCGCAGTCACGAGGAGGGCGCCAAGACCAATTCCAGTCACGCCGATTCGCACACCACCTACAACCTGTCCGTGACCCATGTCCCGTATCCGCAGAAACTCCGCGGGCTGCGGCTGGGCATCGACGCCGTCAACCTGTTCGATCAGCGCGAGTGGCTGAACATCGCCGAACGCAGCATCGGGCTGGGCGTCTCCCACGCCAACCTGCCGCGCACCATCTTCGTCCGCGCGCAATGGGGGTTCTGACGGCCGGGCGGCGGCGTGACGGCGCCGCCGCGCGCCGGGCCGCGCGGGGCGCCGCGGGCGTGGCTTGACAAACACGACGGACATTTGGTGAAAGTGGAAACAGGAACCGCCGGACGGGGAGACCACGGTGGACATTAAAATCGACAGTCGAAACGTCGGCATGACGCCGCGATGGAAGCGGGAGATTCATGATCGGCTCGCCGCCCTCCAAAACGAGTTCGACAACCTCACCCACGCCCGCGTCACGCTCACCAAAAATCCGCATCACAAACACGGCGCCCATAACGCCGAAGCGTTGCTCGTGGTGCACGTACCCCCGCGCCATACCGTGACCGCGCGGAAAGACGCGAAAACGTTTGAGGAGGCGATTCGCGCCGCCTTCAAGGCCGCCGAGACCGAAATCAAAAAGTTCCGGGCCAAACCCGTGGCGTGACGCGCCGGCGCCGTGGCGGCGCGCCGACCCTCACCCCCGGCGGGTGCGTCGCTCCGGCGCTGTCGCACCGGCGCCGTCCCATGTCCCGCGCGCCGTGACCATCGTCCCGCTCCTCTTGACAGGACGCATGGCGCGGGCTTAACATCCGCCGGTCGGAGACAGGACAGCATGACCGCATCGGCCGCCGGGGGCGCGGCGGTCGAGAGACACACGAATCGGGTTGCGCGCGGCTCCTTCGCTCAAACCCTTCGCATTGATCATGACTCCCCGGTCGGCCTGTTCCCGGAGACCGTGTCGTTTTGCGGCGCCGCCCTGGGACAAGAGGAGGTTATCGTGAATCAGAAACTCTATGTGGGCAATCTGCCGTACACCACCACGGATCAGGAATTGCAGGATTTGTTTGCGCAACATGGCGCCGTCCAGTCCGCCACGGTGGTCACGGATCGATACACCGGGCAGTCGCGCGGGTTCGGGTTCGTGGAAATGGGCAGCGGGGAAGCGGCGCAGCAGGCGATTGCGGCGTTGCATGATTCGGCGTTTCAGGGCAGAAATCTTGTGGTGAATGAGGCGAGACCCAAAGGGCCGTCGTCGCGTCCCTCGGGTTTTTAATTTAATTTTTTCACAAAGAACGACTCCCCGACGGGAGCGGGGCGACCGTCTCCATGCGTCGGGGGGAGATATCGTCGACGCCCCTCGCACAGGCCATGACGCACAAGCCATGAATGAGACCGCCATGACATCCGCATCCGCGCCCAACGCCGCCACGGCCGCCACGGCGCCCGCTCCACCGAGACCCGTCGACCGCATGACGCTCTCGCTGTTTTCCCTCGTCACCGTCGGCGCGCTCGCCGGGTTGCCCGCCTACGCGTATTTTTACGATTATTCCACGGTGGCGTGGGGGATGTTTGCGGCGCTCTACGCCGTCACGGGGCTGGGCATCACCGTGGGATACCATCGTTTGCTGGCGCACCGGAGTTTTCACTGCCCCAACTGGGTCAAAGGCGCGTTGTTGATTGCCGGGGGCATGGCGCTGCAAAACTCCGGCCTCAAATGGGCCTCGGATCACATCCGCCATCACGCCCGGTGCGACCTGGAAGAAGACCCCTATAACGCGCAACTGGGATTCTGGCACAGTCATTGCGGATGGCTCTTTCGTGTTGATCCCCACAAAGACGGGAAATACGCCACCAAACTGCGTCAGGACCCGGTCGTGATGTGGCAGCACCGCTATTACGTGCCCATCGTGCTGACGGGGCTGGCGTTGCCGTTCGTGGTGGGGTTCGCGCACGACGGCTGGGTCGGCGGCCTGGGGTGTTTCATGCTGGCGGGACTCGGCCGCACGTTCTTCGTGCTGAACTCCACCTTCTGCATCAACTCCATCTGCCACCTTTGGGGCGCGCAACCGCACGGGCAGTCCGATTCCAGTCGTGACAGTTGGTGGGTCTCGCTCATCACGTTCGGCGAGGGATACCACAACTACCATCACATGTACCAGAGTGATTACCGGAACGGCCCCAAGTGGTATAACTTCGATCCCTCAAAGTGGCTCATCTACGGTCTCTCCCGCCTGGGTCTCGCCGGCTCGTTGCGCCGGTTCTCGTAACTATCGCCATGGGGAAGGGTGCCGGCGCGCGACCCTGCGGTCGCCCGCGCAGGCGGGGAAAGGTGCGTCGGAAAGGATGGTTGCGGGGGAGGGATTTGAACCCTCGACCTTTGGGTTATGCCTGCCACTACGGCTTTCGCCGCCCGGGGGTTCCGGTTTGTGGTCTGGACTTTCTCTTCATCACCGGCGCGGTTCGCACGGGTTGTGCGCCGCCGCCGGGATGCCTGCCGTCAAGTCTCTACACCTTTTTGCGAAGCGTTGCGGCTCCGCAAACTTGGCTCGGGATTACCCCGCTACCGGCTTCCCCGACTTTGACAGGTGATCATACGGAAGTCGCCTTCCGCACAGCCCATCCGTAAGAGAACATGCCCGGCGTCCGGGCATTCAGCGGATAACTCTCCCACGGCATCGAGCCCAACGAGCTACCAGACTGCTCCACCCCGCACCGGCATGGTAGCGAATCGCCATGAACGAAGTCAAACCACGGGCCGGCGGGGGCGTGCCTCTCCTGTCCCGGTCTGCAACCGCTCCGTTCCGTCCGCCTCAATCCATCCCACCCGCCCCGACCATGGCCTGCCCGCCGCCGCCGTCACGCTCGTACTCCCCCTCCGTCATTCCGCGCCACCGACGTACATTGGCAGGAGAATCGTGCGTGCGCGGAATCCATCCGAAAGAGGTCAATGGCAATCCCCCTCCGTCATTCCCGATATCCTTAGTCGGGAATCCATCTTTTTTATTGTTCTTGCCTTCCGCATCACAGACAGAAACAGAAGGATGGATTCCCGATTAAAAACGTCGGGAATGACGGGGAGAGAGGGCGGGAATGACGGCGGGGGCGGGACAGTCCTCGGTTGTGGTAGGGTGGATGCGTCATGATTCTGGCGGGTATCTTTGGGAGTTTCCTGTGTCTCCTTCTCATCATCGTGGACTGGTATCGGTTCACCAGTCTGCATCCGCTGTCCGCCGCTTATGGCCTCGGCGTGGCCGGGCGGCGGGACCGCTGGGACGGCGGCGTCCGCGACGCGCTGCTGCAACGCCTCGGCACGCAAGCCATCATCCCCTTGCCCCATGGCGTCGCCCGGTGGCATGAGACGCAGGAAGTCATGGCGCTGCGCCCGTCCTATCACCTGTTCTCCATGCGGTTTCGTACCGCGTGGCCGCTGAAAGGGACTGTCGAATTTCATCCCGCCGGGGCCGGCGTGGAATTGCGCCTCACCAAACGCATGCCCTGGTCTTCCGGCGTGCTGACCCTGCTCTGGCTGGCGCTGGTGACGCTCGGCACCGCGGGCTTTCTGATCCTGTTTGCGCTCGACGGGGGTTTGCAATCCGCGGGCGGCTGGTTGCTGGCCGCGGGCGTGACGGGGGTCGGCGCGCTGGTGCTGCTCTTCGGGGTGGTCATGGTGTCGCTCGCCTATCGTCTGGAAGATGCACGACTGATGCGGGTCTACGGGGAACTCCAAGAGGCGTTGAGCCGCGCACCGACCGCCTGACACGGGCGGTGACGGCAACGGTGGTGCCGACGGCAGCGGGTCGCCTTCTTTCTGTCATTCCGCGTCGACGAGTTTATTGGCCGGAGAATGGTGGGTGCGCGGAATCCATCCGAAAGAGGTCAATGGCAATCCCCCTCCGTCATTCCCGACGTCTTTTGTCGGGAATCCATCCTGATTTCCGTCATTCCGCGTCGACGATGTTCAATGGCAGGAAAATCGTGGGCACGCGGAATCCATCCGTAAGACGTTAATGGCAGGGCGGGAAAAGGACAATGCAACTGAAGGATGGATTCCCGATTAAAAATGTCGGGAATGACGGAAGGAATGATGACGACGGCGTCGACGGCGTCGGTGGCGCGGGCGGCGTCAGGGGGCGGGCGCGAGGAGGTCGGCGGTTTTGGTGAGGATGGTGTCGGCGCGGAATGAGGGAATCACATAGACCCAGCCGGCGGTGGTGCGGGTCAGCGCGTCGATGTCGGCTTTGACTTCTTCGACCGGTTTGATCGCCGGCGGCTCCGGCGTGGCGGGCGTGGTGACCGGCTCCGGCGTGGTCGGCGACTCCGGCATGGCCGGCGGTGTCGGTGCGGTCGGTTCCAGCGTGGCGGTGGGCGGCTCCGATACCTCCGGCTCATCGCCGGCGCGCGCGGGCTTGGTGTCCGGGTCGGGTTGCCGGACCATTCTGGGATTGAAGACCGCCGAGACCGTGACGTAATGCGTGTCGTCCCGTTGACGCAACGTCACCGTCCCTTCAAAGCCGTCGAACGTTTCGATGGTCGCCACGACTTCGGCGACGCCGTCCAGCGCAACGTCGCCCTTGGGATGCACGTCTTCCAACGACAGGGACGCGAGCGTGGACACGATATTGTTCACGGTAAATTGCGACGCGACCTCCCGGCCGTCCGGCAGATCTGCCACGCGATAATCAAGATCGTCCGGCGTCTCTTTCTCCAGTTGCAGGCGCGTCCCATCCGGGTGAACCACCGAGACGCGCCTCACGCGTTTCGGTTCGATGCGCAGAATATCCTTGTCCAGCCATTCACCGGGGTCGGTCTCCACCGACAGGTTCCCGATGACCAGCCACGTCTGCGGGTCGCCGGGTTTGCGGACAAACAATTCCCGGCGGCGGGACCGGCTTCCGCTCGGACGGGTCCGGCCCACAATGAGTTCGGCCAGAATGTCGCCCGCCGCATTCGTGAGCCGCACGCCCGTGGACGTGGCGCCCTCCGCTTCCACGTCACGCACTCCCAACGTTTCATGCCGTTCGGGTTTTGCGGTTTTGGTTTCCAGGATGTCGAGTTCGGCCAGACCAAGAAGTGTTTCCCGGACTTTGCCGAGGTCGGCCGGGTAGCGGTGTTTTTCCTTGACGACCCATGTGCCGCCTTGACGAAGCATCGTGCCGGTGCCGCGTTGCGACGACAGTTGCAATTCGGACACCTCGTTGACGACGGCCCGCAACGCCGGGAAGAGGCGTTCTCTCGCGTCGGACGGGCGGTCCCGTTGATGGGACAGCATCACCGCCGCGCCAATCAGGACCACGGCGGCCAAGGTCATCATGGCCAGGGATGTTCTCTTCATGGGGCGAAACGTCCGTCTCGTGCCCGTGCCCGCCGGTGTTCACGGGGGCGGCGCGGGCGTCCTGTTCAGTCGGCCGCGCCCCGGCGGCGGCGCCACGCGCGGGCGCTCCACGCCAGACCGCTCGCGGCAATCAGCAGGGGCATCAGTCCAATGTTCAGAAACTTGACCAGACTTTCGAGGCGTTCCATGTTTTTCCGCAGTTCATGTTGCACGTTCCGCAACTCTTTTCGTGTCGACACCAACTGCTGACGGAACTCGTCGAGCGCGGCTTGTTGTTCGTCGCTCAAAATGAGCGCCGTCCGGTCTTCTTTTTTGTTCTGCAACTCCTGAATCTTCCGCTCGGTGCTCTGCAAACGCCGTTGCAACGCCTGTTCTTTCTGCCGGAACAGCCGGTCGGCCTCCTGCTGCGTGGCTTTGACCAGCGTGAACGGCCGCGAGAAACTCCCGCGATTCCTGATGCTGATGAGCGCGTTGCTGCCGGTCAGATTGTCCAGCGCGTTGATCACAAACCGGTTGTTCGCGGACGTGGGGATGCCGATCCGCTGTCCCAGAAAGTTCTGCACCTGCACCCAGAACCGGTCGTGCAGCATGTCGGTGTCGGCCACGACGATGACCTGAATGGGCGCGACCGATTCGGCCAGATGCGGGCGCGCCGGGTCGGCGGCGTCTTTGGCGGCGTCGGGCGCGGCGGCGGCCCCGTCGTCCTGCGGCGCCGGCAACTCGGCCGGCGGCCGGCCGTCGGGAAAGGCCGTGCGAACCGCGCCGGTCACGCGCACGGCCAGCGCAAGGGGATTGCCTTCCGGGCGATAGGTTCGCAGGATGCCTTCGATGTCCGGCCCCGTCAGGCGGGCGACGTCAATCTGCATGGCCTGGTCGTCGGTTTCCACCAGCGGGGTCCACGTCATCTCGCGGCCGTCCTTCTTGCGCAGAATCCCGGCCGACGCCATGGTGAGATTCGGCAGTTTGGCGGTCACGATGTCGCCGGCGTTCAAGTGGCGGGGCGCCAGATCCATCCACACCGGGTAATCGGCGACGAAGGTGCGCGACTGTTGTTGCACGTTCACTTTTTTGGCCAGCGGCAGATCGCCCGCCACTTTCCCTTCGACCAACTCCACGCCCCAGGCGTCAAAGACCTTGCCGAGGTCGGACCGGCGCGCCCCCGGCAGGCCCATGGGATTGCGGGGATTGGGCGGGACGACGTCAACTTCGCTATGGGGGTCCACAAAAACCAGTGCCCGGCCTCCCCGCAGCACAAACTGGTCAATCGCGTACAGGGTCGGGTCGCTCAAGGCTTTGGGATGCACCACCATCAGGACGTCGATCTCTTCGGGAATGTCCGCGACGGCGGCATCGAGCGCGCGCACCTCCATCATGTCGCGGATACTTTTCATCATCATCCAGGGCGCGCCGCCGCCCTGGGTACGCAGGAACGCCATCGGCGCGCCGCCTTCCAGCGGCAGCGTGCTCAACAAGCCGACGACGGGGCGGCGGGGGTTGGCCAACTGGTAGATCAACCTGGTGATGTCGTATTCGAGAAACTCCTCACGATCCTGCTGGAAAAACGGAATCAGTTCCCGCTCATCCGTCGGGCCGGCGCCCACCAGACCGAAATAAAACTGGACGTTGCCCCGATCCAGCGGCACCCCTTTCAGCCCGTATCCGACGGCCCGGTCTTCTTCGTCCGAAAACGGTTCGGGGTCGATGACGTACAGCGTCAGGTTCCCGCCGGCGGCCTGTTCATATTCTTCCAGAAGTTCCCGGACCCGGTTGGCGTAGCCCCGAATGCCGGGCAGGTCCGTGGCCAGTGTCTTCGACAGGTACAAGCGCAGGGTGACCGGCTCGTCCAGATTCCGCAGAATGGTGCGGCTGCCTTCGGAGAGCGTGTAGAGTTGTTCTTCCGTCAGATCGAACCGGATCGACCGGAACGCCGCGTTGCTGAAGACGTTCACCGCGAAAAAGAGCGCCACCGCGAGGGCCAGGCCGCTCCCCGTGAACAGGCGGACTTGCAGGGGACGCGGGAGATTCATTCGGCCTTCTTCCATTCCAGAATGAGCGCCGTGGCAAACAACCAGACGCCGATGAGGGAGACAAAATACACCAGATCGCGCAGATCGATGACGCCGCGGCTCACGTCGTGAAAGTGCGTCAGGAAACTGAACGAACTGATCAGGTCCAACACGACGTGGGGCATCCAGCCGCGGAACACATCCAGGACGAGCGGGAACCCGCTCAAGACAAAGCCCAACCCCACGACCACGCTGATCACAAACGCAATGACCTGATTTTTGGTGAAGGCGGACACGCAGGAACCGATAGCCATAAAGCCGCCCGCCATTAACAGACTGCCCAGATAGCCCGCCAGAATCACCCCGTTGTCCGGCTCGCCCAACACGTTCACGGTCAGCCACAGGGGAAACGTCAGCGCAAGCGCCAGCCCGGTAAAACACCAGGCCGCCAGAAACTTTCCGACCACGGCTTCCCACGGCGTCACGGGGAGCGTGAACAGCAATTCAATGGTGCCGCCCCGCCGCTCCTCCGCCCACAGGCGCATGGCCAACGCCGGAATCAGCACCAGATAGAGCCACGGGTGAAACGTGAAAAACGGCAGCAGGTCGGCCTGGTCGCGTTCGAAAAAGTTCCCCAGATAAAACGTGAACGCCCCGGCCAGCATCAGGAAGATGACGAGAAACACCGCGGCAATCGGCGTCGCAAAATACCCGGCCAGTTCCCGTTTAAAAATCACGCCGATTCTGCGCGCGGATTCCAGGGTGAGGGATGACGGCATGGGACCTGATTCCTTCGCTTCGCCCGGCATCGCGCGCTTACGTGAGCGCCTGGGCGGGCATGGTCAGTGACCGAAACACTTCGTCCAACTGTCCGCGGCACACGGACAACTCCACCACGTTCCATCGGTGGCGCGACACGCAGTGACTGACCGCGCCGATAATCGGCGCGCCGTCGGTCGGGAAAATCCGCCAGGCCTGCTCCGCCGCGTCCGCGTCGAGGGCTTCGACCGCCACGACGCCGGGCACCTCGCCCAGCGCCGCGCGCACGTCGTCCCGCCCCGCGCCGCTCACGCGGAGGAGCACCGCGTTGTGCAATCTCGACCGGGCCTCCAGGTCCGCGGGCGTGCCGTCGGTGATCACGCGGCCGTTGGCGATAATCATGGCGCGGGTGCACACCGCGTGTACTTCTTCCAGAATGTGCGTCGACAGAATGATGGCTTTGTCCCGCGCCATGGCGCGGATGAGTTCGCGCACTTCGTGTTTTTGATTGGGGTCCAGCCCGTCGGTCGGTTCGTCAAAAATCAGCACGGGGGGATCATGCACGATGGCCTGCGCCAGCCCCACGCGCCGCTTGAACCCTTTGGACAGCGTGTCGATGGACTGGTGCATCACGTCTTCAAGATGCACCGTGCGCATGGTCTCCGACACCCGCTGATGCAACGCCGCGCCGCGCAGCCCCCGGAGCGCGCCCACGAACAACAGGAAACTTCGCGGTGTCATTTCCCCGTACGCGGGCGCGCCTTCGGGGAGATACCCCAGGCCGCGTTTCGCTTCGAGAGGCTGTTCCCGAATATCGAATCCGTTGACCGTGACGGCGCCGCCGGTGGGGGTCAGAAACCCCGTGATCATTTTCATGGTCGTGGATTTCCCGGCGCCGTTCGGCCCCAGAAATCCCAGCACCTCGCCCTGGCCGACGGTCAACGACACCCCGTCCACCGCCACAATCGGGCCAAAAGTTTTTCGAAGTTGCCGGATGTCCACCATGGATTGCACGTCGTTCTCCGTCCGGGCGCCGGCCCGGCATGTGATCGAACGTTTCGGGAACGGCCTCCGGGCGTTCCCGCGCGGCCGTTGCGCAAGTTTTCTTACTCATTCGCGCGCGGCGCGTCAACCCCGTCATCCGATTCCGCACGGGACGGGACCGTCGGAAACACAGGCCGGCATCCCCGACGGCGCCGGCGCGCCGTCAATCAACGCGCGCAACCATGCGCCACCGGACGTTCAGCGGATCGACAACGGCAGCGTGAAGCGCAGGCCGAACCCGTGGCGGCGGTCGCGGGAGGCCGGCGCGGCGGCGTAGTGCACGCGCAACGCGCTCCGACCCCAGCGTCCCAGATCGAACGGGAAGCCGGCGGCGACGCGCAGTTGGTCGGTGACGGCGGTTGGCTCGCGCAGGTTCAAGGCGAAGCCGGGCAGGCGGACGCGGGTGTCGGTGCGCGCGCGGGTGCGGCGCCAGGCGACGGTGAAGGTGGCGGGATCGTCGCCGATGCGAAGCGCGACGCCGTGTTGTCGAAAGCGGCGCGTGCTGTCCACGGACAATGTGCGGACGCGCGCGACGCCTTCGCCCAGCAACAGCGCCGGGGTCAGCGCGAGGCCGCCCGGCTCGAATCTCGTACCGACGGCGGCGCGCCAGCCTGCCGCCGGCGTTGCATCGGCGCCGGCGGCGGACCGCAGCCAATCCACATGGGCGAAGTGACGCGAGTGGCGCAGGCCGAACCGCATGCCGTCATCGGCAAGCGGCATGGCAATGATGCCGGCGGCATGTGCGGCGGCGGCACCGGCGTGGTGACCGGCGGCGGCAACACCACCGGCGCTGACGTCACCGTGACCGACGCCACCGACACCGTTAACGAATGTATCCCCGCCGACGCCGTCGCCGAACCCATCCTGCGCGCGGTCAAGCGCGGCGGCGGCGCGGGTCAGCGGCGGGGTGACGGTGTTGCCGTCGCCGCCGACGACTTCCAGCGGCGTCGGCGCGGTGATGTCGCCGGTGGCGTTGATGGTGATCGTGCCGATGCTCGTCGTCTGCGCGCGGATGCCGACGGCGTTCGCGGTGATGTCGCCGGTGTGCGTGATGGTGATGTCGCCGCCGTCGCTCACCGCGGCGATGCCGACGCCGCGCACGCCGGTGGCGGTGATGTCGCCGGTGTTGTCGATGACGATGTCGCCGGCGGCGTAACTTCGTGAGCACGCGCCGCTGACGGTGTCGCGCTGACCGTCGACACCGATGCGGATGCACGGCGTCACCGTCACCGTGTTGCCGAACGCGCCGGCGGTGATGCCGTGCGAATCGCGGCCGGTGACGGTGATGTCGCCGTCGTTGCGCACCGTGACATCGCCGCCGCGGTGATGCATCGCGTTGATGCCGTGCGAGTCGATGCCGGAAGTTTCGATCGTGCCGGTGTTCAATGCGTAGACGAAGTCGTGGCCGGTGGTGTCGGGCGTCAGCACTTCGTTGTCGCGCATGCCGCCGTAACCGACCGCGTTGATGCCGTCGGCGAGGCGCACGCCGGTGGTGATGATGCCGCCGTCGTTGATTGCGAACGCGCGGCCGGCGCGCAACGGTCGCACGCGAATTCCATAACCGCGGCGTCCGTCGGTGTTGATCATGCCGCCGCGGTGGTTGCGCGCATAAGCGTCGCCGGGGAAAAAGTTCGCCGAGAGTCCGCTCGGACGCAACACATCAAACCGACCGTCGCAACCGTCCGGCACCGCCCACGCCGCGCACGAGCCGGCGTATAACCCGACCGAGTTTTCGCCGCGCATCGTGATGTCGCCGAAGTTGTGCGACTGCGTCGTGCCCCACAAAGTTTGCGCCGACAACGCGCGCGCGCCGCGGGCTTGAATGTCAATCGTGCCGTAGTTGATCAGGCGCGACAGGTGGCCGCTGCCGACCTCAACATGCAGTCCGTCAATGCGGTCGTTGTTGCTGCCGGTGACGCGGATGGTCGCGCCGGGCAAGTTGACCGCAACGCCTGCGTGCGTGTCGTCAAACGGCGCCGCGCGTTTGCCGACGCCGGCGACGACGACGCGGCCGGCGAGACGCGGTTCGCTTGCATCCGACGAGCCGATGACGGTGATGTCGCCGGCGTTGATCGCGTGCGCGTCGCCGGCGCCGTCTTCGCTCAATGCGCGCAGCGCGATGCCGCCGCCGTCCACCGTGATCGCGCCGCGGTTGATGATCG
>JAHRAQ010000002.1 GCA_020027205.1 Nitrospirales bacterium | reverse complement strand
CGGTGTCGGACGGGGTGAGGTTGGGATCCACGCGCAGTTGGAACACCAGCGTGCTGCCGCCGCTGCCGCTGACATAGTTGGCGACCGCAAAGCGCTCGGTGCCAATGTGCACCGTCAGTATCGGCGGACTGCCGCCGGGCCGGATGAACACCGACCGCGGGAACACGACCGAGAACTCAATCGTGTCGCCGTCCAGATAGTTGCGGTCGGTGCCGGGGTTGGAAGTGATTGCGACCGACTCAATCGTTATCTGTGTTTGGGCGTGGGCGGGGGTGGGGGTGAAGACGATGGCGGTGAGGAGCAACGCCGCGGCGACGACGGTGCCGGCGATGGTGGCACGACGGTTGGTGGTGGCGGCGACGACGGTGCCGGCGACGGTGCTGGCGACGGTGCTTACGCCATCGGCGGTCGGGAATGACGGAGGGAGACAAAGGCCGTCGGGAATGACGGCGGGGGGCAAGGGGCGTGGGGTCGGGGATGATGGATGAGGCGGCATGGGGGCATTATGCCAGAAATCATCACGCTACGCACCACGCACCGGCTCAATGCGGGAGGGGGGATGGGGGGGAAGGAAGGATGGATTCCCGACTACTAATGTCGGGAATGACGGAAAGAGGGGAGGGGGCGGGAATGACGGAAGGATGAGGCGGGAAGGCAGGCAGGCAGGCAGGCAGGAAGGCAGGCAGGCAGGAAGGGTGTTGTTGCCGGTGCCTGGCTGGGTGGTTATTGCGTGACTATGATGCCGGCAGCAGCATTTTGAGCATGGTGAACACCGCGCCGATGATGATGCCGGAAAGGGCAATCATCGCGCCGATGCTCCATACAATGGCGGATGTTTTGGCGTTGGCGATGGCGGTGTAGATGTTGGCGATCTCGGCTCTGACATTGGCGAACTCGGCTCTGACGTTGGCGAACTCGGTTTTGACTTCGGTCTTGAAATCGGCCAGTTCGGTTCTGACATTGGCGAACTCGGTTTTGACTTCGGTTCTGAAATCGGCCAGTGCCTCTTTGCTCGAAAGATGCTCCAACCGCTCCTGCGTCACCGCCTGGTGTTTCTCCACCTCGGCCAGGCGTTGGGGTACGTCATTACCGACAACGCGGGGTGGTTCGGGTGTTTGTTGTGCAACTTGTGCCATCGGTGCGTTCCTTGTTGGTGCGACGCCGGGTTGGCCTGGGGCATCGGGCGCCGGGTTGGCCTGCGGATTATTGACGGAAAAATCTCTGCCGTCAAGCGTTGATGGTTATGTTGTGGGGGATTTGTCTGTGTGGTGTCGTGGGGGGGGCGGAGGGGGAGGGGGGACGTGATGGAAGAGGGGAGGCGGGATGGAAGAGGGGCGGGAATGACGGAGAAGGAAGGACTGGATACCGGCTTTCGACGGTATGACGGAGGGGTGGGGGGGTGTGATTTGGAATTGGGCGGAGGGGGTGTGAGGGATGTGGTGTTCCAACTGGTTGAAAGGCAAGGTAATTTTTTGGGTGGGGGAATTTTTATTTGACAAACTTCACTGCTTTCTTTTTTAGTAGCGGTCGGTATGGCGGTTGACGGTTTGGAATTTCCGTCGCTGCGTGTTTTGTGAAGGCACTTCTCGCCATGGGGATTTGGAAGAAGTGCCTTTTTGTTTGACGGGGTTTGACAGGAAGGGGTCGTGGTCATGCATCCACAGAATTTCCTTTTTACTTCGGAGTCCGTGACGGAAGGGCACCCGGATAAAATTGCCGACCAGATTTCCGACGGCATTCTGGATGCCATTATCGCCAAAGACAAACACTGCCGGGTGGCGTGCGAAACCATGCTGACGACGGGCCTGGCCTTTGTGGCGGGGGAGATTTCCACGAGAGCCTACGTGGAAATACCCGATATTATCCGGGAGACCATCCGCGACGTGGGGTACACCGACGCCACCTGGGGATTTGATTACCAGACGTGTTCGGTGTTGACCGCCATTGACGCGCAGTCGGGCGATATTGCCATGGGCGTGGACACGGGAGGGGCGGGCGACCAGGGGTTGATGTTCGGGTATGCCACCAACGAGACCAAGGCCCTGATGCCCATGCCGATTCTGCTGGCTCACCGCCTGACGAGACAACTGGCCGACGTCAGGAAAAAGAACATTGTGCCCTGGATGCGGCCCGACGGGAAGGCGCAGGTCACGATCGAATACAAAAACGGGCAGCCGTTTCGGATTGACACGGTGGTGGTCTCCACCCAGCACAGCGACAAGGTCACGTCCAGGAAAATCGAGCAGGATATCAAGGAGAAAGTCATCGCGCCGGCGATGGCCAAGTTGCCCGCCGGCGGCAGCCCGAAGGCGGGGCTGTTCGATCCGAAAAAGGTGAAATTTTTCATCAACCCGACGGGCCGTTTTGTGACGGGCGGCCCCATGGGCGATACGGGCCTGACCGGTCGAAAAATCATTGTGGACACCTACGGCGGCGTGGGCAGCCACGGCGGCGGGGCGTTTTCCGGGAAGGACCCCAGCAAGGTGGACCGGTCGGCGTCGTACATGGCCCGGTATATCGCAAAAAATATCGTCGCGGCGCGTCTGGCGGAGAAATGCGAAGTGCAGTTGGCCTACGCGATTGGGGTGCCGGAACCCGTCTCGGTGCTGATCGATGCGAAGGGGACGGAGAACGTGTCGCATGAGGTGATGGAGCGATTGGTCAAAAAACATTTTCCCCTGACTCCGCGGGGCATTGTCGAATATTTGAAATTGCGCCGGCCCGTTTACAAACGGACGGCCGTGTATGGGCATTTCGGGCGGAACGAGCCGGGATTCACCTGGGAAAAAACCGACAAGGCCGCCACGCTGAAACGGGAAGCCGGATGGTAGGCCGGGGCCGCGCGGCGGGGTCGCATGGGGCGATCGGTGATTCGAAAACACGACGAAGGGAATGGGAAATATGAGAACAAGCACGGCCACACGCTTTGAGAACACGGTGTCGGACTACAAGGTGGCGGACATCGGTCTGGCCGACTGGGGCCGGAAGGAAATTGAGATCGCCGAAACGGAAATGCCGGCGTTGATGGCCCTGCGGGCCAAATACCGGGCGTCGCAGCCGCTCAAAGGCGCGAACATTCTCGGTTGTATTCACATGACCGTCCAGACGGCGGTGCTGATTGAGACGCTGATTGAACTTGGGGCCGAAGTGCGGTGGTCCTCGTGCAACATTTTCTCGACGCAGGATCACGCGGCGGCGGCCATCGCGGATCGCGGGATTCCGGTGTTCGCCTGGAAAGGCGAGACGGCGCAGGAATATGAATGGTGCCTTGAACAGACGATTGTGAAGGACGGCCGGCCCTGGGAGGCCAATATGGTGCTGGACGACGGGGGTGACTTGACGCAGATGCTTCATGCGAAGTTCCCCGCGATGCTGGACCGGATTCACGGGATTACGGAAGAGACCACCACCGGGGTGCATCGTCTACAGGAACGGCTCGACAACGGGACGCTGAAAGTGCCCGTCGTGAACGTCAACGATTCCGTGACGAAATCGAAAAACGACAATAAATACGGGTGCCGCCACAGTTTGAGCGACGCCGTCAAACGCGGGACCGACCATCTGCTGGCGGGCAAGAAGGCTCTGGTCATCGGGTATGGGGACGTGGGCAAGGGGTCCGCACAATCGTTGCGACAGGAAAGCATGATCGTGAAGGTCGCGGAAATCGACCCCATTTGCGCCATGCAGGCCTGTCTGGACGGGTTTGAGGTGGTGTCGCCTTACCGGGACGGGATCAACACCGGCAACGTGGACGATGTGAACCGGGCGCTTCTGTCCCACACTGACCTGGTGGTGACCGCCACCGGCAACTGCAACGTCTGTGATGCCGCCATGCTGCAAACCCTCAAAAGCGGCGCCGTCGTCTGCAATATCGGCCACTTCGATAATGAAATTGACACCGCCCATATGCGCACACACTGGGAATGGGACGAGGTCAAACCGCAGGTGCATAAAGTGTACCGCAATCGCCTGGCCAATGATTATCTGATTCTGTTGTCCGAAGGGCGGCTGGTGAATCTGGGCAATGCGACCGGGCATCCCTCCCGGATTATGGACGGCTCCTTTGCGAACCAGGTGCTCGCGCAAATCTATCTCTTTGGAAAGAAATTTGCCGATCACTCCGGGATGCCGGTGACGCTTGAAGTGCTGCCGAAGACTCTCGACGAGGAGGTGGCCGCCTGTATGGTGCGGGGATTCGGCGGTGTCGTCACCAAACTCACGAAGGCGCAAGCCGCCTACCTGAACACGTCCATCGAAGGCCCGTTCAAGCCCGACACCTACAAATACTAGCGGTCGCACAGCGGCATTGCGGTCTTCGACGATGACCCTCAATCCCTCCCCAGCCGGCCACTGGGTCAAAAGGCTCATGCGCAGGCGCGAACAATGGCCTGAATGTCCGTGCCGTTGAGTCTTTTTCCAGGGTTGCGAAATTTCGCGGACCGGCATAGAGTGACGGCAGATTCCGCTTGGATTTTCAGGAGGCGTCGTTCGGGTTCTTCTGAAAGGGACGAGGAATGATCTCCGCAGGAGAGGAATTCCGAGAGCAACCTCAATGTCGAGCGTCTATCAGGTCTTACCAGGTCCGGAACATTTTCTCCCGCCGGCCGCCGCTTCGATGGGCGTTCGTCTGCCGGATTCCGGTCAGGCGCATATTCACGGGAAAATTGTCAACGAAGAAGAGGCCATGGAGGTGGCGGCCCGGCAGTTTCTGGCCGCCAAAGTGCCCACGATTTTCCCCGGCCCCCTTGTGCTGTGGGCCTGGAATGAGAAGGCGGCCAAAAAGGCCACGGCGATCAGGCATCTGTATGAAACCCTCAAGGAATGTGTCGCTCCGTCACAGGAAGCGATGCTCATTCCCATGCCCGACTACCGGCCCAAATACCCGAAAATCAATCCTGAAGTCGAAATCAATCCCAATCATCCCAATCTCACCATCTGGCATAACAAAATTGACACTTGCATGTTTGTCGGCGTCCACTGCCATCAGGCAAATCTCTCGCTTAAAATTATTCGCGGCGGCACCTACTGTTACACCATCGCCATGTGCGCCCAGGCCGGGCACGAGGATGCGATGCTGTCGTTCCGTGACGCCACCGCCGACAAGATCATGCGATTGGCCGATTGGGTGAAGCGGCTGAAGGGGTCGGTGAAACCGCCCCAGGACTGACGTTCGAACGGGAAGACGTCGCAGGACGACACAGGGACACGCTGTTCAGTCCCAGGCAAGAAGGAGGAAACCGCATGGCAACGCAATCGTTAGTCGGGACCAAAAACCGGGCCGGGCAGATGGTGGCCGACCCCTGGGAGTTGTTGCATACGGCGGAGCGCACGCCCAGTTTTTTCACGGGAAGCGAAGTCATCAAGGAGGCCGTCCGGCGCGCCAACTGCGACGTCATGATCGCGTATCCGATTACCCCGCAAAGCGAAGCGGCGGCGTTGATCGGAGAACTGTTTGCCGAAGGCTTTATCGGCGATTACTTTCGGGGGGAAAGCGAGTTTGCCGTGATGTCCCAGTGCGCCGGCGCGGCCTTCGGCGGCGCGCGCGTGTTCACGACGACGGCCGGGCCGGGCACCATGCGGGCCATGGAAAACTTTCCGATGTGGGCGGGGGCCAGGCTGCCCATTCAGATGATCGTCACCTGCCGGGGCATCAATTCGCCGCTGTCCATCCAGCCGGACACGCTGGAAATTTCGTATCTGCTCAACACGGGCATGCTGGTCTGGCACGCCGAGACGGCGCAGGATTTTTACGACTGGATTCTCAAAGGCTACATCGTGTCGGAAGAGCCGGACGTCCATTTGCCGCTGGCGCTCTGTTGCGACGGGTTTTTCGTGACCCACACCAAGGACATGGTCAACCTGACCCCCGCGGACCAGTGCCTGCCGCCTTATGACCCGTACCGGTCGCCGGTGCCCTGCATGGACATGGAATGTCCGCCGGTCCGCATGATGCGCGACCCGTTTGTCATGAAGAGCAATTACATCAGTTACGCCACCCATGCGAGTTGGCAGCAGGAAGTGTGGGCGGCCATTGAGCGTTCCCGCAAACACGCGATTCGGTGGCTGGACGGCCTGATTGAGGTGGAAAATCCCGACGCGGACATTCTCATCGTCTCGTCCGGCACCGCGGTGTCCCAGGGGCGCGAAGCCAAGTGCCTGCTGGAAGACGACGGCATTGACATCGGCATCGTCAAAATCAAAACGCTGCGGCCGTGGCCGGCGGAAGAAATTCGGGAGGCGACCCGGAAGGCCAAACACATCATTGTGCCGGAGTTTAACGTCACGGGCTGGCTGGCCAAGGAAATCCGGGCCACCATTCCCGACGCGGGCCGCGTGTTGGCCGGGCCGCACGTCTGCGGGGGCATGACCATGCCGCCGGAGATTATCGCCGCCGATATTAAAAAGCGTTTGGGCATTCAGTCCGAGAGTCTGGCCGGGCGGGGGAGTTGACGCGGCACGATTTTGTGCCGGGCGCGTTGTTCGTTTGGACCGGGTGAACGGCGTCAACGCGCATTGTCCGAATCACGCGGGAGGACACGATGAGCAAAGAACGGATTAAAATCGCGCCGGAAATGTTTGACATTATGCCGCCGGAATATCAGGACCTTGTGCAGCGCGCCACGTACGGGAACGAGACGCGCGGCTGGAAAGACATCGGCACGTCCAAGGAACTGATCGAAGAACATTCACTGTGCGCCGGCTGTCCGGAGTCCATGGCGTTTCGCTACATTCTGGCGTCGTTGCCCGCGCCGGAAGACACCGTGATGGTGGGGTCCACGGGCTGCACCAGTCTGGTGTTTCCGCACGTGGGCGTGCACAACATTCATTCCCTCTTCGGCAATCAGAACGCCATTGCCTCCGGGCTGAAGCGGGCGTTGACCGTGAGATTTCCCGACCGTGTCAAAGACGTCGTGGTGCTGGCGGGGGACGGGGCGACGGTGGACATCGGCCTTGATATGACCCTGCAAGCCTGGTTCCGTCAGGAAAAATTCACGACCATCTGTTTTGACAACGAGTTGTACGCCAACACCGGCGGCCAGGAAAGCGGGTTGATGCAAAAAGGGTTTGTGGCCAAGATGGCCCCCGTGGGCAAAACGTTTGAGAAAGTCCGGTTGCCAGAAATCGCGCGCGAGTCCGGCTGTCACTACGTGGTCAACTGCACGGTCAGCAAACCCAACCTCGTCGAAAAAGTGATCAAGAACGCCATTCACGTGGCGCGCGAAATCGGCCCGACCTACCTGCAACTGTACACGCCGTGCATTCTGGAAATCGGCAAGAACAGCATGGAAGGGTTGCAGGAAATGCGGGACTCCGAAAAACCCGCCGAGCGGTTTTCGTACAAAGAATACGTCAGCGACCAGGCCAAGGAACTGTTGACCGAGTTGGCGGCGAAGGAAAAAGAGCGAAAAGCCGCGGCCAAAAAACAACTGGCGGGGCAGGCCTGACCAGCCCGGCGGTGGTCGAGGAGGACGCGCATGATCAAGCGGAGACTCAATATCCGAATGTCGGGCCTTGGGGGGCAGGGGGCGGTCACGGCGGCCCATGTGATGGCGATGGCGGCCTCGCGCGACGGGCGGTTTGCGATTTCGAACCCGTTCTTCGGCGCCGAAAAACGCATGGCGCCGGCGGAGAGTTACTGCCGCATCGGCGTCAGCAGGATTTACGACCGGGGAGAGTTGGTGTTTCCCGACGTCATCGAGGTCTTTCATCCGCAGGTCATTACTCTGGGCAAGAGTTATACGATGCCGTTTTACTCCGGCATCAAGGAAGGGGGCGTCGTCATTATCAACTCGGACATGCCCCTGTTGTCGGATGAAGACGTGAAGCGGTTGGAGGATTTAAACGTGGCGGTCTTCTACATCGCCGGCACGCAACTGGCGTTGGAAGTGGCGGGCACCGAGTTGTCGACGAACATGACCATGATCGGGTCGGTGGCCGGCATTACCAAATGCGTGTCTCTGAAAGGGCTGGAAGGCGCGCTCCAGGAACGATTCGGCAAAAAATTCGTCGCCTCGGGCGGGACCGCGACGCTGGACGAAGCGATTAAGAAAAAATTCGCCAAAAAGGAAATGCTGTTGCAGAAAAATCTGGAGACCGTGGTGCGCTCGTATGAAGTGGCCTCGGCATGGGCGGACAAGAACCACGTGGAATTGGCCGTTGCCGCCGCCTGACCGTTTGGGAAAAGGACGTCTCCATGTATAACGTGGCGCAAGTGACCGATGAAAAATGTGTCGCCAAAAAAGGGTGCCGGTTGTGCATCATGTACTGCCCCGAGGCGAATTGCCTGGACCTGAACAGTGAGAAAATGGTGGCGGAAGTCGTGATCAACCGCTGCAAAGGCTGCGAGTTGTGCAAAGTGGTGTGCGATGCCGCCAAACATGACGCCATCCAAATGGTTGCGGTGAGCGCGAACGGCGCGTTGATGGACAAAGCGGGAGAAGCCGCGGGACTGGGACAAGCCTATCAGGGGTAAGCGCGCCGCCCCTTGCGAGATGAAAGCCCCGCGGCATCATCCTTGATGGTCGCGGGGCTTTGCTTTATGGTGCGCAGGCATGTGTCAACCATGCCTTGTCTGACACAAAGGCCGGGAAATGAGCGAAAACCTGAAACAACTCATGCAGGGGATTCATCAATCCATGAGCCGGTTCCACGGCGGCCTGAAAGATCGCGCCCAGGAAATGGAACTGTTGGGCGGCGACCCCGACGTTGCCAAAAAACTGGCCCTGGGGGCCGACGCCATGAACGACAGCGCCAATATCTATCTGTCCTGGGCGCGGCACTACGTCGCGCTGGCCGAGGGCGGCGCCGCGGAAGCTGATGAAGGCGAAGAGGATGCCGACGAGTTTCAGTTTTAAGCGTGCCGAAACTCGCGGACGCGCCCGCCGGGCGGTTGTGCCGGCGCCCCGTTGAACCAACGCCGTGCCACGGTATATCATGCAAACATCGTCGCCGGGCACGGAACCCGCGTCGTTGGCGATTATGTTCACCCCTTGTGTTCCTCGGTAGCTCAGTTGGTAGAGCGGTCGGCTGTTAACCGATTGGTCGCAGGTTCGAGTCCTGCCCGAGGAGCCAACCTTCAAGACGCCGGCGCCGGCGTGGTGTCGTTCATGCAAGACCCCGTGGGGATTGTCCCTCGGGGTTTTGTTGTTTTTCGAGAGATTGAGGCATGAACCGCGAAAAGAAAATAATTATTATTGCCGGTCCCAATGGTGCCGGGAAAACGACGTTTGCTCGGCAATACCTGCCGAAGGAATCCGGCTGTCCCGTGTTTGTCAATGCGGATTTGATTGCGGGGGGATTGTCTCCTTTTCTCCCGGAAGCCGCTACCTTCCGCGCCGGACGTGTGATGTCGCAGGAAATCAGCAACCATGCAAAACGAGGTGAGAGTTTTGCCTTTGAAACGACGCTGGCGAGTCGTGGGTATGTGGCAAAAATAAAAAAATGGCGCATGGATGGCTATATCGTCAAGATGATTTTCTTATCTCTCGCCACGCCGGAAGAAGCAATTAATCGTGTGAAATTTCGTGTAGCGCAAGGCGGGCACGATGTGCACGAGGATGTCATACGTCGCAGGTTTTATAACGGGCTGGATAATTTTGAAAAATTTTACCGCCACTGTGTAAACTACTGGTACCTTATCAATAACAGTGGAGATGCGCCGGCGCTTGTTGAGAAAGGGGACAATCCATGAAGAAAAAACAGCACCCCCGGCTTTCGGTAGACGATGACCCGGACATGCAGGGTGTGATACCCGCTCTCCATCGCGCCGTCATAGACGCGCACAAAATTGCGTACCAGACCGGTACCAAGATTGTTGTCATGCGCGACGGCAAACTGATGGAAGTCCCGCCGGACCCGGTGAAGTATCAATCATGATGGAAGATGATCCATGGAATGTCCGATAACTATATCAAGGATGTTTGAACGGGAAAGCGCAAGGAAGTTGTTGACGCAGTTGGCCGGAATAGAACCACAGTTGAGACACATCTTCGGCAGACAACGGAAATCGGAATGACCCAAACGATTGGGGTTGGCCTGCCTTGACAATATGCATTCAAATGTTGTTACTGGATATACTAATTGTATATTCATGGCAACCAAAGCGAGGTAACAACATGGCAACTGCACACACAAAGGTTTTTATGAGCAACAAAAGCCAGGCGGTAAGACTGCCCAAGGCTGTCGAACTTCCCGAATCGGTGCGGGAAGTTGATATCGTGGCTATCGGCTCAAAGCGCATCATCACACCGGCGGGGAAAACTTGGGATGAATGGTTTGATGGGCCTGGTGTTTCTGATGACTTTATGTCCACACGGGAACAGCCGGCGGATGTGCAACGCGAAAAACTGTGATGCCCAAATATCTGCTGGATACCAATGTGGTGATTTATGCCATAAAGAAGCGTCCTCAATCATTGCATCAAAAGTTTAATCGGCTACAAGGACAGATGGCAATTTCCTCTGTGACTTGGGGGGAACTTGTCTATGGTGTTGAACGTTCCACCCAATCCGCACGAAATTTGTCGAGCATTGAATCTCTTGGCGCCAGAATCGAGATAATGCCGTTTGACCAGAAGTCGGCAAATCATTTTGGTCAGATTCGCGCGGAATTGTATCGTATCGGCAAACCAATAGGCCCTTACGATATGATGATAGCGGGACAGGCACGCGCTCATGGTTTGATTTTGGTTAGTAATAACGTGAAGGAATTTGAAAGGGTTCAGGGATTGATGCTGGAGAACTGGGTTCGTTAATCGTCCGTCAGTCTCCATGGAATTTCCTGACTTATCCGAAAATTCCCTCGCCAATAACCCGCCTTTGCACTTTTTATATGAACATAGAAAATGCCGTCGTTTGATGATACTGGGGATGTACATTGATGAGAACTACCATGAATATTGACGACAAATTGCTGGCAGAAGCACAGCAATTGACTGGAATCGTCGAAAAAACTGTCTTGATCAGAGAAGGGTTAAGAGCCTTGGTTGAACGCGAAAGCGCTAGGCACTTGGCACGGCTGGGTGGGACAGAATTGCAGTTACGCGACGTGCCTCGACGATGACTTGACCTGCTACGGGGAAGCAGAGGTGCAGACCAGGGCGGACGATGTGTTCCAGCACGTGTACCGGGTTTATCCAACGGTGCCTTCGCCTCTCTATGCGGCACTGTGAGGATACGTGAGCGCGGGGCGCGTGTGCGGGACGCGGCTTGCCGTCTTTCCCTAATGCCCCTCCTTCACCAGATTCTTATTCCACGCCGGGATTTCCACCAAGACATTGGCGGAGCCGTCGGGGACGCATTGGCAGGCCAGGCGGGATTGCAGGGTGATGGCGGGGGCTTCGTCCAGTTGGTCCAGTTCGTCGTCTGTGGCTTCGTTGCAGGAATCCAGTCCCTCTTTCACAATGACGTGACAGGTCGAGCAGGCGCAGACGCCGCCGCAGGCGTGGTCGAGGTCGAGTCCCGCACCCAGCGCGATGTCCAGCACACTGCCGGGCTGGCCGGTTTCTCCGTAGGGGATTTTTTCCGGGTCCACCGCCACGGTTTTTGTGCCGTCCGGGGTCGTGAACGTCATGGTGAACGCTTTGGTGGCCTTTTGCGTGACGATTTCTTCGATATAGGGGTTACTGCCGCCCATGGGGAATTCCTCCTGTGCTGACCCTGTCGGACAAAATTCACAAATATCGTTGTATTTTCAATGACATACTCGTTATTGCCACGCCGGCGCTGTTATCGCAGACCATTTGAATCTCCGACTAAACTACTCTTGACTAGACTCAAAAGTCAATGGTAGCATTTTGACGGTCGTTGGAACGGGAGACGCGTGGAATCGGGGATTGGCGGGGGCGCACCATGCTGAAGTTTTCGAAAAAAGCGGATTACGCATTGCTGGCGCTCCAGTATATGGCGCTGGTGCAATGTGGCATCAATACCGTTCCGCGCGTGGTGAATACCAAGGAAATTGCCGAGGAACATCATATCCCGTTGGAATTGCTGGCGAAAGTGTTGCAGATGCTGGCCAGGCATCACCTGATTGAAAGTCATCATAACGGGCCGAAGGGCGGCTATGCGCTGGGTCGGGACCCCGGGGATATTACGGTTGCGCAGGTGCTGGAAGCCATCGAAGGGCCGCTGGGATTGACGGATTGTTCCCAGGACAAAGATCAGGTGACGTGCGGGCAGATGGATCGTTGCAATATCCGCACCCCGCTTTTGAAGATTGAGGAAAGCATTTTTCAGTTGCTCAACGGCATGTCCATTGAAGATATGCTGGGGGATGAGTCGCCGTTGGTGCGTATCGAGTCTGTCAAGCCGGAAGGAGTGCCGTCATGAAGTTACCCATTTATATGGACAACCATTCGACCACGCCCTGCGATCCCCGCGTGGTGGATGTGATGCTCCCGTATTTCACGGAACAATTCGGCAACGCGGCGAGTCGGAATCATGCCTTCGGCTGGGCGGCCGAAGAAGCCGTGGACCGGGCGCGCAAAACCATTGCCGCGCTGATCAACGCCGACGCCAAGGAACTGGTGTTCACGAGCGGATCGACCGAGTCCAACAACCTGGCGTTGAAAGGCGTGGTCGAGATGTACAAAGAAAAAGGTGATCATATCATCACCTGCTCCACCGAACATCGGGCGGTCATCGATCCGGCGAAGTCGTTGGAGAAAAAAGGCGTTCGGGTCACCTGGCTGCCCGTGGATAAAACCGGGATGGTGAATCCCGACGACGTGCGAAACGCGATCACCGACAAGACGATTTTGATTTCCATCATGCTGGCCAACAATGAGATCGGGACCATTCATCCGGTCAACGCGATTGGGAAAATTGCCAAGGAAAAAGGCGTGCTCTTTCACTGCGACGCGACGCAGGGCGTGGGGAAAATCCCGGTGGACGTGCAGGCCATGGGTGTTGATCTGATGTCGTTCACCGGACATAAACTCTACGGGCCCAAGGGCATCGGGGCGTTGTACGTGCGGCGGAAGGCTCCCCGCGTTCGCCTGGTGCCGATGATTGACGGCGGCGGGCATGAGCGGGGGATGCGGTCGGGCACGCTCCCGGTACCGCTGGTGGTGGGGTTTGGGAAGGCCATTGAGTTGTGCGCGCAGGAAATGGCAACGGAGGCCGTTCGTCTGAAAGCCCTTCGCGACCGGCTGCATGACGGCATCACGGGCGCTCTGGAAGAAGTCTATCTCAACGGACATCCGACGGAACGTCTTCCGGGGAACCTGAACATCAGTTTTGCGTATGTCGAGGGGGAAGCCCTCTTGATGGGGGTCAAGGAAATCGCGCTCTCGTCCGGGTCGGCCTGCACCTCGGCGACGCTTGAGCCGTCGTATGTTCTTCGCGCGCTGGGGGTCGGGTCGGATTTGGCGCATTCGTCCATTCGCTTCGGCCTGGGCCGGTTCACGACGCCGGACGAAGTGGAGTACACCATTGACCGGATGATCAAGGCGGTCAATCATCTGCGCGCGATGTCGCCCTTGTATGAAATGGCCAAGGAGGGCGTGGACCTGAAGACGGTCCAATGGGCGGCGCATTGAAAGGGGCATAACGGGTTTCCCGCGGCGTGCATGTGGCCGCCGGCGGGGTTTCGGAAATTTTTTGCGGAGGAGGACATCATGGCATACAGCGACAAGGTGATCGACCATTATAACAATCCGCGCAACATGGGGTCGTTCAGGAAAGACGAAGACGGCGTGGGCACCGGCATTGTCGGGGCGCCCGAATGCGGCGACGTGATGAAACTGCAGATTAAAGTGGAAGACGACACCATCGTCGACGCAAAATTTAAAACCTTTGGATGCGGGTCGGCCATTGCCAGTTCCAGTCTGGCGACGGAATGGCTGAAAGGCAAAACGGTCGGCGAAGCCGGGGCCATTAAAAACACCGACATCGTGCAGGAACTGAACCTGCCCCCGGTCAAAATCCATTGTTCCGTGCTGGCGGAAGACGCGATCAAAGCCGCGTTGAATGATTATCAAAAGAAGGGCGACGCCGCATCCGACGCCGCGCAACCGGCCACGTCAAAGGCCGGCGCCTGACGGCCGGCCGCAGAGGGCATCCCGGCAAGGAGAGACCACGGTATGAGCACGACACCGACCACGACGACCCCGCTCGTGACCTTGACCGACGCCGCCGTCGCCGAAGTGAAACGGCTGATGGACGTGCAGGATCTGACGGAAGGCGGTCTGCGCCTCGGCGTCAAGGGGGGCGGGTGTTCCGGGTTAAGTTATACGATTAATTTTGACGACAAGATCGGCGAGTTTGACACCGTGTGCGAACAGGACGGCGTGAAGGTTATTGTGGACGCCAAGAGCGCCATTTATCTTGAAGGCATGAGTCTGGATTATCACAAAGACATGGTCAGCGGGGGGTTTCGGTTTCAGAATCCCAATGCGACCAAGACTTGCGGATGCGGAGAATCCTTTTCTGCGTAAAACCTTTCGCGTTGCCGGCTGACCATAGGAATCGATTCGACGGGCATGGTGAAGTTCTGCCATGCCCGTTGTGCGAGAACGGGACATGAATGCGGATGCGCCACATGCGGCGGCCGGCCGGGTCGGGGATCGGCCCCGTGATCTGCCGATGGCCCGGAGTATGTGCTGGCATTGTCAATCCGAAGTGCCGGGCGAGTATTTTTGCGCCAAGTGCGTCAAGGTGCAGCCGCTTTCCAAAGACCTCGACTATTTCACCTGCCTGAACCTGCCCCGCGCGTTGAATCTTGACGAACAGGCCCTTGAGGATACGTTCCATGCTTTGAGCCGCACTTTTCATCCCGATTATTTTGCGACGAAGGATGACAGCGAAAAGGCGATCAGTCTCGGCAACACGGCCTTGTTGAACGCGGCATATCGAACGCTCAAGGACCCCATCCGGCGGGTGGAATATCTCATTCATCTTGAAGCGGGGTCGGCCGGGACGATTCGGACCACGCCGCCGGCGGATCTGTTCGACGAAATTCTGGAACTGCAGGAACGTCTGGATGCGTTTCGGGCATTGTCACCGGATGACGCGCCCGAACGGCGACAGACGTTGCGGGAGCAATTGCGTCACGATCGCCGGAGCCTTGAAGACAGAAAGGCGCAACTGGACGCGCGTCTGTCCGACCAGTGTACGAAATGGGACGCCTTGCAGGCCGGCGCCGGTGACGACGCGGCCGTTCGGGCGCAAAAGGACGAGATCCTCACGGCCATGCGGGCGTTGTTATCGAATCGTACGTACGTGACGAATATCGTGCATGATCTGGCGGAGACGGCGGGCTGACTCCATGGATGCGCCGAAAGGGAACTTGGGAATCACATGGCGACGATAGTCGGCATTGACCTCGGCACGACCAATTCTCTGGTCGCGTATATGGACGGCGACCGCCCGCGGGTGATCCCCGGCAAAGAGGGCCGGACCATGGTGCCCTCAATCGTCGGCTTTCTGGACAATGGCCTGGTGGTGGGCGATCCCGCCAGGGAGCATCTTGTCCGTTCTCCGTCACGAACGATTTATTCCGTGAAACGGTTCATGGGCAAATCGGTGGCGGACGTGGCCGGGGAATTATCCTATTTCCCGTACGTCTTGCGGGAAAAGGGCGGCGTGATCCGGATTCAGATGGGAGACAAAACCTACTCGCCGCCGCAAGTGTCCGCCATGATTCTCAAAGAACTCAAGCGGCGGGCGGAAGCGCATCTGGGCGAAGAACTGACCAGGGCCGTCGTCACCGTGCCGGCGTACTTCAACGACAGCCAGCGGCAGGCGACGAAAGACGCCGGTCTCATTGCCGGGCTGGACGTGCTGCGCATTCTCAATGAACCGACGGCGGCGTCGTTGGCCTACGGGCTGCAACGCAACGCCCGCGGGATCATTGCCGTCTACGATCTCGGCGGCGGGACGTTTGATATCTCCATCCTGAAACTCAAGGACGGGATCTTCGAAGTGCTGGCCACCAACGGCAACACGCATCTCGGCGGCGACGATTTTGACCGGCGGATGATGGATGCCGTCATCCGTGACGTGCGCGACCGGCACGGGATCAATGTGGACGATGATCCGGAATTGATGCAGACCATTCGGCTCGAAGCCGAACAGACCAAAAGACGCCTGTCGGATGAACCACAGGCGCGCATGACAATCCCCCTGCCCGAGGGGCGCGGCGCCTATGAACGCACGTGGTCGCGCGATGAATTCGAAACCCTGACCGCGGATCTGGTCGAACAGACCATGGCCCCCTGCCGGCTGGCGTTGAAGGACGCGGGTTTGGAGACCGGGCAGGTTGACGAAGTGGTGCTGGTGGGAGGCAGCACGCGGATGCCGTGCATCCGTGACCGCGTGCAGGCGCTGTTCGGCAAGACGCCCCATTGCGACCTGAATCCCGACGAGGTGGTCGCGCTTGGCGCGGCGGTGCAAGCCGGCATTCTTGCCGGTGACAACACGGACATGCTGTTGCTCGACGTGACGCCGCTGTCCCTGGGCATCGAAACCATGGGCGGCGTCATGAGCGTCGTGATTCGTCGAAACACCACCATCCCGGCCAGCGCCAGGGAAATGTTCACCACCTCCGCGGACGGCCAGACCTCGGTGGACATTCATATCTTGCAGGGCGAACGCGAACTGGTGACGGACAACCGAAGTCTGGCGCGTTTTCAACTCAAGGTCCCGCCGCTGCCGGCGGGGACTCCGCGCATCGAAGTCACGTTTCTGATCGATGCCAACGGCATCCTCAACGTCACCGCGTCCGATATTCGGACCGGCCGGTCGCAATCGGTGCAGGTCAAGTCTTCCCACGGGCTGACCGATGAGGAAGTCGAACACATGATTCGTGATTCCTTCCGTTTTGCGGAACAGGACGTGCGGGCGCGCCAGTTGATTGAGGCGCGCATCGAAGCCGAGGCCATCATAACGGCCACCGAGAAGGCCCTGCGGCGCGGCGAGAATCTCATCGAGCGGGACGAAGCGCAGGCCGTCCGGCACGCCATGGACGCGCTTCGCGCCGCGAACGCCGGGGAGGATCATCGCGCGATTCGGTCAAAGATTACCGACGTGGAACACATCACCCATCACCTGGCCGAGGTCCTGATGGACGCCACGCTCAAGGACGCGCTCGAAAACAAAAAACTGTCCGAAGTGAGGGAGTAACCATTATGGCACAGGAACTCACATGGGAAATGGCCGAAGAAATCGGGATTCGTCTGCACGAAGAACACCCCGACGTGGACCCGCTGACGATCCGCTTCACCGACATGCACGCCTGGATTGTGGCCTGGCCGGAGTTCACCGGCGACCCGAAGGATTCCAACGAAAAAAAACTCGAAGCCATTCAAATGGCCTGGCACGAAGAATATCAGGACGCGCAGTAGCCTGCCCGCCGTTGGAACACCCGCCACTGGATACACAAATCACCCGTCTGTGCTAAACTTCGTGTGCGTTCACCCTTGCGCGAGACAATTCCGTGCCGTTGTGTGGGTTTCGTGCGATTCATACATGAAAGACAATGATGCTCAACGCTGCGGTTGAAACCTATTTTTCCGACCTGCGACGGATTCGTGCGTCCGGTGGGGCGACCGGTGAGCGGTCAAGTTATACGCCGCTCGCCAATCTGCTCAATGCCGTTGGGAGCACACTCAAGCCCAAAGTCTTCTGCGTCGGCGAACTGGCCGATCAAGGTGCGGGTCACCCCGACTTTGGTCTTTATACGGCACGGCAAGTGCAGAAAGGCCGTCCGCATGAAGGGCAGACACCGGAACGCGGAGTGGTGGAAATGAAGTCGCCGGACGACGACGCATGGTTGACGGTGAAAAGCGATCAGGTAAGCCGCTACTGGAATCGCTATCGTCTGGTGCTGGTGACCAATACACGCGACTTCGTGTTACTCGGCGAGGACGCACATGGTCGTCCGGCAAAACTGGAAACGTTCCGTTGTACCGAAAACGCGGCGGAGTTCAACCGCCTTCTCGAAACTCCCCACGCGCTGGCCCGCGAGGTCGGGCCGGGTTTGATCGAGTACCTCTGCCGCGCCCTGTTTCATCGGGCAACGCTGGCCGAGCCGAAAGACCTTGCCTGGCTGCTCGCGTCCTATGCACGGGACGCCCTTGCGCGTGTCGAGGCGGCGGGTGATGAGCCGATGCTGGTATCGGTGCGTAAGTCGCTGGAGGAAGCGTTGGGTGTCGGCTTCAACGATGAACGCGGTGTTCGCTTTTTTCATTCAACGTTGGTGCAAACCCTGTTCTACGGCGTCTTTTCCGCATGGGTGCTGTGGGCGCGACAGACGCCGACACCGACGGAGCGGTTTGAATGGCGCAAAGCCGTCTGGCATCTCCGCGCGCCAATCGTGCGCGCGTTATTCCAGCAACTATCCGGCCCCGCACGACTCAAACGTCTCGATCTTGTTGAAGTGCTGGACTGGACAGAAATCGCGCTTGACCGCGTGGACCGCGAAGCCTTCTTTTCCCGTTTTGACGAAGGCGAGGCGGTCACCTATTTCTACGAGCCGTTTCTCGAAGCCTTTGATCCCAGGTTACGCAAGGAGTTGGGCGTCTGGTACACGCCCGCTGAAGTGGTGCGCTACATGGTGGCGCGCGTGGACAAGGCGTTGAAAGACGATCTCGGTATTGCCGATGGGCTGGCGGCGGAAAATGTCTATGTGCTCGACCCGTGCTGCGGCACCGGCGCCTATCTTTCCGAGGTGTTGCGCCGTATCGCCGCCAACCTTGAAGGCCGAGGTTTGGGCGCGCTTGCCGGCGCGCGCGTGAAACAGGCGGCCATGCAACGAGTGTTCGGTTTTGAGATTATGCCGGCTCCTCTTGTCGTGGCCCACTTGCAGGTCGGCCTGACGATGGAAAAACTGCACGCGGGGTTTTCCGATGATGGCGAAGAACGGGCTGGCATTTTCCTGACCAATGCGTTGACGGGTTGGGAATCCAAAGAGGACAAGCCGCCGTTGCCGTTTCCGGAATTGGAAGAAGAACGTGACCGCGCGGAACACGTAAAACAGGAAACGCCCATTCTCGTGATTCTCGGCAACCCGCCGTACAACAATTACGCTGGCATGGCGATGGGCGAGGAGCGGGAATTGTCGGTCGCTTATCGAACGACCAAACTTGTGCGCAAACCCGAAGGTCAAGGACTGAACGATCTGTATGTGCGATTTTTCCGCATGGCGGAGCGGCGCATCGCCGAGAAGACTGGTCGGGGTGTGGTCTGTTTCATCTCCAACTACTCATGGCTTGATGGACTGTCGTTCACGGGGATGCGGGAGCGGTATCTGGATGTGTTTGATGCGGTGCGGATTGATTGTCTGAACGGCGATATACGCAAAGGCGGGAAGACGCCTGACGGTCAACCGGACGCGAGTGTCTTTACTGTTTCTGGCAGTTCGGTAGGTATAAAGGTTGGAGTGGCTATCACGACGCTGGTGCGCAAGGCCGACCATGCTCCAACCGATACCATCGGCTTTCGCCATCTGTGGGGGCAGGTCAAGCGCGAAGAATTGACGGCATCAGCGGAAACGGATCTGGACACGCTGTACGAACGCTTTGGTCCGAACTTGCCGCTCGGCTTGCCCTTCGCGCAAATGGTAGTTGGTGACGGCTGGTTTGACTGGCCTGCATTGCCTGAATTGTTCCCGGTGTCGTTTCCAGGAGTCACGACCAGTCGTGATTCATTTCTCGTTGACACCGACATCGATCGGCTCAAGGCGCGCGTTGCCGATTATTTCAATACGGATTTAGGCCATGGCGAGATTGCAAGGCGTTATCCAGACGTGATGGAAACCACCGCGCAATTTGATGCCAGTGCCGTGCGCGATGCGCTGCTCAAACGTGGCGGCCCGGTCGAAGCAGGCTTCGTCCACTATACCCACCGACCATTCGACAACCGTTGGCTGTATTGGGAAGCGGACACTAAACTACTCGACCGAGCGCGCACCGAGTACATGCCACATGTATTCGATGGCAATCTCTGGATCGAAGCTCGGAGACGAGAAGCCCAAGAGGAATTTTCTCGCGGAACTATGGTTCGTCATCTTGCGGGAGATTTCGGCAACGGTCGCTCGCACTTCTTCCCCGCCTGTCTCCGAGATGGCGATCTCGCAAGCGACGGCACACAACGCCGCCCCAACCTGTCAGGAGCCGCCGCCCGCTACCTCGACCGCATCGGCATGGGCGTCGAAGACCTGTTCCACCACACCCTCGCCGTGCTCCACGACCCCACTTACCGGGAGCAGAACGCCGGCGCGCTGCGCATGGAGTGGCCGCGCATCCCGCTCCCCGGCTGGCCCGACGGCGACACCGACG
>JAHRAQ010000027.1 GCA_020027205.1 Nitrospirales bacterium | reverse complement strand
TGCCGGGCGACAACACGACCTTCACGGGGGACCTGATTGCGCCGATTGCGATGGAACAGGGCCTGCGGTTCGCGGTGCGGGAAGGCGGCCGCACGGTCGGCGCCGGCGTGGTGACGGACATCCTCGCCTGAGGGGAGACGCGATGCGCGCCATTATTGCCCTGGCCTGCGGAGAATGTAAACGGCGGAATTATTCGACGATGAAGAATAAAAAGAATGATCCGGACCGTCTGGAATTGAGCAAGTATTGCCGGTTCTGCAGGAAGCACGTTCCCCACAAAGAAGTGAAATAGGGATGTCTCTGAAGGGTCCCAGGGGCATGGTGTCAACGGCTAGCATGTCGGTCTCCAAAACCGAAGGTCCGGGTTCGAATCCTGGTGCCCCTGCCACTGTGCGAGCGTGTTGCGGACGGAGGCGAGCGCGATGAGGAAACTGTGGCGGAACATTGCGGAATTCCTCGCCGAGGTCCAGGGGGAACTGAAGAAGGTGTCCTATCCGACGCGGGACGAAACGATTGGCTCGGCGTCGGTGGTGATTGTGTTGTGCGTCATCATGTCGCTGTACCTCTCGTTCGTGGATTCCGTGCTGGTGTGGCTGGTGCAGCAAATTCTGTGATGCGCCGCGGACGCGGTCTATGGCGAAACACTGGTACGTGATTCACACCTATGCGGGCTATGAGGGCCGGGTGCGGACCTCGCTGGAGGAGCGCGCCTCGCACATGGGGCTTCAGAAAGAGTTCGGGCAGGTGCTGGTTCCCACGGAAGACGTCATCGAAATCAAAGACGGCAAACGCCGCGCGTCGAAGCGAAAGTTTTTTCCGGGGTACGTGCTGGTGGAGTTGGAGGATCCGCTCAAAGACGAAACGTTGATCATGATCAAGGAGACGCCCAAGGTCACGGGCTTTATCGGGGGCGGGACTAGGCCCATGCCCCTGCCGCAGGAGGAAGCCGATTCGTTTCTGAAGCAGATCGAAGCGGGGGTGGCCGCGCCGCGGGAGCGGGTGATTTTTTCCAAAGGCAACACCGTGCGGATCGTGGACGGGCCGTTCATGGGGTTCAACGGCGTGATTGACGAGGTGGACGACGACCATGGGCGGGTCAAGGTGCTGGTCAGCATCCTGGGGCGGGCGACGCCGGTGGAACTGGTGTTTGCGCAGATTGAACACGGATAGGGGCCGCCCCGCGACGGCGCCCCCGCCGCGGCCGCGCGGAGGGGTGTTGACGCGGCGCCGGCGTTCATCGTCCGACGCGGCAAAGGATTGAGCGATGGCCAAAGAAGTTGTCACGCACATCAAATTGCAGATTCCGGCGGGGAAGGCGAATCCCGCGCCGCCGGTGGGTCCCGCGTTGGGTCAGCACGGCCTGAACATCATGGATTTTTGCAAACAGTTCAACGCGAAGACGCAGGCGCAGGAAGGCAGCGTCATTCCCGTGGTCATTACCGTTTATAAGGACCGGAGTTTTGCCTTTGTCACGAAAACTCCGCCGGCGTCCGATCTCCTGAAAAAAGCCGCGGGGATTATCAAAGGCTCCGGTGTGCCGCAGAAGGACAAGGTCGGCCGGATTTCCCGCGCGCAACTGCAGGAGATTTCCCGGCGGAAACTGGAAGACTTGAACGCGGTGGACCTGGACGGCGCGACGCGGATCATTGAAGGCACCGCGCGGAGCATGGGAATCACCGTTGCCGACTAGCGCGGGGCGGCCGGTGCGTACGGAGGCATGAGCGGCGTGGGAAAGCACTTGAAGGACGCGAAGGCGCAGGTTGAGGCGGGTTTGTACGGCCTTCGGGAGGCGAGCGAACTGGTGAAGCGGACGGCCTATGCCAAATTCGACGAGACCGTGGATTTGGTCATTCGCCTGGGCGTCGATCCGAAGCGGGCCGACCAAATGGTGCGCGGGACGACGGTCCTGCCGCACGGCACGGGGAAAAAAGTTCGCATTGCGGTGTTTGCCAGGGGGGAAAAAGAGCAGGAAGCCCGCCAGGCGGGCGCCGACGTCGTGGGCGCCGATGACCTGCTGGAAAAAATCAAAGAGGGGTGGCTGGAATTTGATCAGGCCATCTCCACGCCGGACCTGATGGCGTCGGTCGGCAAATTGGGCAAAGTGCTGGGGCCGCGCGGCCTGATGCCCAATCCCAAAACGGGCACCGTGACGTTTGACGTGGGGAAGGCGATTCGGGAAATCCGAACGGGGCGGATCGAATACAAAGTCGACAAGGCGGGGCTGATTCACGTTCCCATCGGCAAGGTATCGTTCACCGGCGCGCAAATCGCCGAAAACGCGCAGGCGGTCTTGAGCGCGGTGGTGAAGGCCAAGCCGTCGTCGAGCAAGGGGAAGTATCTCAAGGGGTCAACCCTGTCGAGCACGATGGGGCCGGGCATTCCTCTGGAATGCGCGTCCCTGGCCCGGCAGTTTGCATGAGACGCGGTGCGGGGGAGTCGATGAAAAAAGAGCAGAAAGCCGCGGCGGTGTCCGATTTGCACGAGAAGTTCGCCAGGGCAAGGCTGGTCGTCGTGACGGAGTGCGGGGGCATGTCAGTGAATCAGATGACCCCGTTGCGCCGCCAACTTCGCGGCGCGCAGGCCGAATGGAAGGTGGTCAAGAACTCCCTGGCGGCGCGGGCCGCCGAGGGGACCGTGTTGGGGCCTGTCGCGTCGTTGTTCACGGGGCAGGTCGCCGTGGTGATCGGCTATGACGACCCGGTGCTGCCCGCCAAACTGCTGCGGGATTTTATACGGAACGAACAATGCGATGAAAAAATTATCTGGCGGGGCGGCGTGCTGGAAGGCACACCGCTTGCGCCCGCGCAATTGATCGCGGCGGCGGCGTTGCCGTCCAAAAAGGTGATGCTGTCGAATGTGGCGTCGGCCATGCAAGGTCCCCTGCGGGCCATGGCCGGCGTGCTTCAGGCTGTGTTGCGCGATTTTCTGGCGGTGCTGGTTGCGGTGCGGGTGACCAAGAAAGGAGAAGGAGACATGGCTGCCACAGAAACGAAGTTCTCAAAAGACGACATTTTGGGGGCCGTTGCAAGCATGACGGTGTTGGAATTGTCCGAATTGGTGAAGGGCTTTGAAGAAAAATTCGGCGTGACCGCGGCGGCGCCGGTGGCGATCGCGGCGGCGCCGGGCGCCGGGGCGCCGGCCGCGGCCGCCGAAGAAAAAGACGCGTTTGACGTGGTGTTGTCCGGCGTGCCCGCCGACAAGAAAATCCAGGTCATCAAAGTGGTGCGTGAAATCACCGGGTTGGGATTGAAGGAGGCCAAGGATTTGGTGGAAGGCGCTCCGAAACCGGTCAAGGAAGGCGTCGCCAAGGACGAAGTGGACGCCATCAAGAAAAAACTCACGGACGTGGGCGCCACCGTCGAAGTTAAGTAACGCGGGTCCGTGGCGCGGTCTTCCGCCGATCCGCGGGATTGCCTCACACGATTCGCTGCGTAAGGAGTCGAAGATGTCTCAACCTCCATTGCCGGGGATTATCACGCGCACTGATTTTTCGAAAATTCAGTCGACGATCGATATTCCCGACCTCGTCGGAATTCAGAAACGTTCATACGAATTTTTTCTGCAAAAGGACGTCGTCGCCGAGCGCCGCGCGGACCGGGGGCTGCAGGCCGCGCTGATGAGCGTCTTTCCGATTGCGGACATCAACAGTTCGGCCATTCTGGAGTTTTCCGGGTATGCGCTGGGCACGCCCAAATACGACATGAGGGAATGTCTGGAACAGGGCATGACGTTTGCCGCTCCGTTGAAACTGCGCATCCGGCTGGTGGTGTTTGAGGCGCAGGACAAAAGCGCGAAGACCAGGAAGGTGCTCGACGTGCGGGAACAGGAAGTCTACGTGGGCGAGTTGCCGCTGATGACGGACCGGGGGACCTTTATTGTCAACGGCACGGAGCGGGTGGTGGTGAGCCAGTTGCACCGCTCGCCCGGCGCGTCGTTCAGTCACGACAAGGGACGCACCCATTCCAGCGGGAAAGTGCTGTTTTCCGCGCGCATCATTCCCTACCGCGGCTCATGGCTGGATTTCGAATTTGACGCCCGCGACGTGTTGTATGTCCGCATCGACCGTCGCCGAAAAATGCCCGCGACGATTCTGCTGAAAGCGTTTGGGTTGTCCACGGAGGACATTCTGACCGCCTGTTATCCCATTGAGGACATTCGGGTTGCGGACGGCGTGCTGATGCGAAAGTTGGACCCCGACCTGCACAGCGGGTTGCGCGCGTCCGTCGAAGTCTTTGAGAAAGGCGGCAAGACTCCGATTGTGCGGGAAGGGACAAAACTCACCAAAAAACTGATCGCGGATATTCGGGCCGCCGGCGTGAAGGAAATGCCCGTGAAGCCCGACACGCTGGCGGGCCGCGTGGTGTTGACGGAAATCCGCGACCCGAAAAGCGGAGAGATCGCGGCAAAGAAACATCAACGCCTGTCTCTCGCCGTGATTGAAAAACTGGTTGGATTGAAACTCAAAAGTTTCAAGGTGACCTATCTGGACAGCGATGTCTCGCCCGTGATTCTGGACACGCTGTTCGCCGAGTTGCCCAATGGGCAAACCATCGAAACCGCCAAGGACGCCACCTCGTATGAAAAAGCCTGCGTGGAAATCTACAAACGCGTTCGGCCCGGAGAAATGCCGTCCCTGGATTCGGCCAAACAGTTGTTTGACACCCTGTTTTTAAATCCCAGGCGGTATGATCTGTCGCCGGTCGGACGGCTGAAAATCAACAGCCGTTTCTGGGCGGACGGCCGGAGGCAGGCCGACAAACCGGCGTGGGCCCGGCAGGAGCACGCCACGGCCCCGTCCATGGACACGCGTGTGTTGACGAAGCAGGACGTGATGGAAGTCATCCGCGCCCTGGTGGACCTGAAAATGGGCAAAGGCGAAGTGGACGACATTGACCATTTGGGCAATCGCCGCGTGCGGACCGTGGGAGAATTAATCGAGAATCAGATCCGCGTGGGCCTGGCGCGCATGGAGCGCAGCATCAAGGAGCGGATGAATCTCCTCGATATGGAGACGGTGCTGCCGCACGATTTACTGAACGCCAAGCCCATTGTGGCCGCCATTAAAGAGTTCTTTGCCGGCAGTCAGTTGTCGCAGTTTATGGATCAGACGAATCCCCTGGCGGAAATCACGCATAAACGGAGACTGTCCGCATTGGGCCCCGGCGGGCTGACCCGCGAGCGCGCGGGCTTTGAGGTCCGCGACGTGCATCCCTCCCATTACAGCCGCATCTGCCCGATTGAAACCCCCGAGGGGCCGAATATCGGGCTGATTACCTCGCTGGCCACCTATGCGCGCATTAACGAATTCGGGTTTATCGAAGCCCCCTTTCGAAAAGTCCGTGACGGCCGCGTGATGCCGGACGTCGAGTTTCTTTCCCCGCTGGAAGGCGAACGGTACATCATCGCCCAGGCCAATTCCGAAGTAGACGCCGCCGGTCGTCTGGTCTCCGGCTCCGTAACGGCGCGCTCCGCCGGGGAGTTTATCGCCACGCCGCCGGACCGGGTCGATTACGTGGACGTCTCGCCGAAGCAGGTGGTCAGTGTCGCCACGGCGTTGATTCCTTTTCTGGAACACGACGACGCCAACCGCGCGTTGATGGGGTCCAACATGCAGCGCCAGGCCGTGCCGATTGTTCAGAGCGAGGCGCCGCTGGTCGGCACCGGCATGGAAGCCGTCGTCGCGCGCGATTCCGGGTACGTGGAACAGGCCCGGTGTGACGGAGTCGTGGAAAGCGTGGACGCCCGGCGGATTGTCATTCGGCCGGAGCCGGGCAAACGGGATGACGGTAAAAAGAAAACCGGAAGATTCTGGGACACGTATGACCTGGTGAAGTTTCAACGCACGAATCAAAACACATGTGTGACCCAGACGCCCATCGTGAAAGTCGGACAGGCCATTCGGAAAGGGCAGGTGCTGGCGGACGGGCCGGGCATTGACCGCGGGGAACTGGCCCTGGGCAAAAACGTGCTGGTCGGGTTTATGCCGTGGGGGGGCTACAATTTCGAAGACGCGATTCTGTTGAGTGAGCGGCTGGTGCGCGAAGACACCTTTACGTCCATCCACATCGAAGAGTTTGAAGTGGAAGCCCGTGACACCAAACTGGGCAAGGAGGAAATTACCCGCGATATTCCCAACCTGGGGGAAGAGGCCCTTCGCAATCTGGATGAAGGCGGCATCATTCGCATCGGCGCCGAGGTGAAGGCCGGAGACATCCTGGTGGGCAAAGTGACCCCCAAGGGTGAAACCCAGTTGACGCCCGAAGAGAAATTGCTGCGCGCGATTTTCGGAGAAAAAGCGGGTGACGTCAAAGATACCTCCCTGCAGGTCCCGCCGGGCATTGAAGGGGTGGTGGTGGACGTCAAAATTTTCTCCAGAAAAGGTGTGGACAGGGATGAGCCGTCGTCGAAAACAATGGCTTCGCAGGATCGCGTGTCCATCGAGCGGAATTATCAGGACGAACTGCGCCTGATTGAAGAGGACCGCAACAGGAAAATCCGGAGAATGCTGCTCGGGCAGGTGGTCGGCCGCGATCTGCTGGACCCCGAAGGCGGGGAAGTGATCTTGAAGAAAAAAGGCAAACTGACCTCGGACGTTCTGAAGAAACTGCCCGACGATGATCTGCGGCGCGTGATGCTGGGCGACGCGGAAGAACAGAAGAAGATCGAAGAACTTGAGCGCGCGGCCAAGGATCACATTGAAAGTCTGCAAACGTCCTACGACGAAAAAGTCGGGCGTCTGCGTCGAGGTGACGAATTGCCGCCGGGCGTCATCAAACTGGTGAAAGTTTATCTCGCCATCAAGCGGAAAGTCGCCGTCGGGGACAAGATGGCGGGACGGCACGGCAACAAGGGCGTGGTGTCGAGAATCCTTCCGGAAGAAGACATGCCCTATTTGCCCGACGGCACGCCCATCGAGGTGGTCCTCAATCCCCTCGGCGTACCGTCGCGGATGAACGTGGGGCAGATTTTGGAAACCCATTTGGGATGGGCCGCCAAAGCCCTGGGCATCTACGTCGCCAGTCCCGTGTTTGACGGGGCGATGGAGACGGAGATTAAAGCCTTGTTGAAGAAAGCGGACCTGCCGGAAAACGGTCAGGCCATTTTGTGTGACGGGCGCACCGGCGAGCCGTTCAAAAGTCCGGTGACGGTCGGATACGTGTATATGATGAAGTTGCACCACCTCGTTGACGACAAGATTCACGCCAGGTCCATCGGCCCGTATTCGCTGGTCACGCAGCAGCCGCTGGGCGGCAAGGCCCAGTTCGGCGGCCAGCGGCTGGGCGAGATGGAAGTCTGGGCGCTCCAGGCCTACGGCGCGGCCTCCACCCTGCAGGAGTTTTTAACCGTCAAGTCCGACGACGTGCCGGGACGGTCGAGAATGTATGAAGCGGTCGTGAAAGGCGAAAACTTTCTGGAACCGGGGCTGCCGGAGTCGTTTAACGTGCTGGTGAAAGAGTTGCAGAGTTTGGGGTTGGACGTGGAATTGATGAAATCGGCCGAGTAACGTCTTCGCCGACGATTCGCCGTCACACATGTGCGAGCATTCCTGAAAAGGGGGTAGACCTTGGAAAGCATCTATACACTGTTTGACAAGCCGCGCGAGGCCATGTCCTTCGACGCCATGTGCATCCGCATTGCGTCGCTGGAGAAAATGCGGCTGTGGTCGTACGGGGAAGTCAAAAAACCGGAAACCATCAACTACCGCTCGTTCAAGCCGGAAAAAGACGGGTTGTTCTGCGCGAAAATTTTCGGGCCGACTAAGGATTGGGAATGTAATTGCGGGAAATACAAGCGGATGAAACACCGGGGGATTGTCTGCGACAAATGCGGAGTCGAAGTCATTCAATCCAAGGTGCGTCGGGAGCGGATGGGGCACATTGAACTGGTGGCCCCCGTCGCCCACATCTGGTTTTTAAAAGGGGTGCCGAGCCGGATTGGGACTCTGCTGGAGATGGGCCTCAAGCAACTGGAACGGGTGCTTTATTTTGAAGCCTACGTGGTGCTGGACCCCATGGACGCTCCGCTCAAAAAACGGGAACTGCTCACGGAAGAACAATACCGTGAATGCGTGCAGGAGTACGGCCCGCAGTCGTTTCGGGTCGGCATTGGGGCGGACGCCATTCGTGAACTGTTGAAACAGGTTGACATTCAAGCCGAGTGGAATGACCGCCATGAGAAAATGCAGGCTGCCACGTCCGAGGCCCAGCACAAAAAGATCACCAAACGACAGAAAGTGATTGAGGCCTTTTACAAGTCGGGCAACAAGCCGGAATGGATGATTCTGGACGTGATTCCGGTGTTGCCGCCCGAATTGCGGCCGCTCGTGCCGTTGGACGGCGGGCGGTTTGCCACGTCGGACTTGAACGATCTCTATCGCCGGGTGATCAATCGAAACAACCGGCTGAAACGGCTGCTGGAACTCAAGGCGCCCGGCGTGATTATTCGCAACGAAATGCGCATGTTGCAGGAAGCCGTGGACGCGCTGTTTGACAATGGCCGGCGGGGACGGACCATTCGCGGCGCGAACAAGCGGCCGTTGAAGTCCTTGAGCGACATGCTCAAAGGCAAGCAGGGCCGGTTCCGGCAGAATCTTCTGGGAAAACGGGTGGACTATTCGGGGCGTTCGGTGATTGTGGTGGGGCCGGAACTGCAATTGAATCAATGCGGGCTGCCCAAGAAAATGGCGTTGGAACTGTTCAAGCCGTTTATCTTCCATAAACTGGAAACACGCGGCGCGGCGACCACCATCAAAAGCGCGAAGCGCCTGGTGGAAAAAGAGCGTCCCGAAGTCTGGGACGTGCTGGACGAAGTGATTCGGGAGCACCCGGTGATTCTGAATCGCGCACCGACGCTGCACCGCCTGGGGATGCAGGCGTTTGACCCCGTGCTGATCGAAGGCAAGGCCATTCGCCTGCATCCCCTGGTCTGCGCGGCGTTCAACGCGGATTTCGACGGCGACCAGATGGCGGTGCACGTCCCGCTTTCGGTTGAGGCGCAGATCGAAGCCCGCGTCCTGATGATGTCCATCAACAACGTGCTGTCGCCGGCGAACGGCCGGCCGCTCGCGATTCCGTCCCAGGATATGGTGCTGGGATGTTACTGGTTGACGCAGGAACGGCCGGGCGCCATGGGGGAAGGCAAAGTGCTCTACTCTCCCGAAGAAGTGCGCATTGCCTATGACGCGGGGCAGTTGGACGAACAGGCCAAAGTACGCGTGCGCATTGACGGCGTCCTGAAGGACACGACGGTGGGGCGGGTGTTGTTTGGGGAAATTCTTCCGGCGGGCCTCGATTTCTCCTACGTGAACCGGGTGATGAGCAAGAAAGAAATGACCAGGCTGCTCGACGCGGTCTACCGGGAAGCCGGCCTGCACGACACCGTCAAGATGCTCGACAAACTGAAAGAACTGGGCTTTTACTACGCCACCAAGGCCGGGGTCTCCATCTGCATCGACAATATGCATATTCCGACGAAAAAAGAAACGTTGCTGGGGGGCGCGCGCAAGGACGTGTCCGAGGTGGAACAACAATACGGCGAGGGGCTGATTACCAACGGCGAGCGTTACAACAAGGTCATTGATATCTGGGCGCACGTGAGTGAACGGATCGCCAATGAGATGATGAAAGAAATTCAGGCCGGCGGCGGCCAGGGGCCACAGGACACCCTGAATCCCATTTTCATGATGGCCGATTCCGGGGCCAGGGGGAGTTCGCAGCAGATTCGGCAGTTGGGCGGCATGAGAGGGCTGATGGCCAAGCCGTCCGGGGAAATTATTGAAACGCCCATCACGGCGAACTTCCGCGAGGGCCTGACGGTGCTCCAGTATTTTATTTCGACACACGGCGCGCGCAAAGGGTTGGCGGACACGGCCCTGAAAACCGCGAACTCCGGGTATCTCACGAGACGCCTGGTGGACATTGCGCAGGACGTGATCGTGAGCGTGGACGATTGTCAGACGGCGGACGGGATTGACGTGTCGGCGCTGGTCGAAGGCGGGGAAGTGATTCAACCCCTTGAAGAACGCATTCTGGGCCGTATCGCGGCCGACGACATTCTTGACCCGGTGAACGGGAGCGTGGTGGTGTCCGCCAATGACGAGTTGGACGAAACGCGCGTCAAGGCGGTGGTGGAAGCGGGCATTGACCACGTTCGCATCCGCTCGACGCTGACCTGTCAGGCGCGGTGGGGGGTGTGCGTGAAGTGCTATGGCCGTGATCTGGCCAGAGGCAAGTTGGTCGAACTGGGCGAACCCGTCGGGGTGATCGCGGCGCAATCCATCGGCGAACCCGGAACACAGTTGACCATGCGGACCTTCCACATCGGCGGGACGGCCAGCAAAGTGGCGGAACAAAGCGTGGTCGAGTCGAGGCACAACGGGGTGTTGAAATACATGAGTTTTGACGCCAAGAAAAACGCCAATGTGCACAACAGCCGGATGGCGGTGAAGAACAAGCAGGGCGAATGGGTGGTGATGAATCGCAACGCGACAATTGCCGTCTATGACGATTCCGGGCGGGAGCGGGAAAAACACACGGTGGACTACGGCGCAAAAATCAAGGTGAAGGACGGCAAGGAAGTCACGGTCGGGCAGAAACTCGTGGAATGGGATCCCTATTCATCGACCATTCTGACCGAAGTGGGGGGCGCCATCGCCTATGGCGACATTGCGCAAGGCGTCACCATGAAAGAAGAGGTCGACGAAATCACCGGCCTGTCACGCAAGGTGGTCATCGAGCAGGACAGCAGCCGGCAGGCCGGCGCCGCGCTGCGTCCGAGAATTTCCATCAAGGATGCCGATCACCGGACCGCGAAACTGCCGAGTTCCGGCGCGCCGGCCCGCTACGACCTTCCCGTGGGCGCGCATATTTTTGTTGAAAAGGGAAGCCATGTGCATCCCGGAGACGTGTTGGCGAAAATCCCGCGGGAAACCAGAAAGACCAAGGATATTACGGGCGGGTTGCCGAGGGTGGCGGAGTTGTTTGAAGCACGGAAGCCCAAGGAGCAGGCCGTGATCAGCGAAATTGACGGACAGGTTTCCTTCGGCGGATTCGCCAAGGGGATGCGGCGGGTGATCGTGGACAACACCATGGGAGACAGGAAGGAATACCTCATTGCCCGCGGCAAACACGTCAACGTGCAGGAAGGGAACTGGGTGCGCGCCGGCGAGCAGTTGACGGACGGCTCGGTCGACCCCCGCGACATGCTGAACGTGAAAGGCCCCAGAGAACTGCAACGTTACCTGGTCAATCAGGTGCAGGAGGTGTACCGGCTGCAAGGGGTGTCCATCAACGACAAACATATTGAGATTATCGCGGGGCAGATGTTGAAAAAGATCCATATCGAAGACCCCGGCGACACCAACTTTTTGTCGGGAGCACAGGTGGGGAAATTTGAGTTCGAAGATGAAAATCAGCGGGTGCAGGCCGAAGGCGGAAAGCGCGCGACGGGCAAGGCGATGCTGCTGGGCATCACCAAGGCTTCCTTGAGCACGGACAGTTTCATTTCGGGAGCGTCCTTCCAGGAAACGACGCGCGTGCTGACCGAGGCGGCCATCAACGGGAAAGTCGATCATTTGAGAGGACTCAAGGAAAACGTCATTGTGGGACGCCTGATTCCGGCCGGGACCGGCTTCTCCCGCTATCGGGATACCTTTGTGCCGATGGCAACAGAAGCCTTGCCGGAGGCGGGGGCCGGTGATGGGGCGGACGAAAGCGAGGCGGGGCAGGGCCGGGCCTTGCAAGCGCAATCCACGGCGTAAACAGGGGCCGTGGCCGCCGGGGTGACCTTGACAGTCACCGTGCCGGGTCAGTATAATTCGCCTCTTGTCACGGAAGTGTTGTTCGACTGAAACAGAACGGGAAAATCGAGACGATGCCGACGGTCAATCAACTGGTCAGAAAAGGGCGCAAGGCCCCCAGGGCCAAAAGTAAAAGCCCGGCGCTCAACCGCTGTCCGCAACGACGCGGGGTGTGTTTGCGCGTGTACACCACCACCCCCAAAAAACCGAACTCGGCGTTGCGCAAGGTGGCCCGCGTGCGGTTGACCACGGGCGTTGAAGTGACCACGTATATTCCCGGCATGGGGCATAATTTACAGGAACATTCCATTGTGCTGGTGCGCGGCGGCCGGGTGAAGGACCTGCCCGGCGTGCGGTATCATTTGATCCGGGGCGCCCTCGACGCCGTTGGCGTGGCCAACAGGAAACAGGGGCGGTCAAAGTACGGGGCCAACCGGCCGAAATAAGGCAGGGTGATGGTTCCGACATGCGAGCGGGAATGGAGTTGAACAATGTCGCGCGGGCAACATGCCGTCGTTCGAACGCCTGTGGCGGATTCCAAATACCGGGATCAACTGGTGGCGAAGTTTATCAATATTCTGATGACGAAGGGCAAAAAGAGCACGGCCCAGCGCGTGTGCTACGGGGCGTTTGACATGATTCACCGGAAAACCGGCGGCGACCCTCTGCAGGTCTTTCACGCCGCCGTGGGCAACGTCAAGCCGGCGGTGGAAGTGAAATCCAGACGGGTGGGCGGCGCGTCCTACCAGGTTCCCGTGGAGGTCCGGCCCGTGCGGCAGGTGGCCCTGGCCTTTCGGTGGATGAAATACAGCGCCCGGTCGCGCACCGGGAAGAACATGCAGGAAAAACTCGCCGCCGAGTTGCTTGATGCATCGAATAATACGGGGTCTGCGGTCAAGAAACGAGATGAGACGCACAGAATGGCCGAAGCGAATCGTGCGTTTGCGCATTACCGTTGGTAACGGTTTCTTCTTGTTGTAGTCGCATCACCCTCCAGACGTCGGTGTGCATGGCGCTTGATCTGTCGGCGATCTGTCGGCGGATTGGGCGAGGGGGGCGTTGCGGCGTTTTTGTGTGACGAGGCACAATGGTGAGAGAATACCCGCTGGAACAGACCCGGAATATCGGCATCATGGCCCATATTGACGCCGGGAAAACGACGACGACCGAACGCATTCTGTTTTACACCGGCGTCTCGCATCGCATGGGCGAGGTGCATGAAGGCGCGGCGCAGATGGACTGGATGGAGCAGGAGCGGGAGCGGGGCATTACCATTACGTCGGCGGCGACGACCTGTTTCTGGAAAAACCACCGCATCAATATCATCGATACGCCGGGGCACGTGGATTTCACCGTGGAGGTCGAGCGGTCCCTGCGCGTGCTGGACGGGGCCGTCGCCGTGTTTGATTCGGTGCAGGGAGTCGAGCCGCAATCGGAAACCGTGTGGCGTCAGGCCGATAAATACCGCGTCCCCCGCATTGCCTTTCTGAATAAAATGGACCGGCTGGGCGCCGACTTTGCGGGCAGCATCCAGAGCATGACGGACAGGTTGGGGGCCGTGCCGGTGGCCGTGCAGTTGCCGATCGGCAAAGAGGCGGATTTTCGGGGCGTCATGGATTTGGTCATGATGAAGTCCTATGTCTTCGATGACGAAGCGCTGGGCGCCAATTTTGCGGTCGAGGACATTGCGCCCGATCTGCTGCCCACGGCGCAAACGTATCGCGACAAGTTGCTGGAAGCCGTCGCCGAATTTGACGAGGCGCTCCTGGAACGCTACCTGAACGGCGACCCCGTGCAGTCGGACGACATCAAGCGCGCGTTGCGCGCCGGGACCACGCAAATGAAAATCACCCCGGTCTTCTGCGGGTCGGCGTTCAGGAACAAAGGCGTGCAGCCCCTTCTGGACGCCGTGGTGGATTGCCTGCCGTCGCCGCTGGACGTGCCGGACGTGGAGGGGGTGGATCCGTCGAACGGCGAGGCCGTCACCCGCAAGGCCGGCGACGGGGAACCGTTTTCGGCGTTGGCCTTCAAGATCATGTCCGACCCCTTCGCCGGGCAACTCACGTATTTCCGGGTGTATTCCGGGACGCTGAAAACGGGATCATATATCTACAACGTCACGCAGGGGAAACGGGAACGGATCGGGCGTCTGCTCAAAATGCACGCGAACAAGCGGGAAGATATTGACGTCGTCTTTGCCGGCGACATCGCGGCGGCGGTCGGCATGAAGGGCGCGAGAACCGGCGACAGCCTGGTCGACGAGAAGCATCAAATCCTGCTGGAGGTGATCAAGTTTCCCGAGCCGGTGATCTCCATGGCCGTGGAACCCAAGACCAAACAGGATTTGGAGAAACTCGGATTTTCCCTGGACAAACTGGCCCAGGAAGATCCGTCCTTTCATGTGCGAAGCGATGAGGAAACCGGACAAACGATTATTTCCGGCATGGGCGAACTGCACCTGGAAATCATCGTGGACCGGCTGGTCCGGGAATTCAAGGTGCAGGCGAACGTGGGAAAACCGGAGGTCGCCTACCGAGAAACGATTCGCAAAAAGGCCGATGCCGAAGGGAAATATATCAAGCAGTCCGGCGGGCGCGGACAATACGGGCACGTGGAGTTAAGCGTGGAGCCGTCCGAACCGGGCATGGGGCTGGAGTTTGTGAACAAAATTGTGGGCGGCGCGATTCCGCGTGAATATATTCCCGCCGTGGAAAAAGGTATCAAGGAGCGCATGGAATCGGGCGTGATGGCCGGGTATTCGATGCGGGATATTCGGGTCACGTTGTTCGACGGCTCCTTTCACGAGGTGGACTCAAGTGAAATGGCCTTTAAAATCGCCGGCTCCATCGCCTTTGAGGGCGCCTGTAAAAAAGCCAGCCCGATTCTGCTTGAGCCGGTCATGAAAGTGGAAGTGCTGGTGCCGCAGGACTTCATGGGCGACGTGATCGGGGATCTCAATGCGCGGCGGGGAAAAGTGCAGGGCATCAAGGCCAGGGGAGGGACACAGGCGATTGAAGCCATGGTTCCCCTCGGCGAAATGTTCGGGTATGCCACGAGTTTGCGGTCGAAAACGCAGGGACGCGCGACGTATTCCATGGAGTTTTATCAGTACGAGCCGGTGCCCAAACAACTGGCGGAGCAGATTGTCGCGAAACAACGCGGAGAATAACGGTGCGGCTCACGAAAAAACGGCAACGTGACGTGAAGACCGCGGGGGCATTGTCCTATTGGGCGCAACGTCGTTGAACGGAGGGCCAGATGGCGAAGGCGAAATTTGACCGGACGAAGCCGCATGTGAATGTTGGGACCATTGGGCACGTAGACCATGGGAAGACCACCCTGACCTCGGCCCTGACCAAAGTCATGGGCCAGCAGGGCATGGCGCAGTACGTCAGTTACGACGACGTGGCCAAAGCCAGCGCCGCGCAAG
>JAHRAQ010000003.1:147500-152057 GCA_020027205.1 Nitrospirales bacterium | reverse complement strand
ACGTGCCCGACGTGCAGCAGGTCGAAACAGCCGTTGGTGAAGACGACGCGGTCGCCCGCCGCCCGGCGCGGGGCGAGGAGCGCCACGAGTTCTTGTGCGGTGACGATGGACGTGCTCACAACAGACCCCACGCTCGCGTGACGGGTTTTTCTATCATACCCGGTTCCGTGCGTCCCCGCAAAAATCTCCGGCATGATCTCTGTGCCGCCCTCGCCCGTCGCCGCATGGGGCCATGACAGGCGCGGCGGTGTGTGGCATACTGCGGGACTTTTGTGATTCGCCCGTCGCGCGCGTCGTCGGCGGTGATGGGCGGGGACGGGGGAAGGTCGGCGCGATGACAACGGCGATGACAACGGCGATGACAACCGGCATCAACATCCGGCAGGAATGGGGCATGAGGCAGCGGGTGGGGCTGTGGGCGGCGCCGGCGCTGGCGGTGCTGGTATACGTCAACCCGTGGTCGACGTTGCCGCCGGACGCGCATACGCTGTCGGCGATTCTGGTGTGGGTGGTGGTGAGTTGGGCGACGGAGGCGTTGCCGCTGGCGGTGACGGCGCTGCTCGGCGCCGCCGTGTGCATTGCCACGGGGCTGGGGTCGGCGACGGCGGTGCTGGCGACGTTTGCGCATCCGGTCGTCTTTCTGTTTATCGGCAGTTTTTTGCTGGCGGAAGCCTTTGTGGTGCATGGGTTGGACCGGCGATTTGCGTTGTGGTTTCTGTCGTGGAAAGGGTTGCGGCGGCGGCCGGCGGCGATGGTGGTGACGATGGGGGCGGCGACGGCGGTGCTGTCCATGTGGATCAGCAACACGGCGGCGGTGGCGGTGATGTTGCCGATGGCGTTGGGGGCGCTGTCGACGATGCGCGGGCCGGACGCGCCGCGCGGTCGGCATGAGCCGGGGGCGCTGCTGTTTCTGGCGTATGGGTCGGCGGCGGGGGGCATCGCCACGATGATCGGCACGCCGCCGAACATCATTGCCGTGGGGTTGCTGTCGCAGCAGGCGGGCATTGACCTCTCGTTTTTCCGTTGGATGCTCCTGGGGTTGCCGCTGGCGGTCGTACTGGGGCTGGGCATTGCCGTCGTACTGTTCCGGTTTTACCCGCCGCCGCGGGCGTTCCCGACGGATGAGGCGGCGGCTATTGGGGGTCTTTCGGATGGGTTCCGCGTGCCGACGGGTCTGCGGTCAATGGTGTCGTCGACGCGGGATGACGGACGGGATGAGGTGCGGGGACGCTGGACGCGCGGGCAGGTGAATACCGGCATCGCGTTTGGGCTGGCCATCGGGTGCTGGGTCGGCGTGGGGCTGCTGGGGGTGGTGTTGGGACGGGACGCCGAGGTGGTGACGTGGCTCAATGCGCGGCTGCCGAAGGAGATGGTGCCGGTGGTGGCGGCGGGATTGCTGTTTGTGTTGCCGGTGAATTTCAGAACCGGCGAGTTCACGTTGCACTGGAATCAGGCCGCGCGCATCAACTGGGGCACCATCCTGTTGTTCGGCGGCGGCTTGACGTTCGGCGCGTTGATGGTGCAGACGGGGTTGGCGTCGATCATCGGCGAATCGGCGGTGTCGCTCGTCGGCACCGGCTCGGTGTGGATGTTGACGGCGGCGGCGATTGTGATGGCGGTGTCGCTCACGGAGATGGTGTCCAACACCGCCTCGACGAGTATGCTGGTGCCGGTGGTGATTGCCATTGCCGTCGCCGCCGGGCTGTCGCCGGTGCCGCCGGTGCTGGGGGTGTGCCTGGGCGCGAGTCTGGCGTTTATGATGCCGGTGGCGACGCCGCCGAACCTCATGGTCTACGGGACGGGGCTGGTGCCGCTGTCGGCGATGCTGAAGGTCGGGTTGCTGCTGAACGTGGTGGGGGCGGTGTCGATCTGGGTGATGCTGCGCCTGCTGTGTCCGCCGCTGGGGTTGGCGTAATCATGTCGATGCGCATCGTGGTCATGAAGGCGGCGGCGGAGTCGGCGCCACGGTCACCGGTGGGGGCGGATGTCGACGTGGTGGTGGTGGAGAACGTGCCGCAACTGGCGCGCGAGGCGCGCCGTGGCGCGATCGACGGGGTGGTGGTGGTCGACGCCGGCGGGCTGGAGGAGGGGGCGGCGGCGGCGGTGGGGACGCTGGTGGCGACGAAGGCGCCCGGTGCGCTGGTGCTGGCCGGCCTGCCGGCGGCGGATGCTTGCGAGGGGATGCGCTGGCTGCTCACCCGGCGGCACGGGGGCAAGACCGGGCGCGGCCTTCGCGCCTTCCGGGATTTGACGCTTGAAGAGTGCATCGAGTCGAAGTTCGGGGAGTTTGTGCGGGCCATGAAGGCGAGTTCGTCCAGGAGTCTGCACGCGACCCTGATCCGGGCGGTGGAGGGGCCGTTGATCCGGCACGCGCTTCGTGAAACGGAGGGGAACCAGATTCAGGCGGCGCGCCTGCTCGGCATGAATCGCAACACCCTGCGCAAAAAAATCAAGGCGTACCGCATTGCCGTCAAACGCCGGCCGCCGTCGAGGCAGCGGCTGGAAGCGGTGTCGTAAATTGTCGACCGGCACGGGCGGAGTTCCGCGCCCGCGGACGGTCGCGTGTGACGCGGAAAAACCCCGCCGACGCCCGACGCCCGGTCCCGGCCCGTGCCGTGGATTCTTGACAGGACGCGCAAAACCCTTTTACCATGCGGTCTTTGCGGATAGGCGCGTAGCTCAGGGGGAGAGCGCTACCTTGACACGGTAGAGGTCGGCGGTTCAAGACCGCCCGCGCCTACCATCGGGTGCGGAGCGACGGCATGACGGGACAGGCATCATCATGACAGTGTCCACCGAACCAAAACAGGCGCGGGGCGGCGCCATCGACATTTCGTTGCCGGGGGCCGGGACGAAGACGTTCCGGGCCGGGGTGACGGCGCGGGACGTGTTGACGGAGATGACCGGGCCGCTGCCGCCGGAGGTGTTCGCGGTGAGCATCGACGGGGCGCCGGGGGACCTGGGCGCGCCGTTGACGCGGAGCGCCACGGTGGAGCCGCTGACGTTTGCGTCGGAGGACGGGAAGGAGATTTACCGCCACAGCAGCGCGCATATTCTGGCGCAGGCCGTGAAAGACGTGTTTCCGTCCGCCCAGATGACCATCGGGCCGCCGATTGACGACGGCTTTTATTACGATTTTTCTTTTGAGCGGCCGTTCACGCCCGGCGATCTCGAACAGATCGAGGCGCGCGCGCACGACATTATTCGGGAGAATTATCCCGTGCAGCGTCTTGAGATGTCGAAAGAGGAGGCGGTGCGACTGTTTCGGGACCAGGGGGAGCCTTTCAAGGTCGAGATCATTGAGCAGATTGAGGACACCGTCGTTTCGCTCTACCGGCAGGGGCCGTTCGTGGATTTGTGCCGCGGGCCTCACGTGAACTCCACCGGCCAGGTGCGGGCGTTCAAGGTGCTGCACAGCGCGGGCGCGTACTGGCGGGGCGATGAACGCCGGCCCATGCTGCAACGCATTTACGGGACGTCGTTTCCCACGCGGCGCGACCTGGACGAGCATGTGCGCAGGTTGGAGGAAATGAAACGCCGGGATCATCGGAAACTCGGCAGGGAACTTGATCTCTTCAGCATTCAGGACGACACCGGCCCCGGCCTGATTCTCTGGCATCCCAAAGGCGCGCGCGTGCGGTGGCTCATGGAAAATTTCTGGCGCGAGGCGCATGTGAAACACGGGTATGAACTGGTCTATTCCCCGCACATCGCGCGGCACGAATTGTGGCAAACCAGCGGTCACGCCGACTATTACGCCGACAACATGTTCGCGCCCATCACCGTGGAGTCCGGCGAGTATCAGTTGAAACCCATGAACTGTCCGTTCCATATCCTGGTGTACAAATCGAGATTGCGGAGTTATCGCGATCTTCCCGTGAGATACGGGGAACTGGGCACGGTCTATCGTTACGAGCGGTCGGGGGTGTTGCACGGGCTGATGCGGGTGCGGGGGTTCACGCAGGATGACGCGCATATCTTCTGCCGGCCGGACCAGGTCGAATCGGAAGTCGGCCGCGTCCTGGCGTTCACCGTGTCGGTCCTCCGGCGGTTTGGTTTTACGGAGTTTGCATGGTATCTGTCCACGCGGCCGGACACCGCCGTGGGCGCGCCGGATGAATGGGACCGGGCCACGCAGGCCCTGGAAGCCGCGTTGAAGGAGAGCGGCCTGCCGTATCGAGTGGATCCGGGCGAAGGCGTGTTTTACGGGCCGAAAATCGATCTGAAAATCCGCGACGCCCTGGGGCGCTCCTGGCAATGTTCGACGGTGCAGGTGGACTTCAACAATCCCGAACGGTTTGCGCTGTCCTATATCGGGGACGACGGGGCGGCGCACCGGCCGATCATGATTCACCGGGCGCTCCTGGGGTCCATCGAGCGGTTTTTCGGCATCCTGGTCGAACATTACGCCGGGGCCTTTCCCGTCTGGCTCGCGCCCGTCCAGGCCGTTGTGCTGCCCATTACGGACAAACAGGCGGACTATGCGGCGCAGGTCAGGGATCATCTGGCCGAGGCCGGCCTGCGGGTGGAACTGGACTTGCGAAATGAAAAAGTCGG
>JAHRAQ010000003.1:0-142500 GCA_020027205.1 Nitrospirales bacterium | reverse complement strand
AGCCGGGAGGACCACCTTCCAAGGCTAAATACTCTCTGATGACCGATAGTGCACTAGTACCGTGAGGGAAAGGCGAAAAGAACCCCGGCGAGGGGAGTGAAATAGAACCTGAAACCGTATACCTACAAGCAGCGAAAGGGCTATGCCTCGCAAGAGGAACGCCTGATCGTGTGCCTTTTGCTTAATGAGCCGGCGAGTTATTCGGCGTAGCAAGGTTAAGTCGACAAGACGGAGCCGTAGCGAAAGCGAGTCCGAACAGGGCGAATGAGTTGCGTTGAATAGACCCGAAGCGAGGTGATCTACCCATGGCCAGGGTGAATCCGTCTTAACCGATGGAGGAGGCCCGAACCGGTGTTTGTTGCAAAAAGCTCGGATGAGCTGTGGGTAGGAGTGAAAGGCTAATCAAACCTCGTGATAGCTGGTTCTCCCCGAAATAGCTTGAGGGCTAGCCTCGGAGTCACCGTGACGGAGGTAGAGCACTGGATGGGCTAGGGGCGGTTCCCCCGCTACCGAACTCAACTAAACTCCGAATGCCGTTTCTGGATCTCCGGGAGTCAGACTATGGGTGATAAGGTCCGTGGTCGAGAGGGAAACAGCCCAGACCGTCAGCTAAGGTCCCTAAGTGCAGACTAAGTGGGGAAGGTTGTGGAGATGCTCAGACAGCCAGGAGGTTGGCTTAGAAGCAGCCATCCTTTGAAGAGTGCGTAACAGCTCACTGGTCGAGTGTGTCTGCGCCGAAAATGTACCGGGGCTCAAGTCTGCCACCGAAGCTACGGGCTTGTCCCACACGGGATGAGCGGTAGGGGAGCATTCTCTGTGAGGTGAAGGTTGACCGGCAAGGACAGCTGGATCGCAGAGAAGAGATTATGCCGGCATAAGTAGCGTTAAACGATGTGAGAATCATCGTCCCCGTAAGCCTAAGGTTTCCTGGCCAATGTTCGTCAGGTCAGGGTTAGTCGGTCCCTAAGGCGAGGCCGAAAGGCGTAGTCGATGGGAAACAGGTCAACATTCCTGTACCGCCGTGTTCGCGTGATCAACGAAGGGGGGACGCAGGAGGGTAGGCACCGCCGGGTCCCTGGAATACCCGGTCCAAGCGTGTAGGCGGGGTGCGCAGGCAAATCCGCGCATCCATCAACGCCGAGACGTGATGGGGAGGCCGCAAGGCCATAAACGGGCTGATCCCACACTGCCGAGAAAAGCCTCGTAGTGAGTGAGCAGGGCGACCGTACCGCAAACCGACACAGGTAGGCGAGTGAAATACACTCAGGGGCGTGAGAGAACACTCCCTAAGGAACTCTGCAAACTGGCCCCGTAACTTCGGGAGAAGGGGTGCCTCGCGTACGTGAGAGGCTTCGCGCCTTGAGCGGAACGAGGTCGCAGTAAAGTGGCTCTGGCGACTGTTTACCAAAAACACAGGACTCTGCTAACTCGCAAGAGGATGTATAGGGTCTGATGCCTGCCCGGTGCTGGAAGGTTAACTGGAGAGGTTAGCCGCAAGGCGACGCTTCGAAGGGAAGCCCCAGTAAACGGCGGCCGTAACTATAACGGTCCTAAGGTAGCGAAATTCCTTGTCGGGTAAGTTCCGACCTGCATGAATGGCATAACGATTGGAGCGCTGTCTCGGGGAGTGACTCAGCGAACTTGTGGTTCCGGTGAAGACGCCGGGTACCCGCAACAAGACGGAAAGACCCTGTGCACCTTTACTACAACTTGACATTGGGTGTTGGGCGAATATGTGTAGGATAGGTGGGAGACGGTGAAGCGGGGGCGCCAGTTCCCGTGGAGTCGACCTTGAAATACCACCCTTATTTTTCCGATATTCTAACCTGGCTCTGTCATCCAGAGCAGGGACAGTGTCTGGTGGGTAGTTTGACTGGGGCGGTCGCCTCCCAAACGGTAACGGAGGCGCCCAAAGGTTCCCTCAGGCTGGTCGGCAATCAGCCGTCGAGTGTAAAGACAGAAGGGAGCTTGACTGCGAGACGGACACGTCGAGCAGGGACGAAAGTCGGGCTTAGTGATCCGGTGGTCCTGGGTGGAAGGGCCATCGCTCAACGGATAAAAGGTACGCCGGGGATAACAGGCTGATCTCCCCCAAGAGTTCACATCGACGGGGAGGTTTGGCACCTCGATGTCGGCTCATCGCATCCTGGGGCTGAAGCGGGTCCCAAGGGTCGGGCTGTTCGCCCGTTAAAGCGGTACGCGAGCTGGGTTCAGAACGTCGTGAGACAGTTCGGTCCCTATCTGTTGTGGGCGCAGGAGATTTGAGAGGGTCTGTCTCTAGTACGAGAGGATTGAGATGGACGGACCGCTAGTGTGCCGGTTGTCGCGCCAGCGGCAGTGCCGGGTAGCTATGTCCGGTTTGGATAACCGCTGAAAGCATCTAAGCAGGAAGCCAGCCTCAAGACGAGATCTCCCGGAGGGCAACCTCCCTCAAGGCCACTCGCAGACGACGAGTTTGATAGGCTGGATGTGGAAGAGCCGCGAGGCTTGAAGCTAACCAGTACTAATCGGCCGTGAGACTTAATATCATTTTACTTCTGATAGACATGACCTCATCTGTCGCGCCGCGGACGGCGCGCGGCGGGGCGGGCGTCGGCGGTGGTTGCCGCTCCCGCCCGTCGACCGGCGCGTCCCGCGCGACCACATTCCCGGTGACCATGCCGGAGGGGCCACACCCGTTCCCATCCCGAACACGGAAGTTAAGTCCTCCAGGGCCGATGATACTGCAGTCGTGAGGCTGTGGGACAGTAGGGCGTTGCCGGGTTCTTTGACGAAAAGCCCGCAGAGGACGGTCTCTGCGGGCTTTTCTTTTGGCGGGTCGGCGGGTTCGTCCGTGCCCCCGCGTCTCGTCGCCCGCGCGGGCCGCGTCATGCATTGCTTCGTCCCTCCCCGGATATGGAACACGAATTAGCCGTGGCCGAGGCCCTGGCCCGTCGCGCGGGCCGGATCGTGATGGACGTGTATGCCACGGAGTTTGCCGTGTTCTGGAAAGGCCCCAACGATCCCGTGACGGAGGCCGACCGGCGCGCCAACGACGTGATCGTGCGCGGGCTGCGCGAGGCGTTTCCCGACGACCTCGTAGTGGCCGAGGAAAGTCCTCATCCCGCCGGCCCTGACCCGGACGCGCCCCCGCCCGTCATTCCCGCCCCCCGCGTTCACGGGGGCAGGGTCGCGGGAATCCAGTTGTCCGCTGCCCCGCCCGCCGCCGATGCGTCCGCCCCGTCTCGCGTGTGGTACGTGGACCCGGTCGACGGCACCAAAGAGTTCATCGCCCGGAACGGCGAGTTCTCGGTGATGATCGGGCTGGCGGTCGATGGCCGCGCGCGTGTCGGCGTGGTCTATCGGCCGGATGACGACGTGCTGTACGCCGGGGTCGTGGGCGCGGGCGCGTGGATGGAACATCACGGGAAGCGCGCGCCGCTGTCGACCGGGGCGGCGGCGTCCGAAAAGCCGCTGACCTTCACCGTTTCCCGGTCGCACCGGCATCCGTTGTTGAAAAAAATCACCCGCGCGCTGGCGGTGGGGGACGTCATCCCGTTGGGCAGCGTTGGATTAAAAGTCGGCGTGATTGCGCGCGGGGACGCCGATGTCTACGTGGAGCCCGGCGCCGTCACCAAACTCTGGGACGCCTGCGGTCCCGAAGCCGTGCTGCGCGCCGCCGGCGGACAGTTCACCACCATCCTCGGGCAGCCCGTCACCTACGGTCTCACGCCGCTCAACAACCCGCACGGCCTCCTGGCGACCAACGGCGCCTGCCACGACCGCGTCGTGCGCGCGTTGCGGCCGATGGCGGATGCGTTGGGGTTGACGCCGCGGGATGCGCCGGCGTGACACCGACGCGCACACCGAAGGACAAAAGCGGATGCACCGCGTTAACCACGGCTCGACAACGCGCGGCTCTTCGCATGTTCTCCGGGATTCCCCTGCGTGGGTTTGACTCGTCGGGGACACCATTTTATACTCATCGCCATGAGTAAGCGCCTGCAAGTCATTCTTGACGACAAGGAAATGCGCGCGATTCAACGCACCGCCAAACGGCAGCAGATGACGGTGGCGGAATGGGTTCGACAAACATTGCGGACCGCGCGTTGGCACGTGCCGCTCACCGACACCAAAAAGAAACTGGGCGCGGTTCGAGCGGCGATCCGGCATGAGTTTCCCACCGGCGACATCGATCGGATGCTTCAAGAAATCGACCAGGGGTATCAGACCAACACCCCTTCATGATTTTCATCGACTCCAACGTCCCGATGTATCTGGTTGGAGCGGCCCACCCCAATAAAGTTCTCGCCCAGGAGGTTGTGGAATCCTGCATTGCTCATAATGATCGGCTCGTGACGGACGCGGAAGTCTTGCAGGAAATTCTTCATCGATATACGGCTATCGCCCGGCGCGAGGCCATTCCCCCGGCGTTTGAAGCCTTGACCGGCATTGTGGACGAGGTGTTTCCCGTGGACAGACAAGACGTGGAGCGCGCCAAGGATATCGTGCTTTCCACCGAACGTCTGTCTGCAAGAGACGCGCTTCATATCGCCGTCATGGCGCGTCATGGCGTCAAACGAATCATCAGTTTTGATACCGGTTTTGAAGGGGTGCCCGGAATCACGCGTTTAACCGAGTGGCGTCCGGGGTGATTCTGTCATCGCAAGAGGCATAGCGGTCATGGACTTTGAGAAGATTTTCAAAGAGTATCAGGACCATTTGGCCCCAAAACTGGATACTTACGAACCGATCCGGCTCGAACGCAACCGGACGAGTTGCATCGCTATCTGGCCGGACACGACGGCGAGGACGACGCGGCGTTTCGCCGGGCTTGGCGGGCGCGGCCCGCGGCGCCTTGTGACGACGGCGCGGTGTTCCCGTAACTGAAAAGAATAGACAACTCGACGCCCAAGTAACAGGCCATAAAAAACGAACGATGTCGTTAGGTAGCTAAACGCTCAAAAAAAGAGGCAACGATGGGTGAATATGAGATAGAACGTGTGCGAAAGATCCTTGCCGAAAAAGCGAACGCCATACGCACCATGGTTCGAGAAGGTGAAGATGAAATTGCTGACATGATCCGCGATGAAAAAGAACGGAACGATGCCAAATATAAAATTGGCATCATAATGCACGAGGAACACGAGAAACGGATCAAAGATAATTATGGATGTATCATAATAGTAGCAGGGGTCTTACTATTTTTTATATTTAGCGCTCTACTAAACAGATAATGCACACGGTTCTGGTAGGTCGTCGTGGGAGGACAGGGAGCTACCCGACACATGCCTCCGCAGTGTACGGTTAAACCATGGAGCCTCTCTCGAGCGAGGGTGTTGCGGGATGCCTCCTGTGGTTCTATAATGGTTCTACAATAGAACCACAAGGAGGCCGGGATGCCTGTTAATCTTTCCATCAAAAATGTTCCGAAAAAATGGGTGCAACACCTGCGGCAACGTGCCAGTCAACATCACCGATCGCTTCAGGGTGAATTGCTCTCCATTTTGGAAGACAGCCTGAATCAGCAGGACAAGATTTCCCCCCACGGTCTATTGGCGGCATTGCGGCAACGGGGTTTACGCACTCCCAGGGAATCGGCGACGATTGTCAGGAAAGACCGGGATGGCCGCCAAGGTCATTGATACGTCGGCCTTGGCGGCAATGGCGTTTGCCGAACCCGATGGCCAACGTATTGCGGATCAACTGGAAGAACATGACCTGATCGCCCCACATCTGTTACCATTTGAGTTGGCCAATGTCTGCCTCACCAAGATTCGAAGGCATCCGGCGAAGAGGGAGTTGCTGTTGGCCGGGTATGAGTTGGTGTGTCGATTGCCATTGACGTTCATGGCGGTCAACATGAAAGAGGTGGTGACACTTGCCGAAGATAAAAAATTGACAGCGTATGACGCCTCCTTCTTATGGCTTGCCAGGCAGTTACACGTCGAATTGGTCACGTTGGATAAGACGTTGCTAAGCAGGATTGGAAAATCAACATCCCATGCGCGATGACGTGGTGATCATAGGCGGCGGCCTTGCGGGGTCGGAGGCGGCGTGGCAGGCGGCGGAAGGCGGCGCGAAGGTCACGCTGTACGAAATGCGGCCTACGCAAAAGACGGCGGCTCACACGACCGACGCGCTGGCGGAAATTGTCTGCTCGAATTCGCTGGGGTCCGCCGACCCCGTGAGCGCGCCGGGCATGTTGAAAGCCGAGATGCGGCTGCTCAATTCCCTGGTGATGCGCGCGGCCGACGCGGCCCGTGTGCCCGCCGGGATGGCGCTGGCCGTGGATCGCGGCGTCTTCGCCGCCGACGTCACCCGCACGCTGGAGGCGCACCCGAACATTCGAATCCTGCGGGAAGAGGTGGAAGAGATTCCGACCGACGCGGTGTGCGTTGTGGCCACGGGGCCGCTGACGTCGCCCCGTATGGCCAAGGCCCTGACCGCGCTCACGCACAAAGAGCACCTGGCGTTTTTTGACGCGATTTCCCCGGTGATCGACGCCGACTCCATCGACATGGACAAGGTGTTTCGCGCGTCCCGCTACGATAAAGGCGGCGCCGATTATCTCAACTGTCCGATGGACGCGGGCACGTATTCGGCTTTTTACGAAGCGTTGAAGGCGGCGGAGCGCGTGCGGGCCAAAGACTTTGAACAGGCGCCGTACTTTGAAGGGTGCGTTCCCGTGGAGGTGATGGCCGACCGCGGAAAGCAGACGCTGGCGTTCGGGCCGATGAAGCCCGTCGGGTTGACGGATCCGCGCGCCGACCGCCCCCCGTACGCGGTCTTGCAATTACGCGCGGAAAATCTTCATGGTTCGTGTTATAACATGGTGGGGTTTCAGACCAAGTTGACCTATGCGGAGCAGAAGCGCGTGTTTCGGATGATTCCCGGTCTCGAACGGGCGGAGTTTCTTCGATACGGGAGTGTGCATCGGAATACCTTTGTGAACTCGCCGGCGGTGTTGCGGAAGACGTTGCAATTGCGCGCGCGGGAGACCGCGTTTCTGGCGGGGTGTCTCGTGGGCGTGGAGGGGTATGTCGAATCGGCGGCGACGGGCGGCCTGGCGGGCATCAACGCCGGACGGGCGGCGGCCGGGCTGCCGCCGGTGACCCCGCCGCCGGCGACGGCGCACGGGGCGCTGGTGCAGTATATCACGACGAGCGACGCCCGGCATTTTCAGCCCATGAACATCAACTTTGGATTGTTCCCTCCCCTGCCCGCGCCCGTGCGGGACCGGGTGCGCCGGCGTCGCATGATTCACCAACGGGCCATGGATGAGTGTCAGGCATGGAAGAAGCAATTCGCGCGTTCCTGACCTGTCTGGATGTCGAACGCGGCGCCTCGCGGGAGACAATTCGCGGGTATCGGTCGGACCTGCGGCAGTTTGTGACCTTTCTGAAAACGGACGCGGGCGGCGCGGCGCCGGGTCCGCGCCACATTGACGCGGCGCGCGTTCGGCGGTTTCTGGTCTGGCTGGCCGGTCGAAAGGATAAAAAATCATCGCAGGCCAGAAAACTGGCCGCGGTGCGCGGGCTGTTCAGGTTTTTGCATCAGCGGGGCCGGGTGTCCGACAATCCGGTCGCGCAGGTGCGGACGCCGCGACAGGGGCGCCACCTGCCCCGCGTCATGACGAAGGATGAGGCCGAGCGGCTGATGGAGTCTCCGGCGTCCGACGACGGCGCCTCGGTCAAGCGGGATCAGGCGATTTTGGAAACACTCTATTCCACGGGCGCGCGGGTGGGCGAGTTGGTGGGCATGAACTGGGGCGATATGAGTCTCGAGGACGGCATGGTGCGGTTGCGCGGCAAGGGCCGCAAAGAACGCCTGGTGCCCATCGGGCGCGTGGCGGTGGAGGCGATCCTCGACTATCAAACAGCGATGCCGCGGCACACCGGCGGTGCCGGCGCCGCGCGCGTCACGGCGACCCCGCCGCGTGCCATGCCGCCGGCGGACGGGCCGGTGTTTCGGAATCATCGCGGCGGCCGGTTGTCCGCGCGCAGCGTGGAGCGCATCGTGCGGCGGTACGCCGACCGGCTGGAGGGCGCCGCCGTCACGCCGCACACCCTGCGGCATTCCTACGCGACGCATTTGCTGGATGAAGGCGCCGATCTGCGCGTCATTCAGGAACTGCTGGGGCATGTGTCGTTGAACACCACGCAGCACTACACGCATCTGGCCACGGATCGGTTGATGGAAGTGTACGACAAGGCGCATCCGCGCGCCGGCCATGATCCGGCGGCGCGCGCCGCCGGCAACCGGAACCCGTCATGATTATTCGTTCCACCACGATTTTGTCCGTGCGCCGGGACGGCGCGGTCGCCATGGGGTCGGACGGCCAGGTGACGGTGGGCACGACGGTGATGAAGGCCAACGCCCGCAAAGTCCGCCGCCTGTACCAGGGTCGTGTCTTGGCCGGGTTTGCCGGCGCCACCGCGGATGCCCTGACCCTGTTTGAAAAATTCGACGTGAAGTTGGAAGAATACAAGGGCAATCTGACCAGAGCCGCGGTCGAGTTGGCGAAGGAATGGCGGACGGATCGAGTGTTGCGCCGTCTCGAAGCGTTGCTGGCCGTCGCGGATCTGAAGTGTTCGTTTATTGTGTCCGGCACCGGGGACGTCGTGGAACCGGAGGACGGCCTGCTCGCAATCGGGTCCGGCGGCCCGTACGCGCTGGCCGCGGCGCGCGCGTTGACGGCGCATACCGCCCTCGCTCCGGCGGACGTTGTCGACCACGCGATGCGCATTGCGGCGGGCATTGACATTTACACGAATCAGGACATCGTGCTGGAGACCTTGCAGGCGTCGTCATGAAGCAATCTCCCGCGTCGAAACCGGCGGCGTCCACGGAGCCGGCGGACATGGTGAGCATTGACCGGCTGTCGCCCCGCGACATCGTCGGCGTGCTCGACCGCTACGTCATCGGCCAGCGGGACGCCAAGCGGATGGTGGCCATTGCGTTGCGGAATCGCTGGCGCCGCCAACAACTCAGCCCGGAATTGCGCGAAGAAATTTTCCCGAAAAATATCATCATGATCGGCCCCACCGGCGTGGGGAAAACGGAAATTTCCCGGCGGCTGGCCAAACTGGCGGATGCCCCGTTTCTGAAAGTCGAGGCGTCAAAGTTCACCGAAGTCGGCTACGTCGGGCGTGACGTGGAATCCATCATCCGCGACCTCACCGAACAGTCCGTCAATATGGTGAAGAGCGCGTCCATGAAGCGTGTCGAGCGGAAGGCCGAAGAGCGGGCCGAAGAGCGGCTGCTCGATGTGCTGCTGCCGTCGAGTCGGCCGCCGCGGCCCGGCGGACGTGAGGAGGACGACGGCTCGGCCGCGACGCGGGACGGTGACTCCGGCGACGGCGACACCCGGCAAAAACTCCGCAAGCAGTTGCGGGAAGGCCGTCTCGATGCCCGCACGGTGGACATGGAAGTCAAGGAACGCGGGCTGCCGGTGGGCATTATTTCCAACGTCGGCGGCATGGAGGAAATCGAACATCACCTGCGCGACATGCTGGGCGGACTGATGCAGGGGAACAAAAAACATCGAGTGATGAAAATTCCCGACGCGCTGAAGTATTTGACCCAGGAAGAGTCGCACAAACTGATTGACATGGACGAGGTGGTGCGTGACGCCATTGAACGGGTGGAGCAATCCGGCATCGTCTTTCTGGATGAGATTGATAAAATCGCCGGCCGTGAAAAACACCTGGGCCCCGACGTGTCGCGCGAAGGCGTGCAGCGCGATCTGCTGCCGATTGTCGAAGGGTCCGCCATCACGACCAAGTACGGGCTGGTGAAGACCGACCATATTCTGTTTATCGCCGCCGGGGCGTTTCACGCGGTGAAACCGGCGGATTTAATTCCCGAACTGCAGGGCCGGTTTCCGATTCGTGTCGAGTTGGAGCCGCTGACCAAAGAGGATCTGGTGCGCATTTTGACGGAGCCGCGCAACGCCCTGGCGAAACAGTATCAAGCCCTGATGGCCACCGAAGGCGTGACGCTGAAGTACACCAAAGACGGCATTGAGGAAATCGCGGCCACGGCGGTCGAGGTCAATGACCACACGGAAAACATCGGCGCGCGCCGGTTGTTCACGATTATGGAGCGGTTGCTCGAAGACGTCTCTTTCGAGGCGCAGGAACTGAAGGAGAAAACGGTCGTGATTGACGCGGCTTACGTCAGGGATCATTTGAAAGAGATCGTCAAAGACCAGGATTTGAGCCGGTACATTCTGTAAGACATGTAAGACATGGCGCGCCCGTCCCGTCACGCGCGGCGGGACGCGAGACAAAGAATCGATGCCGGGAACACCCGTGAACAGACTGATTCAGAGAGCCGACATCCTCGTCGAGGCCCTGCCCTACATTCGAACGTTTGCGGGGAAGACCGTCGTGATCAAATACGGCGGGAAGGCCATGACGCAGGACGCCCTGAAAGATGGGTTTGCCAAAGACGTGGTGTTGCTGAAATACGTCGGACTCAATCCCGTGATCGTGCACGGCGGCGGGCCGCAAATCAATCACATGCTGGCCCGGTTGGGGATGCGGCCGACCTTTCAACGCGGCGTGCGGATCACGGATCACGCGACCATGGACGTGGTGCAAATGGTCCTGGGCACGATCAACAAGGACATCGTGATGCTGCTTAACCGGCACGGCGGGAAAGCCATCGGCATCACCGGCCAGGACGACGGGTTTCTGGTGTGCAAACCGTTTTCCGCGCAATCCTGGTCGCGGGGGTTGCGTCCGAACGCCCGCGGGCCCGCCGAGGCGGCGTATGGTTTCGTGGGCGAGGTGGAGACCGTCCGGCCGCATCTGGTCACCACCATGCAGCAGGAGCATTTTATTCCGGTCATCGCGCCCATCGGCGTGGATGCCCGTGGCCGGCCTCACAACATCAACGCCGACCTCGTGGCCGGGGCCGTGGCCAGCGCGTTGAAGGCGGAAAAACTGCTGATGCTCACCGATGTGAAAGGCATTCGGGACGCCGCCAAGCGCCACGTCTCCACCTTGTCCGGGAACGACGTCAAACGGATGGCGAGAAAGGGCACGATTCGTGAAGGCATGGTGCCCAAAGTGCGCGCCTGTCTCATGGGCATCAACGCCGGTGTGCGCAAAGCCCATATTATCGACGGCCGCGTGGCCCATGCCATTTTGCTTGAACTGTTCACGGACAAAGGCATCGGCACGGAGATTGTCGCGTGACGAGCGGGCCGCGTGCGCCCGCTTCTCCCTACCCTTCCGACAACTCACACCAGACTGGAGTGTGGTCGGACGGTTTTTCTTTCCCGCGCGGATCTTTGTCCACCCCGGCGTCCGCGAGTTGGTCGGCCGCCTGCGGCGACAGGAGCAGGTGGTCAATGCGCAACCCGTGATCCTTCTGCCATCTTCCGGCCTGGTAATCCCAAAACGTGTACACGCCCGATTGCGGATGTGTGGCGCGAAGGGCGTCCGTGAGTCCCAGATAACACAGGGCGCGAAACCGGGACCGGATGTCGGGATGACAGAGCGCGTCGCCGGCAAACCCGTCGGGGTCGTACACGTCGTCGTCCGTGGGACACACATTGTAATCGCCGCCCAAGATCAACGGCTCCTCGTCGGCGAGCAGGGTGCGCACGTGACCAATCAGGCGATCCATCCACGCCAGTTTGTAGGGAAACTTTTCCGTCTCAACCGGATTGCCGTTGGGCAAATATATTGACGCGACGCGAACGCCCCCGCAGACGGCTTCGATGTACCGGGCCTGTGCGTCGCCGGCCTCGCCCGGCAACGCGCGCCGCGCCACGTCAATGGGGTGTTTGGCGAGAATCCCCACCCCGTTGAACGTTTTCTGTCCGACCACTGCGACGTGATAGCCGGCGTCTTCGATGTCCGTTTTGGGAAACTGCTCGTCCGTAGTTTTCAATTCCTGGAGCAACAGGACGTCCGGGCCGCTCTCCTTCAGATACGCCAGGACGTGCGGCAACCGGGACCTGATGGAGTTCACGTTCCACGTGGCGATCTTCATGAACGGAGAGTGTACAGGGACGGTGAAGGCGTGACAAACTTTTGATAATGTGAGAGTGAAAGAGTAATATCTTGGGCGTGTACCATGAACCAGCGAGAAATTTTGTTACATGGAAACGTGGAATTGAAACGTAAAAGAAAAAGATCCTGAAAAATGGCACAACGCGTACACCTGCAACCTTTGGCTGAAGTTTTTGGGCATCTCATAGATGATCAATCAGCTAAAGGAGCGCGATATCGTTCAAAGCGTCTTTGTCCGTTCAATAATAAGGTTCCCAATTGTACCAAAGATAAGGCAAAAAATCCCTTGGGAGTGTGTAGCATCTTTCATAATTCTGCTCCGGTTATAACATGTCCTGTCCGTTTCCGTGAAGACTGGCTTATCATGGATGATGCCGCGTCATTCTTTTTCAAAGACACCACGTCTTGGAGTTCCTTGACGGAAGTGCGATTGAACGATGTTGATGGAAAATCTGCCGGAAATGTTGACGTGGTTCTTGTTGCATATAATGAGGAAGGCAAAATCTATGATTTTGGGGCGCTTGAGGTACAGGCTGTCTATATTTCAGGAAATGTTCGCGATCCTTTCGAGTATTACATGAAGAACCCGAAGGCGCGTGCTAACATGGATTGGTCGGATCAACCAAATTATCCAAGGCCGGACTATTTATCCTCTTCTCGCAAGCGACTGGCTCCACAGCTATGGTTCAAGGGAGGGATTCTTCATTCTTGGGACAAAAAAATCGCCGTAGCGTTAAACAAAAGTTTCTTTCAGACACTTCCTAAAATGAAGCAAGTCAACAAATCAAAGGCACAAGTTGCCTGGCTCATCTATGACCTTGATTTGGTGTGCAATAACGGACACGATAAACTCATGCTGAAAAAAGTCGACCAAATATACACAGAATTTGAATCTGCATTGTTGTCAATTACAACTCCCGCCGTAGGAAATATTGGCAATTTTATGAGGACGCTTCAGGAAAAATTCGATGAGCAACTTGAAACGCCTCCCACGACCAAGATTATTGAAAAACCTTTCTGAATTATATGACTCTCTCTAGGCAACAAGTGTTATTCTCACGGCCTGATTGCACTCAGGAAAGGCCGAAACCTGTCAACGTTGCCTCGATTCCGCAGAGAAGCCCCTTCCGTTATCCTGGCGGAAAGACTTGGTTTGTCCCCACATTCCGAGACTGGATTGCAAATCGTTATCCCAAGCCAAAAATATTAGTCGAGCCTTTTGCCGGTGGAGGAATTATCAGTCTCACGGCCTTATTCGAAAAGCTTGTATCTCAGGCTGTTATGGTGGAAATTGACGAAGACATAGCTGCGGTTTGGCAATCTGTAGTAAGAGGGCATGGTGAATGGATTGCGAAAAAAATTCTTTCGTTTGATCTAACGAAGGAAGCCGTGACCAAAGAAATTTTAAAAAACAGAGTAGATGGAAAGGAAAAAGCTTTTCAAACTATTTTGAAAAACAGGACGTTTCATGGAGGTATTCTAGCCGAAGGTTCGGGTCTTCTGAAATACGGTGAAAACGGCAAAGGCATCAGTTCAAGATGGTATCCCGAAACATTAGCCAAACGATTTATGAACCTCATGTTCATTTCAGATAAAATAACATTTCGTGAAGATGATGGGCTGAAAGTAATCAACGAGTATTCAAAACAAAAAGATGTCGTATACTTTATTGATCCTCCTTACACGGCTGGTAAGAAAAAAGCCGGCAAGCGACTTTATAGCCACTATGCAATCGATCATGAGCGACTATTTGCATTGTGTGAGACTGTAAAGGGTGATTTTTTAATGACCTACGATAACGCAGAAGAGGTCAAAATAATGGCCCGGCGTCATGGGTTCCACATGAGACTTATTCCTATGACCAATACCCATCATGCAACGATGGAGGAACTCGTCATTGGAAAAGATCTGGCATGGATGGATCGTTACCCTGCCGTGCATGAGCCTGTGGTCGAGTATCGAACGAAGAGGAAGAGATCTGCCTAAGCGGTCAATGACGGAACCTCTTGTCAAAACAGACACCCTGGCGGACAGCGTCCCCGACCCGGCCCTTGCGGTGTTGCGCGGGACGTTTGGGTTTGATCAGTTTCATCCGCATCAGGGCGAGGTGATTCGCACGGTCATTGACGGCGGGGACGCCATTGCCATCATGCCGACGGGCGGTGGCAAGTCGCTGTGTTATCAGATTCCGTCACTGGTGCGCGAGGGCACGGGTGTGGTGGTCTCTCCGCTTATCGCGCTGATGAAGGATCAGGTGGACGCGTTGCGGCAATACGGGGTCCGGGCGGCGGCGTTGCATTCCGGTCTGTCGCCCGCCGACCGGCGGGGCGTGGAACACCGCTTGCTCGCCGGCGATCTGGACATGCTCTACGTGGCGCCGGAGGGACTGCTGGCGGAACCGACGCTGGCCTTGCTGGACAAGATTCCCATTGCGCTGTTTGCCGTCGACGAAGCGCATTGCGTGTCGAGATGGGGGCATGACTTTCGTCCCGAATATCTGCGGCTGTCCGTGTTGGGCGAGCGCTTTGCCGGGGTGCCGCGCGTGGCGCTGACCGCCACGGCGGACGCGCTGACGCGCCGGGAGATTGTCGAACGGCTGGCCTTGTCCGGGGCGGACGAACACGTGGCCGGGTTTGACCGTCCCAACATCCGCTACATGATCAGCGAAGCGGCGGGGGGCAAACAGGCGTTGCTGGAGTTCATCACGGCGAAACACCACGGGGATTCGGGAATTGTCTATTGTCTGGCGCGCCGCCACGTGGATGACACGGCCAAGTGGCTGTGCGGGAAAGGGCTGCGCGCCGTGCCGTATCACGCGGGGCTTCCGAAGGCGGAGCGGGAACATGCGCACAACCTGTTTGTGAGCGAAGACGGCGTGATCGTGGTGGCCACCGTCGCGTTCGGCATGGGCATTGACAAGCCCGACGTACGTTTTGTGGCGCATTTGAATCTGCCCAAAACCATTGAGTCCTATTATCAGGAGACCGGCCGTGCCGGACGGGACGGCCTGCCCGCGAGCGCGTGGATGAGTTACGGGATTCAGGATGTGATGATGCTGATGCAACTGCTGCAGCAGTCGGAGGCCGGCGAGGAGTTCAAGCGCGTGGAGCACGGCAAGATCAATGCGCTAATGGGGTTGTGCGAAACCGCGGACTGCCGGCGCCGGGCGTTGCTCGGCTATTTCGGCGAGTCATATGAAAGGCCGTGCGGCAACTGTGATAATTGCCTTGACGCGCCCGACACCTGGGACGGCGCCGCGGCTGTTCGGAAGGCGTTGTCGGCTGTGTTCCAGACCGGGCAGCGGTTCGGGGTCAATTACGTCATTGAGGTGTTGCGCGGCGGTGAGACCGACCGGATCCGGCAGTTCCGACATGACCGTTTGGAAATCTACGGCGCGGGCGCGGAGATCGAAGTCCCGGAATGGCGTTCCGTCATGCGGCAGGCGGCGGCGGCGGGGCTGCTTGCCCCGGACCCGGAGGGATACGGCGGCTTGCGTCTGACGGAGAAGGGACGGGCGTTTGCACGGGACGGCGGCACGATATTGTTGCGCAAACTGCGGCGCAAGGAATCGACGCGCGCCGCCGCGAAATCTTCAAGACACAAGAAACCCGCCGCCGTGGGTCCGCCGCTTGACGAGGCGGACGGGGCGTTGTTTGAAGCCTTGCGGAAGGTGCGTCTTGAACTGGCGCGCGCGCAGCAGGTGCCGCCCTATGTGATTTTCCATGACTCCACGTTGCGCGAGATGACAAGGCAGCGTCCCGGCGACGTCGACTCGATGGCGACCATTGCGGGCGTGGGGCAGGTCAAAATGCAGCGGTACGGCGCCGATTTTCTGAAGGTGATTCGCGAGTTCGAAACATAACGTCCCGCGCTCAATGCGCCTCGTCCCATGAACGGCCCTGTCCGATGTCGACGGTCAGCGGCACCGACAGTTGCAGCGCGGGCATCGACGCGGATTCCATGACCTCCCGCACCACTTCGCCGGTCTGCTCGACGGCGTCTTCGTCCACTTCAAACAGCAATTCGTCGTGCACGGTCAGGAGCATTCCGGCTTTGTCCCGCAGGCGGTGGCGCGCCAGGGCCGGCGGCACGCGGATCATGGCGCGTTTCAGAATGTCGGCGGCGGTGCCCTGGATCGGGGCGTTGATGGCCGCGCGTTCGGCGAAGTTGCGTCGAGCGGCTTGTGTGTCGTGGATACCGGGGATGTGGCATCGGCGGCCAAAGAGTGTTTCCACGTAGCCGTGTTTGCGGCAGAAGTGTTTGGTGCGGTCCATGGATTCCCGAATGCCCGGGTATCGTTCGAAATAGGCGTTCATGTACGCCGCCGCCTCGTCGTGGGTGACGCCGAGTTGACGGGCGAGTCCAAAGGCGCTGATTCCGTAGATGATGCCGAAATTAATGGCCTTGGCCTGCCGCCGCATCGACGGGTCCAGCGTGTCGGGATCGACCCCGAACATCCGGCCGGCGGTCAGAGCGTGGATGTCCCGGCCGTCGCGGAACGCCTGTTTCAGGACGGCGATGTCGGCCATGTGCGCAAGGATGCGGAGTTCGATTTGGGAATAATCCAGCGACAGCAGCACACGCCCCGGCCCGGCCACGAAGGCCCGGCGAATTTTTCGACCGTCGTCGGTGCGGACGGGAATGTTTTGCAGATTGGGATGCATCGAAGACAGGCGGCCAGTCGAGGCGGCGGCCATGGCAAAGGACGTATGCACGCGCCCCGTGCGCGGGTTGATCTGTTCGACCAGCGCGTCGGCGTACGTGCTTTTTAATTTGTCGAGTTGCCGCCATTCCAGCACCCTGGCCGGCAGGTCGTGGCCGTCGGCGGCCAGCGATTCCAACACGTCGGCCCCCGTGGCGTAGGCGCCGGACTTGCCTTTCTGTCCGCCCTCCAGTTTCAGTTCGTCGAACAGAACCTCGCCGAGTTGTTTGGGCGATCCGATGTTGAATTCGTGACCGGCCTGCCGGTGAATGGTGTGCTCCAACTCGCGCCGGCGTTCTTCGAAGTCCCGGCTCAACGCCTCCAGTTTCGCGCGATCGACGGTGATGCCTTCGGTTTCCATGTCCACCAGCACGGCCATGAGCGGCCGCTCCAGCGTTTCATACGGCGTCATCATGCGTTCGGCCAGCAGGCGGGGTTTCAGCACCCGGTGCAGCCGGCATGTGACATCGGCGTCCTCGGCGGCATACGTCAGGGCTTTCTCCAGCGGAACCCGGTCGAAGGTGAGTTGGGATTTGCCCGTGCCGGCCACGTCCTTGAACGTGATCGTCCGGCGTTCCAGATGACGCTCGGCCAATTCGTCCATGCCGTGCCCGTGCCGGCCGCCGTCCAGGACGTAGGACATCAACATGGTGTCGTCCACCGGCGAGATGACGACGTCGTGTCGACGCAGCACCGCCATGTCGTATTTCAGATTCTGGCCGATCTTCAGCACCGAAGGATCGGCGAACAGCGGACGGAGCAGCGCAAGCGCGTCGTCGAGTGGAATTTGTTCGGGCGGGTCGTGTCGTTGAGCGGCCGCCGACGACGGCGCGGAAAAATCCAGTTCCGCCGCCGTGTCGGGCGCGCGGTGCGCGAGGGGGATGTAGCAGGCCCGACCGGGGTGCACGCACAGGGCGACGCCGACCAGTTCCGCTCGATGTTCATCCAGCGAGGTGGTTTCGGTGTCGATGGCGACGGCGCCGGCATATCTCGCGCGGGTCACCCAGTCCTGCAACACCGCGAGTGATTGCACCAGTTCATAATGCGTGCCGGCGGCGGTGGCGTCGATGTACGGGCCGGCATCGGACACGGCGCTGGCGGATGGCGCGGCGCCGCCGGACGGGCCAACGGCGGTGCCGGCGGATGACGCGGTGTCGGTGGACGGGGCGGCGGCGCTGGTGCGTGGGGCCGTGGTGGTCATCGGGTCGGCGGCGGTGTCGGGCCGGTCGCCGCCGGTGGTCAGCCGGTGCGTGACCTTGGCCGCGATTGATTTGAAACCTTGCGCGTTGAGGAACTCGAGCAGGGCCGCCGGGTCGGGGTGTTGACGCCGCAACTGGGCCACGGTCAACTCCGTGGGCACGTCGTCGCGCAATCGAACCAGTTCCCGCGACAGCCGGGCCTGGTCGGCAAACTCGATCAGGCTCCGGCGCCGCTTCTGTTGTTTGATGTCGCCCGCGCGCGTGAGCAGAGCGTCCAGGTTGCCATAGTCACGAATCAACTGCGCCGCGGTTTTCACGCCGATGCCGGGAACGCCCGGCACGTTGTCCGTGGAATCCCCGGCCAGAGCCTGCACGTCCACCACCTTCTCCGGCCCGACGCCGAATTTTTCCACGACTTCCGCCGGCCCGATGCGCCGATTCTTCATGGCGTCGAACATGCCGATGCCGTCGGACACCAACTGCATCATGTCCTTGTCCGACGACACAATGGTCACGGTCATGCCGTCGGCCTGCGCCCGCCGCGCATAGGTGGCGATCAGATCGTCCGCTTCAAACCCCGGTTGTTCCAGACAGGCCACGCGGAACGCGCGCGTGGCGTCGCGCACCAGCGGAAATTGCGGCACCAATTCATCGGGCGGGTCGGGGCGGTGGGCTTTGTAGTCGGGCGCGATCTCGTTCCGAAACGACCGCCGCGCCGAATCGAAAATCACCGCCAGATGCGTGGCATGCAAATCGTCCAACAACTTGAGCAGCATGTTGGTGAACCCCAACACCGCATTCACCGGCGTCCCGTCCGCCCGCGTCAACAACGGCACCGCATGAAAGGCACGGAATAAAAAACTGGAGCCGTCGACCAGACAGAGGTGGTTGTTTGCGGAATCCTGCCGGGGCGGGTGTGTCATGCCGCGTTCGTGGGGTCATCCCCACGCCTTTCCAAAACAAACGCCTGCCAAGGGTGTAACACAATCAGCATCCGATGGGAAAGCGCCGCCTCGCCCTTCCTCGTCATTCCCGACCCCCCGATTAAAAATGTCGGGGGCGGGTGTTCGTAATCGTGCGTCGACGACGCGGAATGATGGAGAAGAACATCAACAGCAGGATGGATTCCCGATAAAGGACGTCGGGAATGACGGAATGAGGGGACGGGGAATGATGGTGCCAGTGGCGACGGTGCTGGTGGCGACGGTGCTGGTGGTGGATGACGGCAATGACAGCGGCAACAGGTCGGGTGAGTCTGCGGTAGATTCGCACAGCAAGACCCTCCCGTACCCTCCGCTTTCTTGCAAAGCCCCGCCCTTCTGCGTATCCTCAACCCCGCGTTGTCAACCCATGGGTGCAAGCCATGTCGCAATCACCGCACATCGACAAGTCGCGCAAGGAAATCGACCGGCTGGACGATGAAATCCTGCGGCTGCTCAATGAGCGGTCTCATGGCGCGTCCACCGGCGTGGTGCATGCAACAGAGTGACGGATGAAAACCTCACCGATTGAGGCGAAACTCATGCCGACCATTTCAATGTTCTATGGAATCATTGTCTACATGTATTTCATGGACAACAAGCGGCATCATATGCCGCATATCCATGCCAAGTATCAGGAAGACGAAGCGGTGGTTTCCATTCAGGACGGCAGCGTGCTGGACGGCGATTTGCCTCATGCCAAAATGAAATTGCTCCAGGCGTGGATTGAACTTCACAAGGACGAGTTAATGGCAAACTGGGAACTTGCCGTGTCCGGTCAACAACCCTATAAAATTGAGCCGCTGAAATAGCCATGACCCCTCGAGTCAAAAGCGTGGTGCCGCAGAAACATTACAAACTGCTGCTGACGTTCACCAACGCCGAACAGCGTGTGTATGATTGCTCCGGTCTGTTGTCGTTCGGTGTGTTTCAGGAATTGCGCGACGAACACTATTTCAACCGGGCGATGGTGGCGGACGGCACGGTGGTGTGGCCGCACGAGCAGGACATTTGCCCGGATACGCTGTATCTGGAGTCCGCCTCGCTGTCGTTGGAAGGCACGTAGCCCGACATTCACCACGGGAGGTTTGTACCATGCAACACTCCATGCACAATCCGGCGGTGCAATTGCACGCGGTATTAACACCCGCCGATGAAGGTGGATTTGTGGCGATGAATCCGGAAACCGGCACCTGCACACAGGGCGAATCGCTTGACGATGCGCTTGCCAATTTGAAAGAGGCGACCGCATTGTATCTCGAAGAATTTCCGCACAAAACGTTTGCCGCGCCGGTCATCACGATGTTTGAAGTCACGACACATGCCGGCTAAACTGCCGCGCATTTCCGGGAAGCAAGCCGTGCGTGTGCTGGAAAAACTTGGATTCACCGTTGCGCGGCAACGGGGCAGCCATATTGTGATGAAGCGTCCGCCGACCGGATGTGTTGTGCCGAACCACGATGAACTTAAAATCGGTACCTTGTCCGGCGTGCTCAAGCAGGCGATAGTCACGGATGAGGAATTTGTGTCGGCGTATAATGATCTCTAGTTCCTGAACGAAAACGACAAAATTTGCGCCATGTCCAAATCACCCGACATCGATAAGTCGCGCGAGGAAATCGACCGGCTGGATGATGAAATCCTGCGGTTGCTCAATGAGCGGTCGCGGCACGTCATCGCGATTGGGAAGGCGAAACTGGAGGCCGACCCGCAGGGCCTGTTGCACACCCAGGGGCGCGAGGCGGCCATTGTGGAGCGGTTGACGCGGCAAAACGCCGGGCCGTTTCCCAACGAGGCGATTCGTCCGGTGTATCGGGAAATCATGTCCGCGTCGCTGTCGCTGGAAGGTACGCAAACGGTGGCGTACCTGGGGCCGCCGGCCACGTTCACCCATGTGGCGGCCATGGGAAAGTTCGGCGCCTCGGCGCAGTATGTGTCCTGCGGCGGCATCAAAGAGGTCTTCGACGCCGTGGAACGCGGGCGCGCGCTTTACGGAGTGGTGCCGGTGGAAAACTCGACGGAAGGCGTCGTGAATTATACGCTGGATATGTTTATCGATTCCACGCTGCTCATCTACGGGGAGGTGATGCAGGAGGTGGCCCATCATTTCATGTCGACGCGTGAGCGCATCGAGGACGTCACGACGGTGTATTCGCATCCGCACGCCCTGGCGCAGTGTCGAAACTGGCTGGATACGCATCTGCCCGGTGTGCCGGTGGCGGACGTGTCCAGCACGTCGGACGCGGCGGCCCGGTGCGGCGCGGAGTCCGGCGCGGCGGCCATTGCCTCGGACCTGGCCGCCCGCCTGCACGGGTTGAACATTCTGCATTCGCGCATCGAAGATCATCCGCACAACGTGACGCGGTTTCTGGTGTTGTGCCGTCATGCGTCGGAAGCCACGGGCAAGGACAAAACCTCCGTCATGCTGTCGGTGAAGGACAAGGCCGGCGCGCTGTACGAATTGCTCCGCCCCTTTGCCTCGCACGGCATCAATCTGACCAAAATCGAGTCGAGACCTTCGCGCCGCAAAGCCTGGGAGTATCTCTTTTTCGTCGATCTCGAAGGCCATGCCCGCGATACGCGGGTCCGGCAAACACTGGAGGAATTGAAGGGCCGGTGTTTGTTTGTGAAAATTCTCGGGTCGTATCCCATGCATGTCTAGGGCGACGTGTCGATCCGCATTCATCCCGCCATCGCCGGTCTTGTCCCGTATGCTCCGGGGAAACCGCTGGAAGAAGTCGAGCGGGACCTGGGGATTCGCGGGGCCGTCAAACTCGCCTCCAATGAAAATCCGCTCGGCCCCTCGCCCAGAGCGCTGGCGGCGCTGCATGACGGCGCCGACACTCTGCACCGCTATCCCGACGGCGGGGCGCATGAGTTGACCCGCGCGTTGGCGGAGCGGTGGCGCCTGCCCGTCGATCACATCGTCGTGGGCAACGGCTCCGACGAACTCATCGGTCTGCTGGTCAAAGCGTTCATGACGCCGGGGGATGAAGCCGTGATGGCCGATCACACCTTCGTCATGTACCGTCTCGCCGTGACCGGCGGGCAGGGTGTCTGCGTGGAAGTACCGTTGACCGACTGGCGGCACGATCTCCCCGCCATGGCCGCCGCCGTCACCGGCCGCACGCGGCTGCTGTTTGTCTGCAATCCCAACAACCCCACCGGCACCATGGTGACGCGGGACGACGTCGAGGCGTTCATGCGCGCCGTACCGGATGACGTGATTGTGGTGTTCGACGAAGCCTATGCCGAATACGCGCGGGACCCGCGGTATCCCGACGCCGTCGACTACGTGCGGCGCGACCGGCCCGTCGTGGCGCTACGGACGTTCTCCAAAATCTACGGTCTGGCGGGGCTGCGCATCGGCTACGGGATCACGACGCCGGAGATCGCCGGGTATCTCCATCGTGTGCGTCATCCGTTCAACACCGGCACCCTGGCGCAACGCGCGGCCTGCGCGGCGCTGGGCGATGACGACCACGTCGCCGCCAGCCGGCGGTTGAATGACGCGGAAATGGCCGTGGTGGAACAGGGCCTTCGCGATTTGGGATTTTCCCCCATTCCCAGTCAGGCGAATTTTCTTTACTTTGACACGCGGCGGGACGGCGGCGAGATGTTTCAACGCCTGTTGCGCGAAGGCGTCATCGTGCGGCATCTTCATGGGTCCATGCTGCGCGTGACCATCGGACGCCCCGAAGACAACCGGCGGTTTCTCAAGGCCCTGGCCGGCGTGATGGCCGAAGAAAGGAATGACCAAACATGACAAGTGACACCTCGCCACCTCGCCCTCGTTTCAAATGGACTCCGAAGAGTGTGTTTTTTAAGATATACGACAACATTCTTGGTCGTCACGGCCGGTGTTATGTGCTGCGTACGTTGCCCAAAAATTCGGTGGGCTGTGAATTGGGCGTGTCGCGCGGTGATTTTTCCGAGTACATGTTATCCCTTGTCAATCCCCGCCGCTTGTGGCTGATTGACCCTTGGACATATCAACCGGAATTGGCCTATGAGCCGTATGGCGGACAGGTGCAAAAATCTCAAGACGAAATGGACGCGATGTACCGGGAAGTGTCCGAACGCTTTGCCGATCGACCTGCGGTGCGCATCATTCGCAAAAAGACCGAGCAACTGACCGAGGAAATCGCCGACGAGTCGTTAGACTGGGTGTATATTGATGGTTGCCACGAATACGAAGCCGTTGCCGCCGATCTGCGTTACTTCCTGCCCAAGGTTAAAGGGGGGGGGTGATTTGTGGAGACGATTACACTTGGCCCAGTGTGGCACGGGCGGTTGAGGAGTTTCTCCAGGAGCAGACCAACTGCCAACTCCTGTGGACAAGAAAGACCCAGTACATGATTCAAAAGATGTAATGGGAGTTTCAGGGACGCCCTCATGATCATCGTGTTTAAACCGGACGCGACGGAACAGCACATCGACCACGTCGCCGACCGCCTGCGGGAATTGGGGCTGAAATCGCAACTGTCCCGCGGCGAGTCGCGTACCATTCTCGGCGTCATCGGCGACGAGCGCCTGCTGGAGCATCAGCCGTTGAGCGTGTTTCCCGGCGTGGAAAGCGTGACGCCCATTCTGGCCCCGTGGAAACTGGCCGGCCGTGAGTTTCAGCCGTACGACACCGTGATCACGGTGGACGGGATTCCGATTGGCGGCCCGCGCGTCATCGTCATGGCCGGCCCCTGTGCCGTGGAAAAACGGGAAGTGACCGCCGGCATCGCGCATGAAGTCAAGGCCGCCGGCGCCGCGATCCTTCGCGGCGGCGCGTACAAACCGCGCACCTCGCCGTATTCATTTCAGGGCCTGGGGCGCGAAGGGCTGGATTTTCTGGCGGAAGCGAAAAAGCAGACGGGCCTGCCCGTGGTGAGCGAAATTCTGGACCCACGCGACACGGACGTCTTTCTGGAAAAAGCCGACATCATTCAGATCGGCGCGCGGAACATGCAGAACTTTGAATTGCTCAAGGAAGTCGGCGCCTATGACAAACCCGTGTTGTTGAAACGCGGGTTGTCCGCCACGATCAAAGAATGGCTCCTGTCCGCCGAATACATCATGTCGCGCGGCAACCGGCACGTAATGTTGTGCGAGCGCGGCATCCGCACCTTTGAAACCCAGTACCGCAATGTGTTAGATTTGTCGGCGGTTCCCACGCTCAAAGCCCTGTCCCATTTGCCCGTGATTGTGGATCCGAGTCATGCGACCGGCCAATGGCGCCTGGTCGCGCCGATGGCCAAAGCAGCGGTGGCGGCGGGCGCCGACGGTCTGCTGATCGAAGTCCATTCCAACCCCGAATGCGCCTTGTGCGACGGCGAGGAATCCATCAAGCCGCATCGGTTCGCGGCGCTCATGGAAGACTTGAAGAACGTCGCGCAGGCCGTGGGACGAACGTTGTAGCGGCATCTTCGCGGCGCGGCCATGCGGCGCGCCGCCACGGTGGCACCTTCCCGCCATGACCGTCCATTTCAAACAGGTGACGATTGTCGGAGTCGGATTGCTCGGGGCGTCCTTCGGGATGATTCTGAAACGTCGCGGCCTGGCCGACCGCGTGGTCGGCGTGGGCCGGAGTCCCGACAATCTAAAGGTCGCGGCGCAACGCGGCGCCATCGATGCGTTCGAACAGGATTCGGCGACGGCGGTGGCGGGCGCGGAGTTGATCCTCCTCGCCACGCCGGTGGACAGTTACGCGGCGCATCTGACGGCGTGGAAACGGGTCCTGAAACCCGGCGCGATTGTGAGCGACGTGGGCAGCGTCAAAGGCGCGTTGGTGGCGCGGATGGAAGCGCTGCTCCCCGGCGGCGTACATTTTGTGGGCGCGCATCCGGTCGCCGGCGGGGAAACGTCGGGCGCGGGCGCGGCCGCCCCGGACCTGTTCGCCGGCGCCCTGTGCCTGCTGACGCCGACGCCGAACACGGACGCCGGGGCCTTGGAGACAGTGCGGCGCGTCTGGGACGCCGCCGGCGCCGTGGTCCGGGTGATGGACCCGTTTGTGCATGACCGGATTCTGGGGGCGGTGAGCCACCTGCCTCACGTGGCGGCCTTCGCGCTCGTCAACGCCCTGACGGACCTGCAAGCGCAGACGGCGGAAGACGGGACGCTGCTGGACTATGCCGGCTCCGGGTGGCGCGACACCACGCGCATCGCCGCCAGTTCCCCGGAGATGTGGCGGGACATCTGTCTGGAAAACCGCGACAACCTGCTTCGCATGATCGATGCGCTGGAACGCCGTCTGCAACGATTCCGGGGGTTGATTGACGACCGGGACGGGGCGGAACTGGAACGCGAAATCACGAAGGCGCGGGACGCGCGCCGGACAATGACCACGGCGCATGACGCGCGCCGGCGGCTGCCGTGAACTCGATCACGATCACGCCGCAAGGCCCACTGCGCGGGACGCTTCGGATGCCGGGGGACAAATCCATCACCCACCGGGCGTTAATATTAAGCGCCCTGGCCGACGGCGTCTCCACGATGAAAGGGTATTGCCGGGGCGCCGATTGCCTGATGACCATTCGCGCGTTGCAGGCGTTGGGCGTGGCCATCGAGGTCGAGCCGGACGTGGTGCGCGTGACGGGCCGGGGGCTGGGGGGCTGGCGCGAGCCGGCGCGTCCGCTGGATTGCGGCAATTCCGGGACGGGCCTGCGCCTGCTGGCCGGCGCGCTGGCCGGGCAACCGTTTTTTTCCATCCTGACGGGCGATGACTCGCTGTGCGGTCGTCCCATGGAGCGCATCGTCGAACCCCTGCGGAGGATGGGGGCGGCGATTCAGGGGCGGCAGGGCGGCGCGCGGGCGCCGTTGGCGATTCGGGGAGCGGCGTTAAAGGGCATCGACTATCGCGCGCCGGTGTCGAGTGCCCAGGTCAAATCGGCGGTGCTGTTCGCCGGTCTCTTTGCCGAAGGGGAGACGCGGTTTTCCGAACCCCTGCCGTCCCGTGATCACACCGAGCGGATGTGTCGGCATCTCGGCATTCCGCTGACCGCCGACGGGCAGGCCCTCGTACTGCCGGGCCGTCCCGCCTTCGCCGGCAACGACTGGGTCATCCCCGGCGACCTGTCCGCCGCCGCGTTTTTTATTGTGGGCGCCTCGCTGGTGCCGGGGTCCGACGTGCGGATCGAACACGTCGGCCTCAACCCCGCCCGCACGGGCATCCTCGACGTGCTCGGCGCGATGGGCGCCGACATTCGGATTGTGAACCGGCGGGACGACGCCGGCGAACCGGTCGGCGACCTGGAGGTGCGCGCGGCGCCCCTGCGGGGCATCACCGTCGGCGCCGCGCAGGTGCCCGCCATGATCGACGAGTTTCCGATTTTCTGCGTGGCCGCGGCGGTGGCCGACGGCGACACCGTGGTCACGGGCGCCGAAGAGTTGCGCGTGAAGGAGACCGACCGGATTCGCGCGATGACCGAGGAGTTGCGCAAGATCAACGTCCCCGTTCGGGACACCCCGGACGGGTTTGTGCTGCCCGGCGGCGCGGCCGTCAGGGGCGGGACCTGCATGAGCCACGGCGACCATCGAGTGGCCATGGCCCTGGCGATAGCCGCCCTGACCGGCGACGGGCCGACCACGATTCTGGACACCGACTGCATTGCCACGTCCTTCCCGGGTTTCCATGACAACCTGTTGGAATTATTGACACTTTCAGATTGAATCCTGTAAGAATCCGGTGTGGAGAACGGTGGCGAATCCGCCCGCAGGCCCGGCCTGGTCATCACGATTGACGGGCCGGCCGGCGCGGGGAAAAGCACGGCGGCGTCCGCCCTGGCCTCGCGCCTGGGCTATGCCTGTTTTGACACGGGCGCGCTCTACCGGGCGGTCGCGTGGGTTGCGCGGCGCGCGGGCGTCGACGAGTCGGACCCCGCCGCGATGGAGACCCTGCTGGCGTCCGTGGAGATGCGGGTGTCGCTCGAACGGGGGGTGACGCGGATTGTGATGAACGGGGAGGACGTCACGGCGCAGTTGCGCTCTCCCGCCGTGAGTCAGTCGGCGTCCGCCGTGGCGCAGATGCCGCAGGTGCGCCGATGGCTGTTGCCGGTGCAGCGGCGGCAGGGCCGGGCGGGCGGCATTGTGGCGGAAGGCCGCGACACGGGCACCTGCGTGTTTCCCGACGCCGCCGCGAAGTTTTTTCTCGAAGCCGACCTGGACACGCGCGCGGCGCGGCGGCATCAAGAGGCGTCGCGCGCCGGCCACCCCGAACGGCAAGGCGAGATTCGCCGGCATATTCGGGAGCGGGACGCCAACGATCAATCGCGCCGCGCCGCGCCGTTGAAACCGGCGGCCGACGCGGTGGTGATCGATACCTCGTCGCTGACGGTTGACCAGGTGGTCGAGAACATGATGGAGTGGATTCCGGGTCGCTCGTGAGCGGGGCGGTGTATGGCATCCTGTGGATTCTCTGCCGCGTGACGAGCGGCCTGTTGTTGCGGTATCGCACGCGAGGGGCGGATCGAGTGCCGGCCTCCGGCGGTGTGCTGCTGGCGGCGAATCACGCGAGTTACGCCGATATTCCCTTGCTGGGCTGCGGGATCAGGCGGCGCCTTTTTTATCTTGGGCGGGCCAATTTATTCCCGCATCCTTTCGTGAATCGACTCCTGCGGTCGCTGGGGTGGATTCCGTTGAAACACGATCGCTGGGACCGCCACGCGTTCCGGGAGGCCGTGGCGCTGCTCAAGGCCGGCAAGACGGTCGTCATTTTTCCGGAAGGGACCCGAACGCCGGACGGCGCGCTCCAGCCGGGCAGACCGGGGGTCGGCATGCTGGCGGCCGCCGCGCAATGTCCCGTGGTGCCGGTCTATCTCCGTGGGACGTACGAGGTGCTTCCCATGGGCGCGACCCGGCTCCGGTTGCATCCGGTGGAGGTGCTGTTCGGCGAGTCCATGGATTTTCGAGAGGACTGCCGGGCGTACGAGGGGAAGGAATTATACCGACGCATTAGTCACACGGTGATGGCGCGGATTGCCGAATTGCGGGGCGTGGATCATTCGGCCGTACCGCTGACATGAACCCCGGAGATTGAGTTGCCACACGGCGCCCCGGCTTGATCTCTGTCACAACGACGGCTGCGAAGCGGTCAAAAGGCAGGCACATTCCATGAGCACGATGTCAGACACCGACGAAGCGCTGGACCGCGGGGCCCTGGAGGCCCTGTACAAGGAAACCTTCAAGAACATCGAAGAGGGCACGATCACGGAGGGGCGGGTGATCGCCATTCAAAAAGACAAGGTGGTCGTGGATATCGGGTATAAATCCGAAGGGCTGATCTCGTTGAATCAGTTTCCGCCGGACGAACTCGGCGCGCTGGCCGTGGGGAATCATCTTCAGGTGTATATCGAGCAGCGCGAAGACGCGGAAGGGAACCTGCTCCTGTCCAAGGAAAAAGCGGACAAGATGAAAGTGTGGGAGGAGTTGGAGGTGGCGCATCAGGAGGGCCGGGCGGTCGAAGGGAAAGTCATCGCGCGCATCAAAGGCGGGATGATGGTGGATATCGGGGTCAAGGCGTTTTTGCCCGGGTCGCAAATCGATCTGACGCCCGTGCGCGATCTGGACGGCCTGGTGGGGGCCACCTTCGAGTTCAAAATCATCAAGATCAATCACCGGCGCGGCAACATTGTCATTTCGCGCCGCGTCCTGCTGGAGGAAACGCGGGACAAACGGCGGCAACATACGCTGTCGACGCTCGCCGAAGGGCAACTGATTCAGGGCACGGTGAAAAATATCACCGACTACGGCGCGTTTTTGGATCTGGGGGGCATCGACGGCCTGCTGCACATTACCGACATGTCCTGGGGGCGCGTGGGCCATCCGTCGGATCTCTTTTCCGTGGGGGACCGGGCGGAGGTGCTGGTGCTTAAATATGTGCGCGAGTCGGGGCGGATTTCGCTGGGGATCAAACAAAAGACCGCCGACCCCTGGATGAACATCGCCTCCCGGTATCCCGAAGCGTCGCGTGTGCACGGCAAGGTCGTCAGCCTCACGGACTATGGCGCGTTTGTGGAACTGGAGCCGGGCGTGGAAGGGCTGGTCCACGTGTCGGAAATGTCCTGGACCCACGAAGTCCGGCATCCGTCCCGCGTGGTGTCGGTGGGCGATGCCATTGAAGCCCAGGTGCTGCACGCGGATCAGCAGGGACGAAAAATTTCTCTCGGCATGAAACAGACCGTGCCCAATCCCTGGGACATCATTCAGTCCCGCTACCCGGCGGGCACGCGGATCGAAGGCAAAGTGAAAAGCATCACGGATTTCGGGGCCTTCGTGGGATTGGACGAAGGGATCGACGGGCTGATTCATATTTCGGACATGTCCTGGACCCGGCACGTCAAACACCCGTCGGAGATGTTCAAGAAGGGCCAGCGCGTGAGCGCGGTCATTTTGTGCATCGATACCGACAAGGAGCGGTTGTCGCTGGGATACAAACAACTGACCGCCGACCCGTGGGAATCGGACATCCCCTCCCGCTATCTGGTGGGGGCCGTGGTGACGGGCGTGGTGTCCAAGGTCGCCGAGTTCGGGGTGTTTGTCCGGCTCGACGACGACGTGGAAGGTCTGATCCACGTCAGCGAAATCGGCACGGACGGGTCGAAGACGCTCGAAGAACGGTTTGCCGTCGGCCAGTCCCTGCCCGTCAGGATTGTCAAAGTCGACAGTGACGAGCGGAAAATCGCCTTGAGCGTGAAGGACGAAACGCCGGACGGGCGTCAGGACCCGGACGCGCCTCCCCGCGCCCAGGGCGACATCGACCAGAGTCTCGGCCGGCTCGTTCAGGACAAGGCCGCCTCGTCCTCGTCGGACGGCGCGTGAACGACGGTCGTCTCGCGGAACGCATGGACGAAGAGCAACCTCGCCGGAACGCGCCCCGATGGCGGCGCCGGGTTGTCTGGGCGGTCGCGGGCGTGGCGGGCCTGGTCATCCTGGGGAACGTCCTGGCGCCGGACCTGGCCATGGTGGGCAGGGAGCGGATCGCGCTTGTCAGGATCGAAGGCCCCATTCTTAATTCCCGCGCCACCGTGGACGAGGTGAAAGCGTATGGCGATGATCCGCTCGTCAAAGCCATCGTGCTTCGGATTGATTCGCCCGGCGGCGGCGTGGCGCCCTCGCAGGAGATTTACCATGCCGTCCGGCGTGTCCGTGAGGACAACGGGAAAACGGTGGTGGCGTCCATGGGGTCGGTGGCGGCCTCCGGGGGCTATTACATCGCGGCGGCGTCGGATCACATTCTTGCCAACCCCGGCACGCTGACGGGCAGTATCGGGGTGATCATGCAACTGGCCAACGTGGAAACGCTGATGGACAACATCGGCGTCAAAAACATCGTCATTAAAAGCGGGCGGTATAAAGACACCGGCTCCCCGTTTCGTCCGATGGCGGACGAGGACCGGCGGGTGTTGCAGTCGGTGATGGATGACGCCCATCGCCAGTTCATCGAGGCCGTGGCCGACGGCCGGTCGCTCGACGTCGCCGACGTGGAACGCCTGGCGGACGGGCGCGTGCTGACCGGACAGCAGGCCAAAGACGCGCGCCTTGTGGACGAACTCGGCGGTCTGCACGCGGCGGTCACGCGGGCGGCCGCCATGAGCGGGCTGACGGGCGTGCCCCCGGTCGTCGAGACCCCCCGGCAATTCTCCTTCCGTGACTGGCTGATCGGATCCCTGTTCGGCCACGCGCCCGCCTGGCCCATGCACACGGGAATGACGCTCATGTATTTGATGGCGTTGTAGGGAGACGAACCTTGCGCGCGCGCAGCGCGTTCGGGCCGCGCGCGCCACGCGCCACACTGGAATCACAGCAAGGAACGGGCATGACCAAAGCGCACCTGATCGAGAAGGTGACGGCAAAAGCCGCCACGTTGAGTCGCCGAGACGCCGAAAAGGTGGTGAACGGAATTTTTGACGCCATCCGCGACGCCTTGAAACGGGGCGACAAAACCGAGATTCGCGGCTTCGGCAGTTTTCGCCTGCGCCTGCGCCGCACCAAAGACGGCCGCAATCCCAAAACCGGGGAGACCGTGTCCGTGCCTGAAAAACGGATGCCGTTTTTTCGAGCCGGCAAAGAACTGAAAGAACTGTTGAATGCCTCGACGCCGGAAGACACATCCGTATGAGTGACCCGAACCCCGCCGTCACAACGCCGGTCTGGACCGACGACGCGCGCGAGCGGCTTGCGCGCGCGCCCGCGTTTTTGCGCGGGATGGTGCAGCGTCTGGCGGAAAAGAAAGCGCGCGAATTGGGAGAAGGCGAAATTACCGGGGCCTTGCTGGACCGGTTTAAGCGTCAGATGATGGGGAGCATGGGCGGGGAGGCCGGGATGGCCGACGCCGCCGGCCGAATCGAGCGGGGCGAGTTGCCGTGGACGGCGGAAGCGCGCAAACGACTGGACGGCGTGCCCGAGTTCATGCGGGCGATGATTCGGAACATCACGGAAGAGGTGGCGCGGGAACGGGGGCACCTGGAAGTCAATGTGGACTTGTTTGACAAAGTCGAGGCCATGGGCGACCGGGCCGAGAACGCCGGCGCGCCCCTGGAATGGACCGAAGACGCGCTGGCGACACTGCGGGACAAAATCAAAGAGTCGCCGCCCATCGCGATGGACTTTGTAACGGACATGCTGAAGCGGGACGCGGAAGATCTGGCGCGGGCGTCGGGAATGACAAGGATCGACGCGCCGACGCTGGCGCGCTTATGGGACGCGCCGCAACAGGCCGTGGCCTGGTCGGACGACGCCTGGAAACGGCTGCTGACCTCGCCCGATTTTGTACGAAGCGGCATCCGCAAGGCCGCGGAGCGGCGGGCCAGAAAACTCGGCTTGCGGGAAATTGACTCCGCGCACCTGACCACGTTTCGGAATGAAGCCATGATGAAGGCCGTGAAGCGAATCCGAAGTTTCGGGTATCAGGAATTGACCTTTGACGCTTTTGAGGACGCGCTGGTGAAGGTCAAACGCCTGAAAGGCAATGAACAGGCCGAACACCGTCTGGCGGAAATTCGGGAGTACATGAAAGACAAGCCGGACGTGGGCGTGCTCGGCGAAGAATTGATGGGCCGCTTCCGCCGGTATCTGAAAGGCGAAGGCACGTTGTAGTTGTTGGAGTAGCGTTGTCTTGCTATGAGTCAAGTCTTTTCTCTTTTTTCCGAGTTCTTCGCTAACCTGTCTTTTACTGAAGGTACGCTATTAACTATCATAATCTTGGGTGGTTTGTGGTTGTATAAAAACCAACAATATCGTTTTGCTGAACGGCAACGGGAACTGGATCGGCTGGCGGAGGACAATCACAATTATCGTGATCGATTTGAGCGGTTGCACGAGTTATTGGAAAAAAGATACCTCGACCACACCAAATCTACGGGAGATAAACCATGATATATCTTGTCTTCGTGTGCTTCTGCGTATTTTTTACCGCCTCGTGGATGCAAATCAGGAGAGAAGGCAAACACGACGATGTGCTGTTTCCTTTTTGTCAGTTGCGTCGCGATGTGATGAAATACAGATATGAGGCGATTATTGACGATGCCTTGTCCCTTGAAGCGGTTGCATCGCTACGACGTTTGTCGAAGTCACTGGATGTAACCATCCACAATTATAAACGGCACAGGACCGTCATGTTCGATATTCGAAAAATGGCGGAGTGCCTGAGACAGTACCGGCATACCATCAAACGTATGGACCCGGTTGACTTAACAGACAATGCGGCCATCCGGGAGTTTCACAGGCGCTTCGTTCACTGTTTTGCCAAAGCGTTTCTTGCTTACACGCCGTTGATTCGCTCGGAGTTGGCGTTGCGGCTGGTTGTGTTTGTCTACCGGAAACATCTGAGTCACTATGTGTTGGCGGTAGCCAAACAGATACGTATCGACAAACAACAGAACAGCGTGCTTGAAAGTAGTGTCACGGCGTAGCGTTGCGCCTTATTTGTGGATTGCCCGGCAAGTTTCTTGAAACGTTTCCTTTCCTCGTGCCGCACGGCTTCACGGTCTTGTCGTACCTCGTTGCCTTGGCGTCGCGCCGCGGGCGGCTTCTTTTGCCAGGTGATCCACCAGGTCATTGCGCGGGTCTCCCGAATGCGCCCGCACTTTGTGCCACGTCAGTTGCATCCCCATGGCGCGCATCCTGGCCGCATAAGATCGGGTAAAAGGCGTGTTGGTTTTCCAGTCGCCCCGCGCCCAGGCGGCCAGCCCCTGGTAGTCAAAATAAATCGTGGCGGCCGTGATGCCGTGGTTCCGGCACCACGTCAGCGCGTGCAGCACCGCCTGAATTTCCGCCGCCACGTTTCGATGCTGTCGCGCCCCGGCGGGCACGGCATGGCCCGTGCCCCGGCGGAGTTCCCGCTCGCCGTCGAGAATGACGTAGGCCCAGCCGAATTTTAACGGCGCGTCGCCCTGCTCCAGACAGGAGCCATCCACCCAGATTTGCACGGCGTTCCCGCGCGCGGTCGGTGCGGGCACAGGCGTGGCCGGTGCCGGTGACGATGCCGGCGCGTCGGCGGCGCGGTCGCCGGCCAGAAAAGATTCGGCCTGTTCGCGTGTCGAAAATGATTTGTAGTCGGCCTGCGGGAATCTCTTGACCTGCGCTTCACAGGCCGGCCAGGTGGTGTAGATGCCGGGCCGGCGCCCGTGGCGGACGGCGTAAAATTTCACGGGGCTTATTTGCTCTTCAACCGTTTCACGCGCTCTTTCACCATCATGACCCGCCGGGCTTCTCCGGGAATCCCGTCGGCGAGCGCGAGATAGGTTTCGTATTCTTCAATGGCGCGCCGTGGGTTGAGTGGTTCCAAACTTTCTCCCAAGTTAAACCTGGCGTCGGCAAAATTCGGTCGCAGGACAATCGCCCGTTCAAACAAGGGCCTGGCGCGCGCCCATTGCCGCTGTTCGGCCAGCACGCGGCCAAGACTGTTGATGATCTCCGGGGCATGAGGCCGCAGCGACATGGCTTGTTCCAACGTCTGTTGCGCGTCGGCCAGCCGGCCCTGGTCGCGGAGCGCCAGGCCCAGCCGGTGATGGGCTTCGGCGAAACGGGTCTTGTCGTTCAGCCCGTGCCGGATCGACCGCCGGTAGGCGTCGGCGGCGATGTCCGGTTGCGCGGGGCCGCAGGACCCGAAGAGCGCCGCCTCCCCCCGCGCGAATTGCTGCGTGCCCAGAAAGTCGCCGCCGGTGTCGCCGCCGGTCGAGGCGCCCGCCGTCTCCGCGCGCGAACGTCGTTTAAGCGCGGGCAGAAACTTTTCGTGATACCCCGACAACAGTTGTTCGTACGGATCGATCACCATCGAGGCCGCGAGCAACAGCGGATTTTCGCCGCGTTCCAGCACCAGATACTGGGTCGTGGTGGATCGATCTCCGGTGCGGTACAGCACGGCGGATTGGGCGCGCGCGCCGTCCCCGGAGAGGAGTTGGGTGGGGTCCAGATAAAAGGTGGAGGACGGGACGAGCGCGGCCAGGGTCTCCCGCAGCACGGGATAGGGGGCGAGGTTCAGACCGCGACTGAATCGAAAGACGGCGCCCACCAGAATCCGTTCATCATCGAAAAAATAAAACCCGTCGTGGCCGGACGGGGACGGTGATGACGGCGGCGGCGACGGCGGCGGTGACGGGGATGGCGACGGCGCCGTCGCGCGTTGCAGTTGTTCGCCGGCGCCCCAGGGCGTCGCGCGATAGGGTGTGTCCCGCCAGCGTCGGACGATGTCGTCTTTCGAATCACACAGGCGCGTCGCGCCCAGCAGGTCAAGGTCGCTGGCCGAGGGAGGGAACGGGGAGGCGGGGCGCGGCGGCGCGGTGCCGCACGCCGTGAGCGCGACCGCCAGACACAGCACCGGCAGCCGCCGGACGGTGGCGTCGACCAGGCGGCGGAGGCCGTGCCGTCCGTGATGCGACGGCGGATGAAGGGAGAGAGACGTCACGGTCGACTCAAGGCGGCGGTGCGGAATCCGGTCGCGTGGTGGGCGATACTGGTATCGAACCAGTGGCCTCTTCCGTGTGAGGGAAGCGCTCTCCCACTGAGCTAATCGCCCACGGCCGGCAGTGTAGCACAGCGCCGGATGTCTGACAATGAAACCGGCCGGCCGGGAATCCGTGCGACGCCGCTCCGTCCCGCCCCCCGTCCGTCCCGCCCCCCGTCCCGCCCCCTGTCCCGCCTCCTGTCCCGCCTCCCCGTCCCGCCTCCCCGTCCGTCATTCCCGACGTTAGTTGTCGGGAATCCATCCTTCTGTTTCCTCGTACTAATCAGCAGAAGAGAAAAACAACTGAAAGATGGATTCCCGACTAAAGATGTCGGGAATGACGGAGGGGGGCGTCATTCACCTCCTTCGGATGGATTCCGCGCGCGCACGGTTGTCCGGTCGGTTGTCCGGTCAATGGACGTCGGTGACGCGGAATGACGGACGGAGGGGGCGGGGCCCCGGTGTTCGGATTCGCGTCCGGGGTGTTGGCCGTTGTCCTGTGTGGTAATCTCCGTGTCACCGTCTTCACGGGAGCAGTGAGACGCACGACGGCGGTGTCACCATCAACGCATGACGACCCACGGGCATGAACACGTCGACGCCGCCGGCGCCCCGCGCGGCCTGCCGTTCTGGCCGGCGCGGATGCAGGATGGCTTTGTCGCGTGGGTTCTGCTCGGCGCCGCGTGGGGCTGGCTCGCGCCGGAGACGGCCGCCGCCGGTCAACGGTGGATTCCCGAAGCCTTGGCGGTGGTGATGCTCGGAATGGGCCTGACGGTGACGCCGCGTGACGCGCTGGCTCTGCGTCACGGCGGACACCTGTTGCTGACGGGCGTGGCCTTGCAGTATCTGGTGATGCCGCTCGGCGCCTGGGTTATCGCGACAGGTCTGGGCCTGCCTCCGCCGCTGGCCGTCGGCGTTATGCTGGTCGGTGCCTGTCCGGGAGGCACGGCGTCGAACGTGGTGACCTGGCTGGCCCGTGGCGATGTGGCGTTGTCCGTGGCCATGACGACGGTCTCGACGTTCATCAGCCCGCTCCTGACGCCGTTGTGGATCTGGCTGCTCGCGTCCGCGTGGGTGGAGATCGATCCGCTGCCGCTGTTCCTGACGGTCGTGAACGTGGTGCTGTTGCCGGTGGCGCTGGGCATGGGTCTTCGCCGCGTCTGGCAACCGGGCCGCTGGATGTTGGAGGGCCTGTTGCCGCTGGCGTCCATGGGCATCATCGCGTGGATCGTCGGCGTGATCGTGGGATGGAATCACGGGCAACTCCACGCGACCGGCCTGGTCGTCACGGCCGTGGTCGCGCATAACGCGCTGGGACTCACGCTCGGATACTGGGGCGCGCGCCGGCGGCGGGCGACGCCGGCCCGTTGCCGCACGGTGGCTCTTGAAGTGGGCATGCAGAACTCCGGGCTGGCGGTCGCGCTGGCGGCGGCGCATTTCGGCCCGATGGTCGCCGTGCCCGGCGCGCTGTTCAGTGTCTGGCACAATGTGACGGGGCCGTTGCTGGCCGGCGTCTGGCGTCGGGACGTTCCAAGCGTGGCGCGCGCCGGTCGAGCGTCGCAGAAGGAAGAGACGCGGGAATGACGGCGGCGGCGGTAATGACGACGGCACCGGCGACGGCGGACGTATTCCCGAACCACGGCCGGCGCGAGGCGCGATGATACGGGGCGTGCTGGTGTTGCTGTTGATCCTGGCCGTGTTGACGGGGCCGCAGTGGTGGACCCGGCGGGTGTTCACCCGCCATCGCGGGCATCGTGACGACTACGCGGGCACGGGCGCGGAACTGGCCCGGCATTTGCTGGATCGGTTGCAAATGTCGCACGTCACGGTCGAGACCACGGAACGCGGCGATCACTATGACCCGTCCGCCAAAGCGGTGCGGCTGTCGCCGGATCACTATCACGGCAAATCGTTGACCGCGGTGACGGTCGCGGCGCACGAGGTGGGCCATGCCGTGCAGGATGACACCGGCTACGGCCCGCTCCGCGAACGCACGGCGCTGCTTCGGTGGGCGCGGGGCGCGGAAAAGATCGGCGCCTTCGTCATGATGGGCATTCCGCTTGCCGCCGGGCTGACCCGTTCGCCCGCCGGCGGGGCGCTGGTGCTGCTGGCCGGGCTGGCGGTGATGTCGGTGGGCGCGTTGGTGCATCTGGTGACGCTGCCCGTGGAATGGGACGCCAGTTTTCGACGGGCGCTGCCCATGCTGGAACAGGGGCGCTATCTTCCGCCGAGGGACATGGCGGGCGCGCGACAAATTTTAACGGCCGCCGCCCTGACCTACGTGGCGGCGTCGCTGGGCGGGCTGTTGAATATCTGGCGGTGGATCACGCTGCTACGGCGGTAGGCGGCGGGCGCGGGCGGGGCGGGTGTCGGGTGCGGGTGTCGGGGCGACGTCGAGCCGACTCTTTCTGTCATTCCCGACATCTTTAGTCGGGAATCCATCTTTCAGTTGTCTTTCCTTTGGTTAGGACAAGGAAACAGAAGGATGGATTCCCGACAACTAACGTCGGGAATGACGGAAGGGAGGGGTCGGGAATGACGGAAGGAAGGATGACGGACGGAAGCGACGCGGGAATGACAGCAAGAGAGGGCGCCGGAATGACGGAGGGGGTTTTGTGTTTCGGTTCGGATCAGCCGCGTGGGTTTTCCGCCAACTCGCGCAACGCGGTGTCCGCCGGGGTGTCGAGGTTCTTCTTGCGATTGCACGTGGGACAGGCGGGCACGACGTTGCCTTTGGCGGACGTGCCGCCGCGCGCCAGCGGGACGATGTGATCCATCGACAGTTGGTCGGGCGGAAACCGGACGCCGCAGTAGTGGCAGAGACCCCGGTGGCGTTGCGTCTTCCACCAGGCGGTGCGTTTCAACGCGCGAGATTTCTCCCGCTCCTTGCGCAGACGGCCGGCGGCGTCGGGGCCGGGGTCAATGTCGAACCAGGGTTCGGGAGTCATCCTGTCCTTCCGGCCTGCGGGATCTTCGCCGTGCTGTTGGCCTGTCCGCCACGACCATGAACGTGACCGTCGCCGTCCGGCCATTGAACGGCAACGGTGCCATGCATGTCAACACCGGTTGCCACAGGCGAAGGCGGAACGCGCCGGCCACGGCGGCGCATATTCCTCTGGCGGGGCGGCGGCGGGGGATGGTATACTGACGCCATGAGGAGAACGCGCAAACAGACGCGGCGTCTTGGCGTCATGGTCGGCGTGGCGGCGTCGCTGTTGACGGCCGGGGTGAGCCGGGCGGCTGTCGACAACGACGTGTTTGAGGGATTCGTCCGGCATATCGTGCAGCAGGTCGACAGAGACAAGGCCGAGTTTGTGGCGGCGGAGTCCTGCACCACGTGGTTTTATGAACAATTGCGCCGGACCCCGCGGGCGCCCGCCGGGGCGTATCGCCTGTCGTTTGCGGCCGGCGCGCCCGCGTCAATCTCCTGCGCCCGTCAATATCCCGGCATCGATGCCGCGCGCGCCGCGTTTGCGAAAAGCCAGTCCACCCTGTCGTTGAGCCTGACGTTTTACCAACTGGCGCTGGTGGCCGACCGGGATGACGACGAGCGCTACGACGCCGTGGAACTGCGGGACATTCTGGATTCCCTCCGCGTGTCGCGGTGGGAGCGAGAGGATCACCCGCGGCCGCTCGCCCGGCTGAACGGCGCCTTTGACGACGCGCGCGAGGCGGCGGCATTCACGGTGTTGACCGACGGCATGGAGATGCTCTACCGCAAAGGGTACCGGTTCACCCGCGTGGATCAGGCCGCGATGGGCCGGGTGACGGGCGCGTCCTGACCCCCCGTTCCCGCGTTGTTCACCTCATGCGTTCGACCGCTTCCCTCGACCGGCTGCGGACGGTCTGATCCCAGTCTTCCTTCATCGTGTCTTCCAGTTTGGCTTTGGCTTCCACGGCGCGCATCCGCCCCAGGGCCAGCGCCGCGCAACCGCGCACGTAGGCGTGATCGTCGTCCAGCGCCTTCATGAGCAGCGGAATGCTGTCGCGATGCTGCACGACGCCGAGCGAACTGGCCGCCATCCCGCGACGGCGGTGCGCCTTGTCCCCCGTCGAGCGTTGGAACACGGCCGTGAACACTTCGGCCATGTCGCGCGCGACGGATTCCAGCCCCGCCAGTCGATACCGGTTGAGTTCGATGAGTTCGATGGCCAGATCAAACCGTTTGCCCGGAGTGTGTTCGAGGGAAAAGGCCCGCATGAGATTGGCGCGCCGGCCGGTGCGTTGCCGCGCGCGCCGGATTCGGCGAATCACCGCCAGGGTCGACAGCGTGACGGCGGCGGCCAGCAGCAGAACGGGAACGACGTCGTCGACAAAAAAATCCTGGGTGTCAAAGTCCAGATGATGCCAGACCCAGAGTCCGCCGACGATCACGGCGAGCAGGGTCAGCGCCGTGGTGACCATGACTATCCAATGGCTCGCCGGAAGGCCCTGGCGCCGCCGTACAGGCACACCGCGTCAAACAACGCGAGGATGACCAGCGCCAGGGCGACGTGAGGCGCGGCGGCTTCCCATCCCGTGAGCATGAGCGGGCGCACGGCGTTGATGACCCACGTCATCGGATTCACCATGGCCAGCGCCTGCATCCATCCCGGCATGGCCGACAGGGGCACGAGCGCCGAACTTAAAAAAATCATGGGCAGGGACAGAAAGCCCAGCATGGAAAAAAAATCGCCGTGGCTTTTGACGGAAAACGCGAGGGCCATCGACACGGCGGTCAGCCCGATGCCGAAGAGCATGCCCAGCGCCAGAATCATGGCCAGGCCCGGCAGCCCCGTGGCCAGCCGCACGCCGAAGGCGAACGCGATGCCGAGGATGATCAGAATCTGCATCCCGGTAATGGTCATGACAAAGAGGTAGCGGCTGACAATGACAGAGGTGCGGTGAATGGGCGTGGAGATCATGCGTTCCAGAAATCCGTTTTCCTTGTCGAACAACAGGTCCACCCCGCCGGCCAGTCCGTTGTTGAGCACGGTCATGACGACGACGCCGCCCGCCAGAAAACTCATGTAGTTCGGGACCTGAAGGAGTTGGATATCGGCGGCGCGCTGAAAGAGGCTGCCGAAAAAAATCAGCCAGAACAGCATGGGCTGGACCAGCGTGAACACCATGCTGAACTTTTCCCGGCTCAACCGGCGCACCCACCGCATGGTCAGCGCCAGCACTTCCTGTCGGTAATGGGAGAGAGTCATGGGTTATTGGGAAGGTGAGACGTCAACCCCTCTTTTTTATCCCGTTGCCGCTTCGCCTGCCGATGATCGTACCACAAGAGACCGACCAAGGCTATCAGGCTGACCACCGTCAGCGTTGAGAAAAGGACAAAGGCTTCCATTATGACCTCCTTATCAGGGCAAACCCGATTATGGCGGTCCCGATTGTCGCGCTTGCGCCGACAGCCACCACCGCTGCGTTGGAAATGCCGTCCATCTCCATGATAGCGCTCAACGCCATGCCCGCAAAGACCAGTTTCGAAATGTCCAACAGATACTCGCCGACTTTCTGTCTCATATTACAACCGTAATGCACGTTTGATTATACAATGGCGCCACATGGTCAGCGCCAGCACTTCCTGTCGGTAGTGGTGAAGGGTCATGGTCGCCTGCTCACGATGTTTTATCGCGCCGCTGTTTCTTCTGTTGATGTTCCTGCCACAGGAGGACGATGAGAAAAATCAACCCGACCACTGACATAGTGGTGAAGAGTACCAAGGCTTCCATCACGCCTCCCCGTCGTCGGGATACTCCCCCTTAATCGCATGGCCGGTGTGGGCGACGAAGACGTCGTCGAGCCGGGGGCGGTGGTACTCGATGCCTTCCACGCGGCAGTTGAGACGGTGGGCGACGTCCAGTACGGCGGGCAGGGATTTTTCCGGCGACTCCGCGCGAATGTCCAGCCCCGTCGACGTCGGGCGCGCGTCACGCACAAAGGGCAGCGCCATGACGCCGTCGCGCAGTCGATGAAGGACGTCGGCGTCGCGGTCCCCGATCGTCAGGGACACACTGTCGCCGCCCACGCCGGCTTTCAACTCCATGGGCGACCCGATGGCGCGAACGACCCCGCCGTCAAGAATGGCGAGACGGTCGCACAGTCGGTCGGCTTCGTCCAGATAATTCGTCGTCATGACGATGGTGATGCCCCGCTCGCGGAGTTGACGGATGTGCTCCCAGATGCGCAGGCGGCTGTGCACGTCCAGCCCCAGCGTCGGTTCGTCCAGAAACACGATGCGGGGATTGGGCAGCAGCCCGCAGGCAATATCCAGTTTGCGCTTCATGCCTCCGGAATAAGTTTTGGCCACGCGGTCCGCCTGGGCGCCCAGGTCCACGAGTTGCAGCAGTTCGTCAATTCTCGACCGCAACTCCCGCCGGGGCAGATGGTAGAGGTTCCCCAGAAGTTCGAGATGTTCGCGCCCGGTCAGAAAGCGGTCGATGGCGCGTTCCTGCGGCACGTAGCCGATGAGGCGCCGGACGGTGTCCGCCTCCGTCGTCACGTTGTGGCCCAGCACGGTGGCCGTGCCCGACGACGGCGGCAGGACGGTGATCAAAATGCGCAGCGTTGTGCTTTTCCCGGCGCCGTTGGGGCCGAGCAGCCCGAAAATTTCACCGGGCCGCACGGTGAACGACACGCCGCGAATGGCCGTCACCGAGCCGTAGGATTTCCCCAGATTCGACACGTCGATCGCGGCGTCGGGAGACATCACGTTCCTTCCGACGACGGCGTGGCGCCGGCGAGTTTGAATCGCAACAGGTCAATCAGGCGGCGGGCCTGTCGGCGGAGGTTGTCCGATTCGAGCAGGAATTGTTTTTCCAGTGTCGTCAAGTCGAGGCACGACGACAGGCTGTTCACGAGGACGGCGTCCGAGAGCGAGGCGCCGGTGACGAGCGCGCAGAGATCGCGGGCGCGCCGCGCCCGGAGATACCGCACCGCCAGCGCCGTCAGCGTCGCGCGCAGGGCGTCGTCGTCGAGCGCGCGAAACGGGTCGCGGGACGGCACGGTGATTCTGGCCTTGCGGTAACTCGCGTCACACACGTCTTCTTCGATGATGTACCGGGCCAGCCCGTGCAGGATGAGATTGGCGCGGCCGTCCGGAAGCGGGGTGATCGTGTGAATGCGTCCCACGCAGCCCGGCGCGCAGACGGCGGGATGGCCGTCGGACTCGAGTTCCCCTCCGTCCTTCAGGAGCGCCATGCCGATGCAGGCGTCCGTCGTTCCAACGTCGGCGATCATGTCCCGGTAGCGGGGCTCGAAAATATGCAGCGGCAAATACGTGTCGGGAAAAAACACGACGTTGGGCAGCGGAAAAATCGGAATCACGTCGGGAATCGAAACAGGTTCGGCGGCGGTGTGACGCGATTCAATCATGCCCTACGATAGCCAACGCCGAAACGCCCTGTCAACGAGTCCGCGTTGCCGCTTGGAGTGTTCGTCCCATGCGGCGTTGGGCTTCTCGTGTGTTCGGTCAACGCACCGACGTGCGCCTCCCTCACCCCCTCGTCGCCCGCCTTGCCTGGAACGAACACTCCGGCGCGGCGGTTTCCTCTCCGTCATTCCCGACCTCTCTCCGTCATTCCCGACGTTAGTTGTCGGGAATCCATCCTTCTGTTTTTCCGTTGTCCTAATTCAAGACGGGATGAAGAAAAGAAAAAAGCAGGATGGATTCCCGACTAACGATGTCGGGAATGACGGAGGGGGGCCGGCATTCCCGCGCGCCCTCTTTCTGTCATTCCCGACATTCCGGCCGCGCACGAAAAGCACTGCGACGAGCAGTGCCCCCGTCCCCTTCCTTCCGTCATTCCCGACGTTTTTAATCGGGAATCCATCCTTCTTTTTCCGTCCTTCTGTTTGACGGACAAGAAAGTCGATTGCGCGCCGCGTGGCGGCATGATATAAGCCGTGGCCGTGTGGTGCGGCATGACTCAACGACGGCGTGCGGCGATGTGGTGGTGCGGTGTCGTGATCGCGTGCGCCGGGCCGGCGTGGGCCGCGCCGCCGCCGTCACCGCCTGTGTTGATGCCGCCGCCCGTATCGATGGTCGACGCCACCACCACCGCCGACACACCGCCGGCATCGACCGTGCCGGTCGCCACCACCACCACTGTCGCCACCGTCGCCACCGATGCCACCACCACCGCATCGTCCTTGCTACCGGCCCTCCCCGGATACGTCTATGCCTTTCCGCGTGATCACGGCGCCCATGAGCGGTATGGGCTGGAGTGGTGGTACGTCACCGGCCACCTGTCCGACCGCTCGGCGCGCCGGTTCGGCTACGAACTCACGTTTTTCCGCAAGACCATCGATGACCCGCGCGTCACCCGGCATCCGTCCTCGTGGGCGTTGCGACAGGTGTATGCCGCGCATTTCGCCCTCACCGACGTGGAGGCGGGCGCGTTTCAATTTTTCGAAAAAGTCAGCCGCGCCGCGTTTGGGAAAGCCGGGGCCGATGCCGGTCGAATAAACGTCTGGATCGACCGGTGGAGGCTGGAACCCGCGACGGAGGATCATCAACGGCTGTATCTCACCGCGCGCGCCGGTGAGGCCGGGGTCGGCGTGGATCTCACGCTCGACCTGCGCAAACCGCCCGTGATTCACGGACGGGATGGGATCAGCCGCAAAGGCGCCGCCCCCGGGCAGGCGTCGCATTATTATTCGCTCACGCGCCTGGCGACGCGCGGCACGGTGCGGGCGCGCGGTGAACGGTTCGACGTGACGGGGACGAGTTGGATGGATCACGAATTCGGCTCCGGCGAACTGGGCGACGATCAGGTCGGGTGGGATTGGGTGAGCGTGCAGTTTGATTCGAAGATGGAATTGATGCTGTATCTCCTGCGCCGCCGCGACGGGTCGCACGACCCCGCGTCGAGCGGCACGCTCATCTTTCCCGATGCCTCGACCAGGCATCTGACGCGGGACGACGTCGTCGTGCGCGCGGTGAAGCATTGGACGAGTCCGGTCAGCCGGGCGAGATACCCGGCGCAATGGATCGTGAACGTGCCGTCGGCGCAGTTGCGGGTGTCGATCACCCCGGTCCTGGCCGATCAGGAACTGCGCACCGAACACGGCACGCGGGTGACGTATTGGGAAGGGGCGGTCGACGTGGAAGGACACCACCGGCGCGCGCCGGTGACCGGCAGGGGCTATGTCGAACTGGTCGGGTATGCGGAGCCGTTGTCCGGTCGTTGACGCGGCCGCCGGCCGGCGCGTGAGCGGTCTCGCGCGGCGAGCCGTCATCGTGACGTTGCTCTTCGCCGTGCCGGTGGCGTGCGGTTCGCGCAGCGACCGCGTGGTGGACGTGGCCGTGCATCCCGCCAAGCCGCGCATCGTCTACATCGTCACGGAAGAAGCCGTGTATAAAACACGCGACGGCGGGGCGGCGTGGACGCGGCTGTCCGAAGGTTTGAGCCGCGTGCGGGTGATGAATGTGGTGATCGATCCGCGGTTCCCCGCCAACGTCTTTGCCGGCACGTTTGCCGACGGGGTGTATTACAGTCCCGACGGCGGGCGGCGCTGGCTGCCCCGCAGCGCCGGCCTGCACAAGGGCACCATCTCCGCCAACGTGAATCAGGTGGTCGTGCATCCGACGGACACGCAAATCCTGTACGCAGCGACGACGGTGGGGGTGTTCAAGAGCGCGGACGGCGGACAATCCTGGCATGAACACATGCGCGGCATGACCGAGATTAATTTTATCGTGACGCTGGCCGTGGACCCCGTTCGTCCCGCCGTGGTCTACGCCGGCACCAGCGGCGGCGTCTACCGCAGCGCCGACGGCGCGGACAGTTGGACCAAAATCAATCATGGCCTGGTGCCCGACGACGCCACCATGGCGTCCATGGCCCTGGGCATCAACACCCTGCTGATCGACCCGGCCCATCCCGACACGGTGTACGCGGGGAGCACGAAGGGCCTGTTCCGCACGCGCAACCGGGGCGAGACATGGACGCCGCTGGCCGCGACCCTCGGCCCGCTCTACGTGAGCAGCCTCGTGTTCGAGCGCGGCGACGGCCGGCATCTGTACATGGGCACCAGCCGGGGCATCTTCGAAACCCGTGACGGCGGTGCGACGTGGGCCGCCCGCAACGACGGGTTGAGCCACCTCAACATCCGCACGCTGGCCGCGCATCCCGACAACCCGCGCACGTTTTACGCCGGCACCAACGGCGGCGGCCTGTTCCGCAGTCGTGACGGCGGGGAATCCTGGGAACGGGTGCCGTTGGCCTTGCAGTCGCAGGCCGGTGTGGCGAAGCAAGGCAAGAGAGAAAGGAACGGCGAGTGGGCATTTGCATTCTTCACGGCGGGCGGGTAGGTTGCCCTCGTTCGCTCGCGTCGACGGACTGGAACAAAAGGAGCGCTACGATGACGACCGTGGAAAAAATCGAGCGAGACATCCGCGAACTTCCCGCGTCCGACCTGCGGCGCCTGCGCGAGTGGTTTGTGCAGTATGACGCCGGCCTCTGGGACCGACAGATTGAAGAGGACGCGGCGCAGGGCAAGTTGGAATCTTTCGCGGCAGAGGCCGTCGAAGAACATCAGGCCGGCAGCGCCGGGGAAATTTGAAGCACACCACGGCGTCGCGTTTCTGGCGGTGCATGGACGGTTTGCCGATAGAAATCCAAAACGCGGCGCGCCATCGCTTTGCGTTGCTGAAACGCAATCCCGCCCACCCTTCGCTGTGCCTCAAAAAAATCTCCGGCGTACGTGAAGACTACTGGAGCGTCCGTATCGGCCCGCGCTATCGCGCACTGGGCGTTTCCGTACCGGACGGAATTCAGTGGTTTTGGATTGGTTCCCACGCGCAATACGACCGCCTGATTGGATAGTTTTTCCTTCCGTCATTCCCAATCCTCTCTTTCCGTCATTCCCGACATTTTTAATCGGGAATCCATCCTTCAGTTTCTTCGTTCTTTCCTCCATCCTGCCATTGACCTCTTTCGGATGGATTCCGCGCGCCCACGGTTCTCCGGTCAATGTACGTCGTCGACGCGGAATGACGGAAAGGAGCGCGCGTTTGCCTGTGCCGGACGATCATCGCGTTAAAGAAGTGGTGATGTGAAACGCAGGGCGTTGGTGAGGCGTTTGGAACAGAGCGGGTGTATCTTGACATACCGGGGTTGGTCAGCCGGATGTTGAAGATGACCCCGCCCCCTCTTCCCCACACAACGAATCCACCTCAATCTCAAACACCGACACCGGCATCGAGATGCCCCAGTTTTCCAGCACCGCCGGATGCAGTTCGCCGATGAGGCCGATGGGGTGGCCGTTGCAGAGAATCGTCCCCGCGCGGCCTTCCATGAAGGAGTTGTGGTCGACGGGTTCAAGCGCGTAGTCGCGCATGAGATAAAACATCAGCACGTCGAGGCAGGTGTGTGTTTCGGAAAAGTTGGCGTGGGGATGGGCGATGAGGCTTGCCAGCCGTGTTCGTGTGCGTGAACCCGTGACCGTGCCGGCGTCGGGCCGCTCGACCTCGCCGATTTCAAACAGGCGGTGCGGGTAAAACGCCCGTGGCGAGGCGGCTTCGATGCGCAACAGCGACGGCACGATCCATGAGCGCAGGCACGAAAAACTCTGCGACATGACGTTGTCCACTTCCACGACCCGGTCGCCGTCCGCCGGGGTCAGTCTCATGCGCTCCACCAACTCTTCGCGGGACATCAAAATATTGGAACACATTTCCTGAAACCCCTGCCCGATCATGTGATCGCGCAAGTGGTCGGACATTCGCTCGATCTCCGATAACGCGCCAACGGTGAAGTGCGCCGGCATCACCGGCGTGAACGAGTCATACCCCCGGCTGATCGCCACGTCTTCCGCCACGTCCACCGGATGCATCAGGTCGTGGCGATAGCACGGCAGCCGTACCGTCAGCGCGTCCCGCGCGGTTGTCACGTCGTACCCGTATGACCGCAGGGCGTCGCGCGCCATGTCCGCGTCCATCGCCAAGCCGAGCGCGTCTTCAATCGACTTGAGCGGCACGCGCTGCGCGTCATTGATGTCGCGGGGCGTGGCGACCGACGTGCCCCACGGCGTGTCATAGGGATACTGAATCTCGACCGGCTCAACGGCGGCGCCGCGGTCGGCGAAGTTCACGGCAAAAATGTTGAGCGTCAGTAGCACCATGTGCGCGTCGGTGCCGGTCACTTCGACAAAGAGTTCCGAATCTCCCGGCTCGACCTGCCCGATGTCCGCGCTGTTAATAATGGGCGGCAGGGACAACACCTCGCCGGCCTTGTCCCGCAGCAGCGGCAGCAACGGCTGGCCGGCCAGAATGCTCCCGTATTCGATGCCTTTGGGATGCGCCGCCAGAATGTCCTTCAGCGTCATCGGTTCGGAAAACCCCAGCGGGGTGAAACGCGCTTCCGTGGGTTTCACCAGTTCATAGGTGACCGGGAACTGAATCCGTGGCAGGCGGTACAACCCCACCGAGACGGTTCGGCGTCGATGCCCGTATCCGTCCGCGAGTTTCTCCTGCGTCTGAATGAGGTGCGCCAGGTCCTCTTCGGTGACGGGCATTCCCGTGGCCGCGCAGGCCGCCACGAACGGGCGCACCTTGTCCATGCCGTTGCCCACCACCACCCGTCGCGCGGGCCGGGTTTTGCGTTGAACAAACGGATACGCGCGCGGCGCCCCCTCCGCCTTGATTCGAATCTGCCGCGCAATGCCTTCCACGCTCCACAAATCCGGCCGGTTGCTGTCCTGCAACTCGATCCGCATTTCGCCGGTGGCGGCGTTCACATCCTTGAGTTCCCCTTTGACCAGCGGCAGCCACGACTCCAGTTGCTCCGGCGCGGCGGCGCGTCCGAGGAACCGTTCCAGGTCTTTGCGCAAAAATGAAATCGTGGGCATCAGGTGTGTCCCGCCGCCGGTGTCGTCATGTGTCGATGCGCGCGCCCGCGCGTCACGGTCTCACCGGCCGTGCCGCGTTGTCAGGCAAACCGCCCGCGCAGGGCGCGGATTTTTTCAAGGTCCGTGGAAAAGAGGTCTCGAATATCATGCAGGCCGAGCGCCACCATCGCCATGCGGTCCAGCCCCAGGCCCCAGGCAATCACCGGCGCCGTCACGCCCAGCGGCCGCGTGACCTCCGGCCGCAGCAGCCCCGCGCCGCCCAGTTCCATCCAGCCGAGTTGCGCGTGCCGGACGTGCAGTTCCACCGACGGCTCCGTGAACGGAAAATACGCGGGGAGAAACGCGCGCTCTTTGGCCTGCGCCATTTCTTCTGCGAACAACGTCAGCAATCCCAACAGCGTGCGGAAATGAATTTCGTCGCCCAGGACAATACCTTCCACCTGAAAAAAATCCGTGGCATGGGTCGCGTCCACCTGGTCGTAGCGAAAACACCGGGCCATGGAAAAATATTTGCCGGGGACCAGCGGCTTCGACGCCAGCGTGCGCGCCGACACGGCGGTGCCCTGACTGCGCAAAATTAACCGCCGCGCCCGCTCGGCGTCGTACCGGTAGCCCCACCCGCGCGACCCCGTGTCGCCGCCGTGCTCATGCGCGGCGGCCACGCTGGACAAAAACGGTTCGTCAATGCGCGCCGCATGGGTGGGCGTTTTCACAAAGTACACATCGTGAATGGCGCGGGCCGGATGGAACTGGGGCATGAACAGGGCGTCCATGTTCCAGAACTCGGTCTCGACCAGCGGGCCGCGCATTTCCCGAAAGCCCATGCCGACGAGTTGGTGTTTGACCAGATCCAGAAAGGCCCGGTACGGATGCCGCCGGCCGGGCGCGACGCGCGGCGGCCGCAAACTGATGGTGTATTTTCGAAACCGCGCGCCGCGCCAGGAGCCGTCTTTCAGCATGGCGGGCGTCAGTTGGGCCACGTCGTTCACGGCGCCACGGCCGTCCGCGGCCTCGGCCCGGCAACGTTGCGCCGCCGCTTTGCCGTCCTCTGTCAGAACGTATTCGCGCCGGATGCGTTCCTCGATCCGAAACGGTTTCTGCGCGCTGCCCCGTTTGACCGCGTACTGCCGCAGCAGGGTTTGTTCGTCGGGGGCAAAGGACGGCAACTCCCGCCGGCGCTCGCGCAGTTGGTTCAGCAACGCGGCGAACCGTTCCGCCGTGGGACTTGCCGCCCCGGTCGGTTCCACGTGACCGCCGGCGGTGAGACGGATGGCGCCTTCCTGTTTCAGAAGGCCGATGGCGCGGCTGATGTCCGAAGGAGGAAACGTGTCCGCGTCCTGCAACGTTTGCACCGTGAGCGGCCGGCCTTCGTGCGCGCCCTGCCGGCACCGTTGCACAAGCCATTCCGGCGGCGACCCGGTGACCAGATACCCGCGCCCCACCTCCGTCAGTCCCACCCAGACCGTGACGGTTTCCGCATGAACGCGGATTAACGTCTTCGCCTGCAGCCAGCCCAGGGCCATGCTGATTTGCGACGGCGCCAGTTGCGAACGTTCCCGCAACTCGTCATCGGAAGACGGGGCGTCGGCGGATTGCCCCAGCGCCGCCAGGAGGGTGATCTCCAGCGGGTGCAGACTGTCGGACGCGGAGTTCATGCGGACCGGGCGCCGGTGCGGGCGGCGGCGCGGAAGGCGGCGATCGCGTCGGCATACACGGGGCTGTTGAAAATCGCCGACCCGGCGACCAGCACGTCGGCGCCGGCCTTGACGGCGGCGGCGGCGTTGTCCACCTTGATCCCGCCGTCCACTTCCAGCACGGCGCGTCCGCCCGCCCGGTCGATCATCTGTCTGGCACGGGTGAGTTTATCGAGGCACGCGGGAATGAACGCCTGCCCGCCGAATCCCGGATTGACCGACATGATCAGCACCATGTCCACGTCGGCGACCACGTCTTCGAGCGTGGTGAGGGACGTGGCGGGATTGAGCGTCACCCCGGCCTTCACGCCCTGTTCCCTGATGCTTTGGATGGTGCGGTGCAAATGCGGGCAGGTTTCCGTATGCACCGTGAGATACGACGCACCGGCGCGCGCGAAGTCGGCGATGCGGTCGTCGGGATTTGTGATCATCAGATGCACGTCCAGCGGCAACGCGGTAATGTTGCGCAACGCCTCGACCACCGGCGGCCCGACCGTCAGGTTGGGCACAAAATGCCCGTCCATCACGTCCACATGCAGCATATCCGCCCCCGCGGCCTCCACCGCCGCGACTTCATCCGCCAGCCGCGCAAAGTCGGCGGAAAGAATCGAGGGGGCGATTTGGATAGTGGGGGTGGTCATGCCGGTCGGGGCACTCATGCGCTCTTTATAGAGCAAGACACCGTCCAGTCTCAAGTCGGCATTGCCCGCCATGGCCCCGCAGCGACAAGAACACCGCCCCCGCCGTCATGTCCGCCTCCGTCGTTCGCGTGTTTCCTCCTTCCGTTATTCCCGTCCCCTCCCTCCGTCATTCCCGACGTTAGTAGTCGGGAATCCATCCTTCTGTTTCCTTGTCCTAACCAAAGGAAGGGACAACTGAAAGATGGATTCCCGATTAAAAATGTCGGGAATGACGGACGGGGATGTCGAGTTGTCAGGTGTGCCGGTGCGCGTTGTTCACGCCTGCCGCCGGTTCTTCCCGCCGGCGAGTCTGGCGGCTAACTTGATGGCTTCCAGCAAACTGGTTGGGTCGGCCTGGGTTTTGCCGGCGATGTCGTAGGCGGTGCCGTGGTCGACGGAGGTGCGGATAATCGGCAGGCCGACGGTCAGGTTGACGCATCGACCGAAGGCCACGGTTTTGAGCGGGATTAATCCCTGGTCGTGATACATGGCCACGACCGCGTCGTACGTGCCGCGCGCGGCGGCGCCGAACAGGGTGTCGGCGGGCAGGGGGCCGGTGGCGCGGATGCCGGCGCGTGCGGCGCGGCGCACGGCGGGCGCGATGACCGCGCGTTCTTCGTGGCCGAACAACCCGTGTTCGCCGGCGTGGGGATTCAGCCCCGCCACGCCGATGCGGGGCCGGGCGACGCCGAACGACGAGCGCAGGGCGTGATGCGCGAGTCGAATCGACCGGAACACACGCGCGGCCGTCAGCGCGCCGGGCACGCTGCGGAGCGACTGGTGCGTGGTGACAAACAGGATTTTCAACGGCCCGCCCGTGAGCATCATCCCGACCTGTTTCGCCTTCGTCAGGTCGGCGAGAAGTTCCGTATGGCCGGGGTACGCATACCCGGCGAGATGAATGGCCTCTTTATTAATAGGCGCCGTGACCATGCCGGCGACGTGGCCGGCGCGGGCCAGGTGCACGGCTGCGTGAATGCAGGCGACCGACGCCGCACCGGGACCGCGGGCGGAGTGGCCCCGGCGGAATCGGCCCAGCGGTGTCGTCAGGGGATCGCACACCGGGAGTTGGCCACGGCGCGCCGCCGGCCACGTTGTCGGGCGCGCCGTCGGCGACGCCGCCGGTTGCGCCGCGTCCGCATCGTCCGTCAGCGGATTCGTCACCGGCGTCACGGTGAACTCGGAACGCAGACGGCGGAGTTCGCGTCGAAACACCGGCACGGAGCCGATGACCACGGGACGACACACGCGCCACACCGCCGGCGACGCCAGCGCTTTGACAATCACCTCCGGGCCGATACCGGCCGGGTCGCCCATGGTGATGGCCAGCGCGGGCCGTGGTGTGATGGGCCTGGACATGGCGCGCGGGAGTCAGGACAGTTTCCGCATCACCGTGTCGATGATGTCCCGCACCGGCAGGCCGGTTTTGTCGGCGAGGGCGCGGCAGTCCTGATATTCGGGCCGGTACTGCGGGCCGTCGAGCGCGTGTACGACTTTCACTCGCACGCGGCCCTGCGGCAATCGAACGGTGCGCATCGATCGCGCCAGCGTCGTCCGGCCGACGAACCGGCTGCGCACGCCGAGCGTGGTGGTTTCACGAAACAGCGTGTGCGTCAATGCGCCGGCCTCTTCGGGACGGGCCAGCACCGTGAGCAGCACGCCGGGGCGTTGGCGCTTCATCATGGTCGGCGTCACACTGACGTCCAGCGCGCCGCCGGCAAACAGGCGCTCCATGACCGCGTCGTACAGTTGAGGATTCATGTCGTCGATGCCGGTGTCCAACTGGACGACCACGTCCGTTTCCGGCGTCGCGTCGGCGTCGGCGGCGGCGGACACAAACACCCGCAACACGTTCGACCACCCGCACGGATTGGCCGTGCCCGCTCCGTAGCCGACGGCGCCGGTGACGATGGGCGGCAGGTGACCGAAGGTGCGCGTCAGCGTGGTCAGCAGGGCCATGCCGGTCGGGGTGGTCAGTTCCATTTCGGGACCGCGTGAATATATGGGACAGCCTTTGGCCAGCGCCGCCACGGCGGGGCCGGGCACCGGCAGGACGCCATGGCCGCTCTTCATCATGCCGAACCCCACGTTGACGGGCGTTGCGCTGAACGTTCGCGCGCCCAGCGCGTGACAGCCCAGCAGCCCGCCCACGACGTCCACCAGCGAATCCGTCATGCCCAGTTCGTGAAAATGCACCTTGGCGGGGGCCTGCCCGTGGACGGCGCCTTCCGCGTCGGCGATGCGCTCGAACACCGCCAGCGATTGTGTTTTCACCCACGGCGGCAGCCGGCTCGCGGCCAGCAGACGCCGGATGCGCGGCCAGGACCGGGGCGCGGTCTGACGCCGCGCGATGACCACGTCCACTTTCGTCGCATGAATCGCGCCGCGACGCACCTTGGAGATTGTGAGTCGATAGTCGGACACCGGCAGCGCGGTGAGGCCCTTGCGAAGGGCGCGCGGTGAGAGGCCCGCGTCCACCAGCGCGCCCAGAATCATGTCCCCGCTGACGCCGGAAAAACAATCAAAGTGAAGATGCATGTCGACTCCGTTCCGCGATGTACCGGTGCGGACACCCTTGACGGAACGTCCGCGTCACGGTATGTAAGCCCATACGCCCCGTCCCGCGCAATGACACGGCGGCGCTCCCGGCCCCGTCGCGTCCCCGGTCGCTCGGACCCTGCGCGGGACGGGGCGTGAAGTGTGCCGCGAGAAAGGATGCGCGCGATGGTCACCGTCCCGTTCCCGATGCATGTCCCAGATGACAAGCCATGACGCCCGGCCCGCACATGACGCGGTGGGCGCGCGCCCGGCGGCCACACGTCCGGCGGCCATACGTCCGGCGGCCGTGTGCCCGGCGGCCACGCACACGGCCGTCTTTCGTGGGCGTGGTGGCGCTGGCGTTGCTGGCGTGGCTGACGGCGCCGGAGGAGATTGACGCCAGACGGAAACGGCCGCCGGCGCCTCCGCCGCTTGCCATCGTGAACGTCACGCCCTCGCCCGTGCCGTTTATTCCCGGCCCGGAGTCGTCGCTGACCCTGACGGTCACCGTGGAGTTGCCCGACAGCCTCGGCGGGGCGGAGATCATCGAAGTGTCGTCCCTCATCGGGTCCCCGTCCGAACGTTCCATCCGGTTTGTCGTTGATCGGCAAACCCTGGACGACGTGGTGATGGAGGACGGGAAACCGCTCAAGCGGATCACGCTGATCTGGGACGGCAAAGATCAACACCGCCGGTACGTGCGTCCCGGTACGTACGCCTATGCCGTCCGGGCCAAACTCATGGTCGAGCAGAACGGGTTTCTGCAGGCCACAACTGTCTCGCGGTTTGAGCGAGGCACGCTGAACGTGGCGCCGCCGCCGGAGGCCGCGGTGGAGCCGTCGACTGTGGTGACGACGCCGACCACGGTGACGCCGCCGACCCCGCCCGCGCCGGTCGATGCGGGCGCGCCGCCGCCGGTGACATCGCCGCCGCGTTCCGACTCCGCGCCGTCGACCGACACCGACACCGATGCCGGCGCGAGCGCGAATCCCCGGACGCCGGACGATGCGCGCCCGAACGCGGCGGGTCAACCCTCCGACGACGCGACCTGATCACCGTCGCCCAGCGTGTTGATGCGATGCGCCAGATGACCGGCGCCGAATCCGTTGTCGATGTTCACCACGCCGATGCCGCCGGAACAGGCGTTCAACATGGTCAGGAGCGGGGCCAGCCCGCCGAAGTGCGCGCCGTATCCCCGGCTGGTCGGCACGGCGATCAGCGGTGTGGCGATCAGGCCGCCGACCACGCTCGGCAACACCCCGTCCATCCCCGCCACGACGATGACCGCGCGGGCGCGTTGGAGCCGGTCGATCTGATCGAACAGGCGGTGCACCCCGGCCACGCCCACGTCAAACACGGTGTCCACCGCGCTCCCCAGCGTCATGGCGGTGACCCTGGCTTCTTCCGCCACCGGAATATCCGCGGTGCCGGCGGTGACAATCACCACGTCGCCCCGGAGCGGGCGTGGCGGTCTCGACGGAATCACCACGACGCGGGCGGCGCGGTGATACACCGCCTTCCGGCTGATGCGTGTGAGCGCGCGCGCGGCGGCGGCGTCGGCGCGCGTGGCCAGCACGGGCGTGTTGGCCGCCAGCAGTTTCCGGGCAATGGTCAGAATCTGTGCGTTGGTTTTGCCGTCGCAGAGAATCGCCTCCGGCGCGCCGTGGCGCAACGCGCGATGGTGATCCACTTTGGCAAAACCCAGGTCGGCGTAGGGCAGGGTGCGCAGTTGTCGAAGCGCGTTCGACACCGACACCGAGCCGTTCCGCACCGACGTGAGGAGCGCGTGAATTGTGGCGGGGTCCATGGCGGCGGGCCGGCGCTAGGGCGCGTGCGGGGGCGTGGCGCCCGGCGTTTCCTCTTTGGCCGGCCGGGCCATCAGGTCGGCGACGACGCGCGCCGGCGGTTTCCCGTCGAACAACACCGCGTGAACGCATTGCACAATCGGCATCTCCACCCGGTGCCGTTGCGCCAGCGCCACGGCGGCTTTTGTGGTGCGCACGCCCTCGGCCACCGTGACGGTGTCCTGTAGAATTTTTTCCAGCGTGTGACCTTTCGCCATTTGCAAGCCGACGGCGTGATTCCGACTTAACGACCCCGTCCCGGTCAAAATCAGGTCCCCCAAACCCGACAAGCCATAGAACGTCGACACGTCGGCGCCGAGTGCGGCGCCCAGCCGAACCATCTCGGCCAGGCCGCGGGTAATCAGCGCGGCCCGCGCGTTCAGGCCAAGGTCCAGTCCGTCCACCACGCCGGCGGCGATGGCCATGACGTTTTTCAGCGCGCCGCCCAACTGCGCGCCGATGAGATCGGTCCCGGTGTAGACCCGGAACGACGCGGACATGAACACCGATTGCAGGCGCGCCGTCAGTTCGGCGTGCCCGGTCAGCACCACCGTCGCCGGTTTGTCCCGGCACACTTCCGACGCAAAACTCGGTCCCGTGAGCACGGTGATGCGCGTCGCCCAGTCGGCGGGCAGCAGGTCGTCGAGCACCTGGGACATCAACAACAGCGAACCTTCTTCGATGCCCTTGGACGCCACGACCACCGGCGGCGGCCCGGCCGGCGAGTCGAGCGCGGGCTTCAGTTCCGTGACCACCGACCGCATGGCATGAGACGGCACCGCCAGGATGATGAGGTCGGTTCCCGCCACCGCCTCGTGAAGCGAATGCACGGCGGCGACCGTCGCCGGCAACTCGACCCCAGGCAGAAACAGCGCGTTCTCCCGTTTGCGATTGATCTGTTCGACCACCTCTTCCTCGCGCGCCCACAGTCGCACCGCAACCCCCCGGTTCGCCAAATGCCGCGCCAGCGTCGTGCCCCACGCCCCGGCGCCGATGATGGAGGCGGTGTGGAGGGGGGAGTGGGCGGTGGTCATGGCGTGTGCGGGTTAAGAGGAAATGAACGTTCGCGTATGATGGTGTATATGGCGTTCCTCATCCAGCGTTGGAAATCTTGGTTATCGTAGAATTGTCTGTAAAGTTGAGCATCGTCCTGCAATCGACCGGTCACCACCCGTTCCAGCGCCCGGTCAAATTCAATGCGGATATTCTGTTCGTCGGAGTTCTGACGGGCGTTCCTGTAGGCTTCGTCTTTCTCGACCGTCGCCGGGATTTCTTTGGTAATCAATTGCTGCACACGATCTGTATCGGCCCAGTTGACGTTTCCAAACCGGTCATTGAATTGTCTGATAATGTTTGACAGCCGGTCAGGTTCCGGCTCTGGCCTGGGCCCTGCTCCTTCTGCGGACAATGGGTCAATCTCCGCGTCTGTATCCGACAACTGAATGGCTCGAACGGCTTGCTTTTCGACCCGGTAACTGTCCATATCGATCGTTTCAAGTATGCCTTTTGACAAGTCTTCATCTTTTGGCGACGGCAGTTTTGGTGTGAGCAATTGCAGCAATATCGAAAGTTTTTCCCACTCTGCCTTGGCGTAGGGCAGGACGGACGCCAGAAAAGCATACGTGCGCAGGAAAGCCTTGGCTTTCCCCTTGAACTCTACTTGACCATCCTCATCAAGTTTCAAATATACCGCGACACAGACGTCAAGCAAGGGATCAAGTTGTTCCCTAGGCTCATCCGACAGGAATCGTTCGACAAAATCATTCAACTGTTCGGTGCCGTATACCTGATAGCCATCAAGTTCGGCTTTGAGGTCATGCAGGATGTTCGGATCGGTTTCCTGCGAAAGGATGGTGGTTTGATAATAATCCGCAAATGCAGATTGAATCGTATTAACGTCGTTCATGAAATCGAGTACAAAAACATCATGTTTCATGGGATGTGCCCGATTGAGACGCGAAAGAGTTTGCACTGCTTTGATACCGGAGAGGGGTTTGTCCACGTATATCGTGTGTAGCAGGGGCTCATCGTATCCGGTCTGGAACTTGTCGGCGCATATCAGAAATCGATACGGGTCTTCCCGGATTTTGTCGGCAATCTGGTTTGAAGAAAAATCGTTGAGCGAGGATTCGGTCACATTGCCGTCTCTGTAATCATGTTTGCCGGAGAAGGCGACGATGGCCCGATGCGGGCTTTTTCTCTCGGTCAGATACTCACGGATGGCGTGAAAATACTGTATCGCCCTCTCAATGCTACTCGTTACTACCATTGCTCGCGCCTGTCCGACAATCTTGCGGGGTGCGAGTACCTGTTCATGGAAATGGTCAACCATGATCTCGGCCTTGAGTCGGATGGCGTAATCGTGCCCCTCGACATAGCGACGGAGTTTCTTCTTGGCTCTTCTGGTGTCAAATTCGGGATCGCTCTCAACTGTTTTTACCAGTCGATAGTAACTGTTCACCGGCGTGTAATGCCGAAGTACATCCAGAATGAAACCTTCCTGAATGGCCTGCTTCATCGTGTAGCTGTGGAAAGGATGGTGCTTTACGGTACCGTCCGGCTGGGAATCCGGAGCGCCAAATAGTTCCAGTGTTTTGTTCTTTGGGGTGGCAGTGAAGGCGAAGTAACTGGCATTGGGTAACAACTTGCGCGATTCCATCAAGCGGTTAATCTGGTCTTCAAATGTTTCATGTTCCGCCTCTTCGCCCGCTTCCCCCAATGCCTGTGCCACGGCGGTGCTGGTCTTGCCGCCCTGACTTGAATGTGCTTCGTCAATGATGATCGCAAAGCGCCGTCCGCGCTGTTCATTGCCGATCTTGCTCAGAATAAACGGAAATTTTTGCACCGTGGAGATGATGATTTTCTTGCCCGTCTCAAGGAACTTGCGCAAATCACCGGAGCGGTCCGCATGGCCTACCGTCGCGCTTACTTGCGCAAACTGCTTAATGGTTTCCTTGATCTGCTGGTCGAGAATGCGCCGGTCGGTGACAACGATGATTGAATCGAATATTGGTTTGCCATTTTTGACAAGACCAATCAGTTGGTGTGCCAGCCACGAGATGGAATTGGATTTTCCGCTACCTGCCGAGTGCTGAATGAGGTAACGCTGTCCTGTGCCTTTTTCTTCGGCATCGGAAAGCAGACGCCGCACCACATCAAGTTGGTGGTAGCGCGGCCAGATCTGCCTCTTTTTCTTTTTGCCGGTCCGGTCATCCTTCGTTGTGACCACCTGCGCGTAGTTTTCGAGGATATTGGTCAAACTTTCGCGGGTCAGTACCTCGCGCCACAGGTAGTCGGTCTTGAGTCCATCCGGATTTGGTGGGTTGCCCGCGCCGTCGTTCCAGCCTCGGTTGAAAGGCAAAAACCATGATGCCTTACCCCGCAGGTGAGTGCAGAATCTAACTTCCTGCTCATCAACTGCAAAGTGCGCCACGCATCGTCCAAAATTGAACAGTTTCTCTTTCTGATCGCGGTCGCATCTGTATTGTTGTACCGCATCATGTACGGTTTGCCTTGTCAGGTTGTTTTTCAACTCAAACGTGAACACTGGAAGACCGTTGACGAACAATCCCATGTCCAGTGCGTTATGAAGATCGGTGTTGCTGTATTGCAGTTGCCGCGTAATGGAGAACACATTCTTTTCATGCAATTCCTCGGCCCTCCGATTGCCACGCGACGGTGTGCCATAAAATAAATCAACATGGTGCGCTTCGTGATCAATCCCGTTGCGCAAGACGGCGATGGTGCCGTGTTTGGTGATTTCGCTCTCAAGACGTGCTAAAAATCCGCGGTGCGTCGGGCTGTCATTGAGCAGGTCCAACGTCGCAACCATTTCTGGCTGGGTTATCGACAAAAAAGCCGATAGTTGGGCCAAATCCAAGCAGTAGTCCCGATTGTAGTCACGCGGGTTGCCGCATATCCAGCCCACACCGCCGTAGGCGGGTTGCTGTATCTCCACGCTATTTGCGACAGGCGGGTCACAGGGGTGCCCCGTCAGCGCCGTGCAGATGAGCCGTTCAAGGCCGCGTTCGGTGGTGTCGGTGGTAGCCGGCATTTCCGGAAATGCCTCTGGCCGATTTACTCGGGGACTGCGGGGAAAATATCGTTGGGACCGACAAGATGCGCCAATTCCAATGTGTGGCTGCGGTTTTCATCTTTGTCGGGAAGGCGGATGTGTGCGTGTGAAGGATTGTGTCTATCCCAATCCGGGTGATACGTTATCAAGAGACCTCGGATAGTTTGCTTTGCGGCCCTAACGGAAATCTTTGCAAATCTTCCCGCTGGTTTGATGCTCAAGGCTATGGAATCTCTGATGGCTTGCAGACGTTGCGGAAAGTCCATATTGCCATTGAAATATTCCAGCCAGTTTACGGAAAGGCCTTTTTCCTTCGACTTCAATTCAAAAGCAGATTCCTGAATTTTCCCATTATCCACATGCCGCGGACTGCAATACCGCACCACATTATCTGAATCTGGAATGCTGTCTCCATCTTTCAGTTTCTTTACTCTCGCCATTTCATTACGCCGCTTTCTTCCAGAGTACGAAGCACGGCTTCTTGAGAGCCGTTTCCATTCAGTCGGAATTTACCATCCGGGTTACTCTCATCCGGCTTGATCATTGCAAAACAAAGATTGTTGTCATCAAAAAATTCAAGCAACAGATGTTTATTCTCCGCCACTTTCCAGCCCGCGGACAGCGTCCCCGTGGAAAAAAGTCCCAAACCTGGTTCACCCAAACATGCAAATCTGGTGATAAATTTGGCGAAACCGCGTGCGGATTCAACCGATAAAGGTTTGTCGCCTTCCTCAAAGTCATCGTCGTCCATTTGCCGCAACTCATTGATTCGTGCCGCACTCTCCGGGAAGCCTTTGAGATGCAGACGCGAAATGATTTTTGAAAAAGTGATGGCTTGCAAGTCTGACTGCAAATAGTCAATGAATTGTTTCTCCAGTTGTTCTTTGGAAATCGGGTAATGATTGATGCCGGAGAATGCCACAAGTCTATTAAACGATATTTGCAAGACCCCGTGTTCGTGCATATGTTTGGAAGATTCTTCAAAGTCCCTTGATCTTCTTAGGATCGCCACTCCTGCCACTTGGTCGAGAAACATTTGAGCCGAGGATTCCATCGGCGTTGCCGATGTCATGTTGTCTCTTGAGTTAGATCCATCTTCAAATAACAATGAAAAATTCCTCGACGAATCGACGGTTTGTTCGACCTCGTAAAAATGTTCTGTTGGCGTACGGGTCATCGCGCTTTCTCCGAGACAAAATATCTTTTCAGATAATCATAGAAGATTTGCTGATAATTTTCTTGCTTGCGTAAAACCGAGATAATGGCTTTTGCCTTGTGCGGTTTGTTCTTAATGTCGAAGTGAAAATTGCAGTCTACGGTCACCGCATTTTCTATTTGCCTGTTTGGAGCATTCACGGTCAAAGAGAACGTCGAAGAATCTTCAGATTTCATCTGAATATTTAGACCCGTTGACTGTACTTCGTGTTGCCACCGACCGTCTCGCAGGAACTTTGATTTCATCCAGTCAACCGGATTCTCATGCACCGTAAGAATAATTTGCCAGTTGAGCCCAATCGCCACATAGGGGATGTGCTTAAGAACGTCAGCATATTTTTCTGCAGACTTATACAGACCGGAAGGATTGGATGAGCCGGAAGGCACGTTCTCGACTATCACGCATTGATCAGGGGTCACTATCCAGGAAACGTTCTGTTTATAATTAATTTGTGCGGCGGCAAGAGTGGTCAAAGAAGGACCGGCAACCTCTAAATCGGCATCCACAATTCCGTTATTCTTCAAAAAATCAGGATTGATTATCGACGGATTATGGGTGTTGGCAATCAACACGACAGAAGCGTTGACGAGCCGCCAGTCAGTGTCAGGCATGACTTTTTAATTCAGCGATGAACCGCCGACACAATCTAAATGGTCACGGTAGTAGATGGTGTGCCCGGATACATGACATTTGCGGTATTTCCAGTCCACATAGTATCTGGAAAAACGCTTACACACGGCACAGGTTGATGGAGGAATATGGCAAATTGACCATAAATGTTTCAACCCCCCTTCCTCTCAACCATTTTCCCCCTGTTGGAAGGCAGGAAAACAGGGCTTAATGGGCTGTTTTTACGACGATTCAGCCTCGCCGGCTTCATCCGGCAGCTGCGCCGCCGCTTCGCGCACATCCAGTTTGCCGGTGACCACATCGGCGGTCAGGCGGGTGTGGTATTCGCGGACGAGTTCGATCTCGCGGCGGGTGCGGGCGATGGCGGCGTCAATGTCGGCGGTGGCGCGGTCGAGATGCTCGACGATGGCGGTTTGTTCGGCGAGGGGTGGGAGGGGGAGCGCAAATCCACCTAGCTTAGACCTTGAAAGCTCCGTGAATGTGCTGCCTTGCCCCAACGATACCAAGTCATCCCGAGCTACTTCGAGGGCATAGTAGAGGTAGTTGGATTGGATAGCCTTCATCGGCACAAGCAACCTGCACCCTTGGTTTACGCAAGCGGGGATGTCCAGAATCCCTATATGCCCGATCGGTGCTCGTGTCGAGAGAGCGATGCTGCCGATAGGAGCAATGGTAGTTCCGCAAGATTTGTAACCGTCGTTCGTAAGCCGTCGAGCACTGCTGTCAATTCGCCGGCTTGTCAGTCGTCCCAAGTCTTCGGGTGTAAGCCAAACAATGTCGCCGTCCCAGTATTCTGGCGTGTTGCTCGCAGGAGTAGCACCACTGACTATTTTCGCCACGGAGCGAAGCCGCCGCACTTCCCAGTGTGCGGGCACATCGCCCAGCCACTCGACGCCGGAGGGTTTGAGGGGAGCATCGGGGTTGAGACCACGGGTGACGGCGCGATGGATGATGCCCTGCTTCTGCTCCGTGAGCAGCCCGACCAACTTCTCCTTCGCCCCCACAAACCGCCCCACCCGCCGCCCCACCCAATCCAAATACCGCACAATCCCCCGCTGCTCGTCCAGGGGCGGGATGAGTTGATCGAGGCCACCGATGAATGTCCAGTCCGCTCGCGGCATCTTGGCGCCAAATGTGGATGCATTGATGGCATCAATGATCGGCTTCGAGCGCAAGAACAGTTCAAGGTAAGCCGCCGACTGCTTCCCGTTCCGAGGGCGCAGCACCAGAAACTCACCAACGCAGACGCCACTGCGAGCAGGGCGGGCGACCTTCGCAAGATACGGACGCAACTTGCCAAAGAGAACATCGCCGGCCTTGAATTTTTTAACCTGACTATCGAAAGCCGCGTCTGTTACGTCGGTGAGGATGCGCCCGGTCCAACTTTCGACATGCTCAAGCGCGACATACAGATCATCTTCGCCGCCGACTGCCGTCTGCTCGACCACATTTGCAACATCCGCTTTCAGCCGCCGCACATCCCAATGCGCCGGCACCTCCCCCAGCCACTCGATACTGGAGTCCTTCATAGCCGGATAGGGCTTGATGTTGATGATCATGTTTCATCTTCCTCTTTGCTCCTGTTTTCGGCTACCGGGCCAGCTTGCCAATCGGCGGCGATCCTCTGCCAATCCACTTCCCGCGAGATGGGGGTACCTGCATCATCTTGACCTACCCAAACACCCCAGAAATCTGGGTCGTCGGAACGGGGTTGTTGTGACTGAGGCAGGTCATTCATCTTCACCAGAACAGGAAGCTCCGATGCCCAGCCGAGCAAAATAGCATTTTGGGACGGCAGAGAGGGCAGCTCGCGAAGAAGTCCTCGCAAATTATCTGGAACGAACCGCTGGACGAGGTCCTGGTCGCGGTCATTGCTGATCCGATGGAGTAGAAAAGAATTGCACTGCGACAGTACTGTGGGTGAGAGTTCAGATGGCCGCTGGGAAGACAAGACAAGGCCGAGGCCAAACTTCCTTCCTTCGCGGGCGATGCGCTCAAAAACCTGACAACAGATACTGGCAGCATCCTGGTTCTCGATATCCTCCTTGTAACGCTTGACAAAAGTATGCGCCTCGTCCATCACCAGCACCGTGGGAAGCGAGGCTCCGTTTTCTTTGACGTAGCGCTGAAGAGATTCGAAGGTCATACGGGCTATCACGGCGGTGACTACATGAACAATTTCAGTGGGCACAAGCGACAAATCTATGATTGATACGCATCCGTTCTGAGCATTGCTTTCACCGATGTGGTCAGACAACCAATCTTCAAGAGTGAGGTCATCTTCGTTCTCGATGATAGTCCTCATCTGAGGGCTTGCAAGAAACGAACGGATGCGAGTTATCAAAAAATCCAGATACTGGATTACATTTTCATCCTCGGCAAGAATCTCTATGTGGTCTGCTAAATCTGTCCCACTAAAAGCCAGCGGAACATCTTCATCGGGACCTTCATGATGGATAATGCCGCCGATCCCATCGAGAGCTGTTCGCAACGCTTCCTCGATTTGATTGATATGAGTTTCCGTAAATGCACGGTAATACTCGACTGGTTTGCCAGTCTCTTTGTCGGTGAAGGTATGTGTAGTTGCTTCCAATGCGGATTTAATAGCATCTGTGATACTTTCGATGCCATGAGCTGAGAATTCTTCGCATTTTTTCTCTAGATCATCAAGAATGGCTTTCAATCGGAAGCCAAACTTGGTCTCTTCCGTCTGAAAGAGACCTGAACGGGCAGACTTCCGAATGGTAATTAATCTTGACGAGAGATATCTTCGCAAAGCCAATTTTTTATCTTCATTGGTTTCTGTGCCAACGCCAGTGCGCCCAGCTTTGACTTCACGTAACGCCCGCCGGAGCAATGGCCGCTGTGTCCTTGCGCTTGCCTGCGTAAAAGATGACCACTCCGCACTGTTCCAGAACCACAGCGGCACTTTGAGATCAAACTCGCCTTCGGACGGGTTCACCTTGAAGATTCGTGCTTTGACCACGTCGTCACCACTGAAAGCACGTGAATACTCTCCGTTTGGGTCCAGCACGATGAATCGGGCGTTGGGGCGATTCTGCTTATGTGCTTGCACTGCCTCTTCCATGCTCCAGCGGATCAGCCCAGCTACAGAGCAGGATTTGCCACTGCCTGTGTTACCGAGCACGGCAAGATGGCGTCCAAACATGCGGTTGGGATCAATTCGTACTTCTGCATCGCCGGCCAGCGGGCTTGTGCCGATTTTTACCCGACGCTGCTCGCCTGACTCGACAATCGAGCGAAGCTGTTTTTCTGTGGGGAGTACGACGGTTGCACCGACTGATGGCAAGGCATCAGCGCCTCGCCTAAAGGCATACTCCGGGTGTAGGTCCAATCCACCTTCCGACACGAGTTTGCGCAGTGTGCCCAGCGGATTGAACCGCAATTTGCGGAGCGGATAAGGAAGATCTACCAGCCCAAAGTCCTGCATCCCACGTCGTTTTGGGAAGGCCGAGCGTTCGACAGTCAGCCATTCGACTTGACCGACGAGAAGTGCCTCGTCAACCGGGATCAGGAGGTAACCATTCACCCTGGGGAACGGGCGGAGCGCACCGGTATTCAGAGCAACGGATTCAGGGGCATCAATATCGAGGAGAACCTTGATTTCATCCGGAGATACGAAATCGACCATGCCGATACGAAGCGCACTTACTTGCTCAAAAGGAGTTTGATTCATGACCCGGAGTCATCTTTGTCCGTTGTGGGTTTGCCGGGACCGTTGTCGACAGTCGACGAGCGGACCTTGAGCAAATCTGCCATGCGGACGGTCGTGCGATCGATAGCTGGCTTCGGCAGGTAGTGATCGACGAGCGTCTGTAGGTCGCCGAGGTGGTTGCCGATCATGAGCGTGATTTGCTGAGTATGCCGTTTGTACGTTTGCATCATACGGCCATAGGGATCGCCATAGGCAACGACAACCAAGTGCGTTGATGGGATTGTCAGCATATCCTCAAGGACACGATTAATATGATCGTCGCCGAAACCATAGCCGTAACAAATTACGGTGCTGTTTGGACGACAGATTGATGCGGCGAAGTCCCGAAACAACTCTACATAGGGATAAGATGTTGTCTCGCGATCCTTGGCAGCGTTGGGATATACCATCACGCCTTTTGCATCGACGCCTTCCATACCTGCTACATCCAAGTAGGGCTTCATATCCGTGGAACCAAAGGGCAAGCCAATCCGCCGTATTGCTCTATCAAAGTCTATCCAGTCGACGGAGCCATGTAACTTTGTGAAATGTGCCACACCTTCGAGATAGCGCGGTTCCCCGCGAATACCCGGCGGGTTGTAGTGCATGTCTACATTGAGACGTGATGCGTGAAACACCGGTGCCAATGTGCCGATAAAGCGGTCGATGAGACGTAGCCCCGCTATATCCGCACCAACCTCGATGAAACGGTCGTAGTTTGTTGTGAATATCTGCAAACGCTCGCGGGTGCCGGTACGGCTGGCAAAGCTCATCAGGAAACGGACCAGATAGGTGAATGCTTTCTCGCGATTCTCAGCGCCAGCCAGCGCGAAATCGCGTTCACCTTCAAGGATTGAGTCGGTGAACGATCGAAGGGCATTCGCTATGTCTTCCTGCAAGCCGAGCACTTGCTTACGTTCGGTAGCGTCCTCTAGTTTTCCCACTGCAATAATCTCCAAGCCTCGAAGCAGTTCATTGGCGACCCGGATCTGATCCTCGAAGTTCCCAGATTCCCGCCCAGCCGCCTCAGCTGTGCGATTGGCCTCTTTTGTGATCATGTCGCCATGAGTATTGAAGGTGGCGGGTTTCATACAGGGTAATTCCTTGCTGATTGCCAGTCCGTGGACAGCGTGGGTCAAGCCCGACCCAATAAGCAAAGACAGATGTTCAGACTGAACCAAGGCAGTGACCCACGGCTCGATTCGAGTCCGAAGTGTTTCGGCACCAAAGGCCTTGTCTGACTTTGCCCAGGAACACTGCGTATCGCCCGTGATTTTGAACTGCTCGTGGGGTTTACCGTTGGTATCACGGCGCAAATGCACTGCGTTATGATCATCTCGTGTTTTGATGATCTGTATGTCTGGCTCTGGTTTAGTCATTTTTGTCGCCTCCAACGATCTCACCCAACCCCTCACTCTCCCGCTCTACCGCCAGAATATCAGCCCGAATCTCATCCAAACTACGCATCGGTTGCGGCTTATAAAAGTAGCGGGTAAAACTGATTTCATAACCGATTTTCATACTGCTTGATACATACCATGCATCGGGTGCATAGGGTAACACTTCGCGTTGCAGAAAGTCTTCGACGCCGCCTTCCTCCAGTAACGGAATCTGTTCGGTGTCACGCAAATCGGCGTCTGGTTCGTATTCAACTACAGTAGATGTGCCGTTGACAGTTGCCTCAAACAAACCGTGTAGCGGGTCCGATTTGACGCCCTTCTTGTGGATTTTCTTGATGAGTGGTGGAGCGTCTTCCTCGCGCTCGGCTGACTCTTTGAGTTCCTTAATCTCTTTGGCTTTGTAGATGTGATTCGGGTCGGCCCCCTTGATGCGTAGCGGGCGTTCAACGGTAACTTTCCAATAGCCGAATGCTTTGTTGTCGAAGATTTTGCTTTGTTCGCTTTTCTTGAAGGAGAGAAAAGTTTCACAAATTCTTTCAATATCTTTTGTTGCGAGTTCACAATTTTTCTTGCCAAGGTTCTTGCGTAGCGGCTGAAACCACTCGGTCGCATCAATTAATTGCACCTTGCCTTTGCGATGTTCCGGTTTGCGGTTGGTCAGCACCCAGACATAGGTGGCGATACCGGTGTTATAAAACATGTTCAGCGGCAGGGCGACGATGGCTTCGAGCCAGTCGTTCTCGATGATCCAGCGACGAATATTACTCTCGCCTTGTCCGGCATCGCCGGTAAAGAGCGAACTGCCGTTGTGCACTTCGGCGATGCGACTGCCGAGCGGTGTTTTGCGCTTCATCTTGGACAGCAGGTTCGCCAGAAAAAGCATCTGACCATCGTCGGATCGCGTCGCCAGTGAATACTCGGAATTGCCTGCATGGTTAACCATAAACCGCGGATCTTTGATGCCGCCCTTCCCGCCCATGCGTTCCATGTCGCTTTTCCAACTTTTTCCATAGGGCGGATTGCTAAGCATAAAATCAAATTCCCGGGCTGAGTAGGCATCGTTGGAAAGCGTGGAATGTTCCGGGCCGCCGACAATGTTGTCCGCCGCATCGCCCTCGCCCTTGAGCAGCAGGTCGGCTTTGCAGATTGCGTAGGTCTCGGCGTTGATTTCCTGTCCGTAGAGGTGGATGGATGCTCGCTTATTTCTCGATCTGGCTAGACTTCGCAGGGTATCTTCGGCAACGGTCAGCATGCCTCCGGTGCCGCAGGCGCCGTCATATAGCAGGTAGGTGCTGGACTTGATATCATCGGTGATGGGCAAAAAGATCAACTTGGCCATCAGTTGTACGGCGTCACGTGGCGTCCAGTGTTCCCCCGCTTCCTCATTGTTCTCTTCGTTAAAGCGGCGCACCAGTTCCTCAAAGATCGTGCCCATGGCGTGATTGTCGAGGCCCGGGTGCTTTATGGAACCGTCTTTGTTGCGAACCGGGGACGGGCTTAGATTGATTTCCTCTTCAAGAAACTTTGCGATGAGTGTTCCAAGTGCGTCCGCCCTCACGAGCCTGGGAATCTGGTTATGGAACTCGAAATTTTTCAGAATGTCCTTCACGTTTTGCGAGAAGCCATTGAGGTAGTCCCGGAAATCAGCCTGTAATCGTTGCTGGCTGGCGCGCGCCTTCAAGTCACGGAGTGTGAACTTTGAACTGTTGTAAAAGGCCTGCCCCGCAGCCTGGCGCAGGGCCTGCTCCTGTTCGTCTATTCCCTCTTTCTCCAACCTGGCTTTGACGTTAAGGACATTCTGTTTGGTTCCTTCAAGCACCGCGTCCAGTCGGCGCAATACGGTCATCGGGAGGATGACGTCGCGGTATTTGCCGCGTACATACAGATCGCGTAGCACGTCGTCGGCGATGCCCCAGATGAAGCCGGCGATCCAGTTGAGATTGTTCGGCGTAGCCATTGGTCGAGTGTGGGTTGTGTCGGGTAACAGGTACCCGCTCAATTCCGCAGGATACACAGAAACAGGCAGGATTTGCTACGGTAACAAATAGGAATTCGCACCATTCAGGGGACGATCTGGAGGGCGCAGGCGGTTCAAGGGCTGTTTGGGCGATCCGCCCGTGTCGGGTGTGAAACCTGATTTTTGGTGGGAGACATCGCAGGTTTGGCTTCCATGGTAAACGTAGCGTTTACTATACAGCACATTTCCTTGCATAGTAAAGGTAGCGTTTATTATAACTGACATTTCTATGCCATAGTAAAGGTGGCGTTACCTGTCCGGTGTAGCCTTCTTCCATGACCGATCAACCAACATGTCCGTCGTGTAATCAGGCCATGCCTGCAACGGCGAAGTTTTGTCCCGCTTGCGGCCGGCGGGCGGGGCGGGCGTCGAGCGAAGAATCGCGCGAGGTGTCGAGGGCGAGGGAAATTCTCAATCTTCGAATCCTGTATGTCATGGTGGGGTTGCTGATTGCGGCGGTGTTGTTTCCGCCGTGGGAATCTCCGCCGGGCGAGGCGCCGGCGTATCTTGGGATGCATTTTATTCTGCATCCGCCGGCGCCGGGGGCCGTGGTGAGCGGCATTGTGCAGATCGTGGAACTGGCGACGCTGGCCATCGGCGGCATGTATCTGGCCTGGGTGTTTCGGGACAAGCCATGATGCCGCGCCGGGGATGTCGCGGCGGTCGAGCGTGACGCGGCAGGTTGAGATTTCCACACCGGCGGCCTAGAATCGCCGACATGACGCCCGATGACGTGACACGGAGATTTCAGGAAAGCGGAGACGTGAAACTGCGGTTTGCGCGCGCCCATGCCGACCGGATGGTGTTGGTGGCGGACGTGTTGAGCCGGGCCGTGCGGTCGGGGAAAAAGATTTTATTGTTCGGCAACGGGGGCAGCGCCACGGATGCGTCGCACATTGCCGCGGAGTTTGTGGGGCGGTATGACCGGGATCGTCCGCCGTGGCCGGCGCTGGCCCTGACCGCGGACGAAGCGGCGCTGACGTGCATTGCGAATGATTACGGCTACGCGGATGTGTTTGCGCGGCAGATTCGCGCGCTCGGGCAGCCGGGCGACGTGGCGATTGCCATGAGCACCAGCGGGACGTCGCCCAACGTGGTGCGTGGCGTGGAAGCGGCCCGGCAGCAGGGCTTGGTCACCGTGGGGTGGACGGGCAAAGACGGGGGCGCGCTCGTCACGTTGGTGGATCATCCGTTCCTGGTGCCGTCGAACGTCACGGCCCGCATTCAGGAATGTCATCTCACGCTCGGTCATGTGTTGTGTGAAATGGTGGAAGAGCGAATTCTTGCTCATGCCTCGTAAGCCTCCCGCGTCCGTCCGTCCCCTCGACGTTTCCCGCCTGAACACCTATTCGCTGAACACGCGGCGGAGCAAGGTACGGGTCGACGACTTTGCCGTGCCGTGGAAGCGGGGACGTTCGTTCGCGTCGTTTCTGTCGTCGCTGCCCGACGTGCTGGCGGTCAGGACGCTGCGGAGTCTGGCGCGCGACGTGGCCGTGGCCCGGCAACGGGGGCGTCCGGTGATTCTCGGCATGGGCGCGCATCCGACGAAGGTGGGGCTGAACCCCGTGATTGTGGACTTGATGAAACGGGACATCATTACGGCGGTCGCCGTGAACGGGGCGGGGGTCATTCATGATTTCGAATTGGCGTTGACGGGACGGACGTCGGAGGACGTCGAAGCGGAAATTGATTCCGGCCGGTTCGGCATGGCGGAAGAAACCGGGCGCATGATTAACGAGGCCATCATGGAAGGGATGCGCCGGGGCGTCGGCATCGGCGACGCCGTGGGCCGGTACATCCTGCGGCAGCGCCGGCGGTTTCCGCATTGGCGCACGAGTTTTCTGGCGACGGGCGCGCAACGCGGGATGCCCGTGACCGTGCACGTGGCCGTCGGCACGGACATTGTGCATATGCATCCGTCGGCGGACGGCGCCGCGCTCGGCGCGGGGTCGCTGCTGGATTTTCGAACGCTGACCTCCGTGGTGTCCGGCATGGAAGGGGGCGTCTATATTAACCTGGGGTCCGCGGTGCTCTTGCCGGAAATTTTTCTGAAAACCGTCACCATGAGCCGGAATCTGGGGAAGCCGCTCAAACACATCACCACCGCGAACATGGATTTTCTACCGCAGTACCGCCCGTTGACCAACGTGGTGAAACGCCCCACGCAAAAAGGCGGCCGCGGCTACGCCCTGACGGGGCACCATGAAATCATGTTCCCCCTGCTGGCGGCGGCCGTCATCGAAACACTGGGCCGGTCCGGGCGACGTACGAAACGCTGACTTCGGTCGTTACGCCGAATCCTCCGGTTGTCACGCCACGTCTCTTCTCCGTCACCCGTGGAGTTTTTGCCCTTCTCCGTCATTCCCGACGTTAGTAATCGGGAATCCATCCTTCTGTTGCATTGTCTTTTTCTCCGCCTCGACCAATAACATCTTACGGATGGATTCCGCGCCCGCACGTTCTTCCTGCCGTTGGACATTGTCGACGCGGAATGACGGAGGGGGACAAATGCCACTGTCCCCGTGTTCTTTTTCGTCGTCCCCTCCTTCTGTCATTCCCGACCCCCGATTAAAAATGTCGGGGGCAGGCGTTAGTAATCGGGAAGCATTTGCCAAAGGCAAATGCTCCGAAGGTCCATCCTTCCGTTTCCCTGTCCATTGAACATCGTCGACGCGGAATGACGGAATGACGGAAAGAGATTGTTCGAGCGTGACGTCCCGGCGCGGCCAGCGCGTCAGCCCGCGTCGGCGTGGTCGACGCCGCGAATCGGGAGCGTAAAACAGAACCGGCTTCCGCGTCCCGGCGTGCTGTCTACCTCGATGCGTCCCTGGTGCAGTTCCACCAAACTTTTTGTAATCGCCAGTCCCAGCCCCGCCCCGCGCGCCTCCGTGGCATCATCGCGGCTTCGGTAGAATCGGTCAAACACGCGGGGCGCGTCTTCCGGCGTGATGCCGCAGCCGGTGTCCTCGACACAGAGTTGCACGGTGTGTTCATCCGGTTGCGTGAGCGTGACGGTCACGCATCCTGACGGGGGCGTGAACTTCACGGCGTTGTGGATGAGGTTCGTCAGAATCTGGAGCAGTTTGTCCCGGTCGCCGCGGATGGGCGCGAGGTCGGGCGGGTTCACGGTCTGCATGGTGATGGATTTCTGCTCGGCCTGGGGGCGCAACGTTTCAACGGCGTCTTCGATTAACGGGACCAGCGCCACGTCGCCCGGCGTCAACTCCATGCGGCCGGCCTCAATGCGGGACAGGTCCAGCAGGTCGTTCAACATCCGGGTCAGTCGGTCGATATTATGCGTGACCCGCGTGAGATAAAACACCTGCCGGTCGCTCAAGTCGCCGGTGAACCCGTCCCGCATGTTTTCCACGAGACCCTTAATGGCGGTGAGGGGCGTCCGTAATTCATGCGAGGTAATGGAGACAAAGGCCGATTTGAGTTGATCGAGTTCGCGCAGTTTGTCATTGGCCGCCTCCAGAGAGCGGGTGCGTTCGCGGATGCGGTGCTCCAGTCCCGCGTTCAGCGTTTCGATCCGGTGATAGGCGTCGGCGTTGTCCAGCGCAATGGCGACCTGATTCGCCACCGTCACCATGACGTGCAGGTCGTCCTGGGTCAGCGCCTGATCCGTGGTGTGGCTGACGGTCAGTGACCCCAGCACGTTCCCCTGCGTCTTGAGAGGCACCGTAATGCACGACCGCACTTTGGCGCGTTGAATCAGTTTTCGATTGAGCGGATGCAGCCGGTGCCGTTCCCGCCGGAGATCGTTGATGAGCAGGGGGCGTCCCTGCAGAAACACTTCACCCTCGATGCCGGACGGATCCGTCACGGGGATTTCCATGCCCTGCGCGTAGCGGATCGCGTCCTGCGACGTGCCGATCAGGCGGGCGTCGTGCGCGACCCGCCGGTCACGGTCGAACGACGTGATCATCACGCGGTCGTATTTCAGTTCATGCATAATCGTGCGCAGCACGTTGTTCAGCAGAGCCTCCCGGTCCAGCGTTGCGATGAACCCCAGCCCGGTTTGATACAGGGTGGTGAGATGACTGACTTTGCGCCGGAGTTCCACGGCCGTGCGTTCCTGTTCCAGAGAGGCTCTCCGCAGTTCCTCGTGGTGGGCGTTGACAACCTCGACCTGTTCGTTGAGCAGGCGTTCCCGCTCGTCCGCTTTCCGCGCGAGGTCATGCCAGCGCCCCGCGCACCAGGTCGTCAGCCCCGGCATCACGGCCCACGCGCCGGCCTCGACCCCCGACAAGTCAGGATGCGCCCACCGAAGCGCGCCGAAGACGCCGCCGCTCACCACGGCGCCGGTCACGGCCCATCGCGCGCGCGCGGAATCCGGCTGGGCGGGCCAGCGAAACTCCCATTCGCAGTACTCATCCCCGTCCGCGATACATTGGAGGTCGCGCACGCCGGCAAAGCCCAGTTGGTACATGTGTTGCGGCACGGCCAGCAGCCCGCCCTTGGAGGCCTGGCACACAATGTCGGCGCACCGTTTGCGGTAGGGGCCGAACTGCTCGTAGATGTGGTCGGCAAATTTCATGCGAAGCACGGCCATGCCGTTGGTGACGGACCGTACTTCGAAATGGATGGACCCTTTGGTGAACTTTTCGCCGAAGTGGGGAAACATTCTGAAAATTTGCGCCACGGAAAACGGACGCCCCAGGGGTTTCAGCATGGGGGAAATAAACTTGTACTTGCCCACGTCAAATTGAAATCCCGGATTGCCGGACAGGAGGATGCAGAACTCTTTAAGATAACAGGCAAACTCGTAGGAGTAACTGTTCCAGGTGTTGCGTAAAAATTTGTCGCTCACGTGGTAGGCCGGATTGTCGATGCGGGCGTTCAGCGAGTCGCAGAGGCGTTGCACCGCGCGGCGGGCCGCGTCCTCTCCCTCCGCCGCGCCGACCACGTCTTCCAGATGGTCAAGGTTCGCCCTGATCGTGAACCCGCTCACGTCGCGGATTTTTTCCCCGCCCGGCGTCAACCCGAACGGACGAAACCGCATGAAGGGCCTGTCGAGGATCGAGCGGTCTTTCGGCAAGAGCGTCATGGCGTGTACGTCTCAACTAGGCCTCGCACGCCACGGTGTGGATGGTGCGATCTTCCAGACGCAGGCAGGCCAGGGCGTGGCCCCAGACGCAGCCGCCGTCCAGCGCGATGATCCGTTCCTCCACGCGCACGCCGAGCGCGGACCAATGGCCGAACAACACCGTTTCCGCGCGCGGGTGACGAGGCGCAATGTGAAACCATGGGAGCAGGCCCGCGCCGGCCTGTTCCGGCGGGCCTTTGAAGTCGAGATCAAGAACGCCGTCCGGCGAGCACAGCCGCATTCGGGTGAACACGTTGGCGGCAAATCCAAGCCGGGCCGGCGACGGCATGGCGTCGTCCCAGCGGGTGGCCTCGCTGCGGTAGATGAACGGCAGGAACGTCCGGTAGTCGTCGGAGCGGAGCGCGGTCTCCACTTCCCCGGCCAACGACCGGGCCTGCGCAATGTCCCATTGCGGAAGGATGCCGGCGTGGACCAGCAGATAGTCGCCTTCACGATGCAGCAAGGGGCGTCGTCGAAGCCAGTCCAGCAACGCCTCCGCATCCGGCGCGTGCAGAACGTCGTGTAGCGTGTCACGTTCCCGGAGTGGCGTGACGCCGCTGTGGACGGCCAGCAAATGCAGATCGTGGTTGCCCAGCACGATGACGCACCGGGCATCGAGACCGTGCAGGAAGCGCAGCACGTCCAATGAGCGAGGCCCCCGGTTGACCAGGTCGCCCGTGAACCACAGCCGGTCGGCGGCGGGGTCGAATCGAATCAGATCCAGCAGCCGCCGGAGCGGGGTCAGACATCCCTGAATATCGCCGAATGCATACGTGGCCATGATCCCTCCGGCACGTTCGTTCCGCAGACCTTAACCTGAACCGCGTGTTGTCGCAAGGCACGCCCGTTTCTTCATTCCACCTGTTCCACGCCCTGCAGATGGATTCCGCGTGCGCATGGTTGTCGGCCAATGGACTCGGTGGTGCGGAATGACGGAGGGGATAGGTGTCCGCCATGCCGTCGCCGTCGCCCCTACCGTCATTCCCTGTCTCCTTATTCTTCTGTCATTCCCGACGTTAGTAGTCGGGAATCCATCTTTCTGTTGCATTGTCTTTTGTTGTGTCCCGCCATTGACCTCTTACGGATGGATTCCGCGTGCGGACGGTTTTCCTGCCATTGAACGCCGGTGGCGCGGAATGACGGAAGGGGACGCCTGTCCGCGCCGCCTTGAATCATGCGCGCGCGGCGGGTACGATCGCGCGCGGTCGACGGTCGAGACGGGGACGGCGCAGGCGCGGGACGGGGGTCGACATCATGGATCGTGTATGTGAACCGGAAATCATGGAGGGCGAAGAGCAGGCACGGGTCTACGCGCAGGCCGATTTCGCGGAAGAGAACCAGGGATTTGTGGATCACTTTTTCGAGTTGTATCCCGAAGTGGAACAGGGCACCGTGCTGGACCTGGGTTGCGGGCCGGCGGATATTCCCATCCGGCTGCTCCGGCGTCGTCCCGCTCTGCGTGTCATGGGCGTGGATGCGTCCAAGCCCATGCTGCGCTGGGCGCGCGAGGCCGTGCGGGAGGCGGGACTGGCCGACCGCATTCATCTCCTCTGCGCGCGATTCCAGGAATGCCGGCCGGAGCAGCCGGCGGATGCCGTCATCTCCAACAGTCTGGCGCATCATGTACCTAATCCGTTGCAGTTCTGGTACGCGGTGAAAACGCTGGCTAGGCCGAGGGCGCCGGTGCTCGTCATGGATTTGCTGCGGCCCGACACCGAGGAAGACGCCCGCAATCTGGTGGAACTCCACGCGGCCGATGAGCCGGAGCAACTGCGGCGTGATTTTTATGCGTCCCTGTTGAGCGCGTTCACCGAAGATGAAGTCGCGGCCCACCTGGCCGAAATGAATTTGAGCCGCCTGCTGATCGACGTGCCCGACGACCGTCACTGGATGGTGTCCGGTCGCGTGTAATCACGGCGCGCGCGCCCGCGCAGACCTTGACGGGACGCGGGTCGGCCCGATACGATTCCTCCCGATTGGGGGATCGTCTAGGGGCAAGACAACAGATTTTGGATCTGTGAACCCAGGTTCGATTCCTGGTCCCCCAGCCACATCTCACGCGGCGTCGCAATGGCGTCGACCGGGCCTGGCGGCCGGCGGGACTTCGACGTGTTGCCGGTCCGGGCGTGACTCCCTGCATGAAAGGGCCGGACAGTGAGCGAGTCGACTCCCCCCTCTCGGTATCGATCATCCGGTGTGGACACCACGCTGGCCGACGCTTCCCTGCACAGCCTGACCAGCCGGTTCCGCACCACGTGGACCACGCCCAAAGGACAAACGGGCAACGTGCGCCTGGACTTTGGGTTTTTCGCCAACGTCATTGACATCGGCCACAACCGCGGCATCGCCATCACCACCGACGGCGTGGGGTCCAAAGTGCTGATTGCCCAGCGCATGGGGCGGTACGACACCATCGGCATCGACTGCGTCGCCATGAACGTCAACGACCTCCTGTGCGTCGGCGCGACGCCGCTGGCCATGGTGGACTATATCGCGGTGCAGCGGCTTGACGCGGGCTGCCTGTATGACCTGGCCAAAGGCTTTACAGAAGGCGCACTGCTGGCCGGCGTCTCCATTCCCGGCGGCGAAATCGCGCAAGTCAACGACGTGATTAAGAATGAATCCGGGAAAGACGGCAAAGGGTTTGACGTGGCCGGGTCCGCCATCGGGATGGTCGATCTGGACCGGATTATCATCGGGGAGCAGGTGCGCGCGGGCGACGTTGTCATCGGCATCGAAAGCAACGGCGTGCACAGCAACGGGCTGACCCTGGCCCGACAAGCGCTGGCGAACGACGTGTCGCTGTACGACACCCGGTTTCCCGAACTGGATGGCCGGTCGCTGGGCGAAGAACTGCTCAAGCCGACTCACATCTACACGCGGGAAATCCTGCCGCTCCTCGACGCGGAACAGGGCATCGACGTCAAGGCGCTGGCGCACCTGACCGGCGACGGGTTCCTGAATTTAAGCCGCGTCCCGCCCGCCGTCCGCTTCGTCATCGACACACTCCCGCCGCCGCCGCCCGTCTTCAGCATCCTGCAACAACTCGGCGGCATCGCCGATGCGGACATGTTTGAAGTGTTCAACATGGGCATCGGGTTCTGTCTGGTGGTGCCGGCATCCCAGACGGACGCCACGCTGCAACTGGTCACCCGCTTCGGCAAACAAGCCCACCGCATCGGGCACGTCACCGACCGGGATCCCGGCGACTGGGAAGTCGTCATTAACACCGGCGACGTGAGCCTGCGGGGAAAAGGCAAGCATTTCAACGCGTTGCCTGCTTGACAGCGAAATCCAGCAGTTTCCGCCCATGGTTTTTTGCGGATTGGTGGAAAAATTGCTTGACAAGGGTTTATAATTTGGTGAATAAGCGGGTGGATTCTAACCCCCCCCGGGACTATGTCGCTTGCGACTCCCCGGGGGTTTTTTTGTCTTGTTCTCATGATTCCATCCAATAAACAGGAAAAGACAATTGTCTTCATAGATGGCAACAACTGGTATCATGCAGTGAAGGCAATTGGAGTCAGTAGTTCTAAGATAAACTACCAAGCATTAGCCCGCAAACTTTCTCTGTCATCTCGCAAGGTTGTTGAAATCAGATACTATGTTGGTAAGGTGTCGGGGCTGGGCCGTTCGAGAGATCAGGAAAAATTTCTAAGCATAATCAAGGCGCAGGGTGTAAAAGTTATTCTGGGACGCGTGGAAAAAAAATGGACTTTGCCAGAGAACAATCCGATTCAGAAAAAACTTCAGGATTTCCTTTCTTCCTCCAGTCATTGCATAACAGATTCGAATGCCCTGGATACACTTAGAAGCATTGCATCGCAAACGACAGCCTCTTATACGGAAAAGAGAGTGGATGTGAACATTGCGGTGGATATGGTGGCCAAGGCGATGAAAAATGAGTTTGATGTTGCCTATCTGCTATCCGCAGACGGGGATTTTGTGCCGGCAGTTGAAGCGGTCAGGGAGATGGGCAAGAAGGTGTTTGCCGCGTCACCTGGCAGAGGACATGAGCTAAACAAGGCGGTCAATAGTTTTATCCCTCTTCCGAGTGAATGGTTTTCGGAGGATGTCTTTCTGGATTCTTCAACGTAAAATATGAGCATCGGATTCTGTCTGGTGGTGCCAGACTCTCTGGCGAACACCTAAGCCCCCCTGTCAACGCGCCCTCCGCATTTTCCCCTTGCCAAGGCAAGGGGGGGCAGGTATATTCCCGACATGTCAATAATATTGACATATACCATTGTAAGAATTAACACATAATCAAAGAGGGCACACCATGCACGCAAGCATACACAAAAGCCTGCGTTCGTTAAGAGAGGAAAAAGGCATGTCGCAGGAGGAGGCGGCAAAGGCGTTGGGACTGACGCGGCCCACCTACATTCAGATGGAACGGGGCGCAAGGGAACCGAGACTCTCCGAGTTGCGGAAGTTATGCGCCATGTTCGACGTCCACCCCGATTTTTTTCTGCACGATGACCGGTCGGCGCGGGAGCGCTACCAAGTTGTGCTGAAAGAAGAGCGTACGGCGTCAAAACGGAAAGAGCCGTCGTTCAGAATCAGCGTTCCGCAGGGGAAGATCGCCGTGTTCAAGGAAGTGCTGCTGTATATCCTGAACAAGGTTGGCGCAAAGCCGAACGTCGGTGAGACTGTGTTCTACAAACTGCTGTATTTCATCGACTTCGACTACTACGAAAAATACGAAGAGCAGTTGATGGGCGCCACGTACATCAAGAATCATTACGGCCCCACCCCGCTGGAATTTTCCAGCATCGTTGAAAAGATGCTGAAGGATGGAGAGATCGGGAAAGTGCAGAGCAAGTATTTCCGTCACGAACAGAAAAAATACATTCCGATCCGGGAGCCAGATCTGACCGTCCTCAACGCCAGGCAGGTGAAACATATCGACGACGTGCTGGCGCGCCTGTCCGATATGAATGCGTCGCAGTTGAGCGAGTATTCGCACAAGGACGTTCCCTGGATCGCCGCGGAGGACGCCCAGCCGTTGCAATACGAAGCCGTGTTTTACCGCACGCCGGAAACATCCGTCCGAAGTTACGATGAAGGCTAAACTTGCTTATACGGCCACCAGGGAATTTGAAAGAGACATTGCCCGGCTGCAAAAAAGATTTCCTTCTTTGAAGGAAGATCTGGAAATTGCCAAAGGAACAGCCATCGATCTTTATCATCGTCGAGGCATAGATAGCGGGAGCATATTCAGGGTTCAGGGATTTCCAAGCGAGCAGGCGGAGATATACAAACTCAAAAAATTCGCCTGCCGTTCACTGAAAGGCAGAGGAGCAAAAAGCGGGATTAGAATGATGTACGCGTTTTTTCCAGACGCGATGAAGGTTGCGTTGCTTGAGATATATTTCAAGGGAGACAAGGCCAAAGAAGATAGGAAACGCATTGGAAAATTTCTAAAGAATACCCCCAAGTTTAAGCGTTGAGGGGCGAATCTGTGATATCATATTTTGGGGAAAAGGCGAACATTTCTGTTCTGCAAACACCTGAACGTCTGCCGGAGGGTCTCCTGCACAGAGATGGTTTGTTCTAATTTTGCATAACAGTGTATGCAATGAATTGGACTCGTGAACAGACAATAATAGCCTTCAACCTCTATTGTAAAATTCCATTTCGGAGTAGCAGTTCACAACATCCTGAAGTTATAAAGTATGCAAAAATCATTGGGCGGTCGCCTGCTGCCCTGAACATGAAAATTGGAAATTTTGGAAGGTTAGATCCACAGTTAAAACAAAGAGGCATTACGGGGCTTTCCCACGGCAGCAAATTGGAAAAAGAAATTTGGGATGAATTTCACGAGAATTGGGAAACATTGATCTACGAGAGCGAGTTGTTAATCACGCAACTTCAAAATAAAAAAAACGAAAACTTTCCAGATATTGATGTGGGTAATTTGCCGCAAGGTGAAGAGCAACAAAGAGTTCTCAAGGTCAGGGTCAATCAAAATTTTTTCAGGAGTGCAATTCTTTCTTCTTACAACCAAAAGTGCTGTATCACTGGTCTCTCTTTCCCTGAACTATTAATTGCCAGTCACATTGTGCCGTGGAGTAAAAATAACGAGGAACGGCTAAACCCCAGGAACGGATTGTGCTTGAATGCGTTGCATGACAAAGCATTTGACAAGGGGTTGATCACGGTATCAACCGATTACAAAGTCGTCGTGTCGAACGATATTATGGATTCTGATATATCTGGGGTTTTAAAGAATTATTTTGTCAACTTTCACAACAAGAAAATCTCGTTGCCGGACAAATTTTACCCTAAAAAAGAATTCCTGAAATACCACAACGAAAATATATTCAGAAATACATGATTGGACAATAGCCGAAAATAAAACCAATTCTCCGTTTATCGCGCTACGGTTCCATTTTTGATACTCCAGCCCTCAAATGCACCCATGCGCCCCCTGACCAGCCCCCGCAATGCTCATGTGAAGCGATGGGCGGCGTTGCGGGAGGTGCGCGGGATTGAGCGGTTTCGGCAGTGTCTTGTGTTTGGGAACAAGACGGTGGCCGAGACGCTGGTGCGGCATCCCGCGCGTTGTCTGGAACTGCTTTACCCCGCCGGGGGCCGCGTGCCGTTTGCGGTGCCCGACCACGTGCGGGCCTGCGCGCTGTCCAACACAATTTTCCACACGCTTGATCTCTTTGGAACGGGGGCGCCGATTCTGGTCTGTGCGGCTCCGCCGTTTCCCCGTGCGGACTTTACGACGCCGCCGCGCGGCGTGGAACTCCTGTGTCCGTTGGGCGACCCGGCCAACGTGGGCGCGCTGATTCGGACGGCGGCGGCGATGGGCGTCGGCCGGGTCATTCTGTTGAAAGAGTCGGCGCATCCGTATCATCCCAGGGCCGTGCGCGCCGCCAGCGGAACGATGTTTGACGTGCGACTGGCGCAAGGGCCTTCGATCCGGGCGTTGCCCGAACCCGCCGCGTGGGTGACGCTACACGCGCGCGGGGAAAGTTTGCCCGCGTTTCAATGGCCGGAGAATGTTCGGCTTCTTGTCGGCGAAGAAGGGCCGGGTCTGCCTCGGCGTTCCGCCGGTATGCGGCTTGCCATTCCCATGACGGCGTCGGTGGAATCCTTCAACGCGGTTGTGGCCGCGAGCATGGCGCTTTATGCGTATCGCGTGCAGCATCCCTTGACAAGTCACAAGCCTTGAACTCACTGTTTGCGAATCCGGGCAGGGACGTTGTGCCCGGTGGAACGGGAAGGAACAGTCAGGTGCCGATTAACGTACTTCGAAAAGATATTCCCAGGGGACACAAACCGCCGGGATGGGTGTCCACCCGCGAGCGGGTCTCCGGGGCGGATGCGGAGGCCAGGCAGAAGGAAGTCGACTTGGCCGTGCAGGAACAGGAAGCGTTATGGGAATCGCAGGAAACCGGCATCGTGCACTGGTCGGGGGAAGAGGGCAAGCGTTACAGCGATTAGGCGCGTCGTCTGTTAAGTGATATTAAATGTGCGGGACGGGCAAACGCGGAAACCATCGGTGAAAATCGCAACATCGAAAAATCTGTTTCGCCGGTCACGGCGCGTGATGCCCGGTGGGGTGAATAGTCCGGTGCGCGCGTTTCGCTCGGTGGGCGGGCATCCGTTGTTTATCACGCGGGCGCGCGGTGCCACGGTGACCGACGCGGACGGCAACACGTATCTCGATTACGTGGCGTCGTGGGGGCCGATGATTCTGGGCCATGCCCATCCCGCAGTGGTGAAGGCGATTCAGCGGGCCGCGAGCCGGGGGACCAGTTACGGCGCGCCGACCGAACAGGAACTGAAGTTGGCGACCATGTTGTGCGCGGCGCTGCCGTCCATGGAACAGGTGCGGCTCGTGAGTTCCGGCACCGAAGCCGTGATGTCCGCCATCCGCGTGGCGCGGGGATTTACCAAGCGGGACGCCATTCTGAAATTCGAAGGCTGCTACCACGGCCACGCCGATTCCCTGCTGGTCAAGGCCGGGTCCGGCGCCGCGACGCTGGGCCTGCCCGACAGTCCCGGCGTGCCCAGGGCCGCGGCCGGTCACACCCTCACCGCGCCGTTCAACGACATCGACGCGGTGCGTCGCCTGATTCGAACACATTGGCGGAAACTGGCCTGCGTCATTGTCGAACCCATCGCGGGCAACATGGGCGTCGTCGCGCCCCGCCACGCGTTTCTTCGGCACCTGCGCGCACTGACACGGCAACACGGCATCCTCCTGATTTTCGACGAGGTGATTTCCGGTTTTCGCGTGGCCTACGGCGGCGCGCAGACGGTCTATGGCATTCGTCCCGATCTGACGTGCCTGGGAAAAATCATCGGCGGCGGTTTGCCGGTCGGCGCGTACGGCGGGGCGCGGGAGATAATGGAACTGGTGGCGCCGGCCGGGCCGGTCTATCAGGCCGGAACGCTGTCCGGCAATCCGCTGGCCGTGACCGCCGGCATCGAAACGTTGAAGCGACTCAAGGCGCCGGGGGTGTATGACTGCCTTGAACGGCGCGGCGCGCAACTGGCCGAGGGCCTGGCGCAGGCGGCCCGGCGGGCCAACGTGCCGTTTTATCAAACACGGGTCGGGTCGCTGCTGGGGGGATTTTTTACGGACGGGCCGGTGGTGGATTACGCTTCGGCGAAACGGTCGGACACAACACGGTATGCCAAATTTTTCCACGGCATGTTGCAACGCGGGTCATACTTTGCGCCGTCCCAATTCGAAGCCGCCTTTGTCTCCACCGCGCACACGGCGGCGGAGATTGACCGCACCGTCCGCGCCGCGCGCGAGGCGTGCAAGCGGCTGTAACGCGCTCCGCCGCGCCGTCCGCGCCGCGCGTGACTCGTGCGCCTAGTCATCATCGTCATCGTCATCCTCGTCTTCCGCTTCCAGCGCGGCCTGGCGCATCTGCTCTTCCATGGCGTTGTGAATCAGCATCCTGACGAACATCGAAATCACGGACCCTTTTTCCAGCGTCCCGCCCGGCGGCACGGCAATCCGGCCTTCCTCCACCATTTTATCCAGCCACTTTTTCTGATCCGGGGTGACGTGGAGCGGAATTTCAATCAGGGGAATTTTCCCGAACATATCCATAAGGCAACCCTCCTTCTTCAGGAATGACGTAACTCAAGAAACGCAATGCCGGTTTGCGCCTCCTTCCGTCATTCCCGACGTTAGTAGTCGGGAATCCATCCTTCTGTTTTCCTCTATGCGGACGAAGGAAACGAAAGATGGATTCCCGCCTACGAATTGCGGGAATGACGGACGGGGATGGCATGGCGACATCCTCTCCTCCATCATTCTTCGATGCCACCGCCGCGGGTCGTTGACCCCGGTCGATTATTTCAGCACGTCGGCCATGCCGTACAGCCCCGGCGGCTGCGTGACGACCCATTCTGCCGCGCGCAGGGCGCCGCGCGCAAACGGGTCTCGATTGTGGGCGCGATGCGTAATCTCGATCCGTTCCCCCGGCCCGCCGTACAGGACGGTATGATCGCCCGCGACGTCGCCGGCCCGCACGCTCTGCATCCCGATTTCCCGTTTCGCGCGTTCCCCGATGAGGCCGTGCCGCGCATAGACGCCGGCCTCACGCAAGTCGCGGTTGGTGGCGGCGGCCAGGGCTTCGGCCAGTTTCAGCGTGGTGCCGCTGGGGGCGTCCTTCTTTTTGTTGTGATGCGTGTCGATGATTTCGAGATCGTAGTCGTCGCCGAGCGCGCGGGCCACGTCGCCGACCATCCGCAACAGCACGTTGATGCCCACGCTCATATTGGGCGCCTGCACGCAGGGCACGGATTCGGCATGGGCGCGCAGTTGGGTCATGTCGTCGGGGGAGAAGCCCGTGGCGCCGATGACGACGGCGCGTTTGTGCCGGACGGCCTGCGCAAGATGGCGCAGCGCGGCGTCCGGCGACGTGAAATCAATGACGACGTCGCTGGCGTCCATCGCGCCGTCCGGGTCGTCCGTCAACGCCACGCCAAGGCGCCCGCACCCGGCCACGTCCCCGGCGTCGCGGCCCAGGGCGGGATGTCCCGGCGCTTCCACGGCGGCGGACAATCGCAGCCGTGGCGAGTCGTTGACCAGGGCCACCAGGCGTTGTCCCATGCGGCCGGCGGCGCCGGCGATCATGATTTTGAGGGGAGTCTTCATGCCGGTGTGTGTCGTGCGCGGGGCGCCGCGTCGGCGCGATGCTGTCCCGCGGTCATGGGTCGAGCAACCCGGTGTCCTGCATGACGCGCCGCAGCCGCGCCTGATTCTCGGACGACAGCGGCGTGAGCGGGAGACGCACTTCGGAGTCGATTTTGTTCATCATGGCCAGAGCGGCTTTGACCGGAATGGGGTTGGTTTCATAAAACAGCGCGTCAAACAGCGGCGCGAGTTTCATGTGCGTGGCGCGGGCGTCGGCAACGTTCCCGGCCAGGGCCGCGTTCACGAGGTCGGCCATGCCGCGCGGCGCCACGTTGGCGGCGACCGTAATCACGCCTCTGGCACCCAGCGCCATCATGGGCAGGGTCAGCGCGTCGTCCCCGGACAGGAGCGTGAAGGCGTTGCCGTCGAGGGCTTTGCACCGCCGCAGGATTTCGGAAACCTGCGCGAGCGACCCGCCGCCTTCTTTGATGCCCACGACCGCGGGCAACTCGGCGATGCGGGCCACGGTGGCCGGCGTCATGTTCACGCCGGTGCGGCCCGGAATGTTGTACAGGACCAGGGGCAGGTCCACGGCGCGGGCCACGGCCTCGTAATGCCGGAACAACCCTTCCTGCATGGGCTTGTTGTAATAGGGCGTGATCAACAACGCGCCGTCGGCGCCGGCCTGTTTGGCGTGTTTGGTAAAGGCGATGGCCTCGTCGGTGGCGTTCGATCCCGTGCCCGCGATGACGGGAACCCGCCGGTTCACGACGTCCACGGTCAGGGCCACGACGCGCTCGTGTTCCGCGTGCGAGAGCGTGGCGGATTCGCCCGTGGTGCCGCAGGGGACGATGCCGTGCGTGCCGTTGGCGATGTGAAATTCGATCAGATCCCGGTAGGCGCGTTCGTCGAACCGGCCGCGTGTGAACGGCGTGACGATGGCGACCAGGGAGCCGGAAAACATCTTACGCCCGCGCCTCGAGAAAATCGGGAATGTGTTCGCCGCGAATGAGATCGTCAAACGTTTCGCGTTCCCGAATCACAAAACTGTCCCCGCCCTTGACCAGCACTTCCGGAACCCGTGGGCGGGCGTTGTAGTTGGACGCCATGGTGAACCCGTAGGCGCCGGCGGACATCACCGCCAGCAGGTCGCCGGCGTTGACCGCCGGCATGGTGCGGCGCCGGGCGAAAAAATCTCCGGATTCGCACACGGGGCCGACCACGTCCACCGTGTCGTCCGGCGCGTGGGGACTCCGGCGCACCGGCAGAATGTCGTGATGCGCGTCATACAGGGCGGGCCGCAGCAAATCGTTCATGCCCGCGTCCACAATGACAAATTTTTTGGCGCCCGTCTCTTTCAGGTAGAGAACCCGCGTCAACAAAATGCCGGCGTTGCCGGTGATGACCCGCCCCGGTTCCATGATGATGTCGCACCCGGTCTGCCGCAGGAGGGGCGTGATCGCGTCGGCGAACGCCGTCGGGTCGGGCGGCGTTTCGTTCGAATAGGTGATGCCGAGCCCGCCGCCGATGTTGAGATACCGAATCGGCAGGCCCCTGGATTTCAGCGTCTCAATGAGCGCGGCCACTTTTGTGAGCGACTCGACAAAGGGATCGAGGTGCGTCAGTTGAGACCCGATGTGGGCGTGCACTCCCACGACCCGGATGCAGGGAAGCGCCGCCGCGCGGGTGAAGGTTTCCACCGCATGTTCCGCGCCGATGCCGAATTTGCTGTGTTTGAGTCCGGTGGAAATGTACGGATGCGTGCGGGGATCGATGTCGGGATTGATCCGAAGCGCCACCCGCGCTTGCGCGCCCATGTCGCTCGCCACGTCGTTGAGGGTGTGCAGTTCCGCGGACGATTCCACGTTAAAGAACAGGATGCCGGCGTCCAGCGCGTCGCGGATTTCCCGCCGGCTTTTCCCCACGCCCGCAAAGACAATCCGGTCGGGCGGAATGCCGGCCCGGCGCGCGCGAAAGAGTTCGCCGCCCGACACAATGTCGGCCCCGCCGCCCTGGGACGCCATGAGCCGCAGGACGGCCAGGTTCGAATTGGCTTTCATGGCAAAGGCGACGAGATGAGGCACGGAGGCAAAGGCCCGGTCAAAGGCCCGGAAGTGGCGGATCAGCGTGGCGTGACTGTAGATGTAACAGGGCGTGCCCTGTTCCTTGTCGAGGCGTTCGAGCGGGATGTCTTCGCAATACAGCGTCTCATGGCGATAGTGAAAATCATGCATCTTGGGGCAACTCTTCGAACAGGTCGGAGTCCGACAGCGTGATGCCTTCCAGCGCGCCGTGAAACGCGTCTTTCAGTTTGCGATACCGCAACTTCGCGTGGGGCGTGACCGCTTTGAGGAGGTCCTGGTCGAGGAGCGTCCGCATCGCTCCGGGCGTCGCCTGCCGCAGATGTTCAAAGTTGACCACAATGTCCATCTTCGCTTTTTGCGCGGCGTCTTTGATGCGCTCCAGCAGTTCCCGCGCGTTCAGGTGGTCCAGCGTGCCTTCCAGGTCGATAAACAACGCCGCAAACGCATCGTGGCGCCGGCCTTTGATATTCAGAAACGACTCCTGCGCCTTCGACCCCGCCTGGGTGACCGTGAGCAGCGCGTTGGGCACCAGGAGACCGGTGTCGAGAGTGGGGAGTTTGGCTTGCAGATTTTTCAGGACCGTCGCCAGCGGCGAGAGCGTCCCGCGCGGGCAGGTGCGTGTGATGTGCCTGCGAAACTCGCGATTCATTTCGAGCCGGGGGACCAGGCGTTGACTGGTGTGCCGGAGCCGTTCCCAGATGGACCCCCACGAATAGAAGTGATGATTCGCCCAGAAAAATCCTTCCTGGAGTTGGTCCGCGGTCATCCGTTTGGGATGAAACACCACATGTTTCCCGTCGTACTTGGCCCAGTCCCGGTCAAAAATCCGGTCTTCGCGGGCGTACCGCTCATACAACTTGGTGCCGGGCAGCGGCGTCAACACGTTGAAATAGGCCAGTTCCACCCGGTTGCGAATGAGAAAGTTCAGCGTGGATTCAAACACCGATTCATCGTCGTTATCGAACCCGAACACCATGCCCGGATTCACCATGATGCCGTGGTCGTGAAACATTTTAATTTGATCTTCGAATTTTCGTACCTGATTGAAGCCCTTGTTGGTTTCATCCAGCGAATGTTCCGAGACCGATTCCATGCCGACAAAGACGGAGACGCAACCGCTGTCCGCCGCGAGTTTGACCATCTCCCGGTCGTCGCCCAGGAACAGGGTGGACTGGCAGCCCCACTTGACGTTCAACGGTTTCATGGCCTGCCACAGGTCCCGGCAATACGCGCGGTGGCTGTTGTGCAGGTCGTCCACAAAGGCCACGATGGAACCTTCTTCGAGGCCCACCCAGATTTTCGCGCAGATTTTCATGGCCTCCGTCAACGACCCGCGCGCCATGCGTTCGACCACCTCGGAGCGTATCCATTCCTTGACGCGCTGCATTTCCTCAATGACTTCCGGCACGGGCCGCCGGCGGGTGGTTTTGCCGTTGAACGGCGACACGCTGCAAAACTCGCAATCAAAATGACACCCGCGCGTGGTGAACGTGCAATGACGGGTCATGTAGGAATCCGGACTCAAGAGTTGTACGCGCGGGGCGCGGTAATTCTCCAGCGGCGGGAACTGCTCCATCCGGTAGATGCGTTTCATCGCCCCGGCTTCGAAGTCTTCGACCACGCGCGGCCAGAGGTCTTCGGCTTCCCCGCAGACAACGGTGTCGCAATAGCGCAGCGCTTCGTCGGGGCAGTAGGTGGGATGCACCCCGCCGAGGACGACCTGCTTGCCGCGTTTGCGAAACTCCGTGGCCAGTTCATACGCTCTGGGCGCGTAGCAGGTCATCACCGAGATGCCGACCAGGTCGCACGGCTGGTCGAAGTCGATGGCCTGCACCGCCTCGTCAACCAGGCGCACGTCCCAGCCGGGCGGCGTGTAGGCGGCAATCGAGGGCAAACTCAACTTGGGAAACCAGATCGACCGCCGCTCGCTCGCGGTCATACTATACGGATTGTCCCTGGGATAAGGATCGAGCAGCAGCAACGTGCGGGAACGGGAATGATGACGGTCTGATGTTCGGTCCATGAAACAATCTCCCTGTCAGCGAACGGTAAAATAGAAAAGCCACCTGCCGGAACACCGTACCCGAATCACCCGCGTCCGCTCAAGGATGCCTTCCTCCCTCTTTTACTGCACGCCCACGGGTTGCAGAGGGGGCAGGGTTGTTTCCGATTCCTCGCGGGGGGCGGTCGGCGGCCCCGGCGGGGCGGTGCGCTGTGCCTCGGCCTCCCGTTGCGCGCGGACTTTGGCTTCGATGCCGATGTCTTCGGGCGCGATGGGGTCGCCCACCGCGCCGCAGCCGGCGACGCCCGCCGGCACCACGGCCAGCAGCGCGCCCAGGAGGACGACCGGCGGGACGCCGGCGCGGTCACGGACCGGCGGGCGTCGTCGGCGGCCACCGGGGCGGGGGCGGTGAGGCGGCACGGCGCGCGTCATCCCCGGCTCCGCGCCGGGCGTGGCGGGCGCGCCGGTGTTGAAGCGAGGCGCGCTTCCCAGTGTTTCAGTTGCCGGGCCACTTGACGGCGCGCCGTGCCGCCGATGAGGTTTTTGCGGTCGATGGCGCCGGTGAGCGTCAGGCATGACAGCGCGTCGTCGGCAAAATGGGGCGACGCGGTTTTCAGTTGGGCCGGCGACAGGCCGCTCAAGTCGATGTTCCGCGTCATGCAGGAGCGGACCAGCCGGCCCACGATGCCGTGGGCTTCCCGAAACGCCACGCCTTTCCGCACCAGGTAGTCGGCCAGTTCGGTGGCGAGGAGAAATCCCGACGACATGGCGCGGGCCAGGGTGTCGCGCCGGACGCGAAGGCGCCGGATGAGTTCGGCGGAGATCGTCAGGGAATCCGCCACGGTGTCCATGGCGTCGAACAGGGGCGCTTTGTCTTCCTGCATGTCACGATTATAACTCAACGGCAGGCCCTTGAGCGTCGTCAGGAGCGCCAGCAGATGGCCATACACGCGGCCGGTTTTGCCGCGAATCAGTTCGGGCACGTCGGGATTTTTTTTCTGGGGCATCATGCTGCTGCCGGTGCACAAGTCGTCGGGAAGGTCCACAAAGGAAAACTCCTGCGAGGACCACACGATGAGTTCCTCGCTCAACCGGGAGAGGTGCGCCATGATGATGGCCAGCGCCCCCAGCGTTTCCGCCACGTAATCCCGGTCGGACACCCCGTCGATGCTGTTCTGGGTGATCGCGGGGAACCCCAGGAGTTTCGCCGTGAACGCCCGGTCGAGCGGGTAATTGCTGCCCGCCAGCGCGCCCGATCCGAGGGGCATCACGTTCAGGCGCGTGCCGGCGTCCCGCACGCGCGTCCGGTCCCGTTCGAGCATTTCCACGTACGCCAGAAAGTGATGCGCGAGCAGCACGGGCTGTGCCCGCTGGAGGTGGGTGTATCCCGGAATAATCACGCCGGCGTGCCGGCGGGCTTGCCGCAGGAAGGCCCGTTGCAGGTCACGGAGTTGCGACTCCGCCATGCGCAGATGGTCGCGCAGGTAGAGCCGCAGATCGAGCGTGACCTGATCGTTTCGACTCCGGCCGGTGTGGAGTTTGCCGCCCACCGGCCCTTCGAGCGCCGTGACCCGGCGCTCCACCGCCATGTGAATGTCTTCGTCCGACGCCGCGAAGGGGAACCGCTGTTCGCGCAGTTCGGTTCGAACCCGTTCGAGTCCACGGAGCAGGGCGCGGCATTCCGCGCGGGTCAGCGCCCCGGCGCGTTCCAGCGTCCGGCAATGGGCGAGACTGCCGAGAATGTCGTATTCGAACAGGCGGCGGTCAACGGGTAGCGACGCGGTAAAGCGTTCGACCAACTCGTGAGGCGGGTCGGTGAATCGACCGGTCCGGGCTTGTGACGACGCGGCCATGGGCTTGGCGCGGCCACGGGCGGTCCGCGTGGTCGCCGGCGGCGTGCGACGGGGTCCGCGTTTCCCGGATGTCATGTCGACCGCCGCGCGCGCGCGCGGGACTTGCCTCGCGGGCGGCCCGTTTCGCGGGATTGGTGAATGGCCAGACGCAGGGCGTTGAGTTTGATAAAGCCCTCGGCGTCACGCCGGCTGTCCTCGTGGTCCCGTTCAAACGACGCGAGGTCTTCCCGGTAAAGCGACGCCTTCGATCTCCGGCCCGTGACCATGACGTTCCCCTTGTACAGTTTGAGCCGCACCGTGCCGGTCACCGCCAGTTGGGCTTCGTCCATGGCCCGCTGGAGCATCTCGCGTTCCGGCGCGAACCAGTAGCCATAGTACACGAGTTCCGCGTACCGCGAAATGAGACTGTCGCGGAGGTGCAGGACGTCCCGGTCCATGGTCAGGGATTCCACGCCCCGGTGCGCCGCGTGCAGGATGGCGCCGCCGGGGGTTTCATACACGCCGCGCGACTTGATGCCCACGTAGCGGTTTTCCACGATGTCCAGTCGCCCGATGCCGTGGCGGCCCCCGATGTGATTGAGGCGCGCGAGCAGCCGGGCCGGGGACAGGCGCGTGCCGTTGACGGCGACCGGGTTCCCACGTTCATACGCGATCTCGATGTGCTGCGGCGTGTTCGGCGCGCGTTCCGGCGACACCGTCATCTGAAACATGGATTCCGGCGGGGCGGCCCACGGGTCTTCCAGGACGCCGCCTTCGTAACTCACATGAAACAGATTCAGGTCCATGCTGTACGGTTTGGCGCGGGTGGCGGTCACGGGAATCTTCCGTTGCCGGGCGAACCGCATCAGATCGCTGCGCGAGCGAAACGACCATTCCCGCCACGGCGCGATGATGGTCATGCGGGGGTTCATGGCCGTGTAGGTGAGTTCGAATCGGATCTGGTCATTGCCCTTGCCGGTGGCGCCGTGACTGACCGCCGTGGCCTGTTCCTTCCGCGCGATTTCCATTTGCCGGCGGGCAATCAGCGGCCGGGCAATGGCGGTCCCCAGCAGATACCCGCCCTCGTAGACGGCATTGGCCCGCAGCATCGGAAAGACGTAATCCTTGACGAATGTTTCCCGGAGATCTTCGACGTAGACTTTCGAGGCGCCGACGGCGAGGGCTTTGCGTTTGACGGCGCGCAGGTCTTCGCCCTGGCCGAGGTCCGCGCAAAAGGCGATGACGTCGGCGTCGTGTTCCTCGCGCAGGTAGCGCAGGATGACCGACGTATCAAGGCCGCCGGAATACGCGAGCACGATGTTGTTCTTTGTGGCGCGGCGTGGCATGGGTGTGCGTGGCGGGCGTGACGGGCCGTCAGCGTGTGCCCCCGTCTTCAACGGGGAACCAGGGCCGTCCGAGATATTCCGTTAAGATCGCCTTGTGCATGTGGAGACGATTTTCCGCCTGCGCCAGGACCAGAGATTGCGGGCCGTCCAGCACCGCCTCGGTGATTTCCTGACCCCGGTGGGCCGGCAGGCAGTGCAGCGCCACCGCCGACGGTTTGGCGCGCCGGAGGAGGGCGTCGTTGACCTGATAGGGAGCCAGCGCCTTCATCCGTTCAGCCTGTTCGCGTTCCTGCCCCATGCTCGTCCAGACGTCGGTATAGAGCACGTCGGCGCCGTCGGCGGCGGCGGCGGGGTCGTCGGTGATGTCGATGACGGCGCCCGTGTGCGTGGCGTCGTCACGGCTTCGGGCGACGATGCCGGGGTCGGGTTGATAGGCGGGCGGGCAGCCGATGGAGACGCGCATCCCGACCTTCGCGCCAACTTCGATGAGGGAATGCGCGATGTTGTTGCCGTCGCCGACGTACGCGAGTTTCAATCCTTCCAACGCGCCTTTGGCTTCCTGAATGGTCAGCAGGTCGGCCAGGGCCTGGCAGGGATGGCACAGGTCCGTCAACCCGTTGATGACGGGGATGGCGGCGTGCCGCGCCCAGTCCTCCAGCGCGGATTGCTCAAACGTGCGCACCACGAGTCCGTCAAGGTATCTCGACAACACCTGCGCGGTGTCGGCAAGGCTTTCCCCCCGGCTCAACTGACTGGTGTCCGACGGAAGAAACAGGGCGTGGCCGCCCAGTTGCGCCATGCCCGCTTCGAACGACACGCGCGTACGCGTCGAAGGTTTTTCAAACACCAGCCCCAGCGTCAGCCCCGCAAGATGCGTGGCGGCGCGGCCCGACCGTGGCGCGGCTTTCATCGCGCGCGCGACGTTGAGAAGGTGAACGACACACGCGCGCGGAATAGCCGCCACGGTCAGCAAGTCTTTGCCGCCGGCCGCCGGCGCCGCCTGCGGAGGCGTCGCGGCGTTGCGGTCGGGCATGGCGCGTCCAAGCATGGTCATCAGTCGGTCTCGAATGGGGTGGCGGGTTCCATCTGTCCGGTGCCTATACATGTTGCCGGTGCGCCGCCTGTTGTTTCTTCAGCACGCCGGACAGCACATCCAGGAGGCGGTCGATCTCGCCGGTGGTGACAATCAACGGGGGCGTGAAGCGCAGGACTTTTTCCGCCGTGCAGTTAATCAGCACGCGGCGGGCCAGGCAGTCGAGGACGACGGGCTGGCCGGCGATGGCGAGTTCCATGCCTTGCAACAGACCCAGGCCGCGCACGTCGGTAATCAGGGCGCAGTGTTGCCGCAGGGCTTGGAGTCCTTTGTGCAGATAGTCGCCGACGGTGCGGCAGTGTTCGAGAAGGCCGCCGTCCAGCAGGGCGGTGATGACCACGAGGGCGGCGGCACAGGCCAGGGGATTGCCGCCGAAGGTGGAGGCATGAGAGCCGGGTTCGAACGCGCGGGCCACGTCGTCGGTGGCCAGACAGGCGCCGATGGGCAGGCCGCCGCCCAGGCCCTTGGCCAGCGTGATGATGTCCGGCCGAATCCCGTACTGTTCGTACGCAAAGAGCGTGCCGGCGCGTCCCATGCCCGTCTGAATCTCATCCACAATCAGCAGCACGCCGCGTGCGCGGCAGAGGTGTTGCAACGCATCCCAGAAGGCGCGGTCGGCGGTCACCACGCCGCCTTCGCCCTGAATCGGTTCGATCATCACCGCCGCGGTGCGGGGGGTGATGCGGCGTTCTATCGAGGCGACGTCGTTAAAGTTGGCATACACAAACCCCGCCGGCAACGGGGCGAAGCCGTGTTGGATTTTGGGCTGGCCGGTGGCGGTCAGCGTGGCCAGGGTGCGGCCATGAAACCCGTTGTGCATGGTGATGATTTCATGGCGGTCCGGCCCGTGGCGCTGAACGGCGTATTTTCTGGCCAGTTTGATCGCGGCCTCGTTGGCCTCCGCGCCGCTGTTGCAGAAGAAGACTTTGTCGGCACACGAATGCGCGACCAGTTGCTCGGCGAGACGCACCTGGGGTTCGGAATAAAACAGGTTGGACACATGAGCCAGGCGCCGCGCCTGTCGTTCAATGGCGGTCACCAGGTCGGGATGACCATGGCCGAGCGCGTTGACGGCGATGCCGGCCGTAAAATCCAGATAGTCGCGGTCTTCGGCGTCATAAACCGTGCACCCCTTGCCCCGCACCAGACTGACGGGGAACCGGGCATAGGTGCGCATGATCGTCCGGGCCGTGCGTTGTTGGAGTTCCTCTGTCAGCATGGTGGCGAAACCGCGCGTGGATACGGGAGAAAGTTAGCACAGGGGGGTTGGGGGCGCAATAGAAACGGGGACGGCGGGCGCGCGAATCCCGCGCCTTGTTCCCGGAGGCCGCGTCCCGGAATGCCCACCCTGGCGTGAACGAACCCTGCCGGTGGCCTTCGTGCCGTGTCCCGTGGTATACATGACGGGATATGAAAACCTGCGACGCCTGCCGACAGTCCAACCCTGACGACGCGCGGTTTTGTCTGCGGTGCGGGGAACGGTTCTCTGCGCCGGCCGCCGAGCCGTCTACCGCACCGTCCGCCATGCCGTCTACCGGCCCGTCCGAGGCCACGGCGTCGCCGACGCCGCCGGGGCCGGAGACGATGACGGACGAGCAGGCCTGGCGGGTGCTCATCGGTCCCGGCTTTTGTTTGCAGTTTGCGTGGAGCGGCGGCTGGGCGTGGAAACCCGCCTGGGATTATTACCATCGGGTGTTTCGACGATTTCACGCCGCGGACGGTCCCCGCTTCGCGCTCACGTGGAACTGGGCGCCGTTTCTGGTCGAACCCTTTTTCTGGTTTCTGTACCGCAAAATGTATCTGTTCGCGCTGGTGTATTTAATCGGCCCGCTGGTGTCCGTCTCGATCACCGGGGACATCACCGTGCCGGTCGTGTGGTCCATCATCGGCAGCGCGAGCGCCAACTATGTGTATTACTGGCACTTGAAAGATCTGTTCATCAAAATCAGACGGCAGGCGGGGACCAATGACGCGGCGCGCGCACGCGCGCTGGCCGACGCGGGGGGCGTCCAGCCGTATGTGTCGTGGCTGGTGGCGGCGGCGCTGGTCCTGAAAATCGGCATCATGATCACGATGCTGGGCGAGGCACCGCTCGAAGACAATCTTCCGCCGTTGCCCGGCGACGGCACCGGCATCGGTACCGGGACCCGTCAGTTGTTGTAGCGGCGCCGGTCGTCAGGCGTCGCGGGTCGCGGTGTGTGCCCGCTCCCACGCGAACCATGATTGAAACCATTGATAGTCGCTCCGGTAGGCGGCATGGATGGCGGGCAGCCCGTCGTGTTTTTCCTGCAGCATCGTGTACGTCCGCGGCCAGTTTTTCGTCCACCACGATTTCAGTTCGCCGGCCGTGAACGGATGCTCGCCGGCCCCGTGCCCCGGCACGGGGTGGGGTTGGCGGATGCCGGCGGCGGTGACCACGTCCGTAATCAGCGGCCAGTAGCGGTCTTTGCCCAGCCCCAACTCGCGGAAATGTTCGCGCAGGAGAAACACCACCCACAACTCGGCGCTGTGTTTTTTGTTATGCTTGAAGGGCTGCGTCTGGCGAAGGGGCACGGGGTCGAACTGTTTGATGACGGAGGTGTAATCCGGCCCGCCGTACCGGCCGGCGACGTCGGCGATGCCTTGCAGCATGTTGGCCAGTTCAACCTCGACCACCGGGGCGGACGGTTCCGTCCGGGGTTCAAACGGGTTGTCGGCGGCCAGCAGGTCGATCAGGGGTTTTAATTCGCGCAGGCGGACGGTCGCGGCTTCCAGGATGTGCGCCGACTCCAGCCAGTAATCCGGATCGTGTTTGGACAGGCGCTCCCGTCCCGGCGGCGGCAGCACCACGGGGCTCCAATGGCGGACCAGAACAAACAACAGATAATGCAGGTCTCCACGGGCGGCCGCCACGCGGGGCAGAATTGCCGGCGGCGCGGCGGCGTGGTCAAAGAAACGCCCGACCTGCGCGCTGATGTTGAGGCGCCTGGCCAGATCGAGCCACCAGTGTGTTTCCGGCGGGCGGGCATCGGGTGGGTGAGGGGTGTCGGGGTGCGACATGGGCGCCATCGGCGGAGACGGGGCGCGTGCGGTGAATCGCGCCGGACCGGGGAGCGTGGGACGGGATGGTACGGGGCGGCGGGCCGCAACGCAAGGGCCGGCGTGGCGGCGCCGGTGACGACGGCGGCGACGACGGCGACAACAACGCCGGTGGCGACGACGACGATGACGACGACAACAACGACGGCGCCGGTGGTCGCAACGATGACGACGGCGACGACGGCGACAACAACGGCGGTGGCGATGACGGCGGTGACAGCAACGATGACAACGACGACAACAACGGCGGTGGCGACGGCGGTGGTGACAACAACGGCGGCGCCGGCAGCAATGACGACGACGACAACAACGGCGGTGGCGATGACGGCGGTGACAGCAACGACGACAACGACGACAACAACGGCGGTGGCGATGACGGCGGCGGCAGCAACGACGACGACGACAACAACGGCGGTGGCGACGGCGCCGGTGGCGGAGGAGTCGGCATGACACAGGTCGTCTTGATTCGCCACGGCGAATCACAATGGAACCGCGAAAACCGGTTCACCGGCTGGGTGGACGTGCCCTTAAGTCCCCACGGCGAACAGGAGGCCAGAGAGGCGGGGGAGAAATTGCGGACCTTTCGCTTCGACCGGGCCTTTGCCTCCGTGCTGACGCGCGCCGTCCGCACGCTGGACATTGTGTTGGAGGTCATCGGCCAGTCCCATATCCCGGTTGAACAGGACCGGGCGTTGAACGAGCGCATGTACGGCGACTTGCAGGGACGCAACAAGGCGGAGACGGTGGCACAATACGGCGAGGCACAGGTGACATTGTGGCGGAGAAGTTATGACGTGCGGCCGCCGGGCGGGGAAAGTTTGCGCGACACGGCCGAGCGCGTGATTCCCTATTACCAACGGCACATCCAGCCGCGACTGGCCGACGGGGAGACGCTGCTGGTGGTGGCGCATGGGAACAGTTTGCGCGCGCTGGTCATGCACCTGACCGCGTTGTCCCGTGACGACGTGCTCGAACTGAACATCCCCACGGGGGCGCCGCTGGTGTATGACTTTGATGCGCGGGGCCGCGTGGAGGCCCATCGGTATTTGTGACCGCCGAACCGCCGCGCGGCCGTCCGGCCACGGACGCGGTTGGTCAGAGCGATGGTCGCAAGCGGGATTCCATGTCGGCGACGCAGGCGCCGATTTCGTCGAGGGGCACAAGATCCAGCAGCACCGCCAGGAGTTTCTGTTCATCGCGGGAGGCCGGCGCCTCGTCGGCCGCCAATCTGCCGGCGGCGTCCTGCAAGACCGCGATGGGTTCTCCGCCGTCACGGACAAGGCGTTCCCACGTCTGATGCCGTTGCGCCATCACGGAAAACTCCGGCTCAATGGGGACGTGCACCAGGCCGAATCGACTGCCCCATTTGTCACGGACCCGCTCGTGGATACTTCGAAGCATGTGCCCGCCGACCGGCTCCGGGATGCTCACGCGAATGGCGCCGGTGATCCAATAGAGGGTCAGCGACAGCAGCATGATGGTGACGGCCTGCGCCTGCCGGGGGGTCGTCTCAAGATCGTAGTCCTTGAGAAAATCCGGCGCGAGCGCCGGCGGGATGAGATCAAAGAGGGCGTTCGCCGCTTGCCGGGCGTCATCGGTCATAACATGGTCGTCACGGAACAGATCGAGCGGAACCAGCATACGAAGACGAACGCCGCCGGAGCAAGCGTTCGCTTGACAGCGCGCCCCGGCGCGGCACAGGCTTGTTGCGGTTTGCAATGGTGTGTGAACGGGAGATGGCGGAGTACCGGGTGGCGGGGCCGGCGTTGTGCGCGCTTGCCCTGCTGTTGCTTCATGCGTTGGGCGGCGTTGCGCCGCGTTAGTTAAGTTAAGGACAGGACGCCGTGATCCTGCACGTCATCTTCGGAGTCTTCAGTCTCGCCTGGGGGGCGCTGGGCTTGTGGTTCGCGGTTGCGCCCGTGCCCGCGCTGGCCCGGACCCGGCGCGCCTTCTTCGATCCCTGGCGGCGATTCTGGATCGCGCAGGCCACGCTCCTCATCGGGTTGCTCCTGATCATCGGCACGGCGTCCCTCGAAGGCCGGTGGCTGTGGGCCGTGTGCGGCGGGGTCGGCGTGGTGAAAGGGTGTGTGTGGCTGGGGGTGACCGAGGCGTTGCGGGACCGGATGTGGCGGTGGGTCGACCGGTGCCCGGCGTGGCTGGTTCGGTGCGACGGCGCGCTGGGCGTGATGCTTGCCGTGTTGCTGGCCGCGGATGTGATGCTCCATGGCTGACGCGCCCGCCGCGAACCGGGAGGAACGCCGCTCGAATCACCGGGAGTTGGTGCGGTTGTGGGAGCAACACCGGGCGGCGGCATGGCCGGTCGGCCTGGGCGCGCACGAGGGTGAACTCATGACGCTGGACACGGTGGTCGGCGGGTGCGTCGTCTATGTTCTGGAAGAACGATGTCTCGATCCGCAGCGCGTGTCGATGCTGGAAGATAGCGTGTCCGAACTGGAGGCCCTCCTGCCGGACGTCGGCGACGAGGCTCTCGATTATTTCGAACGGCTCAAACGGCTGGGCGCGTTGGCGCGTGACGTGGGTGGTCGGGAGTGAACGGGGCGGGGGGAGTTTTGGGGGAGACTAACGACACTGGATTCCCGATTAAAAACGTCGGGAATGACGGAAGGAAAAAAGCAGGAATGCCAGCCCCCCTCCGTCATTCCCGACATCTTTAGTCGGGAATCCATCTTTCAGTTGCCTTGTCCTTTGGTTGGGACAAGGAAACAGAAGGACGGAAACAGAAGGACGGAAACAGAAGGATGGATTCCCGACTACTAACGTCGGGAATGACGGAAGAGGGGAAAGCGGGAATGACGGAGGAGTGGGGGGCGTGGTGAATTGACGGCCTCAAAACCTGTGTGTTATGGAACGGGCATGGACAACGATCTGAAACGCATTTTAGGGAAGTTGCAATACGCCGACGACGCCAAAGTCGTGCAGCAGATCACGGAGCAGACCCGGCGGGTGCAGGCCCGCATGGCGGGCGTACGGCACAAGATTGCGGTGATGAGCGGCAAGGGCGGGGTCGGCAAGAGCATGACCACGGTCAATCTGGCGCTGGCCCTGGGGCGGCGGGGCTGCAAGGTCGGCATCATCGATGTGGATCTCAACGGCCCCTGTGTGCCGCGCATGATGGGCATGCACGGGCGGGGGCTGGAGGTCACGCCGGACGGCGCGCGCCCGCCGGAAGGGCCGTTCGGCATCAAGGTGGCGTCGATGGATTTTCTGCTGAATGACGCGGCGCCGGTGCGGTGGAAAGGCCCGATGGATTTAAGCCCCGTCTGGCTGGGGCTGACGGAGATGAACGTGATCCGGGAGTTTCTCGCCGACATCGTGTGGGGCGATCTGGATTATCTCCTGGCCGATTTGCCGCCGGGCGCCGCCGCGGACAAGCCGCCCGTCATCGCCGGCTTCCTGCCCGACCTGGCCGGCGCGGTCGTGGTCACCACGCCGTCGGAAGTGGCGTCGGAAGTCGTGCAGAAGTCCGTCAACTACGCGACGGAACTGGGGTTGCGGGTACTGGGCGTCATTGAAAACATGAGCCGGTACCGCTGTCCGTCCTGCGGCGCCGAGCACGACCTCTTTGACGGCGACACCGACAGTTTGTGTCGCGCGCTCGATCTGCCGTTGCTGGGCCGCATTCCCTTTGACCGAACCTTTGCCCGGACTTTTGACAAAGGCATCCCGTTGCTGGACGCGGAGTATCCGACGAACCGGCGTTACGACGACATTGCGGATCGCATGGTGTCGCTTGTCGACTATCGGAAGGTGCTGGCGGAAACGTTGTAAGGCTGCGAGCGACGCCATGACGCCGATCTCTTTTACCGACCACTCTCCCGCGTGAGGCCGTGATGAAATTTGTCTGTCTGAATTGCGAAACCTACATGACGTTTCAGAAAGTGGAGAAACCGGCGGAAGGGTCGCTGGGGGTGTTTTTTGTGTGCGGTTCCTGCGACGCGAAGTTTTCCATGGTGACGAATCCGGGCGAGACGCAGATGGTGACGTCCCTGGGTGTGCAACTCGGCGGGCGCGCCGAGGCGGCGGCGCCGCTCGAAATGACGCGGGGCGGATTGCGGGACGGCGTTGGCGCGCCCGCTACCACGACGCCTGCTGCGACGGCGCCTGCCGCAGCCGGCTCCATGGCGGCGTATCTGAACGACAAAATCGGCGCGGGACAGCCAGCGACGGCGGCGGGGGCATCCGCATCATCCGCACCCGCGTCTGCGAAAGGCGCGCCGGCGTCGTCGTCAACGTCAACACCTGCGTCCGCGCAAGGCGGGCAGGACGCCGCGCCCGGCTGTCCGTTTTCCGCGATGGTGGCGCAGATGGGACTTGGCAGTACGGGTACCGGCGGCACGGGCGACGGCGCCGCGCCGGCTTCCGGTCTGACATGGAGCGCGGACGCGCAGGAACGGTTGGGCAAGTTGCCGTCGTTTGTGCAGCCGATGGTCAAGGGCAGCGTGGAAACCTACGCGCGGAAGCACGGCTATGCGACCGTCACGCTGCAGGTCATGGATGATTCGAAGAATGCGTCAACGGGCATGACCTGGGCGCCGGAAGCCGAACAGCGGTTGAAAAACATTCCCGACTTTATTCAACCCATGGCCCGCAAGGAAATCGAACGGCTGGCGCAGGAACGCGGCGCCACCACCGTGACCGCCGACTTCATGGACGAGGCCAAGGAAAAGTTCATGAAGTTTATGTAGAACGGCGACCGCCGTTGCGGTCACACCGTCGCCCCGTCGGAGGAAACCTGACATGAAATGTTCATCGGTGAATTACCTGTCCGCATTGGCGGCAACCGTGGCGGCGTTCGCGTTCGGCTGGGTCTGGTATCACGACGCGGTGTGGGGGGCCGTGTTGACGGCGGCGTCGGGCGTCACGCCGGATAACGCGGACATGACCTCCCAACTGGTGGTGGAGTTTATCAAACTGTTTGTCACCTCCGTCGCCGTCGCCGCCATCGCCGCGGGGATGAATCTGACAACGGCGGCGGATGCGTTTCGATTGAGTCTTGTCATCGGTCTCGGCATCGTCGGCGTGAGCATCATCAGCGGACTCCACTGGGCGGGCAAGCCCCCCGTCGTCGCCGTCATCGACGTGGGCTATTCCTACGTGACCATCCTGCTGTTCTCCCTGTTCGGGTGTGTGTGGAGAAAAGGGTGAGGACGCGGGTGCCCCGGCGTTCAGGAACCGCCGAACGCCTTCCAGTTTTCGTACGGCTTTAACCGATACAACGCTTCAACGTCCTTCGGCACGGCGACGCCGTGTTCCGCGAGCAACTCGGCGGCGCGTCGGAGCGGCAGCCCGACGATGGTCGGATAATCTCCCTCGATGGTGTCAATGAGCCGGGCGCCTTTTCCCTGGATGGAATAGGCGCCGGCCTTGCCCTCGCTTTCGTTCGTGTCCAGATACAGCCGGAGCGCGTCGTCGGTGAAGGGCGCGAGTTGCACCCGCGCGGTTTCCAGATGCGTCACCGTCGTGCGTGAAGCGCGGCACACCAGCGCGAGACCCGTGTGCACGGCGTGACGGCGGCCACGGAGTTGCCGCAGCATGGCCTCGGCGTGTTGTCGATCCGTGGGTTTGCCCAGCAGGCGTCCGTCAATCTCAATCACCGTGTCGCCGCCCAGCACCAGCGCGTTTGGATGCCGCTCCGCGACGGAACTCGCCTTGTCCAGCGCGAATTGCGCGGCCTGCGTTGCGGGAGAAAGATCGGGCGACGGTGTTTCGTCGGTCGCGGGAGGCACGATGTCAAACGGGACGCCGAGCAGAGCCAGCAATTCTCGTCGACGGGGAGAAGTGGACGCCAGGATGAGAGACACGGGTTGGCCGGCGCGCGCGGGTTATGTGGCCTGTGCCGCGAGCGGCGTGCGCGATGCCGCCGCGGACGGGGCATGGTCGGCACGGTACGCGTCGAGCAGGCGCGCCACGTCGCCGGCGTGATGGGTGATGACCATGCCGGCGCGCAGGGCCGCCGCGTGCGGAAAACCGTGGCAGTACCATCCCAGGTGTTTGCGCATTCGCGGAAAACGACGCGCGTCGTGGAATTGTTCAAACGCGCGGGCATGGGTCAGCATCATGTCGAACCGGTCTTCCGTCGACACCGACGGCTCAAGCGCCGGATGCGGGGTGCGGCCGTGAACGGCCTCGCGCATCAACGCTTTGCCGTGAAAAATCCACGGGTTGCCCAGCGCCGCGCGGCCAAGGAGTACGCCGTCGACGCCGCTGGCGCGGATGCGGGCGACGGCGTCGTTCAGCGAGTTGACGTCGCCGTTGCCGAACACGAGGATGCCGCGGCGGTGAATCTCCACGGCGGCCTCGGCAATCGCGTCCCAGTCCGCGTCGCCACGGTACATTTGTTTCAGCGTGCGGCCATGAATGGAGATGACTTCGGGCCGGCCCTGGGCGAGGCACGCGCTCCATTCCCGGATGATGACGGAGTCGTAGCCGAGGCGCGTTTTGACGGACAGGGGAAGGGCGCGGCGGGCGCCGCCGCCGTTGTCATGCCGGGACGAGAGCGTGGCATCGCCGCCGCCGCCGTCATGTCCGTGCCACCCGCCGTTCAGGACAGCCCGCGCGTCACAAAATCGGCGCGTGCGTTCGACAATGCCGGGCTTGAGACCGGCCTCGGCCAGGGTTTGCCCGTCGGCCCAGTCGCGCAGCCCGCGTTTGGTCGCGGCCATGATCTCGAGCGCCAGTTCCGGTGTTTTGATCAGTCCGGCGCCGGACCCCGACGACGCCACGTTTTTTGACGGACACCCCATGTTGATGTCCAGCCCGTCAAATCCGAGTTCGCTGACCACGTGCGCGGCCTTGTAAAAAAACTCCGGGTGCTTGCCGTAAAGTTGCGCGACGATGGGACGCTGGCAGTCGGTGAACCGCAACGGCTCCCAGCCCATCTCCCGGCCATGACTCACGTCAATGACGTTGGTGAATTCCGTAAAGACCACGTCCGGCCGGCCATGCGCGGCGATGATGTGCCGAAACGCGATGTCGGTGACGCCGTCCATCGGCGCCAACCCGACGACGGGGCGGGGGAGGTGGTGCCAGAGGGTCATGGGTTCTACGTTATCATACGGGAATGGAGAGGTGAAGGGATGGCGGCACAGTACGTCCCGTCATGCCCCCCTCCGTCATTCCCGCAGTTCGTAGGCGGGAATCCATCCTTCTTGTCCTTCTCTCGCCCCTGTGCATCGACGACGCGGAATGAGGGAGGATAGCAACAAGAAAGATGGACCTTCGGAGCATTTGCCTTTGGCAAATACTTCCCGATAAAGGATGTCGGGAATGACGGAGGGGACGGTAGGGCGGGTTGGTGTGCTACCGCATATCCGGTGACGGCCACCAGTCGTGGCCGCGGCCGGTGGGGGTCAGGTCGAGGGCGTTCCAGAGGGGCCAGAGTTGGTCTGCGTGGCGTGGGTGTCGGTCGCCGAAGGGGACGAAGAATGTTTCGCTTGACCAGAAGTGTTTGATCCTGTCGTTGTGTTTGACGAAAACGTGTAGCAGGGGGAGTTGGTCGCCGTCGGCGTCTTCGGCGTGATAGTCGGTGTTGAACGTTGTGTTGCCGGTTGACAGCAGTCGCAGGTTGTGCCATCGGCGTTCCCTGGCCCATGCCGAGAGCGTCGGCGCCGGTGCCTTGGCCAGCACGGCCAGCGAGATTCTGTTTTTGATGTAGGGGGCGTTGCCGTTCAGTCCGTCCAGAAACGACGTGCACATGGGACAGGGGTGGCCGCCGGGGGGATACATGAAGTTGTAAATGAGCAGCGTGGGTTTGCCGTCGTCAAACAATTCGCCGAACGTTGTGCGTGTGCCGTCCTCGACTTCCTGAAACACGTAATCTTCTTTCAGGGTTCCGCCCGTCGGCAGGCGCCGTCTGGTTTCCGCAACGGTTTCGATCTGCGATCGAAGATCGGTTTCCTGTTTGAGCAGCGTGTCGCGCGCCTTCCTGTAGGCGTCGCTTTCGTTTGGGAAGCGGATGGCGTGGAAGGTGCCCACGAGTTTTTGTCCCGACGCCGTTGAGACGGTGCGCGTACCGTGACCATGCCGCCGAATGGCGGACGTTGCGGATGGTAGAATAACGAGACGGCGACTGTCCAATGTCGGATGCGCCGGCCGTGCGCCTTTTCAGGAGACGCGGATTTGTGCTAATGAATGGGAGCGATGGATGATGTGATGAAACAAACGAAGCATGAATCTCCTCCCACCGTCGTCCTCTATCACGCCGATTGTGCCGACGGGTTTGGGGCGGCGTGGGCGTTGTGGAAAAAATATCCGGGGGCGCGGTATCTTCCCGTTAAGCATGGCGAGCCGCCGCCGGAGGGGTTGGACGGGGCGCATGTGGTGATGGCGGACTTCAGTTACGGGCGGGATGTGATTGAGCGGATGGCGGCGGCTGCGGCCAGTCTGTGCATTCTGGATCATCACGTCACGGCGCAGGCGGCGTTGGCGGGGTTGCCGTATGCGCATTTTGACATGACGAAAAGCGGGGCGGTGCTGGCGTGGGAATGGGCGCATCGGGAGCCGGCGCCCTGGCTGTTGCGGTATATTCAGGACAAGGATTTGTGGCAGTGGCGGTTGCCGGGGAGTCGTGAAATCAGCGCGGGGCTGGCGTCGTATCCGTTGGACTTTCGGGTGTGGGACGGTTTGACGCAGGACGTGTTGGAGTCGGAAGGGCGGGCGATTCTTCGACGGGAAGGTGTGCTGATTGACGCCATTGTCGAGGAATCCGTGCTGGTGAGTTTTGCCGGGGAAACCGTGCCGGCGGTCTACAGTCCGGTGATGACCAGTCTCATCGGCGAACGCCTGGGCCGGGGCGTGCCGTTCTGCGTCATCTGGCATGAACGGAATGGCCGGCGGTATTTCAGTTTGCGTTCGGCGCGCGGTGCCGCGGACGTCTCCGCCATTGCCGCCCGGTACGGCGGCGGCGGTCATGTGAATGCCGCGGGCTTTTCATTGCCCGTGCAATCGGACGCGTCGGACGTGCGCAATCCTCTGCGTGGGTGCGTTGTGCCCTGACCTCGTGGATACCGCGCGTCAAAGTGTGCTGCCATGATTCCATTGCGTGACGATAATCCCGCGGAGATTACGCCGGTTGTGACCGTCGGGTTGATGGCCGCCTGCGTGATGGTTTTTCTGTACCAGGTGATGCTGGCGGTGGACGTCGGCGAAGCCTTTGTGTACCAGTACGGAGCCATTCCCGCGGTGGTGTTTGCCTACGCCGAACTGCCGGCGGAACTCGGCGCGGTGTCGCCCTACGGCAGTTTGATGACCAGCATGTTTCTGCACGGCGGCTGGATGCACCTGATCGGCAACATGATGTATCTGTGGATTTTCGGAAACAACATCGAAGACGTGATGGGCCATGGAAGGTTTCTTGTCTTTTACGGCCTGTGCGGGATTGCAGCGGCGTTGAGTCATGCCACGACCGACCCGCTGTCCGTCATTCCCATGGTCGGGGCCAGCGGCGCCATCTCCGGGATTCTGGGGGCCTATCTGTTGCTGTATCCGCGCGCCAAAGTGCTGGTGCTCATCCCCCTGGGATTTTTCAGCCAGATGATTTACGTGCCGGCCGCCGTCGTGCTGGGGTTGTGGTTTGTGATGCAGGTGGTGAGCGGCGGCATGAGCCTCGGCGCGGAAGGCGGCGGCGTCGCGTTTTTTGCCCACATCGGCGGCTTCCTCGCCGGCATGGCGCTGATCGGGTTGTTCAAACATTCGCATGTTAAATTTTTTAATCCGCCTCATTGGCACGGGTGAGCGGACGGGCACGGGGCGGGCATGACGGCCATGGCCTTAACCAACGGAGCGGGTGAATGATGATCGAGTCCAAAGAATCGGCGGCTCGTGTCGCGTTGGTCACGGCGGCGGTGGTGTGGGGCGGCTCGGTGGTGGCGCAGAAAGTGGCGCTGGGCGCGTTCTCCGCGGTGGAAGTGTCGGTGTTTCGTGGGACGGGGGCGTTGTTCATTCTGATTCCGTTGTGGTGGTGGCAGGAGCGGGCGCGCGCGCGGGTGAGCGTCGGCGACCTCGGTGTGCTCGCGGCGCTGGGGCTGGCCGTGGTCGGCAATCACCTGCTGGTGTTGTACGGGTTGCAGTACATCGGGGCCGGCGCCGCCGGCGTGATTATCGGGGCCAGCCCGGCCATTACCGCGTTTCTGTCTTCCCTGATGTTGCGCGACTTGCCGTTTCGCCGCGTGTGGGCGGGGTGCGCGGTGTCGTTTGTCGGGGTGGCGCTCGTCTCTGGCGGCGGTGCGACGAGCGCGGATGGAGCGGCGCCATTGCTCGGCGGCGGGTTGATTGTTCTGGCGCTGATTAGTTGGGCGCTCTACACCATCGGGAGCCGCTGGGTGATGGATCGGCTGTCGCCGTTGACGGTGAACTGGACGACGCTCGGCATCTCCATCCTTTTTCAAATCCCGTTGCTGTGGACGGACCCCAAGGTGCTGGAGGCGGGGGTTGGAAGTATCCCGTCGTCCGGGTGGGCGGCGCTGGTGTATGTCATTGTCTTTGCCACCGCGCTGGGTCAGCAGGCCTGGCTCTACGGGGTGTCCGGCATCGGGCCGTCCCGCGCCGGGGTGTTCACCAATCTGATTCCCGTGTCCGCGTTGCTGTTGTCCTTCGTGATTCTCGGTGAATCGTTGGACGCGATGAAAGTCCTTGGCATCGGATTCGTGCTGGGCGGCGTCTGGCTGGTCAATCGATCTTCGGGCCGCTGACGCGCCCCGCCGCATGTCCGTATCGAAAGTACGGCGCGCCGGCGCGGGGTTGCTCAAAACGCTCTCCGGTGGGATGATGAGCGAGACGACGGCACGCGGGGCCGACTCGCCGGTGTGTCATGCGTGGCGGAGGGAGAGCGCGTTGAGTTCCAAGATCGAAGAGCGCATTACGGAAGTCACGTCGACCAACGAGGCGTTTTATCACGCCTTCGAAAGTCTGGACATTGCCAGGATGGACAAGATGTGGGCGCAACGGGAATATGTGACGTGCATTCATCCGGGCTGGAGCATCAAGGAAGGCTGGCCGAAGGTGCGGGATTCCTGGGTCGTGATTTTCAACAACGTGTTCTCGATGAGTTTTTCACTCACGAACGTCCAGGTGCAGGTCGCCGAGGACGTGGCCTGGGTGACGTGCACGGAAAACATCACGAGCCGGTACGGGGACGACACGCAAAACAACCGGGTGGTGGCGACCAATCTGTTTGAGCGGATGGACGGCAGTTGGAAAATTATCCACCATCACGGCTCGCTGTTGGTGGAGTAGGGGGGGCGTCATTTGCGCGTCCCCGTCGTCATGCCCGCGCAAAGTACGCCCCCGCCGTTTCATTCGGGTGCTGGAGTCCGGGCTTCTCCTCTCCGTCATTCCCGACGTCCTTAATCGGGAATCCATCCTTCTGTTCATTCGTCCCGCCGGGATGCAGAAGGAAAATACAACAGCAGGATGGACCTTCGGAGCATTTGCCGTTGGCAAATGCTTCCCGATTAAAAATGTCGGGAATGACGGAGGGGAATGTTGGGACAAGCGGCTCACTGCGCCAGCGTGTTCTTCCACTCCGCCACGGTCGCGTCGCGTTCCGCCATGGTCATGCCGTTATATTTCCTGAACAAAGTCTTGCCGCCCGTTTTGCGCCGCCAAGTCACAAAGTCCGCAAAATGTTCCTTGCAGACAATCCCCGTCCCCGCCGGGGCATAGCCCTGGTTCGCGCATCCTTCGATCATGCAGGGTTGCGTGGTCATGTTGTTGGCTCCTCGCCGGTTGCCAAGTCGGCATTATGCGCAACGGGCGCGCGCCATTGCAACGGCAGGCTGAAAAACTTGCATTCCCGCCCGCCGTCCGGCTATGGTGACGGCGGATTGAGTGAGGCGACACCCGAACAACTTTGCAAAGGAGCGTGACCTGTGCCGACGGCAAAAGACGTGTTTGACAGTATAAAAACAGCGGCCCTGGCGGCGACCGGGATGGATGAACGCGCCCTGCAGATTGATTATGAGGCGTTGGAAAAGAAGGTCGCGGCGGCGCTGGGCGACCGGAAGGTCGCGGCGGTGCACATCAATCGCCACCTGCCGGAAGGGTATGAAGACCAGGGGCATTTCAACGTCATCGTCGTGACCAACGGCAACGTGGTGTTCGACATGGTCATCGGCGACGCCTATTTTCGTCACGATATTTTCGCCGCCGCCGACCTGAACAAAATCCAGACCATTGACGGCATCTATAAAGACACGGAAAAGCGAGAAGAAATCCCCTTCCTAAGCGTGCGCCTCCAGCACGGCGACGAAGCGCATATTCTCCTGGGCCTGAACGACACCGAGCGCGCCACGGCCTTGGCCATCGGCGCCCGCCTGTCGCTGGCACGGCACCCGGAATAAGCGCCTGCGGTTGTTCATACGCTTCTTTCTGTATTTTCTCGTTTCCAACCCCTTCCGTCATTCCCGACATTTTTAATCGGGAATCCATCCTTCTTTGTGCCCCTGTCGTCGTATTCCCGCCCGAATGGTTGACTTCTTAGACCATCGTTTGCCATAATCCCCCCGCCATTACTGTGCAGGTGTCTCGCTTGTCGGGTTACCTGCTGAATACAACAGCCGAAGTACCACATGCACGGGGTAGCTCCCTTTGCATGGGCGAATAGGCAGGGTTCCCACACACAAACATCTGTGCGGTAATGGCAATGGCCCGACTCCTTTGTTGGGGTCGTTGCCGTGATATTTTTGCGGACTGTCCTACGGGACAAGGGATGTTTCTGTCCTAATGGGATTGGTTAAGTGCAAACACAAGGAGGTATGCCGTGGGTTGGTTTGTTGATGCGTTGAAAAAGTATGCCGTATTTCACGGGCGGGCAAGAAGAAAAGAATATTGGTATTTCGAGTTGTTTGCTACCATCATCGGTCTGATTTTTCCGATTCTTTTTAGTGTTTATTCGATGATTATGATTGGAACCTATGATGGAACCTATGATCCAGAACAAGCTGAAGGCCCCTTTCGTGTATTTGCTGTACTTTACTGGTTAGGAATATTGATTCCATCAATTGCCGTGGCAGTGCGGCGACTTCACGATACTGACCGAAGTGGCGGGTGGATTTTTATTATACTGATTCCGATTGTTGGCCCTATCATTCTGTTGGTGTTCCTGGCGCAAGACAGTACACCAGGAAATAATCGATTTGGTCCCAACCCCAAAGGTGTAGCAGTTCTAGGTGCTCCGACCGGAGAATTTTATCAGTGAGGATATTGCCGATGGTTGAGGTGTTGAAATAGACATTTCGGGTAGACACAAAGACGGAGGATGCTATGGAAGAATATTATGTAGAAAATTTTAAAACAGGTCGGCGAATTGGATATGGACTCATTGTAGCAATGATTTTGTTCTCGACCTTCAGCGCATTGGTCGAAGGCGACCCTGCGATTGTCATTGCGGCGTCGTTTGTATTTTTTTGGGGATATGCAGCGTGTCACCTAATACATAAATCGCGGATGGCGATTCTTAAAAGAGAAGCCAAGAATATTATTTTGCAATATCATGATCATAGACAACCCAATGTGCAGCCACAACAACCTGTGTATCGATCACCAGAAGTACATGTCATGGGTCAGGTACAGCAATACGGCGACAAAGAAAATCTGATCAAATACATAGAAAAATTGTAAGTTGTTCCATGGGACAGGGAAACGTTCCCATGGAGGGCTAAACCGTGCGGTAATGTACTAACTGTCAAGAGAGAAAAGGCAATGTTGGAATTTTTGCGAAACCATTTATGAAACATGGAGGTGTAATATGGAAGCAGTGTTTGTAGTTAAAACAGCAGACAAAGAAGGCAACCCGATTGCCGGCGTGTTCAAGAAGATCAATCAAGGCTATGCAACAATCGGGTGGTCTTATGAAGAAAAGTTGGATTTGAGAAAACTCAAACAAAAGTTGGACGACGGACAAGACTTGGAAGACGATGAGAAAGATGCGAAGAGATGTCTCGGATTTCTCACCAGAGTCAATGTCGGAGACTATCTTCTATACCCGAATCAGCCCGAACGGGGAAAGTTCTTAACCGTCAAAGTAGTTGGTGAATACGACTATTCGGATGGAGGTGATTTTCGGTCATTCCGGCCATGTGAAGTAATAGCCAAGCCAGTTGACGTGTGGGATGAAATTGTTCCGTCTAAACTCCGTCACCGTCTCGGGCGCCCTGGGCGCTTCTCGGAAGTATACGACCATGCTCCATTGCATGAGTTTCTCGATCGAATCGAAAAAGCGGGCAAGATCCCAGACAATACAGATATGCATAAGGCGGCTGTAAAACGGATACATGAAAAAATCCGGCAAACACTGCCCATCGAAATTCAGCGGGAGTTTAGTCGGCAAGATCTGTCTCGGATCTTATGCGGAGATTTATTTGAACGCATGGGGCATGCGCCGCTAATTCAGGAAGGTCCGGCAGAGGCTGGGTCAGATATCGTTGTAACGGTTGATGATCCATTATTACCTGAAATTCGTGTAGGCGTGCAAGTGTTCTCGTATGAAGGAGATGTCGAAAAGGCAGAGATCGAAAAGAAATTGAATCAACTTCTTAAGGGTTGGCAGGTCAACGATCTCAACTACGGGGTGCTCTTGACTACTGGGTACTGCACAAATGTAGCGAAAGAATCTTTGCGTTGTCATAACGGAAAAAATCCCGATCGTCAGGTGCGACTGATTGACGGTGGCACGCTAGCCGACCTGTTTATTAGGTATTATCCCCCTAATGAATAAGGATTATCGCATCGGCTTTCATTGCCCTGCCACCTGAAACGGCAATACTCCTTATGTTTGCATTAAAATTCGCAGTGGCGGGATGGAAATTTTCGATCGTGTCACGAAAAACCCAAAGCGAATATCGGTAGCGTCGTGGTGGCGGTCGTTGATCTACTTGCATCAAGTTAGGCAATCAAACAAATGATCAAATTGGCGATTTTGTTTTTAGGTTCAACGCTCTGGATTTTGTCGACAGCGTCGGCGGAAACCACTATCGAGTTGCCGCGTTGCCAGGAAATTGGGCGTCTTGTTGGAGACGAACGTAGTAGTCCTTCTGTAATGTTTTGGAATTCTCGCACAACCAAAAAACTTGGTAAATATACAAGAGAATGGACGGACAATGATTTTGCTACTCTCAAAAAATATGCCGAAGATTGCTTAAGCCCGACAAATATTAAAGATAAAAAGCGCGATCGTCCTTTAACCAAAAAGGAATATAACGCCCTTGTTGTCTCGATAGACAAGGCGGAGAAATTTTCACAGGAAGCGCGGAGATTCTGGTTGATAAGACAAAAAATCCCAAGACGCTTTGGCGGTAGAGGTGAACCATTTAGCGGTGGAACATTGGAAGAGATGTTGAAAGAGGCGGAGCCTCATGAATCGGAATTACGGTCTGCTCTATCCTATTTATCGAATCTCATAGAGAAGTCTGAAGGTTTGCAGAGAAGTTACGCGCAAGATCATTTTAACACTTTGTCGACTCTTGAAAAGGTCTACATTAAGGAGAAGCGTAGGTTTGTAGAACACGTGCGCAGTAGACGTAACCAAGATAAGTATTCCACAGAAGTAAAAAAAGTTACTGAGGCACTTGAAAAAATGACAGCGGAAGTTGAATCACTTCAAGATGATCCTGACTATCTGCCGGTCATCGATACTATAGAGAAAAAGGCGGGAAACATGGTGAGAGCACTGAAGGAAGAATACCCCGTATCGTCGCAATGGGGAGATTATGGGTCTGTCAACCACCAATATCGTGAGTCTGTCAAAAAACTCGCAAAAGCCCTTGACCGCAAAGCAGGATCAATCACATCGGCAATAATGTCCCACAAAATAAACAAAAAAACCATAGATGTTTTGGAAAAAGAAATAGCAAGGGTCGAATCTCTTCCAGATACATCCGAAACTCTATCTGAACTCGGCGATCCTCGGGAGGCCGGAAACGAGATAATTGATACAGCGTGGTCCAAGGTCAATGAGAAAATAACAGCGATAAGAAAAGACTTGGGAAGGGAAGCCCGATGGATCCAATGGATAAAGATTGACCTTTCTCCTTCGGAACGTAAGGCTGATGAACTCGAAGAGGTCATTGGAAAAAAAAGAGCGTCGATTTGGCACAAAATAGACCTTGCGAAGTGTGCCCCCAAAATGGGCTCAACCGGTTTGCCGACAGATGTTAGAAAAAAGAACATATTGCTTCAGATTACCGGTGCCATCATTGATTTTGAAACTTTGTTTTGCAAATCCCTGAACTTGGGAAATACCGTTAAATACTTTCACCCATTGTTTGGTACTAATCATGGCATTGAGATAACAAATGATCTGACAGAGATTGACATCGTCTTTGGCAAACTTCCCAGTGGAATTCTCAACAGGGATTTGTGGGTGATAAAGAAAGCGGTTGTAGACGGAAAGGCGTTGACTCGTACAGAAACCGAGTCTTTATTGCTACGAGTCTATATCGCCGCGGATTTTGTTAACGTGAATCCCGAGGCGCCCTGATTTGCCGTGTAAAGACGGTTGCCCCCCTCCATCATTCCGCGTCACTGATACTCAATAGGCAAGAGGACGGTCGCATGCGGAATCCATCCGTAGCGTGGTGGATAGCGGGGCAGAGGAAACTGCAACACCAAAAGAAACAACAGAAGGATGGATTCCCGATTAAAAATGTCGGGAATGACGGAAAGGGAGTGGGGATGATGGAAAGGGAACGGGGATGACGGCGCGTATGAGAGCAGGCTCGCTACCCCGCCGCATAAAACGGCAACGCCCGCACGACGGCGGGGTGGCGGTGGCCGTTGATGTCGACGGCGAGGGCGGTGCCGGGGGCGGAAAAATCGCGGAGGGGGAAGGCCAGTGCGATGACGGCGTTGAGGGTGGGGGAATGACTGGCGCTGCTGACCCAGCCGACTTCGCGTTCGCCGGTGAACACTTTGGCGCCGGCGGGGGGAATGCCGTTTGCCGATGAATCCAACACCAATCCCACCATGCGCCGTTTGATGTTGCCGTAGGTGTCCATGCGTGCGACGACTTCTTGGCCCGGATAACATCCCTTGTCTAAACTGAAGGCTTTGCCTTCAAGGTTGGCTTCAGGCGGTACAATTTTGTCATTTAAATCCGGGCCGAGTTTGGGGATGCCGGCTTCGATGCGCAGAGATTCGCGCGCTTGCGTGCCGATGGCGCGGAGGCCTACGGCCTTGCCGGCGTCCCACACTTGTTGCCAGATGTGCGCCATGATTTCTGCGGGCGCCAGAATTTCGAAGTCGAGTTCGCCGGTTTCTTCCGTGCCGGCGATCAGGATGGATTGCCCGTGCAGATCGTGAGTCAGAAAGGCGCCGATGGACAGGGCGGTGACGTCCGCGTCCAGCGATTGCCGCAGCAGGGACGGCGCCTTCGGGCCGCTGATCAGCAGAATGCTCCAGTCACCGCACGGTGTCAGTTTGGCTTTGGTGCCGTAGAGCAAAAACTTTTTCAGCGTCTGATACGTGATGTCGCCGACTTCGCCCACGTCTTCCACGAACAGGGATTCTTCGCGCCGGTAGACGCGAAAGCAACTCAACATCTTGCCTTTGTTCGACAGGAACCCGGAATACAACCACCGGCCGGGTTGGACGGGCAGCAGGTCGTTGCTGATGATGCTGTGGAGCCAGGTGACGCGGTCGTCGCCGGTGACGCGCAGCAGGCCGCGGGGCGAGAGGTCGGCGATGCCCGCGTAGTTTCGAACCGCGTGATGTTCCGCCACGGGGTCGCCGTAGTGGGCCGGCATGTCCCAGTCGCCGACGGGGTCAAGGTGTGCGCCCAGTTCTTGATGGATGGTGTGGAGGGCGGACTGTTTCATGTTGGGCTACTACGCGCGGCGCCGGGACAAAACCGTGACCGCCCCGCGCATCCGTGTCTTTTCTACACGCATCGCTTCGGCGAGTGCAACTCCGTGTTCGAGGGAATCCATCCCCCTTCCGTCATTCCCGACGTTAGTTGTCGGGAATCCATCCTTCTGTTTCCTTGTCTTCACCAAAGGAAAAACAACTGAAAGATGGACCTTCGGAGCATTTGCCGTTGGCAAATACTTCCCGACTAAAGATGTCGGGAATGACGGAGGGGGGATGCCCTTGATCTCTTGCGGATGGATTCCGCGTGCGACGGTTTTCCAGCCTATGGACTCGGTGACGCGGAATGACGGAGAGGGAAAGAGGCATCCCCGCCTTCGTGCAAAGGTGACGTGCCAGTGCGCCGGTGCCGGCGGTGGCATTGGCCGGCCGGTTGCCGTAGAATGTCGAGGGGAGTAACGGGGAGTCTGTCGAGTCATCACAGGAGGGCAGGGCCATGCAGCGTTTCGCAAGGGGCGTCGTGGTGGGTGCGGTGTGTGTGTTGATGGGTGTGGCGGCGCAACCGGGCGGCGCGCGGGCGGAGGTCATGGCCCTGCCGCTGCCGCCGTTTGCTTCGTCACAGCAACAGGACTGGATTCAGTCGCCGCCGTTGCAACCGGCGGACCTGAAGGACCACGTGGTGCTGCTGTATTTCTGGACGTTCGACTGCTGGAATTCGTACCGCTCGTTCCCGTGGCTGCTGAATCTCGAACGGGAATACGCGCCGCTGGGGTTGCGCGTGGTGGGCATTCACACCCCGGAGTTTGACCACGAAAAAGTTCGCGGCAATCTGGAGGCAAAGATCGCGCAGTTCAATGTGACCCATCCGGTGATGATGGACAACGGGTTCAGGTATTGGCGAGCGTTGGACAACCGGTACTGGCCCACGTTTTATCTGGTCGACCGTGACGGCATCATCAGATATGCCATGGCGGGGGAGACGCATGGCGGCGACCGGCACGCGGAGAAATTTGAAACCGTGCTGGCGGATCTGGTGCGCCGGTGAGGCAGGTCGCGTGGCCGGCGCGTGGCCGGCGCGCAAGCGAGTTCAGTCGGCGCGGTTGATGACTTCTTCGAGCAGGGGCAGGGTGCGGGCGGAAAATTCGTTGCGGGAGACAATTTTGTCGATGCCCAACGCTTTGGCCTGACGCCACATGTCCACCTCTTCATGATTGGCAAACGCCAGCACCGGGATGCGTTGACAGGCCGGGTCGCCCTTGACCGCCTTCAGCGCGTCGGGGGCATTGAACCCGTGATCGTTCATGTTCAGCACAATGGCCGCCGGCGCCAGGGCCGTGGCCTGGCCGGCGATGGCGTCGGGCGAGGCGGCGCGCTTGAGTGTGTAGCCGGCGGGTCGAAACGCGTCGCGGATTTTGGTGTAGAAAAAAATATCGGTCACGCCCACGAGCACGGTTTTCCTGTCGTCCATGCGCACCGCCTTTCCCGGACGCGCGGGTCGCGCGCCGTGTTTTTTAATTCATTGAACTGATCAGCCGCATCATGGTTTTTCGGGCGGGCGCGTAATCGGGGTCGAGCGTCACGGCGGCTTTGTACGATTCAATGGCGCGCAGCCAGTCGCCTTTGCGTTCATACACGCGCCCGAGATTCATGTGCGGGAAGGCCGGGCTTTCATACCGTTTGGCCCTGGTGGCGCGTTCGAGCCAGGGAATGGCGTCGTCCAGTTGATCCAGTTCAATCAGATAGGCCCCGATGTCGTTATACGGATTCCCGAAATCCGGATCGGTGCGAATGGCCCGGTGACATTCTTCAATGGCCTCGTGCAGGCGCCCCATAAAACTGTAGGTCCATCCGAGAAACGTATGCGCCTCGGCGGTGGGGAAGGCGTCGATGGAGTCCCGGTAGAGTGTGACGGCGTCGTCCAGCCGGCCGTTCATCTGACAGTCATAGGCCCGTTGGAAACAGTCCCACGCCGTCACCTTGTCCGCGTCCGGCCCCTCGCCCTGTTGAAGAAAATCTTGTTGGTTGATCGCCATGGACAACACCCGGTCACCGGATGATTTTTTGACTCTTCAATTTGACGAGCAGTTGTTGTTGTGTGCCCTGCCCCTTCATGGAATTACACGCGCCGCACAGGAGTTGCAAGTTGTCCATGTGATTCGTTCCGCCATGGCTTGTCGGGACGATGTGATCAACGGTCAGGTTTCTGAACGGAAACGCATGGCGGCACCCGCCGCACAGCCCCTCCTGTCTGCCAAACAATTCGTGTTTGCCGGTTCGGTAGTCGGGAAGCGGCCCGTAATCGGTTCGTCGCGGAACGTCTATGCGGTGAAGCAGTTTGAATGGCTTGTATAGCGTGGTCTCCCGGTTCATACGTGATTGTACAAGCGTGGCCGCTCTTTTTGACAAGTCAATACCGATCCATCGACGCCCAAGTTGTTCCGCCGCTACCAGTGTCGTGGCGCATCCGCAAAAGGGGTCAAGGACCAAGTCGCCTTCCGCGCTGGATGCTTGAATAATCCGTTCCAGCAACGCCAGCGGTTTTTGCGTCGGGTAGCCGGTGCGCTCTTTTCTGTCTGAAGGCATAAGCGGCTGCATTTGCCACCAATCTTCAGGGTGTTTCCCTTTTGTATTTGGGGCGTAGCCCGAATATACCGCATTCTCTCGATACGATTTATCGTATCTGCTTGGATGTGACTGCATGACGGATGGGGAGTATGGTATTCTCACGCTATCAACGTTAAAAGTGTATTGTTTGCCGAGCGAATATCGAAAAATCACGTCATGCTTTTTGGCAAAATCCTTTTGTGGAACACCACCGCCACGGTAACACCACACAATTTCATTCCGAAAATTCTCTTTCCCAAACACCGCATCCAGCAGAAGTTTCAGATAATGGCTGGCCGTCGGGTCGCAGTGTACGTAGAGGCTACCCGTTGATTTGAGGATGCGGCGCATTTCCAGCAAACGCACCGCCATCATAATCAGGTACGACTTCATGCCTTTGCTGTGTGTGCGTTCGCTGGCGTCGATCGCCGCATACATTGCCGGGTCCTTGTCCGCAATTTCGCCGTGCCATGCGTTGTCGCAATCCGACAATGTCCACGCATCCTTGAACGCCGCGCCCGCCGCCTTGCTGCCGATGGGCGCGCTGTAGGTGCGGTTGCTGTTGAAGGGCGGATCGAGATACATCAGATCAATGGTGTCCGAATTCAGGCCGCGCAGGACGGGAAGGTTGTCACCCGTGAATAACGTGCTTGGCTTGACGTTTATCGGTGCGGTTCGCTTGCGGGTTGCCATGGCTGTTGCTGCGTACAGGCGCGTTTCGCGTGAAAAAGTACGGGGGTCGCCGCGCCTCCGTTATTCGCCTTTGAGTTTCCGATGCACCAGGCGCGCCGCGCGTTGTCCTGACAGCAGCATCGCCCCGAACGCCGGCCCCATGCGGGGGGAGCCGTCCACGGCCGCCACGGCCAGGCCGGTGACGAAACAGTGCGGATACACCTCGCGGGTTTGCTCGACCACCATGGCCTCGGAGCGCGCCACCCACATGGCGCCGTTGCCGGGGACCGTGGCGGCGCACCCGCGTTTGTGGAGCAGCCCGACAATGACCGCGTCGTGGCCGGTGGCATCCACCACGATGCGCGACTCGAGCGCGATGGGGTCGACGTGGATGACGTTGTGTCCCGCCATCTCCGCCGTGGTGTGATTGACGACGACGCCTTCGAGCGCGCCCTCGCCACGCAGCACCAGGTCCACCACGGTGGTCAGGTTGAGGACTTTGACCCCCGCCTCATACGCCGAGGCAATGAGGCGGGCGGTGGCATGGGGCGGGTCCACGATTCTCATGCCGGCGCAGTCCCGCACGGGTTTGCATGGAACGCCCATGCGTTCGAGGATGTCGTGGGCCGGTTCGCACACGGCGGCTTTGTTCATCAGATACCCGCCGGACCAGAAGCCACCGCCGAGGGCCAGCCCCTGCTCGACCAGCAGGGTGCGCACCCCCTGGGCCGCCAGGTCGCGCGCGCAGACCAGCCCCGACGGGCCGCCGCCCACCACGATCACGTCGCGTTCAATGAGTTGATCGAACTCTTGATAAAACTCGCGCGCGATGTGGCGCGTGACGTCCCGTTCACGAAGCGGCGCCGGATGGAGTTCATCCATGACTCACGCTCCCGGACGCGGCGCCGGGTGTCGACGGGCGTTCCTGCCGCGCGTACATTTCCCCGCCCGATTTGCGAAACTCGTCGGCCTTTTCCTTGAGTCCCTCGGCCAGCGCGTCCCCGGCCGCCATCTGTTTTTGCGCGGCATACTCGCGCACGTCCTGCGTAATGCTCATGGAACAGAAGTGCGGCCCGCACATCGAACAGAAATGCGCGCCTTTGGCGGCCTGGTCCGGCAGCGTGGCATCGTGATACTCGCGGGCCGTGTCGGGGTCCAGCGAGAGATGAAATTGATCTTCCCACCGGAACTCGAACCGGGCCTGCGACAGGGCGTTGTCGCGGTGTTGCGCGCCCGGATGTCCCTTGGCCAGGTCCGCGGCGTGCGCGGCGATTTTGTAGGCGATGACGCCGGCCTTGACGTCGTCTTTCGTCGGCAGACCCAGGTGTTCCTTGGGTGTGACGTAGCACAGCATGGCGCAGCCGTACCATCCGATCATGGCGGCGCCGATGCCCGACGTCAGATGATCGTAACCCGGCGCGATGTCCGTGGTGAGCGGGCCCAGCGTGTAGAACGGCGCTTCGTGACACACCTTCAACTGCCGTTCCATGTTGTCATGGATCAGGTGCATCGGCACGTGGCCCGGCCCCTCGATCATCACCTGCGCGTCGTGCTTCCAAGCGGCCGTGGTGAGTTCGCCCAGCGTGTCGAGTTCGGCAAACTGCGCCGCGTCGTTGGCGTCCGCGATGGAGCCGGGCCGCAACCCGTCGCCCAGGCTGAAGGACACGTCATACGATTTCATAATCTCGCAGATTTCGTCGAAGTGCGTGTACGCGAAATTCTCCCGGTGATGCGCGAGGCACCACTTGGCGTGAATGGCGCCGCCGCGCGACACAATGCCGGTCATGCGGTCGGCGGTGAGGGGCACGTAGGCCAGCCGGACGCCGGCGTGAATGGTGAAGTAATCCACGCCCTGCTCGGCCTGCTCGATCAGCGTGTCCCGGTAAATCTCCCACGTCAGGTCTTCGGCGTTCCCGCCGACTTTTTCCAACGCCTGATAGATCGGGACGGTGCCGATGGGCACGGGGGCGTTGCGGAGAATCCATTCCCGCGTTTCATGAATGTTTTTGCCGGTGGACAGATCCATGACGGTGTCGGACCCCCACCGAATGGCCCAGATCATTTTTTCGACTTCTTCGTCGATGGACGACGCGACGGAAGAATTGCCGATGTTGGCGTTGATCTTCACCAGGAAATTGCGGCCGATAATCATGGGCTCGAGTTCCGGATGGTTGATATTGGCCGGAATGATGGCCCGCCCGCGCGCGACTTCGTCCCGAACGAATTCCGGCGTGACTGTGCGCGGCAGGGCCGCGCCCCAGGCTTGCCCAGGGTGCTGCGCCGTGCCGCGGGCCGCGCCGTTGCCGTTTGATGCCGCCCGCGCGTCCTGCCGTGCCTGCGTTTCCCGGATGGCGATGTATTCCATCTCCGGCGTGATGACCCCCCGGCGGGCGTAATGCAGTTGCGTGACGTTCGCGCCGGGTTTGGCACGCCTCGGTTTGCGAACGTGGCCGAAACGCAACGAGGCCAGGGCCGGGTCATGGGCGCGCCGGCGTCCGTAGTCGGACGACACGTCCGGCAGAGTGTCAACGTCTCCCCGGTCCAGGATCCAGCGTTGTCGCAATGAGGCAAGGCCCTGTCGAATGTCAATGTCCTGTGCGGGGTCGGTGTAGGGGCCGGAGGTGTCGTACACCATGACCGACGGATGGGCGCCGCCGCCGTTGTCCTTCCGGCCATGCGGCGGCGGCGCGAGAAAAATTTCACGCATGGGCACGGCCACGTGGGGGCGCTGCCCCTTGATGTACACTTTTTGGGAAGCCGGAAGCGGCGTGGCGGTCACCGTCGCCGGGGGCCGTCCATCCCGCGCTTCGTGTCCGTTGGAGGAAGGATGTTGAGGGAGTTCAGGATGGCTCATACGGAAATCCTTTCATAAAAAAAGCCGCGTTCCCGATTCCGGAAGCGGCCGCACAAAAGGGGGAGCATTCCCGTATGTCCGCTTCCCTACGCCGGTATGACCCGGATCAGGTGATAAGGGTTGTCTCCGAACGAAGACTCTCAGCCGTCTGGCTCCCCCAGCTGTTCGTCAATAAAATCCTACGCCGTGCCGCGGGGCCTGTCAACCATGGCCGCCCTCCGTCATTTCCGCCACCCCCCTCCGTCATTCCCGACCCCCGATTAAAAATGTCGGGGGCAGGCGTTAGTAATCGGGAATCCATCCTTCTGTTTCCTTGTCCTAATCAGAGAAAAACAACTGAAAGATGGATTCCCGACTAAAGATGTCGGGAATGACGGAGGGGATGTGCCATTCACCTCCTGCAGATGGATTCCGTGTGCGGACGGTTCTCCTGCCATTGGGCGTCGGTAGCGCGGAGTGATGGAGGGGGACAAAGGCCGTCATGCCCGCGCATCCCTCCTTCCGTCATTCCCGACCCCCGATTAAAAATGTCGGGGGCAGGCGTTAGTAATCGGGAATCCATCCTTCTGTTGTTGTCTGCCGCTGCCTGACGGAGGTGGAAAGACGGGAATGATAGAAGGGGTGGTTTTGGATTCCCGTTCTCGCCTGCTCTGGCTCCTCGCTTTTGGGGTTCGCTTGATTCGTGAAAAATCCGGGTGTTACCATGGCGAACCTGTCGGGAAGATTGGGTGTTTTTGACTTCTGCGAGGTCAACCGCGCATGGTCACCGGGTCCGATCTGCTTCTGGAGTATCTGGCGAACTATTTCCCGATTCTCGCGTTTATTGCGCTGGCGCTGATCTTTGGCGCGGCGACCTTTGCGTTGAGCGCGCTGGTCCATCCGAAATATCCCGAAACTGAAAAATTGAGCGTCTATGAATGCGGCAGCGAACCGTTTTCGGATTCCCGCATTCCGTTTCCCGTGCGCTACTACGTCATCGCAATGCTGTTCGTGATTTTCGATATCGAGGTGATTTTTCTGTATCCCTGGGCCGTGACGTTTGACCAACTCGGCGTCATCGGCCTGATTGAAATGCTGATTTTCATCGGCCTGTTTGTCGTGGCCTATGTGTATGCGTGGCGGAAGGGGGCGTTGGAGTGGGATTAATCCAAATCCGCAACCCGCACGAGAAGGACGCCAACCCCGGCTTTATCACGTTGTCGCTGGAGAAGGCGGTGAACTGGGCGCGCAAGGGGTCGTTGTGGCCGATGACGTTTGGGCTGGCGTGTTGCGCGATTGAGATGATGGCGGCGGTGTCGTCGCGGTATGACATTGACCGCTACGGCGCGGGGGTGTTTCGCGGGTCGCCACGGCAATCGGATTTGATGATTGTGGCGGGGACGGTGTGCCGCCGCATGGCGCCGGTGATTCGGAAAATCTACGACCAGATGCCGGAACCGAAATACGTGATTGCCATGGGGTCTTGCGCGACCTCCGGGAATATCTACGACAGTTACAGCGTGGTGCAGGGCGTGGATCGTTTTGTGCCGGTGGATATGTACGTGCCCGGATGTCCGCCGACGCCGGAAGCGCTGTTCGACGGCATTCTGAAATTGCAGGATCAGATTATGCAGAAACGGGTTTTTACCAGACAGCCGGAGCAGGTCCGGCCAAAGGCCACGGTGACCGGGTGATGCATCCGCTGGCCGACACCATCCGTGCCAGATTTACGGAGGGGTTTGTGGACGCCTGCGAATGGCGGGGCGACCTGGTCGTAACGGTGAAGCGCGACGCTCTGCGCGCCGTCTGCCGGTTTCTGAAAGACGATCCGGCGATGGCGTTCGATTACATCGTGCATGTCAGTTCCGTGGACTGGCCCGACGATGAGGAACGGTTTGAAGTCGTCTACGAAGTGTATTCCATCCGTCACCGCCGGCGTCTGCGTGTGAAAACACGGGTGCCGGAACACGATTGCGCCGTGGATTCGTTGACGGAGATCTGGCGCGGCGCGGAGTTTATGGAGCGGGAAGTGTTTGACATGATGGGCATTCGCTTCAATGACCACCCCGACCTGCGCCGGATTTTGATGCCGGATGATTTTCCCGAAGGCTGGCCGTTGCGGAAGGATTTCCCGTTGCAGGGCAAGGGGTGGCGGGATACGTTTGAGTTTCTGAACGAAGGCGCGGCCTGACGAAGCGGGCTGCCGTTCCACGGATCGACACGTCCCATGGCGCCTATGGAAGACCAGCGCGACACCGTCTATAAGGTTGATCCCGCGCATCCCGAGACCGGGGACCTGCCGACCCTGCGAACCGAGGAACTGCTGTTGAACATGGGGCCGCAGCATCCCGCGACGCACGGGGTGTTGAAGGTGATCCTGGATCTTGAAGGCGAGCGGATTACGAAATCCACGGTGGTGATGGGGTTTCTGCATCGCGGGGTGGAAAAACTCGCCGAAGCCGGTACCTATCACCAGTTCATTCCTCACACGGATCGTCTCGACTACGTCTGCGCGATGTACAACAACTTCGCGTATTGCCGGGCCGTGGAGAAACTGATGAACGTGACCGTGCCGGAGCGGGCGGAATATCTGCGCACGCTGGTGGCGGAAGTGCAGCGGATTATCGGGCATCTGTTCTGGCTGGGCACGCAGGCGCTCGACATCGGCGCCATGACCGTGTTTTTCTACACGTTCCGCGACCGCGAGATTCTGCTCGACTGGTTTGATGAACTGTGCGGGGCGCGGCTCACGACCAGTTGGTATCGAATCGGCGGCGTCGAGCGGGAGTTGACCGCCTCGCTGGAAAAGAAGTTGCGGGACTTCCTGGACTACTTTCCTCCCAAAATCGACGAATACGTGGTGTTTCTCGAAAAGAACCGCATCTGGCTGGCGCGCACGGTGGGCGTGGCGGTCGTCTCGGCCGAGGACGCCTTGAGTTTCGGGTTGAGCGGGCCGACGCTGCGGGGGTCGGGCGTGGATTACGACTTGCGGAAATACGAATCCTACGGGGCCTATCCCCAGTGCGAGTTCAGCGTGCCGGTCGGCAAAAACGGCGACACCTACGACCGGTACTGGGTGCGCATCGAAGAAATGCGCGAGAGCGTCAAAATCGTGCGGCAGTGCATGGAGCGGATGCCGAAGGACGGCCCCGTGATGGCCGACGTGCCCAGCGTGACGCTGCCGCCCAAGGACCGGGTGTTCACCAATCTCGAATCCATGATCCAGCAGTTCAAACTGTTTTCACAGGGATTCGACGCGCCGCCCGGCGAGGTGTATTGCGGCACGGAAGCGCACAAGGGCGAACTGGGATTTTATATCGTCAGCACCGGCGGTGGGAAGCCGTACCGCTTGAAGATTCGCGCCCCGTCGTTTATTCATATGGGCGCGTTCGATCACATGGCCAAAGGCTACATGATTGCCGACGCCGTCACGATTTTCGGCTCCTACGATATTGTGATGGGGGAATGTGATCGGTAGCGGGCCGTGTGCGTCCGCCACCCGGAGGAAGATCGATGCCGTTGAAACCAGTCACGACGCCGGATGCCGCCGCCGCGAGCATCGCGTTGAACGTGGACGGCGAGACCGTCACCGCGAAGGAAGGGGTGTCGCTGTACGACGTGATTTCCGGCATGGGCAAGATCGTGCCGGCGATGTGTTATCACTACACCTTTGATCCGTTTGGCTCGTGCGGCATGTGCCTGGTGATGCAGGAAGGCAAGAAGTCGCCGGTGCGGTCGTGCACCGCCAAGGCGGCGGAAGGGATGGTGATTCGCACGGACGGGGACGACCTGTTCGCGGCTCGAAAAAAGGCCGTGGAAAAACATCTGTCCGTGCATCCGCTGGATTGTCCGGTCTGCGACGCGGACGGGCATTGTGAATTGCAGGACACGGCGTTTGAGCACGGGGTCACCAATCTGGCCAACGCCAAACAGAAAAATATTCCGGAAGACACGCGAAGCCTCGTGCTGGATTTCAACATGAACCGCTGTATCGCCTGCGGGGAATGTATCAACATCTGCAAAGACGTGTTGCGCATCGACGCGCTGCAATTCATGAAGAAGGACGGCTTTACGCAGGTGGTGGCGAAAGGCGACCAGCCGCTGGACTGCGAGTTTTGCGGCGACTGCCTCGCCGTGTGTCCCGTGGGCGCGATTACGAACAAGTTTTCCAAATACGTGTACAAGCCGTGGCAACTCCGCAAAACCACGACCACCTGTAATTACTGCGGCGACGGCTGCCAGATGTACGTGGAAACCAAAGACACCCAGGTGGTGCGGGTGACCTCGCCGTTGTCGTGGAAACATAAATGGGGCGAGCGGGCGGATACGGTCAACGGGCACGGCGGAATTTGTGTGCGGGGCCGGTTCGGGTTTCAGTTTATTGACAGTCACGACCGGCTCAAGACGCCGCTCCTGCGTCAGGATGGCCGCCTGGTCCCGGTGTCGTGGATCGAAGCGTTGGAGAACGCCGCCGAGCGGTTGGGGCGGATCCGGGACACCCACGGCGCGGATGCCGTGGCGGGCGTGATTACGGCGCGCTGCACGAACGAGGAACTCTACGTCTTCCAGAAATTCATGCGGACGGTGATCGGGACGAACAACGTGGACAGCAGCGCGCGGTACGGCCACATGAATTTTGTGCGCGCCGCGCATCATGCCCTGGGGATTCACCGGATGATGAACACCTCCGCGGACCTGACCGGGGCGCAGGCCATTCTGGTGGTGGGCGCCGACATCACGGAAACGAATCCGGTGGCGAGTGTGCGGGTGAAAGCCGCCATCGGCACCTCGCGCGCCTCGGTCATTGTGGTGGACGCCATGCGCACCAATCTGGCCAAACTGGCGTCGCATCCCGTCATGGTCGCGCCGGGGACGGAAGGCGCGCTGATCAAGGGCATGATCGCGTCGGCGCTGGCGCGGGATCTTGTCGACCCCGACGTCGCTTCGAACATGCCGGAGGCGTTGCAGTCCCTGAAAACCGCCGTGGTGTCGGTGTCGCTCGACGCGGTGGCGGCGGAAACCGGGGCGTCGGTCGACGCGATCCACGAGATTACGACCGTGTTTGCGGAAGCCTCGCGCGCCGTCATCGTGTGCGGGGAGGGGATTGTGCGTCAGCGGGGCGGGTATGACCACGTACTCGCGCTGATTGATCTGGCGTGGGTGACGGGCAAACTCCATCGCCCCGGCTGCGGGATTAACACGTTCGTCGAAGAGGGGAACGAACAGGGCGCCGTGGACATGGGCGTGGCGCCGGAGTTTCTGCCCGGCCCGGCGGACTACGACGGCCCCGCACGCCAAAAGTTTTCCGAAGCGTGGGGCGCGCCCCTGCCGAACGCCCGGCCCGGCCATGCCCTTCCGGACATTCTGGACGCCTGTCGCGCCGGCGCCGTCAAAGCCCTCTACGTGATTGGCGAGAACCCGCTCGCCACGCTGCCGAAGTCCTTTGGCGTGGAAGAAGCCCTGAAGCGGTTGGACCTGCTCGTGTGTCAGGACCCTTTTCTGACGGAGACCGCGCATCATGCCCATGTGGTGTTCCCGGCCTGCACGTTTGCGGAAAAGGACGGGACGGTCACGAATCAGGAGGGGAAGGTGCAATTTGTCCGGCCGGCGCTGGATGCGTTGGGCGAGAGCGCGCCGGATTGGCACATCATGGCGGGGCTGGCCAACGCGATGGGGCGCGAACTTCCGTATGACACGACGCAGGATATTCAGGCGGAAATTCGGAAGTGTCTTCCCGGCTATTATAATCTCGGCCGGCCCCGGCCCGTGACGGCCGACCCCGCCGCGTATCTTCGGAACGGCTATCGGGAGTCGGTCGGCGCCCGGTATGCCGGCGGCGGCGGTGGTGGCCGCGCCGGCGCGGCGGGCCGGCCCTACGCGATGAAATTGATTCAACTCATCTATCACTCCGGCAAACTCTCCACGCGGGCGTCCGGGTTGATGGACATTGCTCCGAACACGCGCGCGTTGCGGATGACGCCGGAGGACTGCCGGCGACTGGGCGTGGAGAACGGCGGCCGCGTGCGCGTGACGTCGGATCAGGGCCGCCTGGAGTTGGCCGTGCAGCCCGATGTCGGCGTGTTGCCGGGCACCTGCGTGTTCCCCGAACATTTTAACGATCCGCCGGTCAAGGACCTGTCGCGGGTGGACGTGGACCCCGTGACGCGGGTGCCGTATTTTAAAGTCACGCCGGTGACCATCGAAACCGTGTAAGCAACGCGGGTCATTCCATGAAGACGCCGAGCCATGCCAAAAAAATCCGGGACGCGGTGTTGTTCCGCGAAATCTGGAAAGCGATGAAGGTCACGTTCAAGCACATGTTTCACCGCCCGATGACCTTTGAGTATCCCCGCGAAAAACGCACCATCCCCGACGCGCACCGAGGGGCGCTGGGGTTGCTGCGCTACGACAACGGACAGGAGCGGTGCGTGGGCTGCGATCTCTGCGAAGCCGCCTGTCCGTCCCGGTGCATCAAGGTCATCAGCGAACAGGACAAGGCGATGCCGCTGCAACGGTACGCGACCGAGTTTTACATCGATATCACCAAATGCGTGTTTTGCGGGTATTGCGTGGAAGCCTGCCCGGTCAACGCGCTGGCCATGACCAAGGTGTACGAATATTCGACGGCCGACAAACGCACCCTGCTGTTCGACAAGGCGCGGCTCTATGACATCGGCGACCGGTACATTGACGACGCCCGGAAATATCTCTACGCCCACAATCAGGAAAAGAACGATGAGGAGAGTCGCGCCTACCGCTATCATTTTCCGCAACCGGTCGGGAACGCGGAATCGTCCGACGCCTAGCCTGTCACGATGATCTATCTTTTGTTCGGGTACTTTGCGGTTGTGAGTATCCTGTCCGGGGTCGCCGTGATTGCCGCGCGACATCCCGTGCATTCCGGTTTGAGTTTGCTGTCCCTCCTGCTGCACGTGGCCGGCCTGTTCGTACTGCTCAACGCCGAGTTTCTTTTCGCCGTGCAGATCATTGTGTACGCCGGGGCCATTCTGGTGCTCTATCTCTTTGTCCTGATGCTGCTCAACCTGAAAACGGAAGAACAGTATCTGCACGCGAGATGGCCGTATTTTGTGTTCGCCGGCGCGGGTATTCTCGGCGAGTTGCTCGTCCTGCTGTGGCAGACTCCGTACGGCGGCGCGAAGGGGGCGGTGACGACGGACGCGGTGGTGCGCACGGGGCCGAGTCACGCCGTGGGGCTGACCATGTTCAGCGATTATCTGCTGTTGTTTGAGATCGTGGGGGTCTTTCTGCTTGGCGCGATTATCGGGGCGATTGTCCTGGCCAAGACGCCGTCGAATGCGGCGCCTTCCGCGCAGGGCCGGGTCGGGCGATTCACATGATTCCGCTGTCCGCCTACGTGGCGTTGAGCGCTGTCCTGTTTATGACGGGGCTGGCCGGGGTGTTGATTCGGCGCAATTTTATCATCGTCCTGATGTCGGTCGAGATTATGCTCAACGCGGCGAATATCAATCTGGTCGCGTTCTCCCAGCATCTGGATTCCATGGCCGGCCAGATGGCCGCCCTGTTTGTCATCGCCATCGCGGCCGGCGAAGCCGCCGTGGGGCTGGCGATTATCATTGTCGTGTTTCGCGGCAACATTGCGACCAACGTGGACCAGATTAATCTGTTGAAGTGGTAACGTGTCGGACTATCTCGTCATGTGTGTCCCGGCCCTGCCGCTCGCCGCGGTCGTGTGGAACGGCCTGCTGGGGCGCCGGTGGGCGCCCGCCCTGGCGGGCGGCGTGGCGGTGGGCGCCGTCGGTCTCTCCTTCCTGTGCGTTGTCACGCTCTTCACCGGCGCGCTGTCCGATCCCGCGCCCCGCGAAGTCATCGCCTGGGCGTGGATGTTTGGCGGCGACCTGCACGTCAATTTCGGCTTTCTGATTGATCCGCTGACCCTCGTGATGCTGCTGGTGGTGACGGGCGTGGGCCTGCTGATTCACGTCTATTCCCTCGGATACATGCGCGGCGACGACGGCGTTGTCCGGTTCTTTGTGTACATGAATTTGTTCATGGTCTCCATGCTGCTGCTGGTCATGGGGAACAATTTTCTGGTGCTGTTCATCGGATGGGAAGGCGTCGGGCTGTGTTCCTACCTGCTCATTGGCTACTACTTTCACAAGACGTCCGCGGCTCGTGCGGCGACCAAGGCGTTTGTGGTCAACCGGATTGGGGACGCGGGATTTCTGATCGCGATTTTTCTGGTCTTTGTCAATTTTCAGACGCTGGATTATCTGCCCGTGCTGGCCGGGGCGGGCGAACTGTCCACCGCCACCGCCACGGCCATTGCGCTGTGTTTGCTGGTGGGCGCGGTGGGGAAGTCCGCGCAGATTCCTTTGTACACCTGGCTGCCCGACGCCATGGAAGGCCCGACGCCGGTGAGCGCGTTGATTCATGCCGCGACCATGGTGACGGCCGGGGTCTACATGGTGATTCGGACTCATGTGTTGTACGACATGGCCCCGGCGGCCCTGGCGGCGGTGGGGATTATCGGCGGCCTCACCGCGCTGTTCGCCGCGACCATCGGCCTGGTGCAGCACGACATCAAGCGCGTACTGGCGTATTCGACCGTCAGTCAGTTGGGCTACATGTTTCTGGCGTGCGGCGTCGGCGCGTATGCGGCCGCCCTGTTTCATCTCGTCACCCATGCCTTCTTCAAGGCGCTCCTGTTCCTGTCCGCCGGCGCGGTGATTCATTCGCTGGGCGGCGAACAGGACATTCGAAAAATGGGCGGGCTGGCCAAATCCCTTCCCGTCACTCATGCCGTGTTTCTCGTCGGGACGTTGGCGATTGCGGGCATTCCGCCGCTGGCGGGGTTCTGGAGCAAGGATGAAATCATGGCCCATGCCTTTGTGCATCACCATTACGCGCTGTATCTCCTGGCCGCGGCGGGCGCGCTGCTGACGTCGTTCTATATGTTCCGTCTCACCTACCTGACGTTTTACGGCGCCTCCCGTGTCGAGCCGGACGTGGCGCGTCATGTACATGAATCGCCGCCGATGATGACGGCGCCGCTGGTGATTCTGGCGGGGTTGTCCGTGTTCGGCGGGCTGTTGGGCGTACCGCCGGAACAGGGCCGGCTCCATGACTTTGTGGCATCCGTGACCGCGCCTGTCGGCGCGGCGGTTCATGCGGCGTCCGGGGACATTGTGATGGTGTTGATGGCGGTGGCCGTGGGGATTGCGCTGGCCGGGTGGGGCGTGGCGCATTATCTGTATTCGATTCGACCCTCGGCGGCGGCGGCCTGGTCGGAACGGTGCGCCGGGACGTACCGCCTGCTGCTGAACAAATACTACGTGGATGAACGTTACGATGAAATGGTTGTGGAGCCGGTCAAGCGTCTTGGCCGGTGGTGGGACTGGATTGACCGGCGGATTCTTGACCGCGTCGTCACAGGCATCGGTCGCGGCGCGGACGTCGGCGGCGCGGGCGTCACCTGGGCGGAGAAGTATGTGATTTACGGCGGCATCAACGCGGTCGGCTACGCCAATCATCTGGCGGCACGGTCGTGGCGGAAACTGCAAACCGGGCTGGTCAATCATTACGCCGCCGTGATCGTGATCGGCCTCTTTCTGCTGGTGCATGTGTTGCTGGTCTGGTTGGCCGGAACGTCCGTCCTGTAGGGGCGCGGAGTGATGAGCCATGCTTGAAGAATTGCACGCGGGGTTTCCGCTGTTGTCAATCCTGCTCTTTCTCCCGCTGGTTGGGGCCGCGGCGTTGTGGCCGATGAAGGACGCCGCGCTGATGAAGCGATGCGCGCTGGGCGTGGCCTGTCTGGAGTTGGCCCTGTCGGTGGTGTTGGCGCTGTGGTTTGTACCCGGTTCCGCGGCCATGCAATTCAGCGAGCAACTCTCCTGGATTCCCGCCCTGGGGATTTCCTATCACCTGGCCGTTGACGGCATCAGTATCCTGTTCGTGCCTCTCTCGGCGTTCATCACGGTGCTGGTGGTGGTGTCTTCCTGGAATATCGGGGAGGGCGTGAAGCCGTATATGATGAGTCTCCTGGCGTTGGAAACGACGATCATGGGGATTTTTGTGTCCATCGACCTGATTCTCTTCTTCGTCTTCTGGGAACTGATGCTCGTGCCCGGTTATTTTCTGATCAAGTTGTGGGGCGTCGGCGAGCGCCGGGACGATGCCGCGCTCAAGTACGTGCTGTACACCCTCTTGGGGAGCGTGTTTATGCTGGTGGGCTTCGCGCTCTTGAGTCTGCATCATCACGACGTCACGCAGGCGTACAGTTTTGACTTGCTGGAGTTGATGGCGGTGCCCGTGCCGGTCGGCGATCAGTTGCTCATTTTCTGGCTGATCTTCATGGGCCTGGCCTTCAAGGCGCCGGTGTTCCCGTTTCATTCGTGGCTGCCCGACGCGCTGGTGCAGGGGCCGATCGGGATGTCGGTGATCCTGGCGGGTGTCAAACTGGGGACTTATGGATTTCTGCGGCTCTCCTTTCCGTTGTTGCCCGACGCCTCGACCCATGACGCCGTGGTGATGATCATGACGGGGTTGGCGCTGGCGGCCATTCTCTGGGGCGCGCTCGTCGCCCTCATGCAATCCGACTTTCGCCGCCTGCTTGTGTTCAGCAGCATCAGCCATTTGGGATTTGTGGTGCTGGGGTTGTTTGCCATGAATTTCCAGGGACTGCAGGGCGGCTTGCTGCACATGATCAATCTGGGCGTGACCGCCGCGGGGCTGTTTTTTCTGGCGGGGTTTCTCCATGACCGGCTCGGCCATACGCTGGTGGAACAATGCGGCGGGCTGGCGGCGAAGGCGCCGGCGCTGGCGACGTTTTTACTCATCATCGGCATGGCCTCAATCGGATTGCCGGGGACCAACGGCTTTGTCGGCGAATTTCTGATCCTGCTCGGCGCGTTTCAGGCGCATTGGTTCTATGGTGTCGTCGGGGTGTCGGGCGTGATTTTCGCGGCGGCCTATTTTCTGTGGTATTACGAGCGGGCGATGTTCGGCCCGTTGGGCGGGACGGTGCCGCGGATGTTGCAGGATCTTCACTGGCGCGAATCGGGAATTGCCGTGGCGCTGTGCGTGGTGATTTTCTGGATCGGGCTGTACCCGTCGCCGTTGTTGCGCATGATGAATGCGTCGGTGCAGGAGGTGGCGGACCGGTTGAGCCGCGGAACCGTCGCGCGCATGGCACATGACCGGATGGCGCTGTCCGATGCCGCGGACCGCGCGCCGGCGGGGCGGGGCGACTAGATGGGAGAACTGGCCCTTCTTGCCGCGTTGTTTGCCCCGTTTCTGGGGGCGGTGGCGTTGCTGGGTGTGCCGAATCAAGAACCGCTGCTGGTGCGGACGGTGGCCGCGGTTTCCGCCGGCGTTGCGCTGCTTGCGTCGCTGTATCTCTTTCTGGCCTATGACCCCGACCGTGGCGGCTTTCAGTTTATCACCAAATGGGTCTGGTCCGAGGAACTGGGCATTGCGTTCCACGTCGGGGTGGACGGCATCGGCGCGCCGCTGGTGTTTGCGTCGGCCATTCTTCTGTTCGCGGGCGTGTTTATTTCCTGGCACATTCGGGATCGCGCCAGGGAGTTTTATATCTTCCTGTTGATTCTGGCGGCGGCGACCATCGGCGTCTTCATGTCGCTGGATTTATTTTTTCTGTATTTCTTTTATGAAATGTCCGTGCTGCCCATGTACGTGTTGCTGGGGATCTGGGGCAGTCATACCAAAGGCTACCTGGGCATGGACGATGCCGAAGGCCGCGCGCGGCGCGATTCGGTCGGGTTTCTGTTGAACTTCGGCGCGAACAGCAAAGAATACGCCGCGATGAAACTCACGCTGTTCCTCTCGGCGGGCGCGGTGTTCGCGTTGATGGGCATTCTGCTGATTTATCATTTCTCGCCCGTCCAGACGTTCGATATTCTGGTGCTGCGCGAAGTGGCCGCGTTCGACGACACGCTGGCGACGGTGATCTGGTTGCTGGTCTTTTTCGGCTTTGCCTCCATCGCGCCGATCTGGCCGCTGCATTCCTGGTCCCCGGTCGGTCACGCCGCGGCGCCGGCGGCGACCAGCATGTTGCACGCCGGGGTGCTGATGAAACTCGGCCATTTCTCCATTATTCGAGTGGCGTTCGAAATCCTTCCCGACGCCACGCGGGAACTCATGCCCATCGCGGCGGTGCTGTGCGTGTTCAGTATCATCTACGGCGGGCTGGTCGCGTATTTTGCCAGGGACACCAAGTACGTCATCGGGTATTCCAGTTCCAGCCACATGGGCTACGTGTTCCTGGGCATGGCCGCGCTGGATTACATCAGTTTGACCGGGGCGGTGATCTACATGTTCGCGCATGCGCTGGCGACGGGGATGCTGTTCGCCATGGCGGGCTGGGTGTATGACCAGACGCACACGCGGGATATTCCCTCGCTGGGCGGGCTGGTCACGACCATGCCGTTTGTGGCGGGGGCGTTTCTCATCGCCTGCATGGCGTCCGTCGGGATGCCGGGCACCGTGAACTTCGTGGCGGAAATCATGATTATCGTGGGAGCGTGGGAGCGTTATCCGTTTCAGGTCGTGGTCGCGGTGCTGGGCATTGTGCTGACGATGGCCTATCTCTTCAAAATGATGCGCGGGTTGTTTTACGGACGTCTTTCGCCCGACCATGCGCAGACTCTCGACGCGGCGGGGTGGGTGGATCGCCTGCCGCTCCTTGTCCTGATCGGATGCAGCATTTTCTTCGGAATCTTCCCCATGCACTTTTATCACGTCGTGCGGTCAACGGTGGTGCCGATGCTGGACCGGATTCATCAGGCCGTGCCGCTGGTGACCCACGGCGCCGCGGGATTGGGGTCGTGACACGATCATGACGTTTAATCTCACCTTGTCGGGCGCGGACCTCCTGCTTCTGGCGCCGGAAATTTTTCTCACCGTCTGGTTGTGCGTGGTGCTGGCCGTTGACTGCGCCCGGCAACAGATCAAACACGAAACGCTGGCGTATTTGAGCATGGGCGGTGTCGTCGCCGCGCTCATCATGCTGATCGGGTTTGATTACGCGGACGTCCATGGCGCGCTGCTCAACGACACGTTTGTTCTGGACGGGGTCGCAATCTTCTTCAAGATTTTTATTCTGCTCGCAACGGCGCTGGTGCTGCTTATCTCGATAGAGTACGTGCGGTCGTTCAGATTTTTTCGGGGAGAGTATTACTTTCTGGTCGTGATGTCGGCTCTGGGCATGATGTTCATGGCGTCGGCGCAGGACCTGCTGTCGGTCTTCGTCACGCTGGAGTTTTCCACCTTCGGCTTTTACGTCCTGGTGGCGTACCTGCGGGAGGACCGGAAATCCAACGAGGCGGGGCTGAAATTTTTCATCTTGGGCGTGTTTGCCGCCGGGCTGCTCGCCTATGGCATCAGCCTGGTCTATGGCGAGACGGGCACGCTGGTTTTTTCCGAGATGACCGGGATGCCGGGAAGTTACGGCCTGGCCATCGGCTTCATCATGATCTTCGCCGCCCTGGGTTTTAAACTCGGCGCCGTGCCGTTTCACTCCTGGATTCCCGACACCTATCAGGGCGCGCCCACGCCCGTCACCGCCTTCCTGTCCATCGCGCCGAAGGGCGCGGCCATGGCGATTCTGATCCGCATGTTCTACGTTGCCCTCGCCACGTTCAAGCCGATGTGGGTGTTGCTGTTTGTCGTGGCATCCATCGTGTCCATGACCTACGGCAACATCGTGGCCATCGCGCAGAAAAACATCAAACGGCTGCTCGCGTATTCCGGCATCGCCCAAATCGGCAACGTCATGATCGGGCTGGCCGCCGGCACCAAACGCGGCACGGACGCCATTCTCTTTTATCTGCTCACCTACCTGTTCGCCAACCTGGGGGCTTTCGCCGTCGTCGTCGGCGTGAGCCGGAGAATCCACAGCGACGAGATCGAAGATTACAACGGCCTGAACCGCCGCTCGCCCTTCCTGGCCGCCGCCATGCTGCTCTTTCTGCTGTCGCTGGCCGGTGTGCCGCCGCTCGCGGGCTTCATCGGAAAACTCTACATCTTCGTCGCCGCGATTCAACAGGAACTTTACACGCTACTGATCGTCGGCCTGGTCAACATCGTCATCTCCATGTACTACTACCTGATCGTCGTCAAAAAAATGTACATCAACGAACCCGCCGACCCCACCCCGCTGACCGTTTCCACCCCCCTCAAAACCGCCATCGTCATCAGCATCGCCGGCACGTTGTTGCTGGGCCTCTACCCCGGCCCCTTCATCAACTGGGCCGTGGATGCCGGGTTGATGTTCTCGAATGCGGCGACGATGGCCGGCGATGTTTCCGTTCCGATAGCGCCAGCCGGCGGGTGATGTATTCTCGCTTCATCAAACGAAAACAAAAATCGTTGTACCGCACAGAAAACGATTTGTCATTTCCGCTCTTCCACTCCGTCATTCCCGACATTTTTAATCGGGAATCCATCTTTCTTTATGAGCAACCAAACCACAGTGCTTTGTTCTTTCCATATTCCTTTGCCATAATAAGAGCGCTTGGACGACAATCGTTCTTGGCAGTATCTTGGAGGGACGATGCGGAAACCAGCAGATCACATTTCTCTGATTCAGGAAATGGTTCGGCGCATTGTCGAATCATGGAACCCGGAGAAAATTATTTTGTTTGGGTCCCACGCCCGCGGTCTGGCCGGTCCCGACAGTGACGTAGATCTTCTCGTTGTTCTGCCGCTGACCCAGGACAGGCGAACCATCCGGCTCGGCATCCGTCGGGCATTGAGCGGCATGGGGCTTCCCAAAGACATTGTCGTCGCCACGCCCCATGAACTGGAGCGCTACCATGAATGTCCCGGCACCATCATTCGCGCGGCACTGGATGAAGGAAAGGTTTTGTATGAGCGACCATGCTGAACACCTTTCTGTCATTCCCGCGAAAGCGGGAATCTAGAGGAAAAGACAATGAAAAATCTTTATGACTGGGTGCCATGGTTTCAAGCATTGGCGAAGAAAATCGCTGATAATGGCAAAGAATATCTAGTTAGTAGAGCGAAGCAGGTTGATTGGGATAAAGAAGAGCCCAGATTACTACAATACGGCGACAAGAATATCGATCCTTTTTCATTTTTTTATTTTGTCGCTCAATGCAACAAACGAGAAACAAAAACAAGAGAAAGAATATACAAGAGCCTTGATGCGGTTTTTGAGGTTTCCCGACCAGAATTATTGTCTTTACTCTCTGCTTCGCATGAGGACTTTAAGGGTTTTATCATTCCCACGCCTCCATTTACAGCTCCTGTGCTATTTTTCCCTGGCAGAGATGAAGGCAATCCAGATCTATTGTGGAGCGTATTTCGATGTGCAGTCAATACCCCTGATAAAATAAGCCATCAAGATTTTAACCGAATTCTCAACATTGGTACAGTCGGAGTCGCAAAACTGACTCAATGTCTGTTTATAATAAATCCGATTTCTTTTATGCCGATTGATGAGGGAATCTTTGAGTCCAGCGTGGCAATGAATCTGCCTTCCTTTAGTGATACACAAAAACAAATCAGCGGGTCGAATGGCTTGGGAAAATATCAGGCCATAATGAAAAAATTTAAATTTTCTTTCCCGGGATGCTCCTTTTATGAAATCAACACTGCGCTTCATTTGATGGGCAAATGGAAAGAGCGAGGTGTTGGAAAAAATTTCTTCCATGTAGGCACACAGTGGGATGATCCTAATGACCCCAATGCTGTTTGGGGTCAATTTTCCAAAGGAAACTACGTTCGTACTCACGGAGATGCCAATGATCCTGATCAATATCCGATTGATAAGCCATCAAAAGGTGATATTGTTCTGGTCAAGTATGGAATGGAATACGGATTCGCAATCGGCGTTGTTCAGAAGAACGACCATGATAACTCTTCAGGTACTGGAGAAGAAGTAATTCATGTGTTATGGTTAAATAAACAAGAAACCAAACTTGCCGGAAATACCGCCAGGCTTGCTTTCGGGCGTGCTGAAATAAATAGCGGGACATATCAATCTTTTGCGAATGCTGAAGCATACAAACCAACATTTGCATTACTGGAATTCTTTAATGGTCAAAATCCTAATCCGAGGCACGATAGTCAGGTTGTTGCCAAAACGGAAGGATCAAACGAAAATATGAAGCATCCACTGAATCAAATCCTCTACGGTCCGCCGGGTACTGGCAAGACCTATCACGCCATTGACGTCGCGCTGGAAATCCTTGACCCGAAGTTTTACAAAGAAAACAGTGGAGGAACCGATGAAGACCGAAAGCGACGTCGGTCGAAGTATGAAGAATTGAGAAAGGAAGGGCGAATTGAATTTGTCACCTTTCATCAAAGTTTCGGCTATGAAGAATTTGTCGAGGGCATCCGTCCGGTGATGGGAGACGAAACGAGCGATGAGGAAAAGAAAGAAGTGTCCTACAAGATTGAGGCTGGAGTGTTCAAGCGTATCTGTCAGAAAGCCGCTGGCGTTCATTTAAAGGCGGGTGATTCCCCATACCTGTCAGGAGAAGTGGCGGCTGTGTGGAAAATATCTCTGGGTGCCAGCGGTAGCATTAAGGAAGCGTGCTTTTCCGAAAACACCATACGTGTAGGATGGTCTGATGCTGGCGATTTTCGCAACCCCAATGAAGAGGGCCAAAAATATCTCGACAATAATCTAGGGGCTAAAAGTATTCTTGGCCAATTTACCGAGATGTCACTTGGCGACTTGGTTGCTGTTCTGCATGACAATAAACACATTGATGCCGTGGGCATAGTTACAGGTGAGTATGAATACACACCTAAAAACGTCATGTATCCCCATTCGCGTAAGGTGGAATGGATTTATAAAGGCAAGCCTGTAAATATCCAAAAGTTAAATGGCGGAAATCCACTTGCTATGCGCACTTGCTACCAATTATCTCGCATAAGCGCAAAAGATCTGTTGGAATTGATCGGCTACGAAAACTATCAAAAGGAAAACAAGCCACATGTGTTGATCGTCGACGAAATCAATCGTGGCAACGTCTCCCGAATATTTGGCGAGTTAATCACCTTGATTGAAAAGTCCAAAAGACAGGGTGAAGACGAAGAAGCCATTATAACTTTGCCGTATTCCAGAGAATCCTTCGGTGTGCCGAACAATCTTTACATCATTGGCACGATGAATACTGCCGACCGTTCCATCGCGTTGTTAGACACCGCATTGCGGCGGCGTTTCCGTTTTGGGGAAATGATGCCGCAGTATGAGCAGTTGAATAAAATCAATGTGGGTGAAGTTAACATTGGCAAGTTACTGAAAGCGATGAACGAGCGCATCGAAGCATTGTATGACCGAGATCATCAAATCGGGCATTCGTATTTTTTGCAGTTGCAGGGCAATCCTGACATAAAAACACTACAAGACATTTTCCATTATGAAATACTGCCGTTGTTGCAGGAGTATTTTTACGACGATTGGGAAAAAGTCGACGCGGTGCTAAACTTAAACGGGTTTTTGCGATCAACGCCGCCGGCAAAAATCAAGTACAGAAATTTGCTTGGTGACGAAAAAAAGTTGTGGTCGGTTGATGATAAAGCCATGAACAAAATCCAAAACTATCAAACGATATACGAAGGCGGTAGCGATGAATAAAGCGATCGTTCTTCGCGAGTATCAAAACCTTGTCTTTGATGTGCCGGGCAAGAACGATGTGCTGATTGACCGCAGCGACTGGCGGGAGATTCGGGATTATGTGTTGGGCAACCCGGACGCCGACGGTAAGCAGGCGATGGTTGTGGGCGACCAAACCATCAAGGCGGTCAACTATGTCGGTGTATTACAAACCCGCGCCGGTACGACGGTTGAGATTTTGCCGAAGGTGGAACTGGACGGCGGTAGGGAAAAAACAGAACGCGAACGCGAAATCTTTTTGCGAATGTTGCGACGCTGGCGGAAGAGCAAAGATTGTATTCAGTTAAACGACGCTGATGTGCGCACCTTAAAAAACTTCCCGTTGCTGGAGGCGTTCATCACAATGTTTATGAAAGACATGCACGAACTCACGCGCCGCGGGTTGGCATGCGCGTATAACGAGATTGAAGAAAACCGCCACACCTTAAAAGGCAAACTGCTGATTGCTCCGAACTTGCGTCACAACTTGGTTCACAAAGAACGGTTTTATGTGCGCTACGAAGAATTTTCGCCGAACCGCCCGATCAATCGTTTGCTTAAATCCACATTGCTGTTGCTACAACGACTAAGCCGCTTGGATGCCAACCGCGTGAACATTCGCCGCGCACAACTTTACTTTGAGGACATTCCCGCATCAAACAACATTGACGCCGACCTGATTCGCGCGCGGGTTGACCGCACGATGCCGTTGTATAACCGTCTGTTCCCGTGGGCGCGGTTGTTTTTGAAGCGCGCCGCGCCCGCCACTTGGCGCGACCGCAGTCCGGCGTTGGCGTTGTTGTTTCCGATGGAGAAAATTTTTGAGGATTATGCGGCGCATCTGGTTCGTGTTGCCGGTGGTGGTTGGACGGTGAACGCACAAGAAAGTCGTTATCACTTGGTAACAGAAAACCAGGACGGCAAGTCGGAGTTTCGTTTGCGTCCCGACATCGTCGCGCGACGCGGCGGCCAAGTGCGGGTGATGGATGCGAAGTGGAAACGCTTGGACACAGAAGAAGAACACTACAACATCAGCCAAACCGACCTGTATCAGTTATACGCTTACGGCAAAAAATACCATGCCAAGGAAAACACCGCGCCCGAACTTTATTTGCTGTATCCGCGCAACAAGAATTTTATGAAGTCATTGGTATATCAATTTGAAACTGGATTATGCCTGACCGTTGTGCCGGTTGACCTTGACAAAGAAAAAATTCTGGACAAATCACTTGATCCAACCGTAGCGTCTTGCGCTAACGCCGCCTAACCAACTTTAGTTAGCAGGGTTGATGCCGCGCTATTTGCAGTTATCCGTTCGTTTCCTCTGATTGCATTGAGCCGCCGTTCCGCCGCCTCAATAAGCGTTTCATCGCGTTCAAATCCAATAAACCGACGGCCATATCGTTTACATATCACCGGGCAGGTTCCGACGCCGGTGAAGGGGTCTAATACAAGATCGCCGGGTGAGGAACTTGCCAGCACAATTCTTTCAATTAACTTTTCTGGTTTTTGGATGGTATTCAATGCTTCCCGACAGACAAGTTCTCTGGATTTATATGTGAGTTGTTTGATGTCTCCCCACACGTCGCCGGGATTTTTCCCTTTGTCGTTGAATCTTGTCTTGCCGAATTTGCCATTCGTGACCGAGGGAACCCGCTCGCATCGGAGGCGATGTTCCAGTTCGACCAGTTGTGTGACTCTGATGTCGTCCAAATTGTAGCATCGGGTACGAGATCCTTTGATGAAGTAACAAATAATGTCATAGTTGTTGGTGTAATTCAGGCGACCTTGCGCCAACCGGCTGGGCTGATACCATACGATTCTGGATTGCAGATTCAGGTATGGGCGGTAATCAATAAAATCAATACAGTCACTTTTTCCGAACAGGTACAACGCCCCTCCGTCCTTCAACTTCGTGGAAAATATTTTTATCAGGTCCAGATTGAAATGCTGGATTGATTCGATTCGATCCCATGTGTTTCGAGTGACGCCATAAGGCCCATCACACACAATTAAGTCAACGGACTCGTCCTCCACCTTTCCTAAAAGTTCGGTGGAGTTTCCGCGATGGATTGTGTTGATTTCCAAAGTCATGCGTTGTGTTCCTGTTGTGTCAATGGCCTTATGTGCTACGGGAGATTTCCAGATTGACATTGACAGCGCTGAGTCCCCCGTGCGGCTCGTCATCTTCCAACACCAACTCGATGACTTCCTGCATATTACGCTTCAATTCATCCAGCGTCTCGCCTTGAGAATACGCTCCTGCAAATCCCGGCACATGCCCCACGTACAGGCCGGTCTTTTTGCAATGCTCCACAATCGCCGCATAGTGCATGGTCGGCCGCTCTTATCCTGTCTTCTTCACAAACGACTTTTTGAGTAACACCCCTATTTTGAACGCTTTGTAGCCTTCATCATAGCCGGCCCTGAACGCAGAGTCGGCCTTTTTTCTTTTTCCGATATAGGCTTTGAGATTACTCATCGCAAACGTCTCCTGTCGAGATAATCTTCCTTGCGGTTTTCGGCGAGAAAAAACGGCGGAGTGAGTTGTGGGAAACCCTACCCCGCCTTCCTCACAAACACCCTATACACCCGCTTGGCATCCGCGCCCTCTTCTTCCAGGCCGACCCATTCGTGGCCGGTGGTTTGACACCAGGCGGGCATGTCTTTTTTGATGCCTTCGTCGTCGGACAGGACTTGCAGTACCTGGCCCGTCGCCAGTTCCTTGATTTTTTTTGAGGTGAGGATGATGGGCATGGGGCAGAAGTACCCCAGCGTGTCGAGGGTGACATCGGATTCAATCATCGCGCGACTCCCGTGGTGCGTGGTTCAGATAAACAGATTCACGGAGCCGTCTTTGGCCTCCGCGAGATAGGTGGACACGCCGGCGAGTTGGTCGACGCCGTCGATCAGCGTGTCTTTGGACAGGCCCAGCAGGCCCAGCGTGGTGGTGCAGGCGATCAGGGTGACGCCGAGGTCCTGCGCGGTGTCGATCAGTTCGGGCACGCCGGGCATCCGGTTGTCCCGCATGACTTTGGTCATCATCGCGGCGCCCAGCCCGCCGAAGTTGAACCGGGAAATGGGCAGGCGCGCGGCCCCGCCTTTGTTGAGCCAGCCGAACATTTTGCGCAACACGTCTCTGGCCGCGCTTGTCGCGCCCGGTTTCCGAATCACGTTCAGCCCCCAGAAGGTGAAGAACATGGTGACCTGCATGCCCATGGCCGCGGCCCCGGTGGCGATGATAAAGGCGGCCATGGCTTTGTCCATCTCGCCGCTCAAGAGCACAATGGTCACCCGTTCTGGTTTGGCGGCGCGCAACCCGGCAAGGGTTGTGGCCGGTTCGACTTGCGTGCTATTCATGGCATCACCTTTCTCGTTGTTCCGAAGATTATGCCTCCCCCGGCGGACGCGGGGCCTGTTCCCAATTCTTTCTGTCCGTGGCGTTGACTTTAATGCGCCCCTGTCGGGGTTGTCAAGAAATCTCGGGTGCGGTATGGACGATCCGGCAATTTCGCGCGCGGCGGCATGACCGGCATGGTCGAATGTGTTCCCAATGTCAGTGAAGGGCGTGATGATCTCGTGATCGAACAACTCGCCGCCGCGCTGGCCGCCGTGCCTGGCGTGGCCCTGCTGGATCGACATCGGGACGCGGATCATCATCGATGCGTGTTCACCATGGCCGGTTCCGCGGTTGCCATGGCGGAGGCCGCGTTTGCGCTGGCGGCCAGGGCGGTGGAGTGCATCGATCTGCGACGGCACGCGGGACAGCATCCCCGGCTTGGCGCGACCGACGTGGTGCCGTTTGTTCCGCTCCGTGGCGCGACCATGGCGGATTGTGTCGACCTCGCGCGGCGGGTGGGCGCGCGTCTTGGGCGGGAATTGCGGATCCCGGTGTTTCTCTATGGCGAAGCCTGTGCCCGTCCGTTCAGAACCCGGTTGGAGCAAATTCGGCACGGCGGGGGCGAGGCGTTGCGACAACGCATGGCCGACGATCCGGCGTGGGCGCCGGATTTCGGTCCCGCCCGCCCGCATCCCACGGCCGGCGTGACCGTGGTGGGCGCGCGGCGCCCGCTTCTTGCCTACAACGTGGCGTTGCGAAGTGAGGATGTGTCCGTGGCGAAGTCGATTGCCGGAACGATTCGCGCCGCGCATGGGGGATTGCCGGGCGTCAAAGCCATCGGGCTGGAGTTGAAGAGCCGGGGCGTCGTGCAGGTGTCCATGAATCTCACCGACTATCGCCGGACGTCCCTGCGCGCGGCCTTTGACGCCGTCACACACGAAGCGGCGCGCAAGGGGGTCGCCGTGGTGAGCAGCGAAGTGGTGGGGCTGATTCCGCACGAGGCGTTTGCGCAAGCCGAGGGACATGATCTCCGGTGCGACTCCCTGACGCGCGATTGTGTTGTGGAGCATCGTCTCACACAATGCGGGCTGGCATGATGAAGCGGTTTGCGCAACGCCTGGTCGCGGCGCCCGCGTTTGAATACGGCATCGTCACGCTGATTGTCGGGAACGGCGTCCTCCTGGGAATGGAAACTTTTCCCGACGTGGCGCGGCGCCACGGCGACTGGATGCGCTGGGGGAATGACGTCATCCTGGCCGTGTTCATCCTTGAAGCCCTGTGCAAGATGTTGGCGGCGGCCCCGCGGGTGGACCGGTATTTTCGTGACGGCTGGAACGTGTTTGATTTTTCGGTGATCGTGGGTTCGCTCATTCCCGCAAGCGGCGAGTATGCCATGATTGCCCGGCTCGCGCGGTTGTTGCGCGTCCTGCGGCTGATTTCCACCATGCCGGAACTGCGGATGATCGTGTCCACGCTCGTGCGTTCCATTCCAAGCATGGGACATGTGCTGCTCCTGATGAGCATCATCTTTTACATGTACGCGATTGCCGGCTATCACCTGTTTCACGAGCACGACCCCACGCATTGGCGCAACCTGGGCATTGCCCTGTTGTCGTTGTTTCGGGTCGTGACCCTGGAAGACTGGACGGATATCATGTACACCGCCATGGCCCTGCATCCGATGGCCTGGATGTATTTTGTCAGTTTTGTGGTGGTGGGCACGTTTGTCGTCGTCAATCTCTTTATTGCGGTGGTGATTAATAATTTGGACAAAGCCAGGGCGGAACACCTGCAAGCCCTGGAGCAACCGGATTCGCGCGAAGCCATCGTGCATGACCTTCGCGCGATTCAAAAATCGTTGCGGCGTCTGGAGGAGCGTTTTGAGCGGCACGGGCGATAACGTGAAGCGCCTCCGCTCGTCGCGGGTGTGCTTCGTCATCCCGACTTACAACGAGGCGGCGAATGTGACGCCGCTACTCGCGCGCTTGACCGGGTTATACCGCGGCGACGACACCGCGTTCTTGATCGTGGACGACGAGAGTCCGGACGGCACCGCGGACTTGGTGCGCGAGTTCGCGGCGAATGATTCGCGCGTGCGTTTGTTGGAAGGCAAGCGGCGCGGACTCGGCGACGCATATGTGCGCGGCATCACCCACGCGCTCAACAACCTCGGCGCGCAAATCATCGTGCAGATGGACGCCGACTTCTCGCACGACCCGGCCGACGCGCACAAGTTGCTCGCGCACCTTGACGCCGGCACCGATGTCGCGATCGGCAGCCGCTATGTCGCCGGCGGCGGCATCGACGCGCGCTGGTCACCGGCGCGGCGGTTGTTGTCGCGCTGGGGCAACCGACTGGCGCGGTGGGTCGCCGGCCTCGCCGCGGTGCACGACTGCACCGCCGGCTTCAAAGCGATCAACGCCGACGCATTGCGCGCCGCACAAGTGGAAAAAATTTCCGTGCAGGGTTACGCGTTCCAAGTCGTGCTGCTGCACCGCCTGCTCGCCGCCGGCGCGCGCGTCGTTGAAGAGCCGATTTACTTCCGCGAACGCGAACGCGGCCACACCAAACTCGGCGTCAAGGACATCTTCGCGTTTTTCTGCCACATCTGGTGGCTGCGGCTGACGCGCCACCGCACCTTCATCAAGTTCGCGCTGACCGGACTCTCCGGCGCGGTCATCAACCTCGGCTCGTTCCAAATCCTGCTCGACCTCGGTCTGCACAAACTTCTCGCGTCGCCGATTGCGATTGAGTTGTCCATCGTCTCCAATTTTTTAATCAACAACTACTGGACTTTCGCCGACCGCGCGCTGACCGGCCGTAAGCGCGTGCGCGGAATGAAGTTCAACTTGGTGTCGCTGGCGACGCTGACTTTGAGTTACGCCACCTTCGTCGCGCTGTCCGCGCTGTTCCCGTCGGCGCTGCCGGTGTTGCTGCAAGGTTTGGGCATCGTGCCGGCGGCGTTGCTGAACTATTTTGTCAACTCCTTCTGGACATTCCGCGACATCAAACCGCGCGGTTTGAGATAAGTTGACCGCGGTCAGCCGCCGGCGCCTTTCCCCATCAACCGCCGCACTTCGTCGCGGTTGTCGCGCGCTTCGGTCAGCGACGGATCCAGGCTGAGCGCGCGTTCCAAACTGCGCAACGATTCTTCGTGCCGCCCTAAGTTAAACAACGCGACGCCCATGCCGGCGAAAATTTTCGCGTAGGTCGGGTTGATCTTGACCGCCCGTTGATACAACGCCAGCGCTTCTTGGTGCTGACCGCGGCCGGTCAGCGATGTCGCAAGGTTGTTGAGCGCGATCACATAGCGCGGGTCAAGTTGCAGCGCGCGGCGGTATTGTTCCTCGGCTTTTTCCGGCAACCCCTGCCGCGCGAACACCACGCCGATGTTGTTCGGGATGTTGGGGAAGTCGGGTCGTTGTTGTTCGGCGACGCGGTAGGCGGCGAGCGCGTCGTCGAAGCGTTCTTGTTCGCGCAACCAGTCGCCGTAGT
>JAHRAQ010000009.1 GCA_020027205.1 Nitrospirales bacterium | reverse complement strand
TGCCGGGCGACAACACGACCTTCACGGGGGACCTGATTGCGCCGATTGCGATGGAACAGGGCCTGCGGTTCGCGGTGCGGGAAGGCGGCCGCACGGTCGGCGCCGGCGTGGTGACGGACATCCTCGCTTGAGGGGAGACGCACGATGGTTGTGAGCATGGATCAGCGCATTCGCATCCGGTTGAAGGGGTTCGATTATCGGGTCCTTGATCAATCGGCGCGGGAAATTGTGGAGAGCGTGAAACAGACGGGCGCGCAGGTGGCCGGGCCTGTTCCGCTTCCCACTCGCATCGAAAAGTTTACGATTCAGCGATCCACGCACACCGACAAGAAATCCCGCGAACAGTTTGAAATCCGGACACACAAACGGCTGCTGGATATTTTTGATCCCACACCGGACACCATGGACGCGCTCATGAAATTGAATTTGGCGGCTGGCGTGGACGTGGAGATCAAATCGTAATGGGCCGGCTTCACCGCAGGCCGGCATAGGGGGCGTGTCATGGTGACGGGCTTGATGGGAAAGAAACTGGGCATGACGCAGGTCTATGACGAGCAACGCCGTCTTCATCCCGTGACGGTGATCGAAGCCGGGCCGTGCCACGTCACGGCGGTGAAAACCAAAGAACGGCACGGGTACGACGCCCTGCAACTCGGCTACATGGAAGTACGGGAGCGGAAGATCACCAGGGCGCAACGGGGGCATCTTCGCGCGGCCGGCCAGGACAAGTTTTTGAAACATTTGTGGGAGGTGCGCGGCGCTGCGTTGGAGTGCCGGGTGGGCGATACCGTGACCGCGGGTCTGTTTGAAAAAGGTGAGCGGGTGCATGTGCGGGGGACCTCCAAGGGGAAAGGGTTCCAGGGGGTGATGAAACGGCACAATTTCGGCGGTGGGCCGGCCAGTCATGGCTCCATGTTTCATCGCGCGCCCGGGTCGGTCGGTAGCAGTTCGTATCCCTCCCGCGTGATGAAGAACAAAGCGCTTCCCGGACAGATGGGAAACGCGCGGGTCACGGTGCGGGGCCTGCGCATTGTGGAGATTCGACCGGACGAAAATCTGATGCTCGTCTCCGGCGCCGTGCCCGGTCCCGTGGGGGGATTGGTCTTTATTCGAAAGTCGGGGAGGCGTTAGGGATCATGGCGTCGCTGCCCGTCGTGGATCACACCAGAACGTCCGTCGGCTCCGTTGACGTCAGCGAAGGCGTGTTCGGTGTACGGCCCCATGCCGGGCTGGTGCAGGCCGCCGTGGTGATGCAGCGCGCGTCGCTTCGGCAGGGGTCCGCCAGCACGAAGGGGCGCAGCGAGGTCAGCGGGACGGGCAAAAAACCGTGGAAACAAAAACACACGGGACGTGCCCGCGCGGGGTCGAATCGGTCGCCGCTGTGGCGTCACGGGGGGACGGTCTTCGGGCCGCGCCCGCGACGTTATGCGTCCGGCCTGTCCAGAAAAATGTATCGGAAGGCCATGCAGAGCGCGCTGTCGTCAAAAAAGGCGTCCGGAGAACTGGTAATCCTTGCCGATTTGTCGCTTCCGGAACCCAAAACCGGCTTGGCGGCGCGGGTGTTTGATCAACTTGGATTGCACGGCACGATCCTGGTGGTGGCGGGGCGGGACCATGACATCCTCCTGCGCGCGACGCGGAATCTGCCGTACGTGAAAACGGTGTCGCCGCAGGCCATGACGGTGTACGACGTGCTTCGATACGACACGCTGCTGGTGGTGCAAGACGCGTTGCCGTCGGTCCAGGAGGCATGGTCGTGACGCATGATCCGTTTGACATCCTGGTCAAACCCTTATTGACCGAAAAAATCACGGGGATGCAGGAACAGGCCAACCGCGTGGCCTTTGTGGTGCGCAGTACCGCGAATCGCATTGAGGTGCGCCGGGCGGTGGAGGCGGCGCTCAAGGTGAAGGTGAAGTCCGTGAATATCATGACGGTGGCGGGAAAATGGAAACGTCAGGGCCGGTTTCTCGGCAAGCGGCCGGACTGGAAAAAGGCCATCGTGACGCTCCACGAGGGAGAAAAACTGGAGTTGTATGAAAGCGCGTAAGGGATCACGCAGGGCCGCGCCTTGTGCGTGCGCGGTCACGCGAACGGGTTTGGAGGGCGGGAGCGATGCCGAATAAACCGTATCGGCCCACGACGCCGGGGCGGCGGGGCATGACGGGCATGACGGGGGAGGGCCTGTCGAAATCTCGGCCCGAAAAACGTTTGACCGTTTCCCGTCCCAGTTCCGGAGGCCGGAACAACGCCGGGCGCGTGACCAGCCGGTTTCGCGGCGGCGGGCACAAACGTCTCTACCGGGTCGTGGATTTCAAGAGAGACAAAACGGGTGTGCCCGGCAAAGTCGTCAGGGTGGAATATGACCCCAATCGCTCGGCCCGGCTGGCGTTGATTGCGTATGCCGACGGCGAAAAGCGGTATATTCTGGCGCCCGTCGGGTTGTCGGTCGGGGAGGTCGTGCAGGCCGGTCCCGACGCGGATATTCGTCCCGGCAATGCCAGGCCGCTGGCGTCGATGCCGCTTGGCACGACCATTCATAACATTGAACTCAAACCCGGCAAGGGCGCCCAGTTGGCGCGGAGCGCCGGGGCGTCGGGGCAGGTGATGGGTCGGGAAGGGCAGTACGTTCAGGTGCGCCTGGTGTCCGGCGAGATGCGCCGGATTCTGGGAACCTGCATGGCGACGGTGGGGCAGGTGGGAAACCTTGAGCACGAAAATATCGTGGTGGGGAAAGCCGGCCGTTCACGGGCGATGGGCCGCCGCCCGCATGTGCGGGGGGTGGTGATGAATCCGGTGGATCACCCGCATGGCGGCGGAGAAGGCAAGTCCGGGCAGGGGAACCCGCATCCCGTGTCTCCATGGGGCCTGCCCACCAAAGGGTTTAAAACGCGAAAGAAGAAAAACACGTCATCGCGTTTCATTATTTCTCGTCGGACGAAATAAGAGGAGCGCGGAACCCGTCCATGCCTCGTTCGGTTCACAAAGGCCCGTTTGTGGATGCGCATCTCATGGCCAAGTTAAATTCGGATATCGACTCGAAATTAATCAAGACGTGGTCGCGCCGCTCCACCGTGATTCCCGAAATGATCGGCCGCACGTTTGCGGTGCACAACGGGAAAAAATTCATTCCGGTCTACGTGACGGAAAACATGGTCGGGCACAAACTGGGGGAGTTCGCGCCCACCAGATTTTTCAAGAGCCATGGGGCGGCCAAAACGGAAAAAGCCGTTCCTTTGAAGTAGGGCGCAGACCCGGAATGAAAGGCGCGTGTTGTGGCTGAAGCCAGAGCCGTTTTGCGATACGTCAGAATGTCCCCGCAGAAAGTGCGGCTGGTAATCGATGCCATTCGCGGGCGCGGCGTGTCCGAGGCGTTCACGGTGCTCAAATACGCGCCGAAAGCCGCCGCGCCGGTGGTGGAAAAGGTGTTGCATTCCGCCGTGGCGAACGCGGCGCGGCAGGAACTGGGTGAGCCGGAATCGTTGACCGTCTCACGGGCCTATGTGGACGGCGGCCCGGTGCTCAAACGTTTTCAGGCCAGGGCCATGGGCAGGGCGAATCCCATTCACAAGCGAACGAGTCACGTGACCATTGTGGTGTCCCCCGCGGGAAAGCGTTCGTAGAGCATCGGAAGCCGGCGGGTGCGCCGGCACGGGTCGGTCGCCGGGAAGGGAACCGGAGTATGGGGCAGAAAACACATCCGTACGGGTTTCGCCTGGGGTATACCAGGACGTGGAATTCCCGATGGTACGCCAAGAAAGATTTTGTGAAGTTGCTGCACGAAGACGTAGAAATTCGGGGCACCATCAAAAGCCGCTTGTATCACGCCGGCATTGCGCGCATCGAAATCGAACGGTCGGGAAATCAGATGAAAGTGATTATTCATACGGCTCGGCCCGGCATTATCATCGGCAGAAAAGGGGCGGAAGTGGACAAGTTAAAGGCCATGCTGGAGCAACGATACGTTCGGGAAGTCTATGTGACGATCAGGGAAATCAAAAAGCCCGAACTGGACGCGCAACTGGTGTCCGAAAACATTGCCCTGCAACTGGAGAAACGTGTCTCGTTTCGCCGCGCCATGAAACGAAGCGTGGCCTCGGCGCTGCGGCTGGGCGCTCAAGGCATACGGGTGTCTTGCGCGGGGCGGTTGGGCGGCAATGAGATTGCCAGAACGGAATGGTACCGGGAAGGCCGGGTGCCGCTTCATACGCTCCGGGCGGACGTGGATTATGGCTTTGCGGAGGCCCACACGACCATGGGCATCATTGGCGTGAAGGCTTGGATTTACAAAGGCGACGCCCCGTTGCCGTCTGTGGCGCGGGACGAAGCGGCGTTGGGTTTGACGTAGAGGGGGATGGACCAATGGCGTGGTTCCGTCGTGTGGTGTCGCTTGCGGTCGTTGAGGGTGTTTGATCATGTTAGCCCCCAAAAAAGTGAAATTTCGAAAAGTGCAAAAGGGCCGGATGCGGGGAAAGGCCTACCGTGGCGGCACGGTCTCCTTCGGACAATTTGGGCTTAAGGTGCTTGAGCCCGGCCGGATTACGGCGCGGCAAATTGAAGCGGCGCGCATTGCAATGACGCGCCACGTGAAGCGCGGCGGTCGGATCTGGACCCGCATTTTCCCGGACAAGCCGATTACTAAAAAACCGGCGGAAGTGCGCATGGGAAAAGGCAAGGGCGCCCCGGAATTCTGGGTGGCCGTGGTCAAGCCCGGACGCATTCTCTATGAAATGGACGATGTGCCGAGAAGCGTCGCCGAAGAGGCGTTTCGTCTGGCCGGTCATAAACTGCCGTTGGCGACGCGGTTTGTGGTTCGAGGCGTCTATGCGGGATGAGGCGCCATGATGGATGTCAGGGCCTTGCGAGGCATGGACGCCGAAGCGTTGATCGGAAAAGTGCGCGAGTTGAAACAGGAACTGTTTCACCTGCGATGCCAACTTGCGCTCGGGCGCATTGAAAATCCGATGAAAATTCGTCACGTCCGGAGAAGCGTGGCCCAGGCCAGAACCGTGCTTCATGAAAAACGGCTTGCGGAGCGTCGAGACGCCGGCCGGAGCGTTCGGGAATCATGAACGAGCGACCCAGACGGCAGCGCGTTTCGTATGGACGGGTGGTGAGCGACAAAATGGACAAAACCGTCGTCGTGGCCGTGACGAGACAGGTGCGGCATCCTTTGTACGGAAAAGTGATGCGGCGGGTCACCAAACTCAAGGCCCACGACGCGGCGAATGCGTCTCGTGCCGGCGACCGCGTGAAAATCGTGGAGACCAGGCCGCACAGCAAAGAAAAACATTGGCGGGTGGCGGCCATTGTGGAACGCGGCGAACGCAATCCGTCGGCGTGATTCCGCGCGGGCGCGCGGTGCGTGGAGTGTAGATGATTCAGAATTACAGTTATCTTGACGTTGCGGATAATTCCGGCGCGAAGCGCGTGCGGTGTTTTCACGTGCTGGGCGGCACTCGCCAGCGGTATGGAGGCATCGGCGATATCGTGGTGGTGTCGGTGCGGGAGGCGATCCCGAAAGCGGCGGTCAAAAAAGGGGACGTGGTCAAAGCGGTGATCGTTCGGACCCGCAAAAGCCGTCGCCGCGAGGATGGGTCCTCCATTCGCTTTGATCGAAACGCCTGTGTGCTGGTGAATAACCAGGGGGAGCCGGTGGGTACGAGAATCTTCGGCCCCGTCGCCAGAGAGTTGAGGAAAAAGAAGTTCATGAAGATTATTTCGTTGGCTCCCGAAGTGGTCTAGGTATCCATGGCGACGCGAACGGCACGCACACGCCCGATGATCGTCAAATTCCGCGTTCGAAAGGGCGACACGGTGATCGTGGTGGCCGGACGGGAGAAAGGGAAAGTGGGGAAGGTGTTGCACGTCAACCCGCAAGCCGGCCGGGTGACGGTGGAAAAACTGAATATGATCAAGCGGCACACGAAACCGTCTCAAAAAATGAGACAGGGCGGCATTGTGGAACGGGAAGCCCCCCTGCATGTTTCGAACGTGATGCTGTACGCCCAGACCCTGAAGAAACCGTCACGGGTGTCGATCAAAACGCTGGAGGACGGACGCCGGGTGCGGGTCTTGCAGAAAAGCCCGGATGACGTGCTGGACAAGGTGTGATGAGCGCCACAAAGATCACGGCGGCAAAATCGGCGGGGGCCGGGAAAAAGACGCCGGCGGGCGTCGTGCCCCGGTTGCGGGCACGCTATCAGAGCGAGATCGTCCCCCGGATGATGAAAGAGTTTTCGTACGGCAACCCGATGCAGGTGCCTCGTCTGGAACGGGTGGTCATTAACGTGGGATTGGGCGAAGCCGTTCAAAATGTCAAATTGCTGGACAGCGTCGTCTCGGAACTGGCGTTGATCACGGGCCAGAAGCCCGTCGTCACCCGGGCCAAAAAGGCCATTGCCGGATTCAAGGTGCGGCAGGGGATGCCCATTGGGGCCAAGGTCACGTTGCGCCGAAGCCGGATGTATGAGTTTCTTGACCGCCTGCTGACGATCGGGCTGCCCCGGATTCGGGATTTTCGGGGGGTGTCGCCCAAGGCGTTTGACGGCCGGGGCAATTACACGCTCGGGTTGAAAGAACAGTTGACCTTTCCCGAAATCAAATATGACGACGTGGCGTTGATTCATGGCATGGATATTACGATTGTGACGAATGCGCACCGCGACGACGAAGCCAAATCCCTGCTGGCGAATTTGGGGATGCCGTTTCGCTGAACCCGTCGCCCGCGCCGGGGACGAAGGAGATTCTTGTGGCAAGAAAAGCGTTAAGGAACAAGGCCGCCGCGGAGCCAAAGTTTTCCGTCCGGCGCTACAACCGGTGTCCGCTCTGCGGCCGGGTGCGGGCCTTTTTGCGGCGGTTCCATATGTGCCGAATCTGTTTTCGAATGCACAGCCTTCGCGGGAATATTCCCGGAGTCACGAAGTCAAGTTGGTAATGCCATTGTGGCGAACGAGCGCCTGTGAGGATGTGATGCCATGTCGATGACGGATCCCGTTGCCGATCTTTTCATTCGCATTATGAACGCGCTTCGCCGGGGGCATTCGACCGTGATGATTCCGGCGTCCAAACTGAAACAGCACGTGCTTGCCGTGTTGAAGGACGAAGGCTTTATTCGGGATTTTGGTCCGGCCACGCTCCATGGACATCCGGCCATTCAGGTGACCCTGCGGTACATCCCCGGCCGGCAACCGAAACCCGTCATTGAAGTGATCAGGCGGATCAGCAAACCCGGCAAGCGGGTGTACGTGGACGTCGCGTCCATTCCGCGCGTGCGTGGCGGGCTGGGCGTGGCCATTCTTTCGACCTCGAAAGGGGTTATGACCGACCGGCAGGCCCGGCGCCATCGAATGGGCGGAGAAGTGTTATGCCACGTGTGGTAGGTCCGTACGATACGGCATCCTGAACCCGGAAAGCGGAACGTACAATGTCCAGAATCGGGAACCGACCCATTGCCCTGGCCCCCGGCGTTGACGTGAACGTGGAGGAGCGTTCCGTGTCCGTGAAGGGGCCGTTGGGCCAGTTACGCTGGGCGCTCGCCGACGGGATTGACGTTGACGTCGCCGAGGGGGCGGTGCGCGTGAGACGACAGGGGGACTCCCCTCGCTCGAAAGCCCTTCACGGGCTGACGCGGGTTGAACTGTCGAATTTGGTTGAAGGGGTGACCAAGGGGTTCCGGCGCACGCTGGAGTTGACGGGCGTGGGGTATCGCGCCCAGGCGCAAGGGCAGTCCATGACCCTGAACGTCGGGTTTGCGCATCCTGTCACCGTGGCCATTCCCCAGGGGGTGCAAACGTCGGTCGAGCGGCAAACCATGATCTCGGTCACGGGCATCGACAAACGGCTGGTGACGCAGACCGCCGCCAACATTCGCCGCGTCCGCCCGCCCGATGTCTACAAGCAGAAGGGCATCAAGTACGCGGGCGAAGTCTTGCGGAAGAAAGCCGGGAAAGCCGGCAAGAAATAACGGGCGCGCATGAATCAACGGACCAAACATCAACGGGCCGAACGGCGCAAGGCCCGCGTCAGGAAAAAGGTGTGGGGAACGCCGGCGCGCCCGCGGCTGACGGTGTTTCGAAGCAACGCGCACATCTATGCCCAGGTGATTGACGATCAGGCGGGCCGCACGCTGGCGGCGGCGTCTTCCACCCATCCGGGGCTTCGCAAGGCGGCGCCGTCGGGTTCGTCGAAGACGGCGGCCCTGGCCGTCGGGAAATTATTGGCCGAACGTGCCCTGGCGGCGAACGTGCGCCACGTTGTGTTTGACCGGAACGGGCGGCTGTACCATGGCCGGGTGAAAGCCGTGGCCGACGCGTCCCGTGAGGGGGGACTGACTTTTTAAACTCTGGGAGATGACCGGCGGTGTATGTAAATCCCGAAGAACTCAATCTCAAAGATAAACTGGTGTTGATCAACCGCGTGGCGAAAGTCGTCAAAGGGGGGAAACGGTTTTCCTTCAGCGCCCTGGTGGTGGTTGGCGACGGCGCGGGCTGTGTCGGCGTGGGCAAGGGAAAGGCGGCCGAGGTGCCGCCGGCGATTGCCCAGGCCGCCGGGCGGGCGAAGAAGCAACTCATCCGCGTTCCGTTGAGTCACGGCAGTATTCCGCATGACGTGCATGGGCGTTTTTGCGGGGAACATGTGTTCATGAAGCCGGCCAAGGAAGGGACGGGGATTATCGCGGGCGGGGCCGTCCGGGCGATTTTGGAAGTGCTCGGGGCGCACAATATTATTGCGAAGACCCTGGGCCGCGGCAATCCCTATAACGTGGTGCAAGCCACGCTGGCGGGCCTGTCCCAACTCAAAGGCCCGGACGACGTGCGGCAGATTCGCCAGGTGGATCATGGGCATGAGGAGCGCACAACGGGGAACGGGTCGTGACGCGCGCTCCGCGCCATGACCGGATGGTGGTGCTGACGCTGAAGCAGAGTCCCATCGGGCGGCCTCCGAAACAACGGGAGTATTTGCGGAGTCTGGGATTGCGCCGGCTGCACCACACCGTGCGACGTCCGGGAACGCCGCAGGTGCTGGGGTTGGTGGCCAAAGTCCGGCATCTGATTGAGGTGAAGGACGCATGAAACTTCATCGGCTGCCGCCGGCGCCGGGGTCCGGACGACCGGGGAAACGTGTGGGCCGCGGGCCGGGGTCGGGGCGCGGCAAGACGGCCGGCAAAGGGCATAAGGGGATGCTGGCCCGTTCCGGGCGGGCGAATACCGCGGGGTTTGAAGGCGGACAGATGCCGCTCGTGCGGCGCATCCCCAAGCGGGGGTTTCATAATCCGTTTCGCGTCGAATGCGCCGCGGTCAACCTCAAAGCGCTGTCGGGTCTTGACGCGGCCGAGCCGGTGACGCCGAAAGTCTTGTATGAGAAAGGGATTGTGAAAAAGCGGTCCAGGCCGGTCAAGATTCTCGGTGACGGGGAACTGAACACGCCCCTGACGATTGAAGCGCATCGATTCAGTCGGTCGGCTCTGCGCAAAATTGAACAGGCGGGCGGACAGGCCAAGGTCATCGACCGTGCTTGAACGGCTCATTACGAGCTTTCAGAACATCCTCAAAATTCCGGAGTTGCGCAGCCGTGTGCTGTTCACACTGGCGATGCTGGCGGTCTACCGGATTGGGGCGCATATCCCGACGCCCGGGATTAACAACGATGCCCTGGCGACGTTCCTGCTGGACCGGGGCGGGGCCTTGCTCGGCTTCCTGGACATTTTTTCCGGGGGGGCGCTGTCGCGGCTGACGATTTTCGCGCTGGGCATTATGCCTTACATCAGCGCGTCGATCATTATCCAGTTATTGACCGTCGTCATTCCGCATTTGTCGAAACTGGCCAAGGAGGGGGAACGAGGACGCAAGACGATCATCCAATACACCCGCTATGGCACGATCGGCATCGCCCTGGTGCAGGGGTTTGGGATCGCGCTGGGGCTTGAGGGGATGAATCAGGGCCAGTTTGTGATGGAACCGGGGTGGCCGTTTCGGTTTATGACGGTGATCACCCTGACCGCGGGCACGGCGTTTCTCATGTGGCTGGGCGAGCAGATTACCGAGCGGGGGGTCGGGAACGGCATCTCCCTCATTATTTTTGCGGGGATTGTCGCTCGACTGCCGAGCGCGGTGGCGCAGACGTTCGAAATGTACCGAGTGGGGGAGTTGAGCCTGCTCTTCCTGATGCTGCTGGGCGCGGTCATGATGGGCGTGGTCACGGCCATTGTGTTTCTGGAAAGCGGCAGACGAAAGGTGCCCGTTCAATACGCCAAACGGGTCGTCGGGCGTCGCGTGTATGGAGGGCAGACCACGCACATTCCCCTGAAAATTAACACGGCGGGGGTCATTCCGCCCATCTTCGCGTCGTCCATTATCGCCTTTCCCGCCACCATGACGTCGTTTATTCAGGTGCCGTGGGTGCAGTCGATGGGGGCGCAACTGGCGCCCGGGTCGTTCATTTATACGTCGTTATACGTCGGCCTGATTATTTTCTTCTGTTTTTTCTACACGGCGGTGGTCTTGAATCCGGTGGATATGGCGGACAACATGAAAAAGCACGGCGGGTTTATTCCGGGCATTCGGCCGGGGCAGCGCACGGCGGATTATATTTACCGGGTGCTCACGCGCATCACGTTTGCCGGCGCCCTGTACCTGGCCGTGGTCTGCGTGATTCCGGAATTGCTGATTTATCAATTGAATGTGCCCTTCTATTTTGGAGGGACGTCGTTGCTGATTGTCGTCGGCGTGGGGCTGGATACTGCGCAGCAGATCGAGTCGCATATGCTGATGCGGAACTATGAAGGATTTTTGGCCAAGGGGCGCGTCAAAGGCCGGAACGGATAGCGGGCGATGCGCGTGGTGTTTCTTGGTGCGCCCGGGGTGGGGAAGGGCACGCAGGCCGAGCAGGCGGCGACACGACTGGCGATTGCCAGAATTTCCACCGGGGATTTATTGCGGGCCGGCGTGGCCGCGAAACTCCCGCTGGGGCTTGAAGCCAAACGTTATATGGACCGGGGGGAACTCGTGCCGGACAACGTGGTCATCGGTCTGGTGGACAACAAAATCGGATCGCCGGAATGCCGGAAGGGGTTTATCCTGGACGGATTTCCCCGCACCGTGCCCCAGGCGGATTCCCTGTCCGACATTCTGCGGAAGCGGCGTTGGGCGTTGGACCGGGTCATTCATTTCGTGATTCCCCGCGAAGCGGTGGTCACACGGCTGACCGGACGAAGAAGTTGTCCGCACTGCGCCGCGGTGTATCACCTTGACTACCGTCCCCCGAAACGGGAAGGGCGCTGTGACGCCTGCGGGGCGGCGCTGGCGCAGCGCAGTGATGACACGAAGGACACGGTGGAATCGAGACTCGCGGTGTACGAAGCGCAAACCGCTCCGTTGATCGACTATTACCGGAAGGCCGATGTGCTGGCCGACCTGGACGGGATGGGGTCCGTGGAGGACGTACGGGCGCGGCTGTTCGCGTTGCTGCCGGGGGTATGACCCGTTATGATTATGCTCAAAACCGAGGAAGAAATCGCGCTGATGACCCGGGCGGCGGAACTGGTGGCCGAGACGCATCAGATCCTCCGGCGGGAGGTCAAACCCGGAGTCACCACGCTGCAGTTGGACGCCATTGCCGAGACGTTTATCCGCGACCATGGCGGGATTCCGGCCTTCAAGGGGTATCGGGATTTCCCAAACACGCTGTGCGCGTCGGTGAACCATGAAGTGGTCCACGGCATTCCGTCCGCTAGGGTTTTGCGCGAGGGGGATATCATCGGGCTTGACTTGGGGGCGATTGTTCATGGATTTTACGGCGACGGGGCGGTGACGGTCCCCGTCGGCTCCGTGGCGCCCCCGATCGACACCCTCCTCGCGGCGACGGAAGAGGCGATGTATCAGGGGATTGCGCAGGCTAGGGTGGGGAACCGGTTGTCGGATATCGGCCATGCGATTCAACGCCACGTGGAAGCGCACGGGTTTTCCGTGGTGCGGGATTTTGTCGGTCACGGGATCGGCCGGCATCTGCACGAGGACCCGCAGGTGCCCAATTACGGGCGGCCCGGTCACGGCTCACGCCTGCAAGTCGGGATGGTGTTGGCGATTGAACCTATGGTGAACGTCGGCGGGCCGCAGGTGCGGGTGCTGGACGATCACTGGACCGCCGTCACCAGGGACGGCAGTCTGTCGGCGCATTTTGAACATACCGTGGCCATACAGCCGGCGGGGCCGCCGAAAATTCTGACGATGAGCAAGGAGCGGGTTGGCGTCACTTGACGGCGCCGGGCAACGAACCGATGGCGAAAGAAGACGTGATTGAAGTGCAGGGGGTAGTCAAAGAAACGCTGCCCAATGCCATGTTTCGGGTTGAGTTGGAGAATGGGCATAAAATTCTGGCGCATATTTCGGGAAAGATGCGCATGCATTTTATTCGCATTCTTCCCGGTGACCGGGTGACTCTGGAATTGTCTCCGTATGATTTGACGCGGGGGCGGATCACCTATCGATTCAAGTAAGCGGAGAGGAGGCCGGTGGATGAAAGTCAAATCGTCCGTCAAACCTATTTGTTCAAAATGTGTCGTGTTTCGGCGGCGGCGCGTGGTGCGGGTACGATGCAGCAATCCCCGGCACAAGCAGCGGCAGGGCTGATGGCGGCGTCACGGCAGGGTCGTGACCGCGGCGGTGCGCGGGGCGGGGCGAAGGAGGGCGCATGGCACGGATAGCGGGTGTTGATCTTCCCGGCGGAAAGCGCATTGAGGTCGGCCTGACCGCCATTTACGGGATTGGCCCCTGGCGCGCGAGGCAGATTTTGCGCAAGACCGGGATCAATCGCGCGGTGCGCGTCAACGATCTTCGCGAAGACGATATCGTCAAACTGCGCGAGACGATTACCAGGGACTATGCCGTGGAAGGGGATCTCCGGAAAGAAGTGACGCTCAGCATTAAACGCCTGATCGACACGGGGACGTATCGCGGGCTTCGTCATCGCCGGGGGCTCCCGGTGCGCGGCCAGCGGACCAAAACCAATTCACGCACCAGAAAAGGGAAGCGGGCCTCGATTGGCAGGGCCAAGGTCAAAAAATAGGGGGGCGGGAAGCACCATGAATGTCAAAAAGGGCCGCAAAAAAGAGAAAAAAGTCGTGCAGGTGGGCATTGCCTATATTCAGGCTTCGTTCAACAACACGCTGGTGACCATTACGGATACGAGCGGGAACGCCGTGTCGTGGTCGAGTGCGGGAAGTCTGGGCTTCAAGGGGTCGAGAAAGAGCACCCCTTTCGCGGCGACGCGCGCGGGAGAGGCGGCGGGCCGCAAAGCCATGGAACACGGCATGCGCCAGATCAGCGTGTACGTCAACGGGCCGGGGTCGGGGCGTGAATCGGCGGTGCGCGCGCTTCAGTCGGCGGGTTTGCGCGTGAATGTGATTCGAGACGTGACGCCCCTGCCGCATAACGGCTGCCGTCCGCCGAAACGGCGAAGAGTGTAAGTGGGGGGTGTGCGAACACCCGCGCATGTGACGGCGTGGGACAGATGAAAGGCTGACACTGTGGCAACTTATCGCGGACCGGTTTGCAGGCTTTGTCGAAGAGAGGGCGTAAAACTGTTCCTCAAGGGAACACGGTGCATGACCGCCAAATGCGCGATCGAACGCCGCAGTTATGCTCCCGGGCAACACGGACAGGCTCGAACCCGTCGGGCGTCGGATTACAGTCTGCAACTTCGCGAAAAACAGAAATTGCGCCGCATGTATGGCCTGCAGGAGCGTCAATTTCGCGGCATTTTCAAGCGGGCGGAACGGCACGCCGGCGTCACGGGTGAAAATCTGCTGGCGTTGCTTGAGCAACGGTTGGACAACGTCGTCTACCGGATGGGGCTGGCCTGTTCGCGCCGGCAGGCCAGACAACTGGTGAGCCACGGGCATATTCTGGTCAATGACAGAAAGACGGATATTCCCTCGTACACCGCCTCCGTGGGAGATGTGGTGCAGGTGAGACCGCGGAGCCGGGACCTGCCGTCGATCAAGGCATCCGTTGACGTGGCCGAGAATCAGGCCATGGTGACCTGGATCGACTGTGACCACGCGGCGTTGAAAGGGATCATTCGGGCGTTGCCGACGAAGGAAGACATCGGGGCTCCCGTGAACGAACAAATTGTCGTGGAATTGTATTCTCGATAAACGGTGGAACAGGGCGCGGGACCGGTGTGCCGGCGGCGAAAGATGGGATGAAGGGGGGCGTAATGAGCAAAGGGATACATGATTTTCAGTTGCCGTTGCGGCTGGAATTGGAACACGAAACGGCGTCGTCGATCTACGGGAGGTTCACGGCGGAGCCGTTTGAGCGCGGGTTTGGGACCACGATCGGCAACTCCCTTCGGCGCGTGTTGTTGTCATCGTTGCATGGCGCGGCGGTGACCTCCGTGAAGATCGAAGGGGTGTATCACGAATTCTCCACCATCCCCGGCGTCACGGAAGACGTGACGATTCTCATTTTGAACATCAAAAATCTGCGCCTCAAACTCCACACCGACAAATCCAAAGCGATACGGTTGAAGAAGAAAGGGCCGGGCGAAGTCCTGGCGTCCGACATTCAACATGACAACGCGGACATGACGATCTTGAATCCCGATCTGCATATCGCCACCCTGGACAAAAACGGCGAGATCGACCTTGAGTTGATTGTGAAGCCGGGACGGGGCTATGTGCCGGCCGAACGCAATAAAGAAGAAGGCCTGCCCATCGGCGTGATTCCGGTTGATTCGATTTTTTCCCCGGTGAAACGGGTGAACTTTCACGTGGAAAATGCTCGCGTGGGCCGCGTGACGGATTACGACAAATTGAATCTTGAAGTCTGGACGGATGGCAGCATTACGCCGCAAGAGGCGGTGTCCTCATCGGCGTCCATCCTCCGGGATCATTTGACCATCTGCATTCCCAGCGAAGAAGCCACGGAAATGGAGCATGACGCGGCGTCCAGGGAAACACAGGCCGAATTGAACAAACATCTGGCCCGAGGCGTGAACGAACTGGAACTGTCCGTGCGCGCGGCGAACTGTCTCAAGAACGCCAACATCAAGACCATCGAAGATCTTGTCCAAAAAACCGAAATGGAGATGCTGAAAACCAAAAATTTCGGGAAGAAGTCCCTGAATGAAATCAAGGACGTGTTGGCCGAGATGGGGTTGAGTCTGGGCATGAAAAAAGACAGCGCCGTCACGACCGGGCTGCCATCGAATTAATCACTGTCCCGAAGGGTCGTCTGATGCGTCACAGAAAACACGGCAGACAGTTGGGTCGCAATACGAAACACCGCCTCGCGATGTTTCGAAATCTGGTGACGGCCCTGCTGGAACACGAGCGCATTGAGACCACCAAGGCCAAAGCCAAAGAACTTCGCGGGATTGCGGACACCATGATCACCCTTGGGAAAGACGGTTCGCTTCATGCCCGCCGGCGCGCCCTGGGGTTTATCAGGAAAAAAAACGTTGTGTCCAAATTGTTTGACGACGTGGCGGGCCGCTTTCAGGGCCGTCCCGGCGGATATACCAGGATTATTCCAACCAGACGCCGCCCCGGAGACGCGGCGGAACTGGTGGCGGTGGAGTTGATCGAACGCGCGGAGGTTGCGCCCGCCGCCACTCCCGAACCCGTACCGGACGAGGCCGGGAAAACCTCATCATAACCTGCCCGCGCTCCGCCTTTCGCGCGGGAGCCGCGCGGATATCCGTCTCCGTGGTCCCGCCTTCCCGTCCCCGCTTGCGTTTCCCGGTGTCGGGCGTTTCTTTTCCCTGAACGTTGAGTTTACTTGACCGGGGGCGTGTGGTAGCCTGTGCGCAGGTTGTCCACTTGGGGTATGCGTATGTCTCACTCATGGATTCGGTGGGTGTCCAGGGGCGTCATCCTTGGCATGGCGGGCGTTCTCGGGTTTGCGCTGACACAGCAGATGCAGTCTCATCGCGCGCGCCCGGTGTTGACGGCGCCGGTTTCCGAACACGCCGACGCCGATATTGAGGGGTTTGTCTATCATCACACCGAAGACGGGGACGTCCGGTGGAAGGTCGAGGCCCGCCGTGCCCGTGTTGATGAATCTCAACATCACGCGGTGCTGGAAGGTGTTCGGGTACGGCTGTTCGGCGAACGCGGCCGGACCATGGCGCTGAAGGCGGACGACGGTTCCCTTGACACCGCGACCGGCAATTTTGACCTTCACAATCGTCACGATCCGATGGAGATGCAATTCGCAAACGGCTACACGGTACGGAGTCCGCATATGCGCTGGGACGATGAGGCGCGCACCATGCGCACCCACGAGCCGGTCACCATACACGGGCATGGATTGACCATTACGGGTACCGGCCTGTTGGGGACGTTGACCACCGACACGCTGACGGTTCTGGATGATGTGCGGGTTCGTATTGCCTCGCCGGCCTAGTCGCCCGATCCTTGCCGCGGCGCTGTCCTGCGGCCTCGTCTGGGCACAGACGGCGCCGTGGAGCCTGGCCGCGGACGGCACGCCCATCGAGATCACGTCACAGACCATGACCGCCGAGGGCCATGCCCGGCGGGCGCTGTTTGAAGGCGACGTGGTCCTCACAAAAGGGGACTTTGTCATGCGGTCCGATTCCATGATCGTGTCGTTTGGCAAGGACACGCCCGGTCGAAATCGTCAAACGGAAGAGGCGCCGTTGAGTCAACGGGTGGAGCAGATCGAAGCCACGGGCCACGTGACGCTTGAGCGATCGGATGGGACGGCCACGAGTGGACGGGCCGTCTATTATCAGGACGAAGAAAAGGTCGTTCTCACCGAGTCGCCGGTGGCCTGGCGCCATGGGACGAAGGTGACGGGGTCCCGAATGACCATCTTTCTCAAGGAAGAGCGCAGCATCGTCGAAGGGGACTCTCGTGTGACGATCTTCGATGATCGGGAACGGTAGATGATCGGGAACGGCAAGGCCGACGGCGTGGTGGATGACGGACAACCGGTCGCGGGGCCTGCTCGTCTTTGCGCCGCGGAATTGCGGAAAAGTTTCAGGGGCCGGGACGTCGTTCGCGGTGTCTCGCTGGAAGTCGAATCGGGACGCATCGTCGGTTTATTGGGGCCGAATGGCGCGGGGAAAACGACCATTTTTAATATGATGGTCGGTCGTTGCCGGCCGGATCACGGGCAGATTTTCCTGGACCGGGATTCGATGACCGCCCTGCCCATGTACCGGAGGGCGCGTCGCGGGATTGGGTATCTTCCGCAGGAAGCCTCCGTGTTTCGCCGGCTGTCCGTGCGGGATAATATCGATGCTGTTCTGGAAATCCTGCCTCTGTCTCCGTCGGAGCGGCGGGAACGGCTGGAACGTTTATTGGACGAACTTGGGTTGACACGTCTTCGTGACAACATGGCCTGCACGCTGTCCGGTGGCGAGCGTCGTCGGCTGGAAATCACGAGAGCGCTTGCGACGCGCCCCCGTTTTTTATTGTTGGACGAGCCGTTTGCCGGGATTGACCCCCTTGCGGTTGCCGACATCCAGAACATCCTTCAGGCCCTGAAAAGAAAAAATCTCGGGGTGTTGCTCACGGACCATAACGTTCAGGAAACGCTGGCCATTACGGATCATGCGTATATCATTCATGAAGGAACCATTCTGGAATCCGGCACGCCGGAAGTCATTGTGAGGAGCCAAAAAGCCCGGTCGCTGTATTTGGGCGAACGCTTTACCTTGTGAGAGTTCGTCGCCCGTTCACGTTGCCCCGATGGAACTGAAACTCGAGACACGGTTGAGTCAGAAGTTGGCGATGACGCCCCAACTTCGACACGCCATCATGTTGTTGCAGTGCTCCAGGCTCGAATTGCAGCAGGCGCTCGCGCAACATTTGCTGGACAATCCGCTTCTTGAAGAACTCTCTGTCGATGCGGATGAAGGGGACGGGGCGCCCGCCGAGGAGACAGCGTCCGGGAGCGGGGAGAAGATCGGTGGGGATGGGGACGCCGACGCCGACGGTGAGGGCGTGAAGGAAGACGCCAAAGAACTTGCCGAGCCTCTCTCGCCGGATGGATGGGACGATTATTATGAACGAGACGGGTCTTCCGCAAGCGGTGGTTCCCATGCCCTCAACGACGACGGCCCGTCGTATGAGCAGACCGTGGAAAGCCCGACCACCCTTGAGGATCATCTGCTCTGGCAGTTGCGGCTTTCTTCTCACGATGAGGAGGAAAAAGCGATCGGGCTGATGGTGATCGGCAATCTTGACGAAGACGGGTATCTGCGGGCGTCCGTGGAGGAAATTGCCGAAGAGGCCGGGGCGTCCGTCAACAAAGTGGAGTCGGTGTTGTCCCTGATCCATACCTTTGATCCCGTCGGCGTGGCCGCACGGGACCTTCGGGAATGTTTGTCGATTCAACTCCGGCATCTTCAGAAAACGCCCATGGCCCACGGTCACGGCGGCGGGCATCGGGAATCCCTGCCGGCGTTGATTGTCAGGGATCATCTGCGCGACCTTCAGAAAAAACAGTATGCCAGAGTGGCCAAAGCCGTCGGGAAATCCGTGGAAGAGATTTATGAGGCGGTGCGCGTGATTGAGGGCCTGGAACCCAAACCGGGGCGGCCCTATGCCGCCGACACCAATCAAATCATTGTGCCCGACGTCTTTGTGCGAAAGGACGAAGGAGAATGGCTGGTCTTTCTCAACGAAGAGGGAATGCCCCGTGTGCGGATCAGTTGCGATTATGAGCGGCTGCTGGGAACCACGGGCGGGGACGGTCCCGCCACCAAGGCGTACCTGGAAGGCAAATTGCGGGAGGCCAGGTGGCTCATATCCAATCTTGAAAAGAGAAAACGAACGATTGTGAAAGTGGTGAAAAGTTTAATCGGGTTTCAAGAACAGTTTTTGGAGAAAGGCATTCGTTATTTGAAACCATGTACGCTCAATCAGGTGGCCGAAGACGTGGGGATGCATGAATCAACCATCAGCCGGGTGACGAGAAATAAATATATGCATTGCCCTCAAGGTCTGCTGGAACTTAAATTTTTCTTCAGCACGGTTGTGCGCACGAACAACGGAGCCGAAGATGTCTCTTCGATGACCGTGTGCGAGATGATTCGTGAAATGGTGGGGCGGGAAAACAGCCGCAGTCCCCTGACAGACCGGGACATTGTGTCGAAGTTGCGGGCCGGGGGGATTGTCGTGGCAAGAAGGACGGTTGCCAGATATCGGACGGACCTGCATATTACCTCGGCCAGCCACCGCAGACGGGCGCATTGACGGCCCCCGGCGCGCCCCGCGCGGTGCGCGACAACTCTCATTTTCAAATCCTTGCGGTCCCGGCCCTCGCCGCTCCGGCGCGGTGGCGGCATCCCTGACAATGTTGTGAGGCAGCGCGCGCTCGTGCCGTTCGGGCGCTTGGTCGCTCCGCGTGATTGGCGCGTGACGATTCCGACGAGGGTGACAACGTCCTTCTGTTCCCGACGGGAACACCGCACGGGACGACGCATCTGCACCGCATGGCCGTTGTTTGACGGTTCATCGTGAACCGTGTAGGGTGACGTTCCCGTGGGCATGTCCATCGGGAATTCGACCGGTCTGCCCGTGATGGCGAGGCGCCGTGGATCGGAGAGAATCCTGAAGACGCCCGCGTGCACGACTATCGGCCTTCAACCATGAGACGCATTCGGCAATGGACGCGCATGTTGTCACGACCGCGCATGTGCGTGGGGGTGGACATTGGTTCGTCCGCGGTCAAGATCGTTCAACTGGAACGGCGCGGCGCCGTGTATCGTCTCCGGCGATTTGGATGGCGCGGCCTCGAACGGGAAAATGCCGGCGGCGTGACCGGCGACCGTCCCGCCCGGATCAAAGCCGCGCTCACAGATTTGATTCGGGAGATGGATCTGTCCGGCAGTCGCGTGGCCATATCCGTCTCCGGACCGTCCGTGATGGTCAAACGGATACGCGTGACCGGCGTCAAACAGGATGCTCTTGATGAATATCTGACGTGGGAAGGCCACCAGTACATTCCGTATGCCATGCGTGACGTGCACTTTGATTATTGGGTGCTGCCTTCGTCCCGGCGCGCCGCCGCGTCGGGCGAGATGGAATTGGTGCTTGTCGCGGCCAAACAGCGGGTGGTGGAACGTCGAAAAACGCTCTTGAAAGACATTGGGGTATGCCCGATGGTGTGCGACGTCGATGGTCTCGCGCTGGTGAATATGGTGATGGCGAAACACCGCGCCTTGCGCGGGCGGTCGTTCGGCATCGTCAACGTGGGAGCCAACGGAATGAACATTGTGTTTGTGGGACACGAAGCCCCTCTTCTGGTGCGCGACGTGAACTTCGACGAAACCTGCCCCGTCGGAACCGCCGCGTCATCCGCGTTGCCCGTGGAAGACGACGCGATGCACGACGCCCCGCGGGGCGAGGCGGATGCCCGCGCGTTGCCGGCGTTGGAGGGCGTTGTCAACGAAGCCCGGTACTGTCTGGAATCCGTCATGGAACGGTATCCGGAAACAGACATCGAAAAGATCTTTCTCTGTGGCGGGCACTCGACAAATGAGCGGCTGCAACGCGCGTTGCGGAACGCCTTGTCGGTGCCCGTGGTCGCGCTCAATCCTTTTGACGACATCGAATCCGTGACGCATCGCGCGGACGCGGCCCGCGTGTCGGCGCCGGCCCATCTCGGAGGAGTGGCGCTGGGGCTGGCTCTCCATCGGGATTTGCCATGGTGAGCATTAATTTGTTGAAAGAACGGTTTGAACGACGGACGCGTCGTCGTCCCGTGGCGGAGTTGTGCATCGGGACATTCGTCCTGGCGGCCGTCGTCGCGGGTTGGGGGTGGATGGTCGTTGACGGGAATCGGGTCATCCACCATCTTGAGCGGGACATACGGCAAAAGCAAGACCGTCTTGCGTTGATGACGCAACAGCGGGACCGGATGCTGACACTTCGGAAACAACGCGACGCCGTTGTGGCCGAACGCGAAACCCTCGCGGCGTTGACGCGGGATCGTGACAGGCCCGTGCGCCTGTTGTCGGTGATCGGCCGGGTTATTGACCCGTTGGATGTGTGGTTGCGCCGGCTTCAGACCACCGATGAGAAAGTCACCTTGTCCGGCGTTGCCCGTTCCCGTGAAGCCGTGTTGGAGCTTGCGAAACATTTGGAACGCACCGACATGCTTGGGTCGGTCGATGTGTTTGCGATGTCGCCCCAGGCGGCGTCGCCGGAGCAGTTTCAATTTTCGATGAATGTTTTTCTGGACGTTGCGGATCATGGTTGACGGCCTGCTTGACTGGATGGAAGACACGGGCGCGGCCCGGAAACTCGCCCTTCTGCTGCTGTTGGCCGTGTTTGCGTCCCTTCTCGCGTTTCAGTTCGTTGTGGCTCCCCAACAGCAACGCGCACGGGCGTTTCAACAAACCCTGCAATCACTGGACCGGCGGCTGGCCGGAGCGGAGAGGCCGGGCGAGTCGCCGGAGAGCCTTCGCGATGAGATCAACGGCCTGGCCCGGCAAGTCGAATCTCAAAAATCATCATTGGGAATTCGCGTGCCCATGGACCGCCTGTTGCCGGACATCGTTGATACGGCACAATCCGTCGGGGTGACGCTCACATCCTGGCAGCCCGAAGAACCCGCGCCGGTTGTGGAAATGACGTTGCGCCGGGTCAGGCTTCGGCTCGAAGCGGAGGGGAGGTATCACGCGCTTGCGAGTTTTCTTGACGGGCTGCGGGCGTTGCCCAAGGCGTTGATCGTGCGGTCGTTGGACTATCGAGTGCGGACAGACACTGACGCGACGGATTCGGAGATCGACATTCGGGCTTCGTTTGAACTGATGGGATTTCAGGCCGCCGCCGGTCCGGCGGGCCGGGGCGTTTCCGCACCGACCGTGGTGGCGGGATGACGAGGGCCATGCCCGCCATCGTATCGCTGGTCGTGTCGATTGTCGTGTGGTCGAGTTGGGCGGCGTTGCGGGACGTTCCGGGTCGTGCCCATGCCGGGCCGCGTGACGCGCCGGAGTCTCCTGCCGGTCGCTACCGGGATCCCTTTGTGCCCAAAGCGGTTCCGCCGCCGCCGGTGTCCGAGCCGGCGCCGCCTTCGCCGGCGCCGGTGTCGGCGCCGGAACCGGAACCGGTCAGTTTGACGGTGCTGGTGCGGGGCATTGCGTCCTCTCCGCAGGGCCGCTGGGCCTTGTTGGAGTTTGAGAATGGGGAACAACTCATCGTCAGGACGGGGCAGGTCATTGCGGCGTTTTCCCGTGTCGTCACCCGCATTACGGATCAGGGGGTGACGCTTTCGGCGCTGGGTGGTGCGGAGGCTCCGTCGCCGGCCGACCGGACGTATTTTTTGGACCAGTGACGCGGCATGGCACTCCGCTGTTCCGGTGAACGATCCCGTTCCCCGGAAGACCCGAAGACGGGCCGGCGCGTTTGTGCGCTGTCTGATGAGAGGACGCGATGTTGCGTTATTTAAACGCCGGTGAGTCGCATGGGCGGGGGCTGATGGCCGTTGTCGAAGGGCTTCCCGCCGGACTGCCTCTCACAACGGACAGCATCAATCACGATCTGGCGAGAAGGCAGGGAGGGTATGGCCGGGGCGGCCGGATGCGTATCGAAAAAGACCAGGTTGAATTTTATTGCGGCGTCCGCAACGGCAAGTCCCTGGGGAATCCGCTGGGGCTTTTGATCGGCAATCGGGATTGGGAAAACTGGAAAGACGTGATGGCCGTTGAACCGGGGCCTCCGTCAACGGAACGCGTCGTGACCCGTCCGCGGCCGGGCCATGCCGATCTGGTGGGCGCGATTAAATACGGGCATCGGGACATTCGCAACGTGCTTGAAAAGGCGAGCGCGCGGGAAACGGCGATTCGGGTGGCCGTCGGCGCCGTGGCCAAGGCCCTGTTGGCGCAATTTGACATGCGGGTGGTGAGTTATACCACTCGCATTGGATCCGTGGCCGCTCCGCCGGTCGATGATCCCGTGGCGGCCTATGAACGCACCGCGCAGTCTCAAGTGCGGTGTCCCGACGCGGAGGCCGGTGAACAGATGATCGAACACATCCGCCAGGCGAAACGTCAGGGCGATTCCCTGGGCGGCATCTTTGAGGTTGTGGTGATCAATCCCCCCATTGGGTTGGGCAGTTACGCGCAGTGGGACCGGAGATTGAGCGCGCGGCTCGCCATGGCGGCGATGAGCATCCAGGCGATGAAAGGCGTGGAAATCGGCATGGGCTTTGAGTCGGCTCGCCGGTTTGGGTCTGAAGTGCATGACGATATTTACCCCGGCGAATCCAAACCCGGCTTTGTTCGAAAGACCAACCGCGCGGGGGGACTCGAAGGCGGCATCACCAACGGGCAATCCATCGTGTTGCGCGTGGCCATGAAGCCGATTGCCACGTTGTATCAACCCAAGCAGAGCGTGGATATCCTCACGAAGGAACCGTTTGAGGCCACGGTGGAACGTTCCGATATCTGCACGGTGCCCGCCGCCGGCGTGGTGGGGGAGGCGGTCATTGCTTATGAAATGGCCAATGCCATGCTGGAAAAATTCGGCGGGGACACCCTCGAGGAAATGAAACGAAATTTTGATGCCTACCAGGAACAGGTGAAGAATTTTTAATTGACATCTCGGACGTCCGGGCGCGCCGGTCGTGTTCCCCGGCGGGCGCGCCCCGTGTTCCGCGGTCGGTCGAACACACGTTGAAGACGGGGGTCGTCATGGGTCAACGCCGCACACGACACACGGTCACCGTCGGTCTCGGCCGGCGGCGTTATGAAATTGTGATTGGTCCGGGGAGCCTGCGGCAGATCGGCCGGCATTTACACGCCCTGGGATGTTCCGGCCGCGTCGGGATTGTGACCAACCCGGCCGTGCACCGTCTCCACGGGGCCTCGCTCAAACAGGCGATTGTGCGGGCCGGGTTCCGCTGTCACTCGATCAGCGTTCCCGACGGCGAGTCGGTGAAGACGCTTCGGTGGGCGTCGCACATTCTGGACGAACTGGTCCGGCACCGTTTTGAACGCCGGTCGGTGCTCGTGGCCCTGGGCGGAGGGGTGATCGGCGACCTGGCCGGATTCGCCGCGTCCATGTACCTGCGCGGCATCCCGTTGGTGCAGGCGCCCACGACGCTTGTGGCGCAAGTGGATTCCAGCGTGGGCGGGAAAACCGGGGTCAACCATCCGCGGGGAAAAAATTTGATCGGTGCGTATCACCAGCCCGCCCTCGTGCTGTCCGATACGAACATGCTCCGAACGCTTCCCGAACGGGAATGGCTGGCGGGGTTGGCCGAGGTGATCAAATACGGTGTCATCGCCGACAAAATGTTTTTTGCCTTTTTGGAGGAACGCATGGAGTACGTGCGCGCCATGCGCGAGGAAGACGTGCAGACGGTCGTCAGGCGTTGTTGCGAGTTGAAGGCCCGGATCGTGGCCGGGGATGAACGGGAAGCGGGCCTGCGCCGCATCCTGAATTACGGGCATACCATCGGGCACGCGCTGGAATCCCTGGGCCGCTACCGGCGATATCGTCACGGCGAGGCCGTCGCCATCGGCATGGTGTATGAAGCCATGCTGGCGCATCATTTGAAGATATGCGCGCAGAACGTCGTGGCCCGGCAACGCGCATTAATCGGGCGAGCGGGCCTTCCCGTGCGGATGCCGCCGCACCGTTTTTCGAAATTCTGGGACGCGCTGCGCCATGATAAAAAAGTGGCGCGGGGAACCGTCTACTGTGTGCTGCCCGTGTCCATCGGCAAGGTTCGGGTCGCGCCGCTGGAGCAACGCGCCGTGCGACAATGGTATGCGCATTGTCACGATCTGCTCCATCGCGCCCCGTGAGGCGGGCTGTTTGCTCCGGCGGGGGGATATGCGTTCGATGCCACAACGTCGCAAGCGCGCCGCCACGGACATCCGCTCCGTGCTTCGTGAACGCACACGGGAAGTGGAAGTCCTGCATCGCATCAGTGAATCGATCAACGGCACGCTGGATCTGGAATCGGTTCTCAAGCACATCGTGGAGGTGGTCGTCACGGTCACGACGGCCGATTCCTGCCTGCTGTATCTTGTCTCCGCGAATCGGGACGAACTGGTGTTGCGCGCGTCCAAGAACCCTCATCCCAGGCTGATCGGCCGGGTCTCGCTGGAATTGGGGGAAGGCATTACGGGATGGGTGGCGCGGGAAAAGGTGCCGGTGGTGATTCTTCGCAACGCGAGCGACGATCCCCGGTTTAAATTTTTTCACAATTTGCCCGAGGACCGCTATCAGGCGTTTGTGTCGCTTCCCATTGTGACGAAGGACGACGTGGTCGGGGTCATCAATGTGCAGCATAAACGGGCGAAGCGTTACCGGGCCGCCGAACTGGCGCTGTTGTCGACGATTGCAAATCAGGTCGGGGGCGCGATTGAAAACGCCAGATTGTATGAGGCCATGCGGCGGCAGGCGTTGCAACTCGATACCCTGTCCCAGGTGTCCGAAACCGTGGCGTCCAACCGCATGATCGACGAGGTGCTCCGTTTGATTGTGACGACGACCGCGCACATGCTGGATTCGACGATCTGCTCCCTGATGTTGGTGGACGACACGGGAGGGACCTTGCGGATTGCGGCGACGCAGAGTTTGAGCGAAGCGTATTGCCGGAAGCCTCCGTTGCATATCGGGCGGAGCATCAGCGGGCGCGCCGTCAAGGAACGGCGGCCGATTTACGTTCCCGACGTGAAAAAAGAACGGGAGTTTTTCTACCGTGATCTGGCCAGCCGGGAGTCGTTGTGCTCGTTGCTTTCGACGCCGATGATGATCAAGGACAAGGTCATCGGCGTGATCAATACTTATACGTCCGCGAAGCATACGTTTGACGACAGGGAAATCAAAATCATGCAGGCCATCGCGAATCAGGCGGCGGTGGCCATCGAGCATACCCGTCTCATGGAAACGTCCTTTGAAATGCAGGAAGCCTTGACCGTGAGAAAACTCGTTGAACGCGCCAAGGGCTATCTCATGCATTCTCGAAAATTGTCGGAAGCCGACGCCTTCAGGGTGATGCAGCGTCAAAGCATGAACATGCGAAAATCCATGAGGGAAATTGCCGAGGCCATTATCCTGGCCGCGGAGTTGGAAGGCCGGTCGACCGAACCCTGACGCGGAAAGGCCGCCGGCGGTGTCCCCGTTGCCGGAGAAGGCGGATGGTGTGGTGACGACCTGCCGCATTGCCATGGTCCAGATGAACCCCGTGGTGGGGGACGTGGACGGGAACGTGCGCGCGATGATCCGGTGGGTGGGTCGGGCGCGGCGGGCCGGGGCGGAGATTGTGGTGTTTCCGGAATTGTCGATTACCGGCTATCCTCCCGAAGATCTGGTTCTGCGGACGGGGTTTCTCAAAGCCACGCGGGCTGCGTTGCGACGGCTCGCCGGGCAGTGTCGCGGTCTGACCGTCGTCGCCGGCTATCTTGAAGAAGACGGAGCGGCGCGGTCGCGGGAGGTCACGCCCTTTGTGGTGCCGTCGGGTCTGCGGCGCGTCTTTAACGCGGCCGCCGTGATTCACGACCGGCGGCTGGTGGCGACCTGTCGCAAGGCCTTTCTGCCGAATTACGGTGTCTTCGACGAAAGCCGGTATTTTTCCCCCGGCCGCGAGACGTTGGTCTGCCAGGTTCGCGGGGTACGGTTTGGCGTGAATATCTGCGAGGATATCTGGTACGCCGACGGACCGACCCGTGATCAGGCGGTCACCGGCCGGGCGCAACTGATTCTGAACATCAATGCCTCGCCCTATCACGTCGGAAAATCACGAACGCGCGCGCGCATCCTGACCAAACGCGCCAGGGAGAACGGCGTGGTGGTGAGTTACACGAATATGGTGGGCGGGCAGGACGAGGTGGTTTTTGACGGCAACAGCATGATCGTGGATCGAACGGGAAAGGTCATCGCGCGCGCCGGAGCGTTTGTGGAAGACCTGTTGCTGGCCGATCTGGATTTCCGCCGGGAAACGCGCGCGGCGACTCGAACGAAGTCGAAGTCGAAAACGCCCCGGTATCCCGTCCGGCGCGTGACCCTTGCGCCCGTTGGGGGACGGCGCGTGACCGCCCCGCTGCCCGTTCGTGCTCCCGCCTTGCTGAACGATATCGAGGAAATCTATCTGGCGTTGGTGACGGGGGTGCGCGACTATGTCGAAAAAAATCATTTTCAACGAGTGTTGATCGGGATCAGCGGGGGCATTGACTCGGCCCTGACCGCCGTGATTGCCGTCGATGCGCTTGGCCCGGACCGGGTGACGGGGGTGTTCATGCCCTCGCCGTTTACGTCGAAAGCCAGCGGGGCCGACGCTCGTGCGTTGATGAAGGCGCTGAACGTGCGTTTGTGGACCATCCCGATTACGAATCTCTGGAAGAGTTACCTGCGGATCGCCGAGTCAAAGACCGGGCGGCGGGCGCCCGACGTTGCGGAAGAAAATCTGCAGGCCCGCATTCGCGGGACCATTGCCATGCTCCTCTCCAACAAATTCGGCCATTTGGTGTTGACAACCGGCAATAAAAGCGAAATGAGCGTCGGCTACGCCACGTTGTACGGCGACATGGCGGGCGGGTTCGCCGTGATCAAGGACGTGCCCAAAACCATGGTGTATGATCTGGCTCGTCACCGGAATCTTCGGGCCGTTCGCACTCATGGGGCGGCGGTAATCCCTCAACGCATGATGGATCGCGCCCCGTCGGCCGAACTCAAGGCCAATCAAACGGACCGGGATCATTTGCCGCCCTACGAAATTCTTGACCCGATTATCAAGGCGTATGTCGAACAGGATCGTTCCCTGCGGCAGATTGTCGGAATGGGATTTCCGCCCAGGACTGTCAGGCGCGTGATGGGCCTGGTGGATCGCAGTGAATACAAACGCCGCCAGGCTCCCATCGGAATCAAAATCACACAAAGAAATCTGGGGAAAGATCGCCGGATGCCGATTACGAATCGATACGTCAACTATTGACGGGAAGCCGGCGTGACGGAGAGGGCGGGCATGACGGATACATTTCACATTGGAGCGCCACCGGGTCTGGTCGGGCGGGAAACGGATGCGTCCGAAACGGGCGCGTCGGTCGTCACGGCGCAGGCTGTGCTGGAAGAACGCCGCCGCGGCATTTTCCAGCGATTGCGGTCGGGCGCCTCCGCGTCGGAAGTCGTGTCCGGATTTACGGACATGGTCGACGCGGTGCTGGTTTCGCGTTACCGAAACATCGTCAGCCGGCGCGGCGGCGCCGCCGAGGGCTTGCAGCATGGGTGTCTTGTGGCCGTGGGCGGGTATGGCCGGCGTGAACTCGCGCCGCATTCCGACATTGACGTCATGATGCTCTATCGTCCGGGCGGTGAGGCCGCGGCAACGGAGGTGTCAACGCAGATCTTCAACCATTTGTGGGATTTGGGATTTCATGTCGGGCACAGCGTCCGGTCGATTGCCGACTGTCTGGTGTGCGCGGAAGAGGATTTGCATATCAAAACCTCGCTCATGGAATCACGGTTTTTGACCGGCAGTCCGTCGGTCTTTCAGGAATTTCAGCAACGGTTTGCCAGGCGCGTGCCGGGAAAAAGGGCGGATGCGTTTATCCGTGAGAAACTGGATGAACGACAACGGGACTATGAGAAGTTCGGCGAAACGGTGTTTCTTCTGGAGCCGAATATCAAAAAAACTAAAGGCGGGTTGCGGGATTTGCATTTGCTTCAATGGGTGGGCATGGCCCGGTACCGGGCCACCACGTTGAAGGATATCGCCAATCTGGGCATGTTGGCCCACCAGGAATATATGGTGTTGCTTGAGGCGCGGGAGTTCTTGTGGAAAGTGCGTGCCCTGCTGCATTTGCAGGCCGGCCGCGCCCAGGAAATCCTGCTGTTTGATGAACAGGTTCGGTTGGCCGAAGAGTTTGGCTGCCGTGACCAGCCGCATATCCTGGCCGTCGAGCAGTTTATGCAGCAGTATTATCGTCTGACCACGGAAATCCATAATTGCTCAATGCGTTTCGTGGACAATGCGCGATCGGTGTCGTTCGCGTCCCGCCTCCGAAATTACTGGCCGTCGCCGTTGATCGACGGACTCTTTCGAGTGGTCGACGGCCGGTTGTCCATCCCCGGAGGGAAACTGGTTCGAGTGCTGGAAAATCCAGAGCACGTTCTGAACTTCTTTCATGCCGCCCAGCGACGCGGCTTGTCGATTGACGGACGGGTGATTGAAGCGATGTACTGTCACATGCGGGACGTGCCCGACCGGACGTTTGCCGCGCCGGGGGTGGGTTGGCGGTTTCGGGCATTGCTGGCGGGCCCCGGATCCGTGGCCGATACCCTGACCTTGATGCATCAGGCCCAGGTGTTGGAAAAACTGGTCCCGGCCTTCAGTCGCGTTCGCGGGCTGATGCAATTCAACCAGTGCCACAAATATACGGTTGACGAGCACAGCCTGCTGGCGGTTCGTGAAGTTGAACGCCTGGGAACACGGCCGGGATTCTGGGGCGAACTGTACCGTGACGTGCAACAGAAAGATCTGCTGCATTTGGCCGTGCTCCTCCATGACGTGGGCAAAGGTCTGCCCGACGATCACAGCGAAGTCGGCAAAACCATCGCACGGGACATGGCCCGCAGGCTGGCCCTCGACTCGCAGGAATCGGCCATGCTGGAGTTTCTGGTGTATGAACACCTGATGATGGCGAAGACCGCCTTCCGGCGGGATTGTCAGGATGAAAAAGTGCTGACGACGTTTGCCGGAAAAGTGGGCACCCCCGAAAGATTGAAACACCTCTTTTTCCTGACGGTCGCCGATATTTCGGCCGTGGGGCCGGGCACGCTGACGGAATGGAAAGAGTCGCTACTGATCGAATTATACTCCCGTGCCATGCGGCGGGTGTCCGGTCAGGACGACACGGCGGCTTCCGCGATGGATCTTGAGCGGGTTGCCGACGAAGTTCTGGCACTCTGGTCTTCTCATGCGCCGCCGTGGCGGGGCCGCCCGGACCGCGCCTGGATCAGGGAGCAACTGAACACTTTTCCGGCGAGGTATCTTGCCGGAACGGCCGGAACGCGGATGGTGGCGCATCTGTCGGCCATTCGCGGTTTGACCCCCGACCATCCCGTTGTCGAGTCCACGTTCAACGCCGAACTGCAGGTGTGCGAGTACACGTTGATTGCCTTTGACTCCGTGTTGTCCGGGATTTTCATGAAGATTACGGGCGTGTTGAGCGCGAAGGGCCTGCGCATTCTGGACGCGCAGATTGTGACGAGGCCGGACGGGATTGTGGTGGACACGTTTTTGGTGAAGGACCTTGACTTTGAAGGGGCGCCGACGCCGGCGCGGATGAAAAAAGTCGGGGACGCGATGGTCGGCGTGTTACAGGGGGAAACCACGATTGAAGATTTTCTCGCGCGCAATCAACGGGTGTCCTCGAGGAGAGAAGGGCCGCTTCGGAGTCTTCGCACGGAAGTCACACTGGACAACGACACGTCGGATCAGTTTACCGTGATCGACGTCTTTGCCGACAACCGGCAGGGCATTCTGCACCGGATCGCCACAACGGTCTACGATCTCGGCCTCTCCATCCACGCGGCCAAAATCTCGACACAACTTGACCAGGTGGTGGCCGTGTTGCACGTGACCGGGCGGGGCGGCGACAAAGTCGAGGATGCGCGGACGCGCGATGCCATTCAACAAACGGTGCGCGAAGAGGTGGAACGGGCGTTGCGGGGTACCGGGTAGGTGTCGGTCGGGTCGGCCGCGGCGGCGTGAATCCGGCCATCCTCCGAGGGCGGGAGACGGAGGAGGAGGGCTCACCTCCCGCCGGAAGAGGATTGAGTGGGAGACCCCGCTCCTTTCCCGGATCCGGCTAAAGCCAGGGAAAGTACGACAACTCTCCGGGCGCTGGACGAACCGTCTCCGGCCTCCGGTCAAACAACCTGTTACGAACCGCCGATGTCTCTCGAATCCGCCCGCATCATAAACGGATGATTCAGAATCCACATTTCGCGCATGGGAATCAGGAACATGACGACAAACGCCGCCACCATGAGCACGTCGCCGGTCAGCATGGTAATCACAAAGAGCGGGGAAACGTAGGTAATCAGCCACGGCGAGACGAGATCCAGTGTCACGCCCGCAAAGGCGCCCCACGTGGTGAGCGTTTTCAGGGCGGAGCCGGCCATGGTGAGATACAGCACATGCGCCATGATCAGAAAAACGACGGGCAGGGTGAACAGGTGAAAGTGCGTCGTTTCGGCGAGTTGCCCGAACGACATCGCTTCGCCGAAACTTTCATCCGACCCGCGGTAATGTTCGACAATGCCTTTCGGTGTTAACTCCGTCATGCTGTGCGCCCAGACAAAGGTGAACACAAAGCCCGCCAGCATCAGCAGCAGGAACCACGTATAGACCAGGCGAATATGCCGGTCGGTGTCGCGCAGCCGAAACCGGGTGTTAAAATTTCGCATCGCGGGTGTGTCTGCCTTGTATCAAACAACTCACGGATTTCCACGCAACCGGCAATCCGCCTTCTCCTTCCGTCATTCCCGACATTTTTAATCGGGAATCCATCCTTCTGTTTCCTCGGCCTACCCCCAAAAAACAACCGAAAGATGGATTCCCGACTACTAACGTCGGGAATGACGGAGGAAGGCCAATGCCGGTCATCCCTGCTCCTGTCATTTCGTCTCTTCTCTCTCCGTCACGCCCGACCCCCGATTACGAACGTCGGGAATGACGGAAGGAGTGGTACGTTCCGTATCGCCGGCGCCGTCAGAGCCCCAGGAAGGACTCAAGGAAACTTTTTTCCTTGCCGCCCGCCACGATGGTGGCGCCGCGTCCCAGCGGTTTTAAATACAACTCGTTCACCAGTACCATGACGCGCTTGACCCCCGCGCTGGCGGAGCGCACCGACATGGTGGCGCCGGTGATATTGATGATGTCCCGGTTAATCCGCACCGGGTCCGCGATGGTTTTTCCCTGATACTGATAATTGAACCGCTTGGTGGCGATCTCGTTGCCGCGGGCTTCCCGGTAGACCAGCACTTCGAAGTTCATACATTCGCCGTCCGCGTCCACGCCCACCATGTAGGTGATGGGGCGGTGTTTGCCGATGGTGTTCTGCACCATCGCGTAGCCGTCGATGTTGCCGTTGGTTTTGCCGATATACACGTTAAATTCATGTTCGGGAAATTTCCACCCGATGAGTTGCTCGATGTGTGTTTTCTGTTCCGGGGTCAGGGTCAGCGTGGATTTGTCAATGGCGTCCGAATCCGGAAACATGACCTTGGCGGCTTCCTCTTCGGTAAAATAAATTTCCAGGTGCCCCAGTTCCTCCGGCGTCAGCCACCGGTTGAGTTCGTGATCCCAGATTTGCTTGTCCGGCTCCGCGTGTTCCGCGTGTTCTTCTTCGTGTGCCTCGTGCGCTTCGTGTTCCTCGCGCCCGTCGTCGTCCGCCAGAGCGGGCGCGCCGGTCAGCAGGACGCCGCACACGGCCAACGCCAGCGCGGTGCGTGTCAGTTGAGAATCGCGCATCCCCGTTCCTTCAGTTCGTTCGACACTCGCTGCATCACGCGCCGCTCTTCCTCGGCCATGGCGGGAATGCGCCGCCATTTGGTGGACTGCGACTGGACGCCCATGGGGGAAAAATATTCCCGGATCTGCCGCACGGAGATGGTGGCGGTCTCCCCGGCCGGGGTCACGTCCAGCAAAAACCGCGCGCGCTCCCGGTTGGCCGTGCGCTGAAACACGCCGGCGGCCTGGTCGGATGCCATGATGGCCCAGTCGGTGACAATGGCGCCGTCGTCTTTGTCCTGTGTGCTGACGACCAGTTCACTGACGCCGGCCAGAGCCGCCTCCCACGCCTGTTTCGGCGAGCAGGACGTGGTCACGGCAAGGGGCGCGCGACCCAGCGTCGCGCACCCCGCCGTGATGGTGACAAGCACAAGAGCACAGATGAATCCAGTGCAACTTTCCTTTCTCATCCCGTCTCTTCTTTTTTCGTCATTTCCATCCTTCTGTTTCTTACTCCTGCCATTGACACCCTGCAGATGGATTCCGCGCGCGTACGTTTCTCCTGTTGTTGGGAGTCGACGACGCGGAATGACGGATATTCGGCGCCATGCATTTTCCCTTAGAAGTACGTTGATAGGTTGAACTGGAACCCGCTGCCGGTAAGGCCCGGATTGGTCCGTACCCCGAATACGTCATCGGACGTATCGTCCGGCGTATTGTCCCCTGCAGTTTGAATCCGCTCGCGCGTCTGTCCAATGGTGTTAAACGTATAGGCAAACTTGATAACCGAATCTTCAATCGGCCGGAAATTGATGCCCAGGGTCAACCGTTCTTCGTCATTCGGGTTGAAGTCGGAGGCGGTGTTGGTGTCCGCTTTTCCCCAACGCACGATGCCCGTGAACGTGGAGTCCTGGCCGAAGTAGCCGGGGAACGTTCTGGTGAGCATCCGGGGCATGAAGTGGTAATTCAACTGCACGTAATACCCGGACATATTTGCGGGGACGACATAATCGACGCCCTCTTGTTGCAGAATTTGACGCCTCATTGAGTCGTCGGCGGCTTGAGTCGATACCAGCCCCGCCTCGGTCTGATATTGCCCGGATCCTTGGATGCCGGCCCAGGCGGCTTCACCCTGAAGTTCAAACGGTCCCCGTTGCAGGTTGCCGTCAATGGCATACAGGGTCAGGTCATATTCCTCGCCATTATAGATCGAACTTTCATCGTTCCATTGGCCGTGATGAATGGAGCCGGCCATCTCGATTCCCAGCCTCGGACTGAACGAAATCCGACTGACAATCGCCTTGTTTTCGTTCCGATCCCGTGAAAGACTGCCGCGAGAGCCTCGCGTCCCGCTACTTTCCCGGAGTTGGCCGTTACGCCCGTCAAAGCCGTTCACGACGTAAAACTCGTAATCGACCTTGGACAGCGCGGTCGGATAAACCGTGCCGAAAAAGCCGATTCCGCTTTCGGCAAAGGTAGAAGGCAGGATCGAACGGCTCACCATCGGCCGCAACGGCAGGTCGTTCAACGGCGAGTCGTGGATGAGGTTGAACCGGCCCATGGGCACCAGGATGATGCCGCCCCGCAGGTTGAACCAGTCCGAAAACCGGTAGTCCATGGTGGCGAACTCCATCTTGATGTCCCCGTCACTTTGGTTGCTCTGCGGCCCGCCGTGTTCGACTTCAAGTTCGGCGGCCACGCTCAACCGGTCGGTGACCTGGGAGTAAAAGAACGGCACAAACCGCTCCTGATCGAATTCCAACGTGGCTCGACAATCCCGTGCTCCTCCCTGGCATCGCGTCAGCGAGAAGTCGATGTATCCGCCGATGATGGTTTTCGGCGCCTTGACGAAGGGCCGGGCGTAAATGGTGCGTCCGCCCATCAGGCCGGTGCCGCCGGAGAAGGTCTCGCCGAACCGGGGCGTTTCCTTCGTGGTATCGCCCATCGCCGGCATGTCCTCGCCGGCCGGCGGCGTCATGCCCCGCTCCCGCATCATGTCGCGAAGCATTTTTCGCATTTCTTCTTTCTGTGCCGGCGTAAAGCCCTGCTGGGCCAGTGCCGGCAGGTGTGCTACAATCATAAGGGCCGTGATCGTCCCCGCAATGAACAAACGTCGCATTGCGACCTCCTTGCAAAAGGGGACTCTGCCGGTCCTCCGGGTTGTGGAAGGGACGCTGACGGTGTGCGGTGTCAAGGCCGGCGTCCCGGCGGCCGTCAACACTGTTTCGGATGTATCGGGTGTCATGTGCATCGTCCAACGTACATCGTGGCGGTCGGCGCGCATGGCTACTCTCCGCAGGGCGCGATGCAGATTTTCCACTCCGCGAGGGCGGCGCGGGCAATCGATACCAGGCGCTTGCAACGTTTGCATTTGAGTTCGAGATGGTCCCCGCGAAGTTTGGCGATCAGATGGCCGCAGGCGCACCGGGCCTCCTCCGGCGACACGGAGCGTTGCGGCAACGTGGTGTTTGGCGCGCTGTGCATCATGGCAACGTGGCTCACAAAACGAATGAGATTCGACAGCGATAAATAATTATGATAATCGTTCTCATTGGTTATGATTTTGAGAAACGGAATTATATGGAATCCGATAAAGGCTGTCAAGTCTGCATGTAAACGGGTAAAAATTGGCTTTTTCTCTTATGTTTTCCCCATGTCTGCCCCCATGTTTGCCATTTTCCATTGTCCCCTCGCTGTCATACCGGCGAAAGCCGGTATCCAGTCCTGCTCCGTCATTCCGCGTCGACGAGTCCATTGGCAGGCAAACCGTGGGCACGCGGAATCCATCTGCAGAGTATGGAACAGGCGGAATGAAGAAACAGAAGGATGGCAACAGAAGGATGGACCTTCGGAGCATTTGCCGTTGGCAAATGCTTCCCGATTAAAAATGTCGGGAATGACAGAGGGGGACGCGGAAATGACAGAGGGGGACGCGGAAATGACAGAGGGGGACGGGAATGAATAGCGCGCGCCTTGTTGCGGGCGTGGTGTGTGCCTTCTTCGCCGGCGTGGCGGCGGCGGGTCTTGTGGGGTGTGCCGCCTTGCCGCATGTGGTCGATCACGGTGTGGATGAAGGGCATGGCGTGACCGATGCGCGCCTCGCCGCCTCGCCGCATGTGGTCAAACGCGGTCAGATGCACATGGGGACGCTGGTGTTTCTGACGGCGGTGGCTCCGGACGAGCAGGCGGCCCACGATGCCCTGCGCGAGGGCTTTGCCGAAATTCACCGGCTGGAAGAACTGTTGAGCACATGGATTCCCGATAGCGAAGTGTCGCGCCTGAATGCGGCGGCGGGTCAACACCCCGTCCGGGTCAGCCCGGAAACGATGGACGTCTTGGAACAGGCGGTCGACGCGGCGCGGATGACCGACGGCGGATTCAACGTGGTCATCGGCCCGGCCGTGGAGATTTGGAAGACCGCCCGCGAAGGGCGTCTCCCGACGCAACGCGAACTGGACGCCGTGCGACCGCTTCTGAACCTGTCCGGTCTGTCCATCGACCGGGACGCGGCCACGGCGTTTCTGTCCCGCGCCGGGATGCGGGTGGACGTCGGCGGCATCGCCAAGGGTTACGCCGCCGACGCGACGGCCCGCGTGATGCGGGACGCCGGCGCTGGAGCGGGCGTGGTCGCTATTTCAGGCGACATCGCCACCTTTGGACGTCTGCCGGACGGGCATCCGTTTGTGTTCGGCATTCAGCATCCCCGGCGCGAAACCGGCGTCACGCTCGGCCAACTGGAACTGGAAGACGCGGCCGTGTCCACGGCCGGCGATTATCAACGGTATTTTCTAAAGGACGGCGTTCGCTATCATCACATTCTCGACCCGCGCACGCTGCGCCCCGCCCGTCTTGCGCAGAGTGTCACCGTCGTGGCCGCGACCGGCGTGCTCGCCGACGGGCTTGACACCGGCATTTTTGTCATGGGGCCGGAAAAAGGCATGGCGTTGATCGAACGCCTGCCCGGCGTCGAGGGCGTGATTGTCGACGCGGACGGCGCCGTGTCCGTGTCGTCGGGCCTGCGCCATCGACTACACCTGACTCTGCCATAGCCGCTTGTATTTTTCGTCCCATGCGGCGTTGGGCGCCTCGGGCGCTCGGTCGACGTGCTTACCAGCACGCCTCCCTCGCTCCCTCGTTGCCCGCCTTGCCTGGAACGAAAAATCCGGCGCGGCAATTTTTTCTGTTTCCCCGCCCCGACCATTGCCGCCCTGCCGATGAATTCCGCGCGCGGACGGTTTTCCCGCCGTTGGACGTCGTCGACGCGGAATGACGGAGGGATGGTTGCCCGCACCGCCTTCGTGCACACCCTCTTCGTCATGCCCCGTCCTCTCCTTCCGTCATTCCCGACCCCCGATTCATAACGTCGGGGGCAGGCATTTTTAATCGGGAAGCATTTGCCAAAGGCAAATGCTCCGAAGGTCCATCCTTCTGTTCCCTCGCCCCGGCTATTTCTTTTCGGATTCCCCGTGCTGTCGTTCCCTGTGTTTCTTGTGCCCGGCGCCGTTGTGATGCGCCATGCCGCCGCGGGCCTTGATGCGTTTGTGAATGGCGTTCATGCGCGCGCGCTGCTCCTTGGACAGCACGGCCACGGCCGCGCGTTTGGCTTTGATCGAGGCCAGATACAGTTTGGTCTTCACGGCATGAATGGCGTTCAGTTGCGCTTCGATGTCCGACAAACTCGCCGTGTTGGTTCGCAACAGTTCATGCAGGTCCACGTTGCCCAGTTTGATGTCGGCCTTCATGACGATCCGGTCTTTCTTGTGCTGTGTCCTGATCGCGTAAAGGCGCCGCACCTGCTCGTCCGTCAAACTCATCCCGTCCTGAAATTTCAGCACGTGGTCGATGAATCGCACCGCGCCTTGATGGCCGCCGCGGCCCCTGGCGTGCGAGGCTCGATGGCCCGACCCATGCATGGCATGGCCGCCGCCGTGTTTTTTGTATGTGCCGTCATGACGACCGCCGCCGTGTTTCCCGTGCTTGCCGTCGTGATGACCGCCGTGCCGCGCAGTCCCGGCGTCGTAGTTGCCGCCGTGTTTCTTGTATTTGCCGCTATGCGCGTACGCGTACCCCGACGACATGCCGTGTGACGGGTGATGGCGGGAAGATCCGCCGCAGGCGGTCAGGGACAACAGGCCGGCCGTCAGCAACATGACAACGGGGATGTGCCGGTAAGAGATGGTGGGGGTGTTCATGTCAGGTGCCTCCTTTGCATGATCGGTGAACGGTTGGTTGAGACGTCGGGCGCCGGGCGTGTTCCCCGGACGCCCGCGAACGTCTCGCGAATTATACACGACTCGGCGTGTCAATCTCGAATCCCCTCCGGGGCACGGCCCCGCGCCGCGTCACGCTTGCACACGCACCGGGAGCGTTCGGCGTGCCGGTCAAAGACCACCGTGTGAGCGGCATCAATGCGCAGGCGCACCCGCGCGTCGAGTGGCAGCAGTTGGGTCGACGGCGCGCTGCCGTGAACGAGGTCGCCGGACTCAAGCAGGATGCCGTACAGCATGTCCGCGCCCTGAAACTGCCGGGAGTGAATGGTGCCGGCCCAGGGGCCGGCGTCGTCGATGCGCACGTCGTCGGGGCGAATCATGACCACGACCTCCGGCCCGCCCGGATAGTCCGGCGGGACGAAAAAGTTGCCGAGCGGCGTGTGCACGACGGCGTCGCGAATGGCGCCGGGAATAAAATCCGCCTGTCCCACGCATTCCGCGACGAAAGGCGACGCCGGCAGATGGTAGACGGTTTCCGGGGCCGCGCATTGTTCGAGGCATCCGTGCCGCAGGACGGCCACGGTGTCGGCCATGCCGAGCGCTTCTTCGTGATCATGCGTCACGAGCACGGCGGTGGTGCGGGTGGTGTTCAGCAGGCGCAGCAGGTCCCCGCGCATCCGGTACGTCATGTCGGGGTCCAGATTGCTGAACGGCTCATCCAACAACAGCAGCACGGGAGCGGGCGCCAGCGCGCGCGCCAGGGCCACGCGCTGTTGCTGACCTCCCGACAGGGCGTGAGGGTAACGCCGGGCCAGGTCGGTCAGGCCGGTCATCTCCAGCATCTCGTCGATGCGGCGGCGGCGGTCGACGGCCGGCCCGCGCCGCACGCCGAATCCCACGTTCTCCCGGACGGTCAGGTGGGGGAAGAGGGCGTAATCCTGAAAGACCATGCCGACCTGCCGCCGTTCGGGCGGGACGTGCCGGTTCACCGCCGCCACGGGTGTGCCGTTGATGCTGATTTCCCCCTCGGCCACCGGCTCAAATCCCGCGATGGCCCGCAGCGTGGTGGTCTTCCCGCAGCCCGACGGGCCGAGCAGGCCGATGACGTCGCCCCGCCGCGCGGCAAAGGAAATCCCCTGAATGGCCGGACGCCCCGCGTCGTAGGCGCAGGCGACGTTCGTCAACTCGAGCACCACGGGTGATTCGGCGACGGACGGCATGGTTCAGAATGCGTGATGGAATCTTGTCATCCGGCGGCGCGGGGCCGGCGCCCGTTCGACGCCGTTCATGGCGACCGCCTGAATCGTCGACCCGTCGGCGCCCTTGACGGCGCGCCGGTGGCGCCAGCGGCGTCAGCATCGGCGCCGTCGGCGTCAGCATCGGCAGCGTCGGCGTCCGCCCGCGTGTCACGGCGTCCAGGCCCCGCGAGCGCCCCGCTCCATAGTAGCACGACGGGAATGGTGATGACCACAATCAGCAGGGCCGGCGGGGCGGCGAGGTGGTACAGTTCCTCGCTGGCCTCCAGCCAGATTCGTACGGCGAGCGTGTCGAACCCCGCCGGGCGCAGCAGGAGCGACGCCGGCAGTTCCTTCATGCACTGGACAAAGACCAGAATCCACGCGCTTGCAAACCCGCCACGGACCAGCGGCAGGGTGACGCGCCGAAAACTCTGAACGGGCCTGGCGCCCAGGCTGCGCGCCGCTTCCTCCAGATTCGGGGTGACCTGCTGCAGCGCGGACTCCATGCCCTGCAACGCCACGGGAAGCAAATGCACCAGACAGGCCAGCAGCAGAATGAGCATCGTGCCGTGCAACGCCGGCATGAGGTGCGAGACCACGACCAGCACGGCCAGCGCGGCGACCGGCCCGGGCAGGACGTAGCCGGTGTACGCCCCCTGCGCGCACAGGGTTCCGGCCCAGGTGCGGCGCCGGGTGGCCGCGTAGGCGAGGGGCATGCCGCAGACCACGGCCGCGGTGGCCGTCAGCCCCGACAGCGACAGACTGTTCCACATGTGCCCGACAAATCCGGGGGACACCTCGCCGGCGGCCACCGCATCGACCGTCCATCGAATGAGCAACAGGCCCGGCAGGCCGAACGCGGCCATGAAGACAAGCAGGAGACCGCCGTTCAGCAGCAGCGCCGCCGCCGGCCCGCAGGGGCGCGGCACGGGCGGCCGATACCGGCCGGTGGTCTGGTAAAACCGGCTTTGCCGCCGGAACCGGCGTTCGCCGAAGACGAAGACACCGGCGCATCCGACCAGCACGAGGCTCAAGCAGGAGGCCGCGGCGTTGTCGAACCGGCCGGTCATTTGCTGATACACCGCATGGGTGAACGTCTGAAACCGCAGCAACGACACCGCGCCGAAATCCGACGCGACGTACAGCGTCGCCAGAAACAGTCCGGCCATCAGCGACGGGCGGATGACCGGAAGCGACACGCGGAAAAACACGGCCAGGCGGCCGGCGCCGGTCGCGCGGGCGGTTTCTTCGAAGGCGACGTTGAAACGTTGGAATGCCGACCTGGCCAGGAGGTACACAAAGGGAAAGGTGTTCAGGGCGAGCACCAGCACGGCGCCCGCGAAACTGAACGGCGAAAACACCGAGGCGTCCGGGCCGGCGACGAGGCGCCAGAGGTGCGCCGCCGTCCCGTCCCGGTGCAGGATGTGGGTGTACGCGGAGGCCAGCACGTAGGACGGGATGGCCAGGGGGAGCATTAACAGCCAGTCCCAGATTCCGGAGCCGGGAAATCTGTATCTGGTGACAATCCAGGCCAGCGAGACACCGAGGATGAGATCAACAACGGCGACGCCCGCGGACAGGGAGAGCGTGTTCAGCAGGAGTTCCGGGATGCGCGTGGTCCAGAGCCGGCGCCAGACCGCAAGGTCCGTGGTCGCGGCGGCCACGACCACGTAGCCCAGCGGCAGCATGAGTACCAGCGCCATGCCGATGCCGGGCAGCAGCGACGGATCGGGGAGGCGCGGACGAAGTGACGGCGGCCAAAATGACGCTGCCCAACGCGATGACAGCCAACATGACGGCAGCCAACGCGACGGCAGCCAACGTGATGGCGGCCAACGTGACGGCGGCCGCGGCGGGTTAGCGGAGTCCAACGGTTTCAATGACGGTCATGGTGGGGTCGCGAAGGTCGGCCAGGCGGTCCAGCCGGACGTCCGCAATCCGCACATGGTCCAGCGGCGGCAGGCCGGGCGCGGCGGGCACGAGGGGATTCAGGGGATATTCCTTGTTCGCGTGCGCGAACAGGAGTTGGCCTTCGGGCGCGGTCAGAAATTTCACCAGGGCCTGCGCGGCGGCCAGGTGTTCGCGTTTGACGTGCGCGGTGATGCCCACGCCCGCCGCATTCAGAATCAGCCCCATGCCCCGCTCGCCCTGGTCGGTCATCCGCAGGGCAATGGGCGCGTCGGGATGTTGGGCCAGGTGGCGGTGGATATAATAATGATTGACTAGGCCGGCGGCGACGTCGCCGCGCGCCACGGCCGCCACAATCTGCCGGTTTTTTTCGAACACAAACGAGCCGGCGTTCCGCTTGACGCCCCGGAGAAACCGGGTGGTCGCCGCGTCCCCCATGACGGCGCGAATCACCGACACGCCGGTTTGCAAATAGACGCTGCCTGCGGCGGGGATGGCGATGCGGCCGTTCCATGCCGGTTCGCCGAGGTCCAGAATGGATAACAGTGCGCCGGGGTCGGCCAGGGCGGTGTTGTAGACGATGACCCAGAGGCGGCCCGACAATCCAATCCAACTGTTGTCCGGCGCACGGAACCGGGCGGGGATGGCGGTTTCAAGACCGGGGAATGCGTGGGCGCGCAGGAGTCCCAGTTCGCGCGCGCGTTCCAGCGAGCCGGCGTCGTTGGTGATCAGGACGTCGGCGGCGGTGCGGGCGCCTTCGGCGTGCAGGCGGTTGATCAGCGCCGTGCTGTCCGCCGTCAGCACTTGCGCGGCGATGCCCGATTCGGCCTGAAAGGCGTCGAGGGCCGGCTGCACGAACCGTTCCGCCCGCCCCGAGTAGACGACAAGGTCGTCCCCGGCATGGCCGGCGGGCGCGCCCGCCAGCAACGCCGCCAGCAGCGCCGGCGCGCAGACGGCGACCGGCATCGGCCATCCGCCCCGGCGGCGCATGGCCCGTTTCACAGCGGCGGGGTCCTCGTGTCGTCGGCCAGCGTACGCCCGCAGTTTTTGCACGCGCCGTTGGACAGCCGTATGGGCGCGCCGTACAACTCCAGTTTGTGGGTTTGAATCGTGAACCCGTTTTTTCTGGCGACCTCTTCCTGCAGCGTTTCGATCTGGCAATTTTCGAACTCGATGATTTTTTCGCACTGGGTGCAGATGAGATGGTCGTGGTGCCCTTTGTGCGCCACGTTGTCGAACTGCGTCTGCGCGCCGAACTGCCGATCAAAATGCTGCTCTTTCGCGAGGCCGGTTTCGCACAGGAGTTTCAGCGTCCGGTACACGGTGGGCAGGCCGATGCGGGGGTCCTTTCTGGACACCATCCGGTACAGTTGTTTGGCCGTGACGTGTTCCATTTTCAGAAACGTCGTGAGGATGTCCCGCCGCTGGCGGGTCAACTTCAGGCCGCTTTTCAAGAGGTGCCGTTTGAGCACGTCGATTTCTTTGGTGGGCTTTGCCATACGGGACGGGTCCATGCGCGAAGGGATTGTATTAGAACCGAAACGTCATGAAGGGTCAAGTCGGCGCCCCCGCCGTCCCCCGATTAAAAAACGCCGGCGGCAGGCATTCCCGCTTTCTCTTTCCGTCATTCCCTTTCCGTCATTCCCGTGCCTTTCTCCTCTCCGTCATTTGCCTTCCTTCCGTCATTCCCTCCTCCTTGCCGTCATTTCCCCTCCTTCTGTCATTCCTCCTTCTGTCATTCCTCCTTCCGTCATTCTTCCCTCCGTCATTCCCGACGTTAGTTGTCGGGAATCCATCTTTCTGTTTCCTTTTTTGTCTGTGATGCGGAAGAGGAAAAACAACCGAAGGATGGATTCCCGATTAAAAATGTCGGGAATGACGGAGGGGGGCGGCCGGCGGCGGCACCGGCATCGGCGCGGTGACGACGACGGCGGTGGTGGCGGCAACGCCACCAGCACCACCAGCACCGTCACCACCACCACCACCACCACCACCACCACCACCAGCACCACCAGCAGCAGCAGCAGTACCACCGCCACCGCCGGCCCGTCCGTTGACGCGCCCGTCATCTCCCGTTAGGATGACCGTCCCGCCGTGCCGCCGGTGCCTGTCCGGGCGAGACTCCATGCGAACACCGCACGACATGATGATTGATCGCACGCTGCTGATGTACGCGCTGCGCGTGATTCAGGACCGCGCCTGGCCCATGGCCGGCGACGTGAAGGTGCACCAACTGGTTTTTCTGGCGGAATTACACATGCTCGGCAAGGGGGTACGCGGGCTGCATTATGACTTTGTGCGGTTTCCCTACGGGGCGTTCAGCCGGGAACTGGACAACGATTTGCTGGCGCTGCGCCGAAAAGAACTGGTGCGGAACTTTGACGTGGCCGAGGGCGCGGAAGGCTGTCTCCGCTTTCTGTCGGGCGAGGCGGCGGCCGGCGGGGAGACGAACGAACAGGTGATGACGATTCTGCACTCCGTCGTGGAGACCTACGGGCCGCAGGACGTGGGCGCCATGACGAAATCCGTGGAGGACGTTGAAATCAGCGCGGCGAACCGGCCCGAAGACACCGTGCGCGTGCTCGACGTTCCGTTTCACACCGTCATGCTGGTGCCGTCCCGCATCGACGTCGCCGGGGACTTTTCCGTGTCTCCCCGCGCCGTGCCCGGATTGAAGGCGGCGCTGGGGTTGTGATGGCGGCGCCGGCATGAACAACGGGACGAAGCCGGGTCGCCGGCTCCGCCCCGCCGTGGCGTGATTACCGCGCCGACTCCGCCGTGGGCGCCATGTCCATTTCGTCGGACATGCCCACGGTGACGAGCGCTTCAATTTTCGCCAGGGTCTTTTTCCCAATGCCATCGATGTTCGTCAGTTCCTGCACGCTCTTGAACGTGCCGTTGCCGGTTCGATAGTCGATGATGCGCTGCGCCAGCCCCTTGCCGATGCCCGGCAACGTGGCCAGTTGCTTCACGGTGGCGGTGTTCACGTCGATCATGGGCGCGTCCGCGTCCATCATGCCCATGCTTTGATCCGTCATGTCCATCGCGTTCTCGTCCGCGAACGCCATGCCGGCAACGCCGGCGAAGAGAATCAGCGCGAACAGGCCGGTCGTCAGGAAAGACCGGGTGAAGTGTTGAAAGTGCCGCATGGTAACGCTCCTTTGGAAAATGGTGAATGACAACGAATCATGAACAGTAATACAATCACCGCCTTCGATACAACCATGCCCCCGGTGTGCGCGCGGCGTCACGCCGGCCGCGCGGGCGGGACGCGGACGCCGCTCACGCCGGCCCGCGCGTCAGGGCGCGGCGGTGAAGCCGTACACGCCGCCGACTTTGGCCCGGAGATACGCCAGCAACGGCTCGACGCCGAGCGTGTGGCCGGTGACGCGGCGCAGGAGTTCGGCGGACGAATAGCGGCGTCCGTGCCGGTGGATGTTCCGGTCGAGATAGTCGCGGAGCGAATGCAGATGCCCCCGCCGGATGTCGTCGTCCATCTCCGGGACGTCCCGGCGGGCCTGTTCGTACCACATCGCGGCGTACAGGTTGCCCAGCGTGTAGGTGGGGAAATAGCCGAACTCCCCGATGGCCCAATGCACGTCCTGCAGCACGCCCTCGGCGTCCCGTTCGGGGACAATGCCCAGATAGTCCCGCATGGATTCCCGCCACAACGCCGGCAGGTCCTCGACGGCGATGCGCTGTTCCAGCAAGGCCCGTTCGAGATCAAACCGCACCATCACATGCAGGTTGTACGTGACTTCGTCCGCCTCCACGCGAATCGGCGACGGGCGGACCGTGTTCAGGGCGGCGTAAAAATCGTCCGGGGACACCGCACCGAGTTGCGCGGGAAATCTCTGCCGGAGAAGCGGAAAAAAATGCGTCCAGAAATTTTTGGATCGACCGACCTGATTTTCCCACAACCGCGACACACTTTCGTGAATGCCGAGCGACAGCGGCTGGCCCAGCGGCGTGCCGTACTGTTCGCGGGGCAGGCCCTGTTCGTAGAGGCCGTGCCCGCCCTCATGAAGGCAACTGAACAGGCAGGATGGGAAATCCCGTTCAAACACACGGGTTGTCACGCGCACGTCGGTGGGGTGCATGGCCGTGGTGCAGGGGTGGGCCGACAGGTCCAGCCGTCCCCGCTGAAAGTCATACCCCATGGCGCGCAACGCCAGTCGGCCGAATTCGACTTGTTGCGCGGGGTCAAAGTACTGTGTCAACAGGCGGTCGTCCGGCGGCGACGGGGCGGCGCGAACCTGCCGCAGCAATGCCGTCAGCCCGTCGCGAAGGGCGGCGAACAGCGGGTGCAGGTGCGCGACGGCGGCGCCCGGTTCGTAGACATTCAGGAGCGCGTCGTAGGGAGAATCGGCGTAACCCCGGCGCTCGCTCTCTTCGCGTTTCAGGGTCACGAGCGTTCGAAGGTGGGGAAGAAACCGCGCGAAGTCGTTGTCGCGGCGCGCCTCGACCTAGACCTGCCGGGCCAGCGAACAGGCGTGCTCCAGGCGATTCACAAACTCGGACGGGAGCGTGCGGGCGTTGGTGAAGTCGATCCAGGTTTCCCGGAGGAGGGCCTGGGCGTCGTCGTCGTCCGGTTCCGTCGCGTGGTGCGTCGGGTCGGTGGCCGGGTCGGTGGCCGGGTCGTCCATGGCACGCCGCAGCAACGCTTCGAAGTCGGCGGATATAAACTTGTCGTGAGCGAGCGTCCGCAGCGTGGCCAGATGCCCGGCGCGGGCCTGACCGCCGCCGGCCGGCATCTGGGTTTCCTGGTCCCAGGCCAGCAGGGCCGCGGCGTCCCTGATGTGTTGAATCTCCAGGAGTTTGGTTTTTAAGGCGTCAATCTCGTGAGCGTGCCGTGGCATCAATCGGGGACTTTCGTGCGACGCCGCGGTCGAAGACCATGCGCGGCGCCGACGGGACTGTACAAATCTGCGGGGCCGAACGCAAGGCGGGGGAAAGCCGTTCACGGGGGTCGCGGCGCCGGCGGCACCCCCTCCGTCATTCCCGACATCTTTAGTCGGGAATCCATCTTTCAGTGGTTTTGTCCCTTGGTTAGGACAAAGAAACAGAAGGATGGATTCCCGACTACTAACGTCGGGAATGACAGAAAGACGGTGATGGTGGTGGCAACGGCGACGATGGTACCGGCGGTCGTGCCGCCGCCGGCGCGGTCGGCGGCTTGACGCGGCGGCACCGGGTTCACGGGGTTAAGCGCGCATGCGCGCATCGGGTCACGTTGGCGCGTGTTTGCCGCCGGGCATCTGGGCTGGAGCCGTCCGCGGGTGACGGGCCGGGGTGTGCTGCGGGACGTTTCGACTCTGATGAGCAGCGCGTTCGGCGTCGGCGTGACGGGACGGGAACTCTGGCGGCGGCATGACCGCGTGTCGCTGCGGTTGTCACAGCCGTTGCGCGTGGAATCCGGTCATGCCACGTTGAGATGGGCGGCGGGCCGCACGCGCGACCGGCGGGTGCAACTGCGGGAGGCGCGGCTGAATCTGCAACCCTCGGCGCGCCAACTGGAATTGGAACTGGCCTACACGGCGCCGTTGCGGGTGGCCGGTTCGCAAGGACGAACCGGGGATGCGTTGCTGGAGGCGTTGCACGTAGCCGCCCTGGCCGCGCGTCATCCGTCCCACATTCGCGCCGTCAACGAGTTTGCGTTGCTGTGGTGTTATCGGCTGATGTTTTGAGTCGGCACGCAATGTGCCGCGCGATTCCGTTACGTAGCATCCCGCAGGTGTCTTTCTCACCATAGATTTTGTGGCGCGTTTTTTTTCGATACAATGCCCAGAAAAGAGGCAGACCGGGTCATCCTCTCATCTGTCCCCTTCGATGGTGTGTTATCCAAAAACCATCCACAACCTTTTCCCCATTTTTCGTGGATGGAGTGTGTTAACCAACGGCGCCGCGCGTCGCGCGCTCGCACGGCGGCGCATGTGGATGGTGACGATGGCGGGGTTGACCGCGCGACGGCCCGCCTGCCGTCAATGGTGCGCGTCAATGGTGCGCGTCACCGGAGAGCGTGGGGAGTTGGTAATCCAGCAATTTTCGAAGTTCAAACTCGGCACCCTCTCGAAACCGTTCGGCTTCGAGTTCGTCCGCAAACGGCCCGTACACGCGCGGCTCGAGGAAATTGCAGGCGACCCGCACAAACCATTGCGCGTCGCCCTGCCGCCGTTGTTGCGCAAAGACCATCGTTTCTCTGTGTTCAATGGTGGCTTGACCGGTCATCACGTACCTCCTTGCAGGTGGAACAGCGACCGCCATGCTTCACGATTGCCCTCGCCATATTCTGTATGAAATGGCGATTTGAGACACAATATATGGTATTGCGCCGCGTTTTTCAAGAAGTTTTTTGGGAACGGAGTCGGTGGGGCGGGACGGGAAAAAGGATAATGCAAAAGAAGGATGGATTCCCGATTAAAGATGTCGGGAATGACGGAAAGAGAAAAAGGGAATGACGGAGAGAGGGGGCGGGAATCCGGCGTGACTTACGGGGATCGTTGCGGCGGTCGTACGCGGCGGGCTGGCCGGCGCAGTTCGCGGTGCCGGAAGCAATCGGTGGTGTGATCATTGACCATCCCGACGGCTTGCATGAACGCGTAGCAAATCGTCGGGCCGACAAATCTGAATCCCCGGCGGCGCAGGTCCCGGCTCATGGCTTCGGCGAGCGGCGTGAAACAGGGAATGTCCCTCGGAGTGTGCCGGCGATTCTGAATCGTCCGGCCTTTGACCATGGCCCACAGGTAGGCGTCGAAACTTCCATGGGCGCGTTGCACGGCGAGAAAGGCGCGCGCGTTCGCAATGGCCGCCAGGATTTTGAGGCGGTTCCTGATGATGCCGGGGTTGTTCAGCAGTCGCCGCACGCGGCGGGCGTCGTACCCGGCGACGACGGCGGCGTCAAAGCGGTCAAAGGCGTCCCGGAACGCGGCGCGTTTTTGCAGGATCGTGTGCCAACTCAATCCGGCCTGCGCGCCTTCGAGGATGAGAAATTCGAATAATCTGCGGTCGTCGTGCACGGGGACGCCCCATTCGCGGTCATGGTACCGAATCAGGGTCTCGTTGGCGGCCCAGGCGCATCGGCGCGGGGTGGTTCGGGCGGACGCCGCGCGCGTCATGGGTCACGGTCGTGGTCGCGGATGCCGAAGATCACCGGACAATGATCGGATAATGTTTGATAGGCCGGGGGGGACGCGCCGCGAATCCGGCGGCATCCGGCCACGGCGCAATACCCGGTGACCCGCGCCGACCGGGCGCCGACCTCGGCCATGTCGCGCGCGACCAGCGCGTGATCCAGCCAACTGCCGCGTCCCCGGAAATAATGCGAACACGGCGGGTCCAATCGAAGGTCACGGAAGCCGGGCGCGGCGGCGGCCGCCAGGCGCCGCAGGTCTGCCAGTTCCCGCTGTCGTGAACGCGCGTTGCCGGCGCCCATGGTGTTTAAATCTCCCAGAACGATCACGTCACGGTCGGCGGCCAGCAGCGGCGCGACCGCGTCGTCGAGACGGGTCAGCGCGCGGCGGCGTTCTTCGAGCGCGGCCGCCGTGGCTCCCGATTTGAGGTGCAGGCCGATGAGATGAAAGTCGGCGCCCGCCGGCCGCGTCGACCGGACGCGCGCGTAGTGGCCGGGATGGCGTCCGCCCGCGCAGGGGCTTCGGGTAGCGCCGGCCCGCGCGTTCATGCGCCGGAGGCTGCGGATGTCGGACAACGTCGCCCGGCCGGTGTTCCATAAGACGCCGATGTGATGCCGGTCGTGCCTTCCGCAGGATTGGACCGACCATTTCCACACGTCACCCGTGCGTTGTTCAAGTGTTCGCAGCACCCGCGCCCATGCGTCCCTCGCCGCGTCGGTGGTCAAACTTTCCTGCACCATCAGGACGTCCGGGCGCATCCATATCAGGACACAGACCAGCCATTTCAGATCGGTCGGCGCGGCGGTTTGATGCCGCCGGTTCGGCGACCCGCCGCGCGGAAACCAGCGAATGTTCCACGTCCCGACCCGCAGCACGTCGGAATCCGGCAGGGCCATGCGGCCGCCGTTCTTCACCACGCGCTCGCAGTGGGCCGGCGACTGCCACACCATTTTTTCCTCGTCGAACGCGCTGCGATGCGGCGCCGCCTGCGCCGCCGGCCGCGCGACCGCCGGCAGTGTTGCGGCGCACAGGAGCGCGCACGTTATGACCATGACGCGCGAGGGCGTCGTCATCGTGTCATGCCCGCCGTTCTCATTCCGTCATTTCCGCTTCCCTTTTCCGTCATTCCCGACATCTTTTATCGGGAATCCATCCTTCTGTTGTCCCTTTCTTCTGTTATCCTTTCCTTCTGTCCTCATCCCCGGCAGGACAAAGAAAAAACAAGATGGATTCCCGCCTACAAATTGCGGGAATGACGGAGAAAGACAAGAAACGGAAGGATAGATTCCCGCCTCCTCTTTCCGTCATTCCCGCCCCTCTTTCCGTCATTCCCGACGTTTTTAATCGGGAATCCATCCTTTAGTTTCCTCGCCCTGCCATTAACGTCTTACGGATGGATTCCGCGCGCGCACGATTCTCCTGCCATTGTACATCGGTGACGCGGAATGACGGAGAGGGGGCGGGAATGACGGCTTCTTTTCCCGTCCTGTCCATGGCCACGTTGCGGGTGGATTCCGCGCGCGTCGTCCCGGCGTCGGGTGTGCTATGATGCCACGCGAAGGAACGCCATGTCCAAATTTATTCTGGAATCGGAGTTTGCGCCCAGGGGCGATCAGCGCAAGGCCATTGACGCGCTGACCGACGGGGTGAACGGCGGCGCGAAACATCAGACGCTCCTGGGCGTCACGGGGTCCGGGAAGACGTTCACCATGGCCAACGTGATTGCCTCGGTGCGGAAGCCGACGCTGGTGGTGGTGCATAACAAGACGCTGGCGGCGCAGTTGTATCAGGAGTTCAGGAGTTTTTTTCCGCGCAACGCGGTGGAGTATTTCGTCAGTTATTACGACTATTACCAGCCCGAAGCCTATCTGCCGTCCACCGACACGTATATCGCCAAGGACGCGTCGATCAACGAGACCATCGACCAGATGCGGCACGCGGCCACGTCGTCGCTGCTGGAACGGGACGACATTATTATCGTGGCGTCGGTGTCCTGCATTTACGGACTGGGTTCGCCGGAAGTGTATCACGGCATGTTGCTGTATCTTGAAGAGGGCATGGAGATGCGGCGGGAGGCCATTCTCGCCAAGTTGGTCGAGATTCAATATGCCCGCAACGACGTCGAGTTGCAGCGCGGCACGTTTCGGGCGCGCGGGGACGTCATTGAAATTTTTCCCGCCGCGTCGGAGGCCAGGACCGTTCGCGTGGAATTGTTCGGCGACGTCGTGGACGCGATTTCCGACATTGATCCGCTGACGGGCGCCGTGCTCGGGCGGCGTTCGAAGGTGCCCATTTATCCCAAGAGCCACTACGTCATCGCGCCCGAGCGGTACGACCGGGCGTTGCGGGGGATTGAGGAGGAACTGGAACGGCACGTCGACCGGTTCCGTCACCGGGGGCAACTGCTTGAAGCGCAGCGCGTGGAGCAGCGGACGCGGTTCGATCTCGAAATGATTCGGGCGATGGGCTATTGCCACGGCATCGAAAATTATTCGCGGCACTTGAGCGGCCGCGCGCCGGGGGAGCCGCCGCCGACGCTGCTGGATTATTTCCCCAAAGACTGGCTCCTGATTGTGGATGAATCGCATGTGACGATTCCGCAATTCGGCGGCATGTACGAAGGCGACCGCTCCCGCAAGACCACGCTCGTGGACTATGGCTTTCGTCTGCCGTCGGCGCTGGACAACCGGCCGCTGATGTTTCGGGAGTTTGAGGGCTGCGTGCGGCAGGTGGTGTACGTGTCGGCCACGCCCGGCCCGTATGAACTGAAACTGGCGGGCGGGCGCGTGGTGGAGCAGATTATCCGGCCCACCGGCCTGATGGACCCGGTGATTGAGGTCAGGCCGGCGAAGGGGCAAGTGGAGGATTTGCTGGGGGAAGTGAAGACGGCCGTGGCCCGCGGCTTCCGGGTGCTGGTGACGACGCTGACCAAGCGCATGGCCGAGGACCTGACCGAATACTATCACGACCTGGGGGTCCGGGTGCGGTATCTGCACGCCGATATTCAGACGCTTGAACGGGCGGAGATTATTCGAGATCTTCGCAAGGGCGTGTTTGACGCGCTGGTCGGCATCAATCTGCTGCGCGAGGGGCTGGACCTGCCGGAGGTGACGCTGGTGGCCGTGCTGGACGCGGACAAGGAGGGATTTCTGCGCGGGCACCGCGCGTTGATTCAAACGGCGGGACGGGCCGCGCGGAACAGCGAGGGCAAAGTCATTCTGTACGGAGACACGATCACCGCGTCCATGCGGGTGACGATGGACGAAACCACGCGGCGGCGCCGGATTCAGGCCGCCTACAATCGTGAACACGGCATCACGCCGGAGACCGTCAGGAAACGCATTCACGAGTTGGAATATCACGTCGCCGAGGCGGATTATTGCGACGTGGCGGGCGTGGCGGAGGAGGACGTTGCCTCTGCCGCCGCCGATGCGGAGCACACGATTGCGTCGCTGGAACAGGCGATGAAGGCCGCGGCCAGGGCGTTGGAATTTGAACGGGCCGCGACGTTGCGCGACCGGATTCGGGCCGCGCGGCAACGGGAGTTGCGGCTGGGCAAGCCTGCGACCTAGAGATTTTTGTCGAGATAGAAGCCGAGGAACATGCCCAGAATCGTGAGCAGGTTGATGTTGAAAATCGCGCCCAGGGTGATTTTGAAGATGACGAGGTCAAGGGCCAGAGGAGGGTCAATGGCGAGGGCCACCGATTTCAGGAACAGGGTTTGCACCGGGCCGGCCGGCGTCAGGGCGCGAAGCACCTCGCTCAACACAGCGCCCAACAGCCCACCCATCGCGATCAGCAGTCCCAGCACCCAGCCGGATTTTTTCATGCGCGCGCTCCGTGCAATCGCCCCACGCGGGGACGCGCCGCCGGGGAAGCGGCGGGCGGACGAGGGCACCGTAGGCCAATCGTTCCCGCGAAGTCAAGGTGCGTTTTCTTGACAGCGTTTCGGCGCCGCCAGTAGACTGCGCGCTCGTTGCCGCGTCCGGGTTTCTCCGCCGGGGCCGCGCGCGCCGCGCGGTCGAATCCAGGGGAAACATCGCGTCATGGATTATCGCACGGTCTTTACCATCAAACGGCTGTGGCTGATGTTCGGCCTGTCGCTGGCGGCCTCCTTTGCCGTCCTGCTGGCGGTGGGGGGGCGCCTCTATCAGGAGTCGCCGCCGATGCCGCGCGCGGTGGTCGATGCCGACGGGCGGACGCTGTTCGATGGTCAAACGATTCAGCGCGGCATGGACGTCTGGCGCCTTCTGGGCGGGATGCAACTGGGATCCGTCTGGGGACACGGCGGCTATCTGGCCCCCGACTGGACCGCCGACCAACTGCATCGGGAGTCGCTGGCGATGCTCAACCGGCGCGCGGGGGGCGAGTACGAACGTCTGGGCGAGGGGGAGCGGGCGGCGTTGCGGGCCGAACTCGGCGCCGAGATGCGGCGCAACACCTGGCGCCCGGAGACCGGCGTCATCACCGTCGGCGCCGAGCGCGCCGCCGCCATGCGCGAGACCATGGCGTATTATGCCAATCTGTTCGGCGCGGAGACCGGGGCGCCGTTCGAGGCGCTGCGCGAAGCCTATGCGATTCCGCGCATCCCGTTCGGCACGCCGCTTCCGCGCGAAGACCTGAACGCGCTGGCCGCGTTTTTCTGGTGGACGGCCTGGGCGGCGACGGCCACCCGGCCCGGCGGGGACAGCAGTTACACGAGTAACTGGCCGTTCGAGCCGCTCATCGACAACGGGCCGACCGCCGACGCCTTCCTGTGGACGTTCGTCAGCATCGTGCTGCTCATCGCCGGCATCGGGTGGCTGGCGTGGTTTTTCAACCGCCAGCGCGACGTCTGGCAACGCGAACAGGTACCCGTGCAGGGGTATGGCGCGCACAATCCGCTCGACGACGACCGGCCGACGCCGTCCATGCATGCGACCAGAAAGTTTTTCTATCTGGTGGCCGTGCTGCTCGGGCTGCAAATTTTTCTGGGCGCCGTCACCGCGCATTACGCGGTCGAAGGCCAACATTTCTACGGGTTGCCGCTGGCCCAGTATGTGCCTTACGCGCTGACCCGCACCTGGCATACGCAACTGGCCATCACGTGGATTGCCGTCGCCTGGCTGGCCGCCGGGCTGTATATCGTTCCTCTGCTGGCCCGGCGCGAGCCGCGCGGGCAATGCGCGCTGGTCAACCTCCTGTGGGCGGCCCTGGTCGTCGTCACGGTGGGATCGATGGCCGGGGAATGGGCGGCCGTGCAGGGGCATATTTCCGACCCGGTCATCAATTTCTGGGTCGGGCATCAGGGCTATGAATATCTTGACCTGGGCCGCCTGTGGCAGATTCTGCTCTTCGCCGGCCTGCTGTTCTGGGTGTTCCTGATGGGGCGCGGCCTGCTCCCGGCCATTCGGAACAGGCACGGCGACACCACGCTCCTGACCCTGTTGTTGCTGGCCACGGCTTCGGTGGGGCTGCTGTACGGCGCCGGGCTGTTCTGGGGGCGCACGACGGCGCTGACCATCGCCGAGTACTGGCGTTGGTGGGTGGTGCATCTGTGGGTCGAGGGCGTGTTCGAAGTGTTCGCCACCGCGTGGATCGCGTGGATTTTTGTTTATCTGCGGCTGCTCAATCCCCACAGCGCCGCCATCTACGCGATGTTCAGCGCGATGATTTTTCTGGGCGGCGGCGTCCTGGGCACCTTTCATCATCTTTATTTTTCCGGCACGCCGCCGGTCGTGCTGGCGCTGGGCGCGGTGTTCTCGGCGCTGGAGGTCGTGCCCCTCGCCCTGATTGCCTTTGACGCCTACGACCACTGGCGCATCGAGCGACATGCCCCGTGGATGCAACGCTACCATATGCCATTGCTGTTTTTTCTCGCCGTGGCGTTCTGGAATCTTTTCGGCGCCGGCGTGCTGGGCTTTCTCATTAATCCGCCGCTGGCTCTCTATTACATGCAGGGGCTGATGCTCACGCCGACGCATGGTCATGCCGCGTTGTTCGGGGTGTACGGGATGCTGGGCATCGGCCTCCTGCTGTTCTGTATGCGCGGGTTGGAGTTGACCAATCCCGGCTGGTCGGACGCCATGGTTCGGTGGGTGTTCTGGCTGTTCAACGGCGGGCTGGCGCTGATGGTCTGTTGTTCTCTGCTGCCGCAGGGACTCATGCAGGCTCACCGGGCGTTCTCGGACGGCTACTGGCATGCCAGATCGGCGGAGTTCATGCATTCCTTCTGGATGGAAACGCTGGTCTGGATTCGCGTGCCGGGCGACGTGGTGTTCGGCCTGGGGGCGGTGTTGCTGCTGCTGTTTCTGGGGCGGCTGTGGCTGGCGGCGCGGCGGGACGATGCCCGTCGCGGCGAGGCGGTCAGGGCGGGTTGAGGCGCGCCGGCAATCCCGCGAGGGTTTCTTTCCACGCGGAAACCAAGTATAGTGCGCGGTCGTCGGGGCCATCCGGCTTTGCAGGGTGACGTAACAGGAGGGGGACAGTTGTGGCGGTACATTTGCGGTTAACCCGTGGGGGGCGGCACAAACGGCCGTTTTACCGGGTCATTGCGGTGGATTCCCGGGCGCCCCGAGACGGGAAATATCTTGAGATTCTGGGCACGCATGATCCGTTGAAAGACCCGGCGGTCACCACGTTGAAATCGGACCGCGTTCTGGACTGGCTTCGGAAAGGCGCGCAGCCGTCGGTGACGGTTCGAACGCTCCTTCGGCGGGCCGGTATTTGGGCGGCGTTCGAAGCATCGAAAAAGCCGGCGAACGCCTGAACACCGCGCCCGGTTCGTGGTGGGGCGCCTCCGGTGTGGCGGCGGCGCGCGCGGTGAGCGGATGCCCCCATCCATCGGTGATGATTCCGGCACAGGGCAACGAAGAGGACGCGGCGATGTCTGCGGAACGCATGGTGGTGGTGGGGCGACTGGGGAAACCGTTCGGGGTCCGGGGGCTGGTGCGGGTGCGGCCGCTCACCGACGTGCCGCGCCGGTTCGAGACGCTGCGGGACGTGACGCTGGAGTCGCCGGCGGGGAACACCCTGGCGGCGAAGGTGACCGACGTTCGAACGGACGGCCGTTTGTATCTCGTGCGTTTTTCGACCTTCTCCACGCCGGAGGAGGCGCGGGATTACAGCGGCGCCTGGATGAAAATTCCCGAGGCGGACGTGCCGCCCGCCCCCGAAGGCCATCATTATCAATTTGAGTTGATCGGGCTGACGGTGCGGGACGAGTCGGGCCGCGTGCTGGGAACGGTGGAAGAGGTGGTGGACGTGCCGCACCGGCACGTGCTGGTGATTCGCGGCCACGGCAGGGAATATCTCCTGCCCGCGCTGCGCAAATGGATTTCCCGCGTGGACGTCGGCGCCGGCGTCATGACCGTGGCACGAACGGCGGAATGGGTGGGTGACGATGCGGTGTGATCTGTTGACGCTGTTTCCCGACATGGTGGAGCACGTGGTGTCGTCCTCCATTGTGGGCCGCGCGCAGGCCAAGGGGCTGGCGTCGATTCGAGTCCATAATCTTCGTGACTTCAGCGAGGGGCGGCATCGGGTGGCCGATGACACGCCCTACGGCGGCGGGGCGGGCATGGTGATGAAAGCCGAGCCGATTTTCCGGGCGATTGACGCCCTGGGCGTGGAGCGCGGCCGCATGAGGCTGATCATGCCGTCGCCGCAGGGGACGCCTTTTACGCAACAACTGGCCAGGGAATTGAGTCTCGACTCCCGGCAACTGGTCTGGATCTGCGGACATTACGAAGGCATCGACGAGCGGGTGACGAGCCGTCTGGAGCCGGAAGAACTGTCCCTTGGGGATTATGTGCTGACGGGCGGGGAGTTGTCGGCCCTGGTGATGATTGACGCGGCGGTTCGCCTGGTGCCCGGCGTGGTGGGGGACCCCGCGTCGGTGGACGAGGAATCTTTTGCCGGGCCGTTGCTGGATTTTCCCCATTACACCAGGCCCCCGACGGTGCGCGGCTACCGGGTGCCCGAGGTGCTGCTGTCGGGCAATCATGCGGCGATTCAACGGTGGCGCCGCAAAGCAGCCCTGCGGAACACCTACGCCAAACGCCCCGATTTGCTGCGGGCCGCGCCGCTGACCGGGGAAGACCGGACTTGGTTGTCGGATATGGTACGGGACGGCGAATCACAAACGTCCGTGCGCGAGGGAGGAGTGTCGTCATGAATCGGCTTCAGGAACTTGAGAGCACCTTTCCGGCCAACGCCGTCCCGGATTTCGCCATCGGGGACACGGTGCGTGTGCATGTAAAAGTGATCGAGGGCGAAAAAGAACGGGTCCAGATTTTCGAGGGCGTAGTGCTGGCCCGCAAAGGCCGGCAGCGCAACGAGACGTTCACCGTGCGGAAAATTTCCTACGGCGTGGGGGTGGAGCGGGTGTTTCCCGTGCATTCTCCCAGCATTGCGAAGATCGACGTGGCGCGCAAGGGGAAGGTGCGGCGGGCCAAGTTGTACTATCTTCGGGAGAAAAAAGGGAAACACGCCAAGGTCGCCGAACGGGAGTTTTCCCGAATCTCGCCCGGGTCTGCGAAAGCCGCGCCGGCCGCAAAGACCGCCGCGCCGGCCGACCCGGCGTGACGTGCCGTTGGTCGCGTGGGCGCGGCGCGTGACACCGGTGAGGCGGGAGCGTCCGGGCCGACACGGGCGTTTGAAGAGGACGCGCGCGCCTGCGGGTATCGGCGCGTGGCCGGCGTGGACGAGGCCGGACGCGGCCCCCTGGCCGGCCCGGTGGTGGCCGCGGCGGTGATGCTGCCCCGCCGGGGCGCGTGGCCGGGGCTTGATGATTCCAAGCGCGTGACGCCGGCCGACCGCGAGACCCTCTTTGCCGTCATCACGCAACGCGCGTGCGCCTGGGGCATCGGCATGGCGTCGGCCGCCGAAATCGACGCGCTGAACATTCTGCGGGCGACCCGGCTGGCGTGGCGGCGGGCCGTCGCGCAACTGGCCGTCGCGCCTGATTTCCTGTTGATTGACGGCCCGCTCGGCGCCGACGGCGCCATTCCGTCCCGGTCCGTGATTCAGGGCGACCGGCTGTCCTGTTCCATTGCGGCGGCGTCCATTCTGGCCAAGGTGTTTCGTGACCGTATGATGCGCGCCTATCATCACTGCGACCCCCGGTATCAGTTCCACCGCCACAAAGGGTATCCCACGTCGGAACATCTCCAACTGCTCCGGAGATTCGGCCCCGGCCCGGTGCACCGGCGCGCTTTCGGGCCGGTGCGGCGGTGTCTGGAGGGGCGCCGGGAAGAGGCATGAGTCTCGCCGCGCAACATCTCGGCAGGGAAGCCGAAGCCACCGCCGCGCGTTTTCTTCGCCGGAAAGGCTATACGATTCTGGACCGCAACCTCCGCGTCGGACGGGGCGAACTGGACATTGTCGCCCGGCGCGGGGAGACGCTGATTTTTGTCGAGGTCAAGGCGCGCCGCACGGGGCGCTACGGCGGCGCGTCCCATGCGGTGACGGCGCGCAAGGAGCGGCAACTTGTGCAGTTGGCCGCGCAATACCTGGCGGAGCATCACCTGGAACATCATCCGTGCCGGTTTGACGTGCTCTTGTATCACGCCGCGGCGCCCGGCGCGCCGATTCTGGAACACATTGAACATGCGTTTGAGGTGTCCGGCGATGATTTGCGCTGGTAGCGGCCCGGCGCGCCGCCGGGATGCCCGGTGAGCGGTACGGCCCGGTGAGCGGTGGTCCCCATGATTCGTTTGTTTCACGTCTCCAAATTCTATGGCCGCTGTTCGGCGCTGCATGACGTGACGTTTCACATCGACAAAGGGGAAAAAGTCATCCTGGCCGGGCCGAGCGGCGCGGGGAAGACCACGCTGCTCCGGGTTATTTTCGGCGCGGAGGTGCCGGACGAAGGGCAGATTCTTGTGCAGAACCGCAACGTGGCCCGGTTGCGCGGCGTCGACATTCCCTACCTGCGCCGCACCATGGGGTTTGTGCCGCAGAACTTTCAGTTGCTCCCGCAGAAAACCGTGTATGACAACGTGGTCCTGCCCCTCATTATTCAAGGCGTGAAACGGCGCGAAGCGCGGAAGCGCGTGGGCGCGAGTTTGAAGGCGGTCGGCGTCGAGCACAAACAGGCGGTGCGCGCCGGCGCCCTGTCGGCCGGCGAGCAGCAGCGCGTCTGTATCGCGCGGGCCATTGTGAACCGCCCCGTGCTGTTGCTGGCCGACGAACCGACGGGCAATCTGGACGAGGCCCTGGCGGATGAAATCGCGGCGTTGCTTCGAACGATTCACGCGCAGGGCACGACGGTGCTGCTGGCCACGCACAATCAGCGCGTGATGGCGCAGATGCAGGGGCGGGTGCTGCATCTGCGCGCGGGGCGGATTGTGTCCGACTCCGACGCGCGCGCGGGGGCGGCATGATGCGGGCCTGGTATCTGGTGCGGGAAGCCCTGACCAATCTTCGCGTGTACCGGGGCAGCGTGGCGATCGGCATTGTCACCACCGCGTTCGCCCTCGCCTGCTTCGGGGTGTTTCTGTTGTTGTACCTGAACCTCCACAATCTGGCCGGCAGTTTGCAGCGCGGCATTGACGTGGTCGTCTATCTGAATCCCGACGCGCCGGAACAGACGGTGGCCGAGGTGCGGCGGCGTCTCCGGGAGGAACCGGCCGCCGTGACGGTCAGCGTGGTGTCGAAGGCGCAGGCGCTTCGGGAGTTTCGCGACGCCTTCCCGGACGACGCCCTGTTTCTGGGCGAGATGGGGGACAACCCGCTGCCCGTGTCGTTTGTCGTCACGGTGTCCCCCGGGTTTCAGACCCCCGAATCCGTGAGCGCGTTCGCGGAACGCGTCGAGGGGTTTCCGGGCGTGGCGCATGTGCGGTATCATCAGGACTGGATCGACACGCTGGCCTTGGTGGTCAGTTATTTTGAATTCGGCGCCGTGGTGATCGGGGTGATTCTGGCCGTGGCCACGGTGACAATTGTCGGGAACACGGTCCATTTGTCCCTGCAGGCCCGGAGGGAGGAAATTGAAATCCTCCGGCTGATCGGCGCCACGGGGAGATTTATCGCGGTGCCCCATGTGATTGAGGGCGCCATGCTGGGCGCCGTGGGCGGCGGGCTGGCCCTGGCGCTGCTGAAAGGCGCGTTTGAATTCCTGCGGTTTGAACTGTATGCGTCGGGCTGGTTTGACGGGCTGGAGCGGATTTTGACGTTTTTCCCCGACCCGGTGTCTCTGTTGTTGGTGCTGGCCGGCATGGCGTTGGGGTGCGGGGGCAGCGTGTTCTCGATCATGGGGCTGATCAAAACGAGGCAGGGATGAAACACGTTGCAATCGCGGCGGCGGTGGCGCTGTCGGCCGGCCTTGCGGCCGTCACCCCGTCCCCGGCGGGGCCGCTTCAGGAAAAAATCGACAAGGCCAGGGACACGCTTGACCGGTTGAAGCAGACGATTGAGACCACCCGGCACCGGCGCGATCAGTCACGGAAAAAACACGGCAACGTCCTGCAAGCCATTGAGCGTCTTGATCGCCGGCTGCACAAAAAGCGCGGCGAAGCCACCGTCATCACGCGGAACATCAAACGGCTGGACCGGACCATGGAAACCCTCCGCGCGCAGGAGTCCGTCCTGCGGTCGAGGATGAACGAGCGGAAGGCCATGCTGGCGGCCCGGTTGCGGCGGCTCCACATGGAAGGCCGCGCCGGCCGGGTTCGCCCGTTGCTGGCGGCGGATTCCTACGCGCAGTTTCAACGCCGCCTCCTGTATCTGTCCACGCTGGTCGCATGGGAACGCCGGGAACTTGACGCGCACCGGCGCGACATGACACGCCTCAAATCGTTGCGCGCGCGACACGGGAAGGCGCGTGACACTCTGGTGAAGGAGAAGGGCCGCGCCGACAAAAAAATGCGGTCGATCAAAACCGTCAAGTCCGAAAAAAAGATCGTCCTGGCCGGCGTGGCGAAACAGACGCAATCCCACGAGGCCAAACTGGCCACGCTCCGGCAATCTGAAAACCGGAAAGAATCCCTGCTTGAGGCCTTGCAGCAGCGGGGGCGCGTGCCCGACGCGGCTCCCGGAACACGCGCGTCGGGCGCGTTTCGAAAAGGCGCGTTGCTGTGGCCCGCCGAAGGCCGTCTGGTGGGGGCCTTCGGGCGGCAGAAGCATCCGACGTTCGACACCTACGTGGAGAAGAAGGGAATTGAAATCGCCACGAGCGAAGGCACGGCCATTCAGGCCGTGTCGGACGGGGACGTGGTGTATGCGGATTGGCTCAAAGGCTATGGACTGGTCGTGATTCTGGAGCACGGCGCGAATTACTTCACGTTGTACGCCCATGCCTCCAGGTTGCTGGTCAAAAAAGGAGAAGCGGTGGCCCGTGGCGCGGTGCTTGGAGAAGCCGGATCGTCCGGGTTGACCGACCGCGTGGTGCTGTATTTTGAGTTGCGGAAGGGCACCAAACCGGTGAACCCCCTGGGGTGGTTCGCCAAACGATGAGCGTCTGAACGCCGCGCCGGTGTGACACGCGGGCGGGGCGCGCGACGGGATGGCGGCCGATGGGGGCCGCCTTTTCAAGGAGTCAGGATACCACGATGGAAAAGGAACGTTCGGCACGTCCATGGGGGTGGGGGTTTCTGGTGATGGGGGCGCTCGTGCTGGGGTTGCTGGCCGGGAAGGGCGTGGAGAAAACGGGCTACGCCAAGGAATCCTACGAGGATCTCAAAATTTTCGCGGAGGTCCTGACGCAGGTGCGGAAACATTACGTGGAAACGCTGGAGACCAAAGACCTTGTGCATGGGGCCGTGCGCGGGCTGCTCAAAACGCTGGACCCGCATTCCTCGTACATGACCCCGGACATGTACCGGGAAATGCAGGTGGAAACCAAGGGCGCCTTCGGGGGCCTGGGTATTCAGATCGGGATGAAGAATCATCGCATCACCGTGATTGCGCCCATCGAAGGGACGCCCGCGCATCAGGCGGGGATTGAAGCCGGCGACGTGATCTCGAAGGTTGATGATGAACCGATGAAAGACCTCACGCTGATGGAGGCGGTGCGGCGGATGCGCGGGCCGAAGGGGACGCGGGTCACGATCACGGTGGAGCGGGAAGGCGCCCCGGAGCCGCTGATGTTCACCGTGGTCCGGGACATCATCAAGATTCACAGCGTCCGGTCGCGGATCATTGACGACCGGGTCGGGTACGTCAGGATTTCGCAGTTCCAGGAATCGACGCCCGACGACCTGGGCCGCGAACTGGCGGCGTTGCGCGAGAAAGACCTCCGGGGGCTGGTGGTGGATTTGCGCAATAATCCTGGGGGGCTGTTGTCCGCCGCGGTCGGGGTCTCCGATCAATTTCTGGACGCCGACACCCTGGTCGTGTCCATCAAGGGACGGGACGGCAAGGAAGATGAATACCACACCCGTTTGGCGACGGAGACTCCCGCCTATCCCGTGATTATCCTGGTGAACCACGGGTCGGCCAGCGCCTCGGAAATCGTGGCGGCCGCGATGCAGGACTGGGAAAAAGCCGTCATCGTCGGGAAGACCACCTTCGGCAAAGGGTCGGTGCAGACGATTCTTCCGTTGTCGGACGGGTCGGGGCTTCGGCTGACGACGGCCCGGTACTATACGCCGAGCGGAAAATCCATCCATGACGTGGGCGTGAAACCGGACATCGTGGTGGAAGCGCGCAAGATAGAGGCCGTGAACCGGGACGCCGATGCGGTCGCGACGCCGTCGCGCGAACAGAATGCCGGCGTCGCGCCGGCCAACGGGCCGGACGGCGATAAGGCCGCCGACCAACCCGACCGCGAAGCCGCGCTCATGGCCCGCGACGCGCAACTCCAAAAGGCGATTGAATTGATCAAGACTTGGAACGTCTTCCGTGACCTGCGCCCGTCGTAAGTTCGCCACGGGGAGGGCGCGCGGCGTCGGCGGGGGCGCGGATTTCCGGCAAGCCGTGTGCCGAAACGGCTAAGGCGTTACGTTATCGACTCCGCGCGCAACCGTTGAAGGGCTTCGAGCAGTTCGTCCGCGGTCACGCGGACGCCGGGGCGCGTGCGCAGCATGTGGGAGCGGACGAGGGTTTCCAGATCGTCCAGCGTGCGAATGCCCAGCCGGTAATACACATCGTGCACAATGGGGTCGGACAGACCGGGGAGGCGCGCCCATTGACGAATGGCCGGCGGCAGGGGCGTTTTGAGTTGCTCATACGCCTGAATGGCGCCCGTGTCCAGATATTCGCGGATTTTTTCCGCAAGGTCTTTGCCGATGCCGGGCAGGGTGCGGAGGTCCCCCGCGCGCGCGATGTCGGCAATGGGCGATTCCAGGCGGGCCAGGGTGTCGGCGGCGCGCGTGTAGGCGCGAACCCGGTACGGATTTTCTCCCTGTTCCCGTAACAGCGCCGCCATGGACAGGAAGATGTTGGCAATGGTGTTGTTGGCGTCGTGGGCGGTGGCCATGTCGTGTCGTCGAGTGAAGGATGTCCGGCGCCGCCGCCGGCGCGAACCGGGACGTCCGTCCGCGCCGCCGCCGTTCTCCGGCCGCGTTCCCAAATTGACAAGGCCGGAGAGGCTCTCGTAGGATGCGACCGGGCGGCCCTGAACGGCGCGCGGTGCCGGGAGGGCGGCCGGGATTCGGCGGGCGCCGGCCCGCGTTGTGTGAAGCATTCCACGCATGAATATTCAAGTCAATGGCGATTCGCGCGAAGTTTGTGAGGACATGACGGTGCGCGGTCTGCTCCGGGATTTGGAGTTGCACGTGGCGCAGGTGGCCGTGGAAATCAACCGTGAGATACTCGAACAGCGGGACTTCGACACCCGCCCCCTGCGCGCCGGCGACCGTGTTGAGATTATGAGTTTTATCGGCGGCGGCGCCCGCCGCGGCTCCGAACGCGGCCTCGCGGGGAATCCCCTGCGCGCCGTCGCGCCACGTCACCGGCGCCGGGACGCGGCGCGAAGAGATGGAGTACCCGCATGAACGCCGACAGGTTGGTCATCGCCGGGCGGGAGTTTCGCTCCCGCTTGTGGGTGGGGACGGGCAAATACAAGGACTTTGCGGAAACGCGCCGCGCCGTGGAAGCCTCCGGCGCCGACGTGGTGACGGTGGCGGTGCGCCGGGTCAATATCACGGATCGCAACGCCGAAAACCTGCTGGATTATCTCGACCCCAAACAGTACACCATTCTGCCCAACACCGCCGGGTGCTACACCGTGGACGACGCCGTGCGCTATGCGCGGCTGGCCCGCGCGGCCGGCGTGTCGGACATGGTGAAACTGGAAGTTATCGGCGACGAGCGCACCCTGTTTCCCGACACCGCCGGACTCCTTGACGCGGCCACAATCCTGATCAAGGAGGGCTTTGTGGTGCTGCCGTACACCAACGATGATCCCGTGGTGGCGCGGAAACTCGTGGATATCGGATGCCCGGCGGTCATGCCCCTGGCGGCGCCCATCGGGTCCGGGCTGGGCATTCGCAATCCCTGCAACCTGCAAATCATCATGGACACCGTGAAGGTGCCCGTGATTGTCGACGCGGGCGTCGGCACCGCGTCCGACGCGGCCCTGGCGATGGAATACGGGGCCGACGCGGTGTTGATGAACACCGCGATTGCGGGCGCCGCCGACCCGATTGCCATGGCCGAAGCCATGAAGTACGCGGTCACCGCCGGGCGGCTGGCCTGCAAGGCCGGCCGCATTCCCCGGAAACTCTACGCCACGGCGAGCAGCCCGATGGACGGCATGGCGTAGGCCAATGGCCGGCATAACGCAGGCCAATGGCCGGCATCACGCAGACCGATGTGACCACCCCGCGGGCGTTCCCCTTTCCGTGCCCACACGCCGCCTTGCTCCCCTGTACGTGATCACCGACCGGCGTCACGCCGGCGAGGACGGTTTGGTGCGACTCCTCACGGACATCATCCCCGAACGGGGCATGACGATCCAGATTCGTGAAAAAGACCTCGGCACCCGTGACCTGTTGCGGGTGGTGGAGGCGATTCAGCAGGCGGCGCGTCCCTTCCGCGTGCCGTGTGTGATCAATGACCGCGTGGATCTGGTTCTCGCCACTCGCGCGGCCGGTGTGCATCTTCGATCCGACAGTCTGTCCGTCAAAGAGGCCAGGGCCTGCCTGGGCGACGAGTATCTCATCGGGGCGTCGGTTCATTCCCCGGCCGAGGCGCTCCAACGCGAACGGGACGGCGCGGACTTCGCGGTGCTCGGCCCGGTGTTCGAGACGCCTTCAAAACGGGAGTACGGCCCCGCGCTGGGCGTGGCCGCGCTTCGCGAGGCCGGCCGGCGGTGTCGAATACCCCTGTATGCGATTGGCGGGATCACGCCCGCCCGCGTGGCGGAGGTGATGGACGCCGGCGCCTTTGGCGTGGCGGTGATCTCCTCCATCATGCAGGCCGCGTCTCCACGGGAGGCGGTCCGGCAGTACGCCGCGCAGTTCCGCCGATGCGGCTTGCGGTGACGGCGGCGGTGACGGCGGCGGTGACGGCGGCGGCGGCGGTGACGGTGACGGCGGCGGCCTTTCTTCCTCCGTCATTCCCGACCCCCGATTAATAACGTCGGGGGCAGGCGTTAGTAGTCGGGAATCCATCCTTCTTTTCCCTTGTCATAACCAAAGGGGAAGAGGAAAAGACAACTGAAAGATGGATTCCCGACTAAAGATGTCGGGAATGACGGATAGTGGCAGTGACGGCGGCGGCGGCGACGGTGGCGGTAACGGCGGCGGTGGCGGTTGTTATATTGACCCTTTCCGAAACCCGGTGCTAGGATGCGTTCGGAAACGCGGGGCCACCGGAGACGCAAAGCCGTGGCGGTCCCGGCGGCCGGGAACGGGGGGCGCGAAGCCGGAACGATCCCTGTCGCGCGCGGGCGGGTGTCCGTGCCGTCGATCATCCTGCGTGGCGAAGTTTATGGGATTGCGAAAGCACGAGGAGTCGAATCGGGAGTTGGAGAAGTTGCGGGGGGAACTCGAGTCCCTGGCGCATGAAGTGCGGAACGTCCATGACGCCAGGAGCCGGCTGCAGCAGGCTCACAAACACAACGAACGCCTGAAAGCCAGCCTTCGGGAAGCCAAGGCCCACATCGAAACCCTCCGCGCCGAGATCGCCAAACTGACGGCGCCCCCGTCGTCCTACGCGCTCTTTTGCAGTCTGAACGAGGATGACAGCGCCAACGTTTATGTTTCGGGGAGAAAAATGCGCGTCAGCGTGCATCAGGCCGTTGACGGCGCGGCGTTGCGCAAGGGGCAGGAAGTGATTGTGAATGAAGCCCTGAACATCATTGAGGCGCGGGCCTTTGACTCCCAGGGGCAGGTGGTGCGGTTGAAGGATCGACTGGATGAGACGCGGGCGCTGATTCAGTTGCATCACGATGAGGAACGGGTCGTCGAGTTGGGCGAGCCGCTGCTGGCCGAACCTCTCGGCGTCGGCGATCGTTTGCTCTATGACGGCCGGTCGGGCTACGTCATCGAGAAGGTGCCCAAATCCGAAATCGAAGAGTTGGTGATCGAAGAAATTCCCGACGTGCGCTACGAAGACGTCGGGGGGCTGGCGAAGGAAGTGGAGCGGGTGACCGACGCCGTGGAGTTGCCGTTTTTGCATCCCGCGCTCTTTCGGGAATATCACCTCACGCCGCCCAAAGGCATTCTGTTGTACGGGCCTCCGGGGTGCGGCAAGACGATGATCGCCAAAGCGGTGGCCAATTCCATTTCGCAAAAATTGCGGCATTTGTCCGGCAGAGACCTGCGCGGGTATTTCCTGCACGTGAAGGGGCCGGAACTGCTGAACAAATACGTGGGCGAATCCGAACGCTACATCCGGGAAGTGTTTGCCAAAGCGCGGGACAAGGCGGCCACGGGGAATCCGGTGATTGTGTTTTTCGATGAGATGGACGCCCTGTTCCGCACGCGCGGGTCGGGGATTTCCTCCGATATTGAATCCACCGTCGTCCCGCAGTTTCTGGCCGAAATTGACGGGGTGGAGAGACTGCAAAACGTGATCGTCATCGGGGCCAGCAATCGGCAGGACCTGATTGACCCGGCGGTGTTGCGGCCGGGGCGGTTGGACGTGAAGGTCAAGATTCCCAGACCGGAGAAGGACGGCGCCCGTGATATTTTTGCCAAATATCTCATCGGCGATCTGCCGTTTGCCGACGCGGAACTGGCTCGGCACGGCGGGGACCGAAAGGCGCTGGCCGCGCGCCTGATCGACGTCACGGTGGAGGCGATGTATGCCGCGTCCGAGGCCAACCGGTTTCTTGAAGTGACGTACGCCACCGGAGAAAAAGACATCCTGTATTTCCGGGATTTTTCCAGCGGCGCCCTGATTGAGGGCGTGGTCTCGCGGGCCAAAAAGTCCGCGGTGAAGCGTGCCATTCGCGCCGGGGAACCGGGGTTGCGGGAAGAAGACTTTTTGTGCGCCATTCGGGAGGAATTCAAGGAGCACGAAGATCTTCCCAATACGACCAATCCCGATGACTGGGCGCGCATCGCCGGGAAAAAGGGCGAGAAAATCGTCCACGTTCGAACGCTGACGTCCGGTTCCGAAGACACGCGGGAAATTGAAGTCGTGCGCGCCGGGCATTACCTGTGACACGCCAACTCGCGGCGGAATGAGGCCCCTGTGCAGCGTATTATCGGGACGGAAACCGAATTTGGCGTGGCCTCGCGCCGCCTCCCGTCGTCCGACCCCGTGGAAACGTCCCTCCGGCTGATCGGCGGGTATCCGTCGCTTCCCGCTCCGCGGGCGCTGTGGGATTACGAAAACGAAAACCCTCTGCGGGACGCCCGCGGGTTTGACGTGGAGGGGGAACGCGAGCGGCCCGGCCCCGACTACAATCGCGCGCTCAACAAGTTGTTGCCGAACGCCGGCCGGCTGTACGTGGACGGCGCGCATCCGGAGTATGCCACGCCGGAATGCGGGACGGCCCGTGACCTGGTCGCGTATGAACGCGCGGGCGAACTCGTGCTGGCCCGGTGCCTGGAGGCTCTGGCACGGAGCGGCCATGACTGCGTCGTGTATAAGAACAACTCCGACGGCAAAGGCAACAGTTACGGCTACCATGAAAATTATCTGATGACCCGCGCCGTGCCGTTCGAAACCATTGTGCGGACCTTGCCGCCGTTCTTTGTGTCGCGCCCCATTGTCGCGGGCGCGGGCAAGGTCGGGGCGGAGAACGGCGCCGCGCCCGCGCGGTATCAAATCTCCCAGCGCGCCGACTTTTTTGAATGCCTGGTCGACCTGAACACCATGGTCAAGCGGCCCATGATCAACACGCGGGACGAGCCTCACGCGGACGCCGCGCGGTTTCGACGCTTGCATGTGATCGTCGGTGACGCCAACATGGCGGAGTGGTCCACGTATTTAAAAGTGGGCACGACGGCGGTGGTCACGCAGATGCTGGACGAGGGCGCGGCCTGTCCTTCGTGGGAGATGGACAATCCCGTGGCCGCGGCCGGGATTGTCTCACGCGACCTCACCGTCAAGGCGGACCTGAAACTGGCCGGCGGCGGCGTGACCAACGCGCTGGCCATTCAACGGGCCTGGCTCGAGGCCGCGCATGAGTTTTACGCCTGCCGCGAGTTGTCGCCCGCGACCAAGGATATTCTGGTGAAGTGGGAAACCGTACTGGACAAACTCGAACGGGATCCGTGGCAACTGGCGGGTGAACTGGACTGGGTGGCGAAACGACGCATGATTGAATCGTATCTGGACCGAAAAGGCTGCGGGTGGGACAGTCCGCGGGTCGCCCTGCTGGACTTGCAGTACCATGACGTGCGGCCCGGCAAAGGTTTGTATTACGCGCTTGAACGGAACCGGCGCATGGAGCGGGTGCTGGATGACGGGGACATTGCCGACGCGGAATGGCACGCGCCGAAGGACACGCGCGCGTATTTCCGGGGGGCCTGTCTGCGGAAATTTCCCGGCCAGGTCTACGGCGCGAGTTGGACGTCCGTGCTCTTCGACGTGGGAGAGCCTTCCGTGAAACGGGTGCCGCTTATGGATCCCCTGCGGGGCACGCAGGCCGTGACCGATGAATTGTTTGACGGAGTGGACACGCCGCGCGAACTCCTTGAACGGTTGGCGTGTTGAGCGTGAAGCGCGGGAACGACGCACGGGACGCCGGTTCCGGGCCACGGTGACGCATGGAATGGATGGGATTGAACAGGCCCGTGGGGCAGTGTTCGAGTTTTTTTGATTTTCTTCAACAGGCGAAACCCGACCTGACGCCGGCGGTGCGCTGGGGCGCGGAGTGGCGTCCTGTGCCGGCCGATGAGATGCAGCGGAACGTGCTGGCCAGTCTCTCGCACGGCACGACCGTGTTGGCCGTCAAATACGACCGGGGCGCGATGATCGTCGGGGACCGCCGCGCGGTGGAAGGGTATCAGGTCGCGGCCCGGCGCATGGAGAAGGTGTTCACCACGGACAGCCATTCCGCCATCGCCATCGCGGGCGCCGCCGGCCCGTGTCTTGAAATGGCCAGATTGTTCAGCATCGAACTGGAGCATTATGAAAAACTGGACGGCGTCCTGTTGTCCTGCGAAGGCAAGGCGAACCGCCTGGGGCACATGGTGAAAGCGAATCTGCCCATGGTCATGCAGGGGCTGGTCGTGATCCCGTTGTTTGTGGGGTTTGACGTAAAACAGCGCCGGGGCCGGATTTTTAAATATGACGTGACGGGCGGGAAATACGAGGAAACGGATTATCACGCCGTGGGGTCCGGCGGCAAAGACGCCCGTGTGACCATGAAAGAACGGTTTCGAAAAAATCTGTCCGAGCGGGACGTGATGGCGTTGGGGCTGGAGGCGCTCTTGAGCGCGGCGGAAGAGGACGTGGGCACGGGAGGCCCCGATGTGTTCCGCGGCATTTATCCCACCATGAAATTTGTCGATGCCCGCGGCGTGTCGGACGCGGACGACGCCGAGGTGGCGCGCCTGTGCGACCAACTGGCCCGGGCGCGGTCGGAGCGTGACACACGATGACGCTGCCCTTTTACGTTTCCCCCGAACAACTGATGCAGGACAAGGCCGAGTATGCCCAAAAAGGCATTGCCAGAGGCCGGTCCATTATTGCCATGGAATACCGCGATGGCGCGCTGTTCGTGGCGGATAATCCCAGCACGTCCCTGTTCAAAATTTCGGAAATCTACGACAACATCGCCTTTTCCGGCGCGGGCAAATACAGCGAATTTGAAAGTCTGCGCAAAGCGGGCATTCAGCACGCCGACCTGAAGGGGTTTATGTACAGCCGCGAAGACGTCACGGCGCGCGCCCTGGCCAACGGGTATTCGCAGACCCTGGGCACGATTTTCAGCCAGGAATTAAAACCCTTTGAAGTGGAAATTCTGCTGGCCCAGATCGGCGACGGGCCGGAGCAGACGGAGTTTTATCGCATCGCGTTCGATGGAACAATTGTGCACGAAAAGCGGTGTATCGCCATCGGCGGACGGTCGGAAGATGTGGCCTCCGCCCTGCGTAGCGCCGAAGGGGAGGGAGACGCGCCGGACCTGAACACGGCTCTCACCAGATGCATGAAGGCGCTTGAAACCGCGACGGGGCAGCCCGTGTCGCTTCGCGCGCTTGAAGTCGCGCTGCTTGACCGCACCCGCACCGGGCGAAAATTCCGCCGAGTACCCCCTGACGAAGCCGAGTCCCTTCTGGCCTGACCACGCCGGTTTCACACCGCCGTTCCACGCTTCCACTCCGCTTGAAGCCCGTGGGGTGCGGGTGTATGCTCCGGCGGAAAAGGGGGGCTGTCGGCGATACCCTGCGGTGTTCGCTCAGGGACGTTCCCTCTGCCTGATCGAAAAAAGCGTTTCCCTCATGGAGAACGCATCACGCCATGACGCGGTGCGAATCCCGTTGCCGGCCGATGAGCGCATGAAACGAATTTTCGGACTGGAATGTGAATACGGGCTGACGTTTTCTCCCAATGGCCGCGTGTATCTGCCCATTGAGAAAATCCTGGGATATATTTTTGAGGGTTTGATCCCGAACAGTTGGCCGTCCAACGCGTTCCTGACGAACGGGGCGAGATTTTACCAGGATACCGGGTGTCATCCCGAATATTCCACGCCGGAATGTGACGACATTTTCGACCTGGTGGCGCATGAAAAAGCCGGGGAGCGGATTCTTGAATCCTGTTTGCCCCTGGCCGAAGAACGGTTGCGGGAGGAAGGTCTTGCCGGCGACATTTATATTTTCAAAAACAACACCGACTCTCTGGGAAACACCTACGGCTGCCATGAAAACTTTCTGATGCGCCGTGACATTGATTTTTGGAAAGTGGCCGAACAACTGATTCCGTTTTTTGTGACGAGGCAAATTTTTTCCGGCGCGGGCAAAGTGCTCAAGGTGTCGGGGAAACCGCAGTATTTCCTGTCTCAACGCGCCCAGCATATTCACGAAAAAACCTCTTCCTCCACGACGTCGTCACGAAGCATTATCAACACGCGCGATGAGCCTCATGCCGACGCCGAACGGTATCGGCGCCTCCATATTATTCTCGGCGACTCCAATATGTCGGAGTTTGCCAGTTACCTGAAGGTCGGCACGGCGGATCTCATTTTGTCCATGATCGAGGAAGGCTGCGTGGTCCGGGGCATGGCCCTGGAGGATCCCGTGAAGGCCATCAGGGATATTTCCCGCGACCCCACGTTGCGGAAGAAGGTGCGGCTGGATGACGGGCGGGAATTGTCCGCGCTGGACATTCAACGGGTGTATCTGGAAAAAGCCGCGGACTTTCTCCGTGCGCGACCCGAGGAGAAACTCAAGGCGGACGTGTTCAACGAATGGGAACGCGTCCTGAACGCGCTGGAGGAGAACCCCCTGCGGCTGGTGCGCGAGATTGACTGGGTGACAAAACACTGGCTGATTCAATCCTATGTCGACTGCAAAGGATGCGGATGGGATGATCCCCGCGTGGCGATGATGGATTTGCAATATCACGACGTGAATCGAAAACGCGGGCTGTATTATCTGTTGCAGGCACATGACAAAACGACGAAACTGGTGGATGAGCGGGTGATTGAACGCGCCATGTCCGTGCCGCCCCAGGACACGCGGGCCAAGGTGCGCGGGGACTTTATCCGCTTTGCCCGCGCCAAAAACAGGTCCTACACGGTGGACTGGACGTATTTGAAATTAAACGGGTATTGGGAAGAAACCATTTTGTGCATGGATCCCTTTTGCGCGTTCAATCGACGGGTGAACGAACTGGCGTCGCAAGTGCCGGCGGCGTCCCCGTAGGCATGGGAATGTGTGCCGTGCGTGCCGCGTTCCGCCCGCGCCTTGCCGCCGGGCCGCTGCTTGTCGCGCTGGTGACGGCGCCGGCGAGTGTGTCGCTCGTCGCTCCCGTTGCCGGGGAAAATCCCGCACGCTCCGTGGACGCCGGGGAAACGTTGCGGGGAACACAGGGCGACGTACTGTTGGTGACGATCCCCGTTCGGGACAAACCGGATCGCGTCACGGGAAAATTTTTACAACGAACGCTGACGTTGTTTCCGTTTCGGAACGGGACGTATGCCGGCCTGCTGGGATTGGACCTTGACGACCCCGCCGGCCGGCATGACCTGATTGTCACGGCCGTCTACCCGCGCCGAACCGACCGGCATCGTCTCTCCGTGACGGTGGGCAAAGCGGACTATTCCGTTCAGCGATTGACGCTGCCGTCGGCCATGGTGGATCTCGACGCGCCCACCTTGATGCGCGTCCGGGCCGAGGCCGGCGCGCTCCGCCGGGCCTTCGGGAGCGTGCTGCCGAACCCGTTGTGGAGGGACGCCTTTCGTGCGCCGGTCGCGGGAACCCGGTCCGGGCGATTCGGCAGCCGCCGGGTGATTAACGGGCAGTCGAAAAAACCGCATAGCGGGGAAGACATCGCGGCTCCCGAAGGTACGCCCGTGTCCGTGATGAACGACGGCATTGTGCGGCTCACCATGGATCATTTTTTTACGGGGAACGGCGTCGTCGTGGATCACGGGCTGGGGCTGTTCTCGATGTATTTCCACCTGTCTCGCGTGGACGTGACGCAGGGCCAGACCGTCACCGGGGGACAGGTGCTCGGCGCGGTGGGAGCCACGGGACGCGCCACCGGCCCGCATCTTCACTGGGGCGTTCGACTCAACGGGGCGAGGGTCGATCCTTACGCGCTGCTGCCGCTGCCGTTCGGCGAAGCATCCGCGTCCGCGAATTAATGAATTTAGTACGCGGGCGGCCGGGAGAGGGGGCGGCTGGTGAGCAATTCCACGACCCGCAGATTATCGAAGGCGAAGGTGCCGTCCCCGGTGGTGATGAATCCGATTTGGCCGGTGTGGAACGCGGAGTCGTCGACGGACAGGACAAACTGGTTGTCAAACGCGATTTCCAGAAACTCTTTGCTCATGATCGTGTTTCGCTGGATGCGGAGGAAATGCCATCGCGTTCTTGGCTTGGGCACGACCGGATGTTCTTCGATCAACGCGGGAACGCCGTTTGCAAAACGCCAGGCCCTGACGGTGTTGCTTGCCGGGTACGCGAGGACGGCGTAGAAATTTTTCGGGTCCTGCATCCCCAACACCAGGCCGGCCGCCGCCGTCGGGGTGCCGAGTTTCGAGAGGATGCCCACCGACAGATCAACGTATTCCACGCGAAGGCTGTCCTGAATGAGCAGGTGGTAGCAATCCGGGTCCGCGCAGGGCGTGGATTGCAACAGCGCGTGGCTTGGGCTTGGCGCGTTGTCCTCCGTCACCACCGTCCATTGTCCCGGATGTCCCTGTCCCAGTTTGTGCGGGGAAAATCCGGGGAGTGACGCGGCGTCCGTGCCGGTTTCAAAACCCCATTCCGCGAACTTGGGAGGAGTCTCTTGCAAGATGGCTCGCGGAAGTTCTTTCAGAGGCGCGGAGTCTTCGGCGAACAGGTCGGGGACGCCCGCGCCGCAGATGGCCATGCCCATGATGATCAGGCCCGCAAATAATCCGCGCGTCACGGGACGGCCGACGGCAACGGCGGCGTCGATGGCGACGGCGACAGCGGCGGCGCGATTCCGCATGAATGTCTTCAATGTGTCCATGGTTGCCGGCAACGTTCGACCGAATCATACGCGGAAGCACGCGCCTATCGCAAGGCGCGACGACGCAGGCGCCGGCGACAGGGACGGCGGACGGCGCCCTTCCGTCAGACAGAGCCGGGGGCGGACGTCCCCGTGCGCACGGAGCCTTTGATGCCTGTGCCCGCCGAACGCGCCTCCTGGCTGGCGCTGCTTCCAATCTGTCTGACGGGATTGTTTTACCTGTTGCCTGTTTCGAATCAGCGCGATCCGCTCCTGCAGTTTGTCCCGCAACTGGCCGGCTATGGCGCGCTGGCCGTCTGGTGGACGCTCAACGCCCGCGCGCCGGCCGGCCTGGGGTTGTCCCGCGACCGTCTGGGCCAGGGACTCCGGTGGGGACTCTGGACGGGATGCGTGCTGGGAGCGGTCAACACCGCCGTCATTCTGTGGGCGGTGCCGGCGTTGGGGGGCGACATCACGTTTTTGCGCGAGACGCCTCACGCGAAGGTTCCCGTGTTCGTGATGATCCCGTGGTTGACGGTCGTCATTGCGGCCGGTGTCGAATTGCATTTTCGAGGGTTCCTCCTGGGGCGGCTGGAGCATGTGTGCCGTCGATGGATTCCGGAGTCGCGCGCCGCCGGCGTCCCGTGGTGTTCGATTGTCGCCATGGGCCTGTCCGCGCTGGCCTTTGCGTGGGACCCGTTTATGGTCATGACGTTTCGTCATCTGCACTGGATCGCCGTCTGGGACGGACTGGCATGGGCGGCTCTCTTTCTGCGGTGGCGCAGTCTCCCGGTCGTGATCGCGGCCCATGCCGTGGAAGTCATCATCATGTATTGCGGCGTCAAAGCGGCGCTCACGTGATCCCCGCCGTCTTCCCTTCGCCGCCATGATTCGGCCTTGACTTTTGCCCGGCGGGATTTATCTGAAGGACAGAAGCGCTTCAGGGAAATTTCAGGGAAATAAATGTGAGTCGGGACGATCAACCCGGCAGATGTGCCGGAAGGAGGTGTCACATGAGACAATGGGATCTGTTGAAAGAATTGGATGCGTGTTGCGTGCAGCCGTTTCGGCGTCCGTTGTGGGATGACCCGGCCGAAGCGGTGAACTGGGTTCCGCCGGTCAATGTCTACGAAGACAAAGACAATCTGTACGTGGAAGCCCAGGTGCCGGGCATGGACGCGAAGGACGTGAAGTTGTCCGTGACCGATCACACGCTGACCCTTGAAGGCGAGCGGAAACGCGAACGTGCGGAGGACGAGGAGAACTGTTACGTCCGTGAAGTGCGGTATGGGTCGTTCGCCCGGAGTTTTCGCCTGCCCCGGTACGTGAAGCCGGATGCCTCGGCGGCCACGTATGACAAGGGCGTGTTGACGGTGACCATTCCCAAGGCGGAAGAAGCCAGGCCCAAATTGATCCCGGTCGGGTCCGGGGAGGGCTGACGCGCGGCCTCCTGCGCGCCGTGAACGCGGCGGAGTGCGCTCCGCCGCGTTCGGGCTTGTTCCCGCCTCCTTCCCTGTGCATCCCGCCCGTCGTCCCCCCGCGTCGTTCATATGTTTCGCGCGGGTTCCGCTTGTGAAACTTGTTCGCGTCGTTTACGCTGGCCGCTCCGACGAACCGGCGGGAACGCGTTGCCGCCGGCGGGGACGCGGAACGACCGGGGTCATGCCGACAAGGATTCCATGGTGCCCATCACGGCCAGACTGTCCATTCCGGAACGGGAACTTCGATTGCGCGCCTCGCGTAGCGCCGGGCCGGGCGGACAACACGTCAACAAGGTGAATACGCGAGTGACGCTCTCCTTTGACGTTGCGGGTTCCCCGTCGTTGACGGCGGCGCAAAAACGGCGGATCTGCGACACGCTCCGCACACGGGTCAGCAGAGAGGGGATTCTGTCCGTGTCCGCCCAGCGCTCTTGCAGCCAGGCGATGAATCGCGCCGATGCGATTGAAAAAGTGCGCCGGCTTCTTCGGGAAGCCCTCACGCCGCGCGCCATCCGCAAACCCGTTCAGACGCCGCGCGTCGCCGTTGAGCGGCGCCTCGATCAGAAAAAACGGCGAAGGCGCGTCAAGCAACTGCGCGCGCGCCCGGCCTGGAAAGACGAGTAACCCGTCGCCGGGCGTGAGGCCGGTTCACCCGGAGTCCGCTTGTGTCATCACCTCCACGGAAAACGCCCGAAGGGTCCGTGACTCCTCCGCTCGCCGCCATGCGTCCCACGACCATGGAACAACACGGCCACGTCCGCGTGGATCAGTATTACTGGCTGCGCGAACGTGACAACCCCGACGTCCTGGCCTATCTCCGGGAAGAAAATGCCCATGCCCGGCGCGTGATGGCCCACCGGTCGCGGTTCGAGGACAATCTGTTTGAGGAAATCAAATCGAGAATCCGACAGGACGACTCGTCCGTGCCCGCCAAATACGATGACTACTACTATTACACGCGATACGAAGAGGGGAAGGAATATCCGGTCTGTTGCCGCAAGCGGGAGACGCTTCAGGCCCGTGAAGAGGTGATACTGGACGTGAATGCGTTGGCCGAAGGCCATGAGTTTTTCGCCATTGGCGAGATGGCCATGAGCGCGGACCACACGCTGCTCGCGTATTCGTTTGATACGCAGGGGAGGCGTCTGTACGCGGTGCGATTCAGGAACGTGGTCACCGGCGAGTGGCTGGAGGACCGCCTTGAGCACGTGACCGGCGATCTGGCCTGGGCCAACGACAACCGGAATATTTTTTATGGCACGCAGGATCCCGACACTCTGCGCGCCTCGAAAATTTTTCGGCATACGCTGGGCTGTCCTCCGTCGTCCGACGTGCCGGTGTTTGAAGAAACGGACGAGGCGTTTTCCGTGACGGTGTTCAAGAGCAAGTCAAAACGGTACATCCTGATCGCGTCGCATCAAACCGTCAGTTCCGAGTATCGCTATCTTGACGCGGACCGGCCGGCCGGCGCCTTTTCGGTGATTGTCCCGCGCCGGCGGTTTCATGAATACGAGGTCGAGCATGACGGGGATGCGTTTTATATTCTCACGAATTGGAACGCGAAGAATTTTCGACTGATGAAGACGTCCGTCCATCGCACGGATCAGGCGTCCTGGGAAGAAGTGCTGCCCCACCGTGACGACGTGCTGCTGGAATCCTTTGAGTTGTTTCGTGATTTTCTTGTCGCGGAAGAGCGGCATCGCGGCCTGGTCCGGCTGCGCGTGATTCCCCGGAGCGGGGACGGTGAGCATTCTGTGGAGATGAACGAGCCGGCGTATCTGGCGGGGCTGGGCGAGAACCCGTCGTATGAAACCTCCACGCTGCGGTACGTTTATACCTCCATGACCACGCCGCATTCGGTGTATGACTATGACATGCGCACTCGAACGCAAGTGTTGCGCAAACGGGAGGACATCCTGGGCGGGTTTCTGGCGTCGCGGTACTCGACGGAACGCACGTGGGCCACGGCGCCGGACGGGGCGCAGATCCCGATTTCGCTGGTGTACCGTCCCGACCGGCGAACACCGACCGGCAATCCGCTCCTCCTGTACGGCTACGGCGCTTACGGAATCAGTCTGGACGCGGCGTTCAGTTCCTCGAGATTAAGCCTGCTTGATCGCGGGTTCACGTTTGCCATCGCGCACGTTCGGGGCGGGGAAGAGTTGGGGCGGGAGTGGTATGAGGCCGGCAAACTGTTGCGCAAGAAGGCGACGTTCACGGATTTTATCGCCTGCGCCGAACATCTCATCCGGCAGGGCCGCACCGGACGGGAGCGGTTGTATGCGATGGGCGGAAGCGCCGGAGGGCTGCTCATGGGCGCGGTGATCAACATGCGGCCCGACCTGTTTCACGGCGTGGTGGCGCAGGTCCCGTTTGTGGATCTGATGACCACCATGCTGGACCCGACGATGCCCCTGACCACGGGAGAATATGACGAATGGGGCGATCCCAACCACAAAACGTATTACGAGTACATGGTGTCCTATTCCCCGTATGATCAGATTGCGGCACAGGCGTATCCTCATTTGCTGGTCACCACCGGGCTGCACGATTCCCAAGTGCAGTACTGGGAGCCGGCGAAGTGGGTGGCCAAGTTGCGCCGCATGAAAACCGACCGGAACCGGCTGCTGCTCCATACCAACATGGATGCGGGTCATGGGGGGGCGTCGGGCCGGTTTCAACGTTACAAAGAACTGGCGTTCATCTACGCTTTCCTGCTGGACCTGGCGAACCTGGCCGACGAGTGAGCGTCCCTAACACATCCCGGCCAGTTGCGCTTTCATGGCGGGATCGCGAAGTTTTTTGAGCGCCAGAACCTCGATTTGTCGAATCCGCTCGCGCGTCACGCGCATGATGCGCCCCACTTCCTCCAGCGTGCGGGGGTGTCCGTCGCCGATGCCGAACCGCAAGCGAAGCACCTGTTGTTCGCGCGGCGGCAGGCCCTCCAGGATGCGGCGGACGTGGGCCTGTTCCTGTTCGTCCTGAATGCGCGCGTCCGGCGGCGCGGCATGAAGGTCCGGGAGACAATCGCCCCACAACGTTTCATGGCCGGCCCGTGGCTGGTCCAGCGAGACCGGGTCCAAAAACGCCTGCGTCGTGTGCCGCACTCGTTCGGGACTGACGGCCAGGGTCCGGGCGATGTCCTCGTGTCGCGGCTCGCGGCCCAGTTGTTGAGTCAGACGCCGGGAGATTCGGATCATGCGCTGCCAGGCTTCGGTGACATGCACCGGCACGCGAATGGTTCGAACCTGGTCGGCGATGGCGCGCAACATGCCCTGGCGCACCCACCACGTGGCATAGGTGCTGAATTTAAACCCCTTGCGGTATTGAAACCGTTCCGCCGCGCGCATCAAGCCGATGTTGCCTTCCTGCACAAGGTCCAGCAAACTCATCCCGCGTCCCGTCAATCGTTTGGCGATGTCCACGACCAGACGGAGATTCCGTTGCACCAGCATATCTTTGGCCCGCTCCAGTTCGATGCGGCTGGCGGCCAGTTCCCGTTGAAGGTGCGCCAGATGGTTTCGAATCTCGCGATGGTTTCGTCCCTGCTTCGCCAGGGCGTCCCGGAGCGCCGACAAATGTGCCTGGGCTTCATCCACGGCCGGCGCGGACAAGCCGCTTCGCGCGCGAATGTCGGCCAGCGAGTGCAGCGCGTCACGAAACGGCGGCGTGCGGCCAAGATGCCGCAGGGAGCGCGCCGCGTCGGCGAGCGTGTTCCGAATGTTCCGGCTGCTGTCGTCAATGCGCCTGGCCAGTTCCAGTTCCTCCGACCGGGCCAGCAGGGGGCGCAATGCAAACGCGCGGAAATACGCGGATTCGGGCGAGACGCCGTTCGCGTATGGCCTGTCCCGCCGCAAGACGTGTGCGCCGCTCATACCTTCACCGTGAGAAAGAGGGGCATTCCCCGGCGATGGATGAACAGCAACACCGGCTCATCGGCCGGCAACGTCCGCACGGCCTGTCGAAACGTGTTCAAGGACGGCACCGGCGCGTGATTGATCTCGCGGATGATGTCGCCTTGCATCAGGCCGGCGTTCCCGGCATGACTGCCGGCGCGCACTTCGGTAATCACCACGCCGGTCATCCGGTCATCAACGCCAAGCCGCCGGGCCAGGGGCGGCGTGAGATCCTCCACCGCCAGCCCGGCCAGACGGGGCACGGCGCCGGCAGGCGATGAAGCGGCGGCGGTGCGTTGACTCGCCGGATGTTCCGCGATCGTCGTGCGCAGGGTCTGTTCCTCGCCGTCACGCATGATGGTCATGGTGACATCCGTGTCGACGGGGGTGGTGGTCACCGCGCGTTGCAGGTCCCGCGGGGTGGCGATGGTCTGTTCCCGGTAGCGAATGATGATGTCTCCGCGCCGGAGTCCGCCGAAGGCCGCCGGACTGGCCTCGCGGACGTCGGTCACAATGGCGCCGGCGGGGCGGTCCAGATGAAACGAGTTCGCCAGGTCCGGGGTGACGGCCTGAATCCCGACGCCCAGAAATCCACGGACGACGGTGCCGGTCTTCACGAGACTGGCGTAGACGTGCCGGCCGATGCCGGCGGGCACGGCAAACCCCACGCCCTGCGAGCCGCCCGTTCGTGAGAGAATGGCGGTGTTGATGCCGACCAGTTCGCCGCGCATGTTGACCAGCGCGCCGCCGGAGTTCCCCGGATTAATCGCGGCATCGGTCTGAATAAAGTCTTCATACTGGGTGATGCCCATGCCGCCGCGCCCCTTGGCGCTGACGATGCCCTGCGTCACGGTGGAATGCAGCCCAAACGGACTGCCGACCGCCAGCACATAGTCGCCGACTTCAAGCGAGGAGGAATCGCCCCAGGAGACGAAGGGCAGGTCGTCGCCCTGAATTTTAATCACGGCCAGGTCGGTCTGCGGGTCGCTGCCCACCAGCGTCCCGGCAAACGTTCGTTTGTCGAGCAGGGTCACCGTCACGGTGTGCGCGCCTTCGATGACGTGGTGATTGGTGGCCACGTATCCGTCGGGACTCACGATGACCCCGGACCCCATTCCCATCCCTCGCGGGTCACGTCGCGGAGCGGGGAACGGAGGCATCCCGAAAAAGTTTCTGTCACGCGGGCCGCGCTCGAACCATCCGGGTCGTCCATGCGGCGGCGTCTCTCCCGATCCGGCGTTTCTGGAGACCGTGATATTGACGACGGCGGGCCGAACCATTTTGACAAGTTGCGCGAAACCGCCCGGCATCGGCGCGCCGGCGGGGGCCGGTGGCGGCGTCGAGACGCCGGACGGCGCGGAGGAATCGGTCGCGCCGACCGTGACGGCAATCGCCAGGATGCCGGACAGGGCGACGGCCGCAAGGCCCGTCATGCTTTTGTGAACGCCCCGGTGTGCGGCGGCGGGTGATGAGCGGTGCAATGATTGTGTCATGGGTTGTGTCATGGGTTGTGTCATGGCGTCCTCCCTTTCGGTGCAACGGTGAACCGTTCATTCACGGCATGAATGATGTGTAACACGGGAGGATGAACCCCACATTAGCCGTGGATTAAAACGTTCTAATCCTGACGAGAAAAACGGCGGGGAGGGGTCAGGCGGCGGAGATCAGAGGCAGAGAAATGGTAAAGCGGGAGCCTTGGCCCGGCGCGCTTTCGACCGTCATGGACCCGTGGTGCGCCTCGACAATCCATTTGCAGATCGCGAGGCCCAGCCCCGTGCCTTGTTGCGCGTGGGCGCGCGCCGCATCGGTGCGGTAAAACCGGTCAAAGATGGCGAGTTGGTCTTCCTCGGCGATGCCGATGCCGTGATCCCGGACGCACACCAGCGCCCTGTCCCGTGTCGTGGTGAGGCTGATGTGCACAACGCCTCCCGGCGGTGAATATTTCACGGCGTTGTCGACGACGTTGAGGAGCAACTCGCGAAGCCGCCATTCGTCTCCCGACACCCGTGCCGGGTCGACGCGCTCCAGGACGGTTTCGATGCGGCGTTCCTGTCCGAGCACCATGGCCTGCGAATGAATTTCCCGCACCAGCGCGTCGAGCGGCACGGGGTCCGACGCCATGGTCACCTCGCCGAGATCGGCGCGCGAGAGAAACAGCAGTTCATCCACAATGCGGCTCATCCGGTCAATTTCTTCCAGATTGCTTTCCAGCACTTCCCGGTAGACGTCGGGCGAGCGGGCTTTCCGCAACGCCAGTTCGGCTTCGCCCTTGATGATCGTCAACGGGGTGCGCAATTCATGCGACGCATCGGCGCTGAATTGGCGGGTTTGCCGGATCGAGATTTCCAGCCTCGAGATCATGTCGTTGAACGTGGAAGCCAGGCGGCCGATTTCGTCTTTCGAAGTGGTGTGAATGCGCTGGGTGAGGTCGCCTCCCGTAATGCGGCGGGCGGTCAGCGTCATGGCGTCGACCGGCCGCAGAGCGCGTCCCGCCAGAAACCAGCCGCCCCAGATGCTCACGGCCACCGCCAGCGGCGCGCCGATGAGCAGGACAAACACCAGGCGGGACAGCATGTTTTCGCCGGGGCGGAGGGACGTGCCGACGCGCACAATGTTGACGAGCGCGTCGCCGTGCCGAATGGGATAGGACAGCAGCCGGATCGGAATCTCATCCTGGAACCGGATGGTTTCAAACGTGCCCCGGCCCTGAAGCGCCGCGTCCCGCGCCGTCTGACTCAAGGGAATGTTGCGCGTCGACACGTTGGCGGACTGGAGCGTGATCCGGCCCTGCGGGCCGAAGATATGAAAGAACTTGTCAATGAGGGCGAGCCTGGGAAACGACTGTGTCAGATCGCCCAGCAGCAGATACGGGCCAAAGCGGTGTTCTTCCAGCGAACGGGCGGCGGCGACGGCGGCTTCTTCCAGCGAGCGGTCAACGTGCTCCTGCAACGCCCGCGACATGACGACGTACAGCACGCCGGCGAACAGTATCATAATGCAGACCAGGACGCCGCCGTACCAGATCGTCAGCCGGACGCGGATGGATGTGTCAGCCATCGGCCGCCTTCAGGGTGTAGCCGCTGCCCCGGACCGTGTGGATGAGCGCGCGTTCATGATCCCGGTCGATTTTGTTCCGCAGATAACTGATATAGACGTCAATGACGTTTGTGAACGTGTCAAAATCGAGATCCCACACATGCTCGGCGATCATCGGCCGCGTGAGCACGCGCCCCGTGTTCCGCATCATGTATTCCAGCAGCGCGTATTCTTTCGAGGTCAGTTCGATGCGCCGCCCGCCTCGCGTGACTTCGCGGGTCACGGGATTCAGGAGCAGGTCGTCAATGTGCAGCACGCCGGCCGTGTCCCCGCCGGTGCGGCGCAGCAGGGCACGGACTCTGGCCAGCAGTTCTTCAATCGCAAACGGTTTGGTGAGATAATCGTCCGCGCCGGCGTCGAGTCCTTTCACGCGCTGTTCCACTTTCGATCTCGCGGTCAGAATAAGAATCGGCGCGGTGACTCCGGCGTCCCGCATGGCTTTCAGCGCGTCAATGCCGCCCAGACCGGGGAGCAGGAGATCAAGCAGAATCAGATCATAGTCGACCTCCGAGGCCATGTCCCGTCCCTGAACGCCGTCGGAACACACGTCCACGGCGTAACTTTCTTCTTCCAGCGCGCGGCGAATGAACGACGCGACTTTGAGTTCGTCTTCGACAATGAGGATGCGCACAACGCCCCGATTATACCACGGAGCGATGACCGGCAAGGGGAGAGACCATCCGCGCCTTCTTCCTGCCATTAACGTCTTGCGGATAGATTCCGCGCACCCACGGTTCTCCTGCCATTGAACATCATCGACGCGGAATGACAGAAATCAGGATGGATTCCCGACAAAAGACGTCGGGAATGACGGAAGGAATGACGGAGGGGAGACAAATGCCGTCTTCCTCTTCATCCTCCCTCTCCCCCCTCCGTCATTCCCGACCCCCGAATGGGAACGTCGGGGGCAGGCGTTAGTAATCGGGAATCCATCCTTCTTTTCCCCCGCGTTCGCCCATGACAAACGGCAGGGAGTCCATTGACAGGTTTCACATCGAGACGTCATCCGGTCACGCGACGGGTCTTGCCACGGGCCATGAGGCCGTGTATTCTGGCGTCGCCACGGTGCCGCGCGCATTGCATATTCCGACCGTCAGACAGGACAGTGCCGCTTTCGAGCGGAGCCGTGCGGGTGTGAAGACATGCGGGGGAAGGAAAATCGCCAAGTGCATAACGTGACGCATCGGGAAAACGCCGGAACATGGTGAACGATCCGTTGCGCGTCGACCTGTTGTGCATCGGCAGCGGGCCGGCGGGCCAGCGGGCCGCGGTGCAGGCGGCGAAACTGGGCAAGCGCGTCGTGGTGGTGGAAAAACGCCGCGTGGTCGGCGGAGTCTGCCTGGACACCGGCACCATTCCCAGCAAAACCTTTCGGGAAGCCGTCGTCGCGTTTGGCCGGCACGCAGAACAATTTCGCACCCGCCATGGCGTCACCGGATCGGCCCGGCCGACGGTTGAGCAATTATTTTCACGGGTCAACGAAGTGATGGAACGGGAAGGACAGGTGCTGGAACAACAACTGCGGCGCAATGACGTCATGATGGTGCACGGCGAGGCGTCGTTCATCGACGCGCACACGGTGCAAGTCGTCGGCGACGGTTCCACGCAACGGATTCACGCGCACTACATTCTGATTGCCGTTGGCACTGTGCCGGCCCCTCCCGTGGGGATTCGGCGCAGTCCCAATCTGATTATCACCAGCGACGAAGTGATGAGTCTGGAACGCATTCCGCGAACCATCGCGGTCGTAGGCGCCGGGGTCATCGGGCTTGAATATGCTTCGATGTTTGCCGCGCTCGCCGGTGTTGAGGTGACGCTGGTGGACAGACGCCAACGGCCGTTGGAGTTTCTGGACACCGAAATCGTCGATGAACTCATTCATCAAATGCGAAACCGCGACGTGACCTTTCGGCTCGGCGAAACGGTGGAACGGCTGGAATTGTCCGAGGGAAGTCCCCGGAAAGCCGTCGTGCATCTGGAATCGGGAAAAAAACTCGTGGCCGATCTCGTGTTGTTTGCGGTGGGCCGGATCGGGGCCACCGACTCGTTGAATCTGCCGGCGGCCGGGTTGAAAGCCGACGACCGGGGACGGCTGACGGTGGATGATCGTTTTCGCACGACCGCCCCGCATATTTTTGCGGCCGGCGACGTCATCGGCTATCCCAGTCTGGCCGCCACGTCGTCCGAACAGGGCCGTCTCGCGGCCTGCCATGCGTTCGACGTCAAGGCGGCTCCCATGACCAATCACTTCCCCGTCGGGATTTACGCCATCCCCGAAATTTCCATGGTCGGCGCGACGGAACAGGAACTGACCACCGGAAAAATTCCCTATGAAGTGGGGTTGTCCCGTTACCGGGAAATTGCCCGCGGACAGATCATGGGCGACGACGCCGGGCTGTTGAAGTTATTGTTCCACCGCGACACGCGCCGCCTGCTGGGCGTCCACGTCATCGGCTCCGGCGCCACCGAACTGGTGCACGTCGGCCAAGCCGTGCTCGGCCTGGGCGGCGGGCTGGACTACCTGATGTCCACCGTCTTTAATTATCCCACCATGGCCGAATGTTACAAAGTCGCGGCGTTGGATGCGTTTAATAAGTTGGCGGAGTGATTTGCCGCCGTCGTTGCCATCGGTTGTCCAGACTTGCGCTGTTGTTGGATGGGCAGACTGCGGAAAGGGGAGACCATGTCTCGTATCAAAAAAGTTGACACACAAAAACGTTCCATGGAGAAAAAGCGTTCCATGGAAAAAGCCGCTACGACCATGGACAGACTCGCGGAAAAATTCGGCAAGTGGGATGGGGTGGGGACTATCCGCCGGTGTCGTGACCAGCGAACCAGGGCAAAGCGATGATTCCGCACACTCCACACAATTCTAGGTGCCTTTCTTTTTTTTGTTTCATTTATCTCCCGCCTTCTCCTTAAACTCCAGCGCCAGCGAATTAATGCAAAACCTTTGTCCCGTTTCCGGCGGGCCGTCGTCGAAGACGTGGCCGAGGTGGGCGTTGCAGCGGCGGCAGGTGACTTCCACGCGCGTCATGCCGTGGGTGTGGTCGGCGTTGGCGTCCGTGGCGTCTGCGTTGGCGGGTTGCGTGAAACTCGGCCAGCCGGTGCCGGAGTCAAATTTGTTTTGCGAGAGGAACAGGGGGGCGTCGCAACAGACGCAATGATACGCGCCGTCGGCTTTGTGGTGGCAGTAGGCGCCGCTGAAGGCCGGCTCGGTGCCTTGCCGGCGCGTCACGGCGTATTGATCCGGGGTGAGTTGCTGTTTCCATTCGTCGTCGGATTTTTGGATTTTTTCCGTCATGTTGCGCGTCTTATGTCGCATGTTTCGTCGATGGGAGTCGGCGCGGCGCGTTGCCGCACGGCTTCCAGAATGAGGTGATCGTCTGCGCCGGCTTCCCACACGATGTTCAGAAATTCGGCCGGTTCCATGTTCGCGCTCCGCAAAAACGGCCGGTCGGTGCTGCAGCCGAACATTGTCTCCGGCGACAGTTCTCCGCGAAGTTTGGCGCGAGCCTTGGCGATGATGCGGGGCAGCCATCGGTATCCGCCCAACTCGGCATAGCCGGACGGCAACGCGGGCGGCGCTTGCCTGTCGGACGGGCGTCCCTGCTGCACCGTGAGAAAATACGACCGGCGAACGCCGGTGATGGCGGCCACGGTGTCGAAATCCGGCTCGCCGTCGTCCACCCATTCTTCGACAAAATCATACAGTTCCCGTGCGGACGTGCCGATGGAATCGAGGAACGCCAGCGCGTCGCGGTCAATGACCTGGTCGGGGTCGCGCCGGCCGCGCTCATATTGCAGGACGGCCCGGTCGTAAATGGTTCGCAGGCGCGGTATCCAGTCGTCGACATGCGGTGTGTCCGTCGGCGTGGTGTCGGTCATTCGCTTATTATGTGTGCGCGACGGAAGCATCGTCAAATGATTCGGTTAGACGGCGTGCCCGCCGTACCTCTCCGTCATTCCCGACGTTTTTAATCGGGAATCCATCTTTCTTTTTCTTCGTCCTAATCAAGGACAATACAACAGAAGGATGGATTCCCGACTACTAACGTCGGGAATGACGGAAGGAGGGGTCGGGAATGACGGAGGGAGGGTTGCTGCGTCGCCGTCGTTGGCGGCGACGGTGACAGCGGCGGCGTCGGCGGAAAGAACAGCGCAGGTTGTCGCCGGCGTTGCTTGCCGTTCGTCATGCGATGGCCTACACTGTCCGCGTGGTTCATGCCGCCGAGGCGGCCCCCGGCGTTCCGTGGTGTCGCCGGTCATGCGCCGGGTGAGCCGGACACTCCCGGCCGGACGGCGCGTTTTTCTTAACCCGGTCAAGGCGTTCATGGTCTCCGGCACTCTCTCCGACAATCATCATCGCGGCGTCTCGTCCCTGCGCGGGCTTCTCGTGGCCCAGTTCTTCGGGGCGTTCAATGACAATGCCTGGAAGTTGATGGTGGCGTTGCTGGCCATCAGGCAACTGGCGTCGAACATGGGCGCAGGCCCGGCGTTCGAAGCCGCGTCCCAGGCCCAGACGACCCGCACCTTTGTCGTGTTCACGTTGCCGCTGGCGCTGGTCTCCGTCTTTGCCGGCGTCTTTTCGGATCGATTCAGCAAACGCTCCGTGATTGTGACGCTGAAGGCGGTTGAGGTGGCGTTGATGGCGCTGGGTGTGCTGGCGCTCTACGGCAATCCGTCGGGGGGGCTGCTGCCGCTCATTGTGCTGGCGGGCATGGCGGTGCAAAGCGCGCTGTTCAGTCCGGCGAAGTATGGCATTCTGCCGGAGTTGCTCCCTCACGAACGACTGGCCGTCGGGAACGGGCAACTCGAACTCTGGACGTTCCTCGCCATTATCGGCGGCACGGGGCTGGGGGGCGTGTTGCTTCAACTGGCGGGGGCGTCGCCGTGGCTGGCCTGCCTGGCGCTGCTGTGTTGTTCGCTGGCGGGGTTTGCGGCGTCGTTCCTGATTCCGGCCGTGCCGCGCGCGCGGACGGACGGCGGGGTCGGCGCCACGTTGCGCGGCGCCTGGACGGCGGCGCGGGCGGACCGTGTTCTGCGATTGGGGATTCTGGGCAGCGTGGCGTATTGGACCGTCGCCAGTCTGGTCGGACAGGATATTCTGGTGTATGCGAAGGCCGTGCTGGGATTGTCCGATGCGTGGTCCGGCGTGCCGTTGGCCGCCTTCGGCATCGGCGTGGGGATTGGGTCCGTTGCGGCGGGCAGACTGTCGAACTCGAAAGTGGAGGTGGGGCAGATTCCGTTGGGGGCGATTGGACTTGCGGCGGGGCTGGTCGTCCTGGGCGCGATGCGTCCCGGCGTGACGGGGACGGTGGCCGGCATGGGATGGCTGGGCGTGGCCAGCGGGTTCATCGTGGTGCCGCTGAACGCGCTGATTCAATGGCGCGCGCCGGACGACCGGCGCGGCGCCGTCATTGCCTTCAACAACATCTTTGTCTTCAGCGGCGTGATGGCCGGGTCGGTGGCGGCATGGGGGTTGTCGCTGTCGGGGTTCAACGCCGGCGAGATTCTGCTGGTGTCGGGGCTGGTCACGGCCGGCCTGACGGTGTGGGCCGTGCGGGTGATGCCGGAAACGTTTCTCCGCATGGCGCTCTTTCTCTGCACGCACACGCTCTACCGCCTGCGCGTGGTGGGGCGGGACCATGTGCCGGAACGGGGCGGCGCGTTGCTGCTGCCGAATCACGTGTCGTTTGTGGACGGGCTGCTGTTGCTGGCGAGCGTGGATCGTCCGATTCGCTTTGTCGTGGACCGGCAGTATTACGAACGCCCGGTCGTGCATCGGTTCGCGCGGATTCTGGGCGCGATTCCCATTTCCGCGCGCGGGACTCCCCGTGAGATTCTTCATTCACTGCGCGAAGCCGGCCGGCAACTGGACGACGGGGAGTTGGTCTGCGTGTTTCCCGAAGGACAGATTACGCGCACGGGCGGCCTGTTGTCGTTCCGCCAGGGGTTCGAGCGCATCGTGAAGGGGCGGGATGTGCCCGTGATTCCCGTCCATCTCGACCGGGTCTGGGGCAGCATCTTCAGTTTTATCGGCGGGAAATTTCTGATGAAGCGGCCGGAGCGCGTGCCCTATCCCGTGACCGTGGCCTACGGCGCGCCCATGCCCTCCACATCGACGGCCGCCGACGTGCGGCAGCGCGTTCAGGAACTGGGCGAAGAAGTCTGGCATTACCGCAAGGCCGACCGGCGGCCGCTTCAGCATTCCTTTGTGCGCGCGGCGCGCCGTCATCCGCTGCGCGTCGCGTTTGCCGACGCGACCCGGCCCGGCGTCACCTGTCTGCAATCGCTTGTCGGCGCCCTCGCGCTGGCGCGCGCGCTCCGCCCGCACTGGAAGCGGCAGCGCGTCGTGGGCATCCTGCTGCCGCCCAGCGTCGGCGGCGCGCTGGTCAATCTTGCGGCCACGCTGTCGGGGCGGACGACCGTGAATCTCAATTACACGACCGGGCGCGACGGAATGGCGGCGGCGGTGAAGGCCGCCGGTCTCGACACGGTGGTGGCCAGCCGCGTGTTCATGGAGAAAGCAAACCTGGACGCGCCCGACGGCGTCACCGTCATTTGGATCGACGACGTGCGCGCCGCCATCGGGACAGCCGCACGGATGACGGCGCTGGCGCTGGCGCTCGGCGCGCCCATGGGCGTGTTGGAGCGGTATGCCGGGACGGTCGGTCGTTCGCGGATGGACGATCTGGCGACGATTATTTTCAGCAGCGGCAGCACGGGAGAGCCGAAGGGGGTCATGCTCACGCATTTCAACATCGACTCCAATGTCGAAGGGGTGGCGCAGGTCATGCACCTGGGCCGCGATGACCGCCTGCTGGGGATTCTGCCGTTCTTTCATTCCTTCGGGTATCTGGCGACGATCTGGCTGGCCGTCAATCACGGCATGGGCGTGGTGTATCATCCCACGCCTCTCGACGCGGGCGCCATCGGCGACCTCATTCACCGGCACCGCGTCACCATCCTCATCACGACGCCGACGTTTTTGCAGTTGTACTGGCGGCGATGCACCCCGGATCAACTGGGTTCGCTTCGCATTGTGCTGACCGGAGCGGAAAAATTATCGGAGCGGCTGGCCGGCGCGTTTGAAGAAAAGTTCGGGATTCGCCCCATCGAAGGCTACGGGGTGACGGAATGCGCGCCCGTGATTGCCGTGAACTGCCCGGATTTTCGCGCGGCGGGTTATTACCAGCCGGCGTCGAGGCGCGGCACCGTCGGCCGCCCTCTGCCCGGCGTGGCCGTCCGCCTTGTGGACCCCGACTCGTATGCTCCCGTGCCCGTCGGAGATTCCGGCATGTTGCTCGTGAAGGGGCCGAATCTGATGCGCGGCTATTTGCATCGTGCGGACCTGACGGCCGGCGCCATGCGTGACGGCTGGTACGTCACGGGGGATATGGCCGTCCTTGATGAAGACGGATTCCTCACCATCACGGACCGGCTGTCCCGCTTTGCCAAAATCGGCGGCGAGATGGTGCCGCATGGGAAAGTCGAAGAGGCCCTGCATCAGGCGGCCGGCGCCGAAACGCAGGTGTTTGCCGTGACGTCCGTGCCGGACGAACGGAAAGGGGAGCAACTGGCGGTGCTGCACACGGTGGATGAAGACGCCATTCCGGGTCTGCTGGAACGGGTCGCCGCCGAGGGCTTGCCGAATTTATTTCTCCCGCGCAAAGACGCCTTCTTCAAGGTCGATCAGATTCCGGTCCTGGGAACCGGCAAACTGGACCTCCGCGCCATCAAACACATGGCCATGGAACGCTTCGCGGCCGGATAGGCGGGGCGGCGTTGGGTCAGGTGGGGCGGTCGCGTCCGCACTGCCAGCACGTCGTAAAATCCCTCTCGTGAGATTCTCCGCAGCCGGCGCAGGTCCAGTCCGTGGACGCCGACGGCACGGCGGCGCGCCAGTGTTCCCATAATTCACGCGCCGCGGGATAGTCGTCGTCGTTCAACACCCAGAGTTCGGGAAAAACTTCCGCGAACGGCACCTCGCCGGCCAGTGAGGAACCCCGCTGGTTTTTGATCCACGAGGGAATGTGTTCCTGCTCGAGGAGTTCTTTGAACGACTCGACTTCCACCAGATTATGCGAACTGAAAACTTTTCGCATAGTCGTGACCGGCGAAGTGGTGAACATGGCGCGGCGCGTCCCGTGTCGGCGGAAATGTTTCGATGGGCGGGAGCACGGGCATGGCGCATCTTACCGTGTCCCGCGCCAAAAGAGAAGCATGGCGCCGGGAGCAGGCGGACGGAGTGGGACGGCTGGATTCCCGCTTTGCCTCCTCCGTCATTCCGCGTCATTGATGTCTAATGGCAGGAGAACTGTGGGCACGCGGAATCCATCTGGAAGATGTCAATGGCAGGGCGGAAAAAAGTACAATACAACAGAAAGATGGATTCCCGATTAAAAATGTCGGGAATGACGGAAAGAGGGGGAGGGAATGGCGGCGGTGCCGGGAATGACGGAGAAGGAAGGGATGCGGACATGACGGCATTTGTCTCCCTCCGTCATTCCCGACGTCTTTTGTCGGGAATCCATCCTGATTTCCGTCATTCCGCGTCGACGATGTTCAACGGCAGGGGAACCATGGGTGCGCGGAATCCATCTGGAAGATGTTAATGGCAGGGCGGAAAAAAGGACAATACAACAGAAGGATGGATTCCCGATTACTAACGTCGGGAATGACGGAAAGAGGGGGAGGGAGTGACGGAAAGAGAAAGCGGGAATGACGGAAGGAGGGGGAGGGGATGACGGAAGGTGGCTGGCTGGATTCCCGCCCTCGCTCAAGACACGGCGGGGAGCGGTGTTTATGACGGGCGTGTCAGGCGGGCGACCAGGCGGCGTTCGCCGGTTTCGGTGGTGACGGCGCCTTTCAGGCGCGCGTCCCACAGTCGGTTCAGGATGCGCGTGTACAGAGGCCCCGGGGTGAGGCCCATCGCGCGCAGGTCGTGGCCGGTTAAGACCGGCGTCGCGCGTTGAGCGGCGGCGAGCAGGGCGGACAGGCGTCGTTTGCCCGTCGCCGACGGGACGGCGGCCCGAAGAAAAATCAGCGTCTCGTCCGGAAGTGTGCGAAGGAGACGAATCGTTTCGAGCGGGACGACGCGCCGCCGTTGTGCCAGGGCGGGTAGCAGGCGGTCGCGTGTGTGCATGGCCTGGAGTATGAGGTGGGCCTGACGCCGGGGAAACGGCAGCCGGGCAAGGACGGCGTTGACGGCCGGGCGGGGCAGAGTCGACATCACGGCCATGCCGTAGACGACCCAGGGCTGCACGGGCCGGTCGGGATGGATGCGGGTGTGCCGCGCAAGAACTCGGCCGGCGTCTTTCAGCAGGCGGGCCGCCGCCGGCGACCATCGCAGGCGCGGGTGAATGTCGTGAAGCAGATCGAAGTCCGCCAGTCCGGCCAGAATGGCGCCGGGGTCGCGTTCCGACAGGACGTGGATGACGGCGTCCGACAGTCGTGACGGGGAGAGTCGGCGAACGACGCGGCGTCGCGCCGCCTCCCGTAGCAGGCGCGCGGTGTCCCTGCTCAATCGAAAACCCAGGCGTTGCTCAAAGCGAATGGCGCGGAACGCGCGGGTCGGGTCTTCGATGAAACTGCGCTCGTGCAGGACGCGAATGGTCTTGCCGCGCAGGTCCCGCTCGCCGCCGAGGACGTCCACCAGATCGCCGAAACGGGCGGGGTTGAGCCGGACGGCCAGGGCGTTGATCGTGAAATCCCGCCGGGCCAGATCGTCCCCGATGGTCCCCGGCGTCACGGTGGGGAGCGCGGCCGGCCGCGCGTATCGTTCCGTTCGAGCCGTGGCGATGTCGAGTCTGTGCCCGTCCGCGAAGGTCACGGTGGCGGTGCCGAACCGTTCATGCGCGGTGACGCGGGCCTTGTGGTGTTGCGCGAAGGTTTTGGCGAAACGAATCCCGCGGCCTTCCACGACCAGATCCACGTCGCCCGTCGGCGTGTTGAGCAGGAGATCGCGGACAAACCCGCCGACTGCGTACACGGGCGTTTGTTGCCGGTCGCCCGTCGTCCCGGCCTGTCGCAGGATTTGGAAAAGCCGGGCGGGCAGGCGGGCCTTCAGCAGCGTATGAACATTGCGCGGCCGCGCGCCGGGTCGCGGGCGCGCATCGGGCGACGCCATGAGGTCAGCCCCGGTGTCCCAACGCCCGGTCCAGGTTGAACGCCGCGCTGATCAACCCCAGGTGCGTGAACGCCTGCGGGAAGTTGCCCAGACTTTCGCCGTGCTGTCCGGTTTCTTCGGCATACAGCCCCAGGTGATTGGCGTAGCCGAGCATCTGTTCGAACATGAGCCGCGCTTCGTCCGTCCGCCCCGCGCGGGTGAGCGCCTCGACCAGCCAGAACGTGCAGATGTTGAACGTGCCTTCTTCGCCGTCGAGGCCGTCCTTTGTTTCGCGGAGGTTGTACCGGTACACCAGCGCGTTGGCGACCAGGCCGCCCTTCTCCGGGGCCTGATTAATCGCCTGCAGGGTGTGGATCATCCGGGGGTCGGTCGGGGAGACAAAAAAGACCAGGGGCATCATGAGATTGGCCGCGTCCAGCGTGGCGCTGCCGTAATGCTGCACGAAGGCCCGCCGGGTTTCGTTCCAGCCTTTCGCCATGATCTCTTCGTAAATCTCATCCCGTATTTTCAGCCACCGGTCGCGGTCGGCGGGAAAGGAGCGCCGGTCGGCCAGCCGCAGCCCCCGGTCAATGGCGACCCAGCACATGAGTTTGGAATACAGGAAATGCTGCGGGCCGCTGCGCACTTCCCAGACGCCTTCGTCCGGGCGCATCCAGTTGTCGCACACCCAGTTCACCAGGCGGCGCAGGTGCCGCCACAGGTCGTAGGAAATCGGCGCGCCGTATTTGTTGTAGAGATAGACCGAATCCAGCAATTCACCGTAAATGTCCAGTTGCAGTTGGTTGTAGGCGTCATTGCCCACGCGCACGGGACGCGAGCCTCGATAGCCGTCCAGATGGGACAACGTGGTTTCCCGCAATACGTGACGGCCGTCGATGCCGTACATGATTTGCAGCGATCCGTCGGGATGCAGTTCGTGACAGCGGGCTTCGAGCCACTGCATGAAGTGTCCGGCTTCCTTGGTGAATCCGATGCGCAGAAGGCCGTAGAGGGTGAACGCCGCGTCTCGAATCCAGGTGTAGCGGTAATCCCAGTTGCGCTGTCCGCCGACGGCTTCCGGCAGGTTGCACGTCGGCGCCGCGATAATGGCGCCGGTGGGTTCAAAGGTCAGCAGTTTGAGCGTCAGGGCCGATCGCTGCACCACTTCGCGCCACCGCCCCCGGTAGGTGCATTGGGCCAGCCATTGCCGCCAGTAGTCCACGGTCTGACGGAAAAGCGTCTCGGCCAGGTCCCGCGACATGGCCGCGCAGGGGTCATCGTTCCGCCCGGATTCCTGAAACGAAAAACTCTCCTTGTGTCCTTCCTGAACCGCAAACTCGGCGACCACGCCGTTGCCTTCCCGCCGCAGGGGGACGGTGGCCCCCAGACACATGGACAGCCCCTCGGTGTCGAAGCGCGCGCCGTCGCGGGTCAGGGTGGTGGTATGGGTGTCCTGCGCGTAATTAAACGCCGGAAAACATTCCAGGCGAAAATTGAGACTGCCGCGAATCGCCTGGACGTGGCGAATGATGCAGTGACCGGCCTCGGCGTCCTTCGGCGCCACCGGCATAAAGTCGATGATCTGCCCCACGCCTTCTTTCGAAAGAAACCGGGTGACGAGGACGTTGGTGTCGGGCCAGTAGAATTGTTTGTGCTTCACCGTGTTTTTCGAGGTCTCAATTTTGAACCACCCGCCCTTGCGGTCGTCCAGCACCGCGCCGAACACGCTGGGCGAATCGAAGTGGGGAAAACAGAACCAGTCGATGGAGCCGTCCACGCCCACCAGCGCGCTGGTGCGCATGTTGCCGATTAACCCGTAATTTTCAATAGGCTGGTAGGGCATGTGTGATTTCCGGTGACGGGGACGCCCGCTCGGCGGCCGTGGCCCCCCGGCGCGTTCACGGCGCGCCGTCCCGCAACGTGTTCGGCCGGTCGCACCGTTCGTGTTGAGTCGGTTTACCGAAGCCGGCAACGGATAGTCAAGCAAAAAGCCGTTCGTACCCCAATTTGCAACCGGCCCGTCATGCCCGCCCTTCCGTCATTCCCTCTTTCTCTTTCTGTCATTCCCGCGCCCGTTGCCGCCGTCATTCCTGTACCTTTTCCGTCATTCCCTCTTTCTCTCTCCGTCATTCCCGACATTTTTAATCGGGAATCCATCCTTCTTTTTCCTCGCTCTGCTATTAGCCTCTTACGGATGGATTCCGCGCGCACGTTTCTCCCGCCATTGGACATCGTCGACGCGGAATGACGGAAGGGAAGGAGTTGTTGTTCTCGGTGAGTAGTAGGAAACAGGATTTGCTTGTCCTATATAGTCAGTGGTGAGTAATCTCCAATGAACCGATCAATATTGATAGCGCCGATTTTTGGAACTTGCACTACATACCCGTGTTCCCTTTGGAACACATTAATCTTTATGTCACCTTGTCGAGATCGGCTAAGGCTTTCGCCATACTTAAGAAAGAAAGAATTCGGGAGGCATATTCCGATGGTTTCTCCCTTGATAGGCCGACAAAGCAAAACAGCCACATCAAAACTTTTATCTTTCAAGCCCAGCCACCACCAATTCTTCCTGTTTTCTTTTTCGTTGGCCGTAGCAATTCCGACTTTATATCCCGATTCTGTCTTGTAAATTTTGTACTTGATCCAGCGGAGAACAATGCCATCTTTAGACATTTTTTTCACAAAAGCATTGGTGGTTGCTTGGGCTATTGCTTTTCTTGACATTTCTCCTCCTCTGTTGGGATTCTCGACAATCTTGTCAACGTTACGTTCCATGGAATGAAAATCTGGACTGGGTAAATCTGGACTTTCGATATCCAGTTCAGAGATATCACTTCGAAGTTTTTCTTCCCGAACAACTAAAATCTCAATTTTCCGAAGTTTTTCTGTCATAGATAAAACCTCCCGGGTTTTCCCTTCTTGAGCGGCTTCCTTGATTTTCGTCAATAGGCCCCCTCGTTTTTCTGCCAACTGGCTTCTGGGATTGTCTCCATTCATGTGTCCTGCCTCCTTTTGAAGTGCGCGATAGGTAATTTTTTAGGTATTCCAAGGTAATCGTTGTATGGTAATATCAGAAAACAAATAATATGTCAATTTATTCAATTTTTCTCTTTTTTATCAAATAATTAGTTATTTGGTAAATATTGGTAAATTTTTCTCCATAAAGCAATTAGGACATTCAAGCATTGGCCTCGTGACCTATAGGTAATTTCGAGACTGCTACCGCTTCTTCTTATCTATTCCTGCAATTTTCTGGCAGGAATCCGTCCTTCTTTTTCCTCGTCCTGCTATTGGACATCTTACAGATGGATTCCGCGTACGCACGGTTCTCCGGCCATTGGACGTCGGTGATGCGGAACGACGGAAGGAGACAAATGCTGTTATGCCTCCCTCCGTCATTCCGGCGGAAGCCGGAATCCAAGCTGCTTTTTCCTCGTCCTGCCTGGGATGCGGAAGGAAAGAACAACAGAAGGATGGATTCCCGACAAAAGACGTCGGGAATGACGGAGGGGGCAAAAGCCGTCCATGCCGCGCGTCGTCCTTCTCGCATTCCTCTCTTTCCGTCATTCCCTCTTTCTCTCTCCGTCATTCCCGACCCCCGATTAATAACGTCGGGGGCAGGCGTTTTCAATCGGGAATCCATCCCCCTCCGTCATTCCCGACGTTAGTAATCGGGAATCCATCCTTCTTTTTCTTCGTCCCGCCATTGAACATCGTCGACGCGGAATGACAGAAATCAGGATGGATTCCCGACAAAAGACGTCGGGAATGACGGAGGGGGGCGCGTTGCAGCCTGCCCTCGACCCCCGATTGAAAACGTCGGGGGCGGACGGGGGGCGGAATCCCCCGTGCGCCTTTGCGCGAGTCGGCTTTGCGGGTTAAACTTCGGCCGGGCATGGCGGCACGGGGTTCGGAGGGATGATGAAAAAATCACGGGACACACCGGGTTCCCCGATGATCGACGCGCGGCACATCGGCCCGCCGACGCGGCGCGCGTTTCTGGTCGGGGCCGCGTCGGCGCTGGGCGCGGCGGCGGCTCATGCGCTGCTGGCGCCGTGGCCGGGCCGCGCGGCGGACGTGCCTGTCGATCCCACCCGCGTGCCCGGCGCGCCGGCAACGGACTATGGCCGCCGCTCGACCTTTGAACATGCTCGGCGGCTGGCGACGCCGCAGCGATCCCGAACGCCATTGCAGGCCCTGCACGGCATCGTGACCCCGTCGGCGCTGCATTTTGAACGTCACCACAACGGCGTGCCCTTCATTGATCCCGCGCGGCACCGCCTCCTGATTCATGGCCTGGTGACACGGCCGTTGATCCTGACCATGGATGAGTTGAAACAGTTTCCCTCGACCTCGCGGCTGGCCTTTGTGGAATGTGCCGGCAACGGCGGGCGGGAATGGCAAGGGCCGGCGGGCGTCACGGTGCAGGACACACACGGACTCACCAGCGTCAGCGAGTGGACGGGGGTGCCGCTCGCGACGGTGTTGAGGGAAGCCGGGCTGCGCCCCGAAGCGTCCTGGATGCTGGCCGAAGGCAGCGATGCCGCTGCGATGACGCGCAGTTTGCCGTTGGCCAGGATGGACACCGCGTTGTTGTGCTACGCGCAAAACGGGGAACCGCTTCGCCCGGAACAGGGCTACCCGCTGCGACTGCTGGTGCCCGGATGGGAAGGCAATACGTGCATTAAATGGCTGCGGCGGTTGAAACTGGTGTCCGCGCCACGGATGACTCGTGAAGAAACCGCGAAATATACCGACCTGATGCCGGACGGCGCCGCGCGTCAGTTCACGTTCGAGATGGACGCGAAGTCGGTCATCACCGCGCCGTCCGGCGGGCAGCGCGTGCGGAAACCGGGTTACGTGGAAATCCGCGGGCTGGCGTGGAGCGGGCGCGGGCGAGTCGGGCAAGTGGACGTCAGCGTCGATGGAGGCCGCAGTTGGCGCGTCGCGCAGTTGCAAACCCCCGTGTTGCCGGCCTGCCATACCCGGTTTCGACTTGACTGGCGGTGGGACGGCCGGGAAGCGGTGCTCCAGAGTCGTTGCACCGACGAAACCGGCTACCGGCAGCCCGCGCGCCGGGAGTTGGTCGCCCTCCGCGGCGTCAATTCGTACTATCATTACAACGCCATCCAAAGTTGGAAAATCGACGAACGGGGAGACGTGCATAATGTGCAGGTGTGATGGTCTGCTTTGCCGCGGGGTGCTCCTTGCGCTGCTGGGCTTGTCGCCGGTTGCCGCGTGGGGCGGGGACGCGGGCGGCGCCGTCGGTCTTGGGCGGACGGCGACGGACGACGAAATCCGGGCCTGGGATATCGACGCGGCGCCGGACGGCGACGGATTGCCGGCGGGCGGGGGGACGGTCGGGGAAGGCACCGGCGTGTTCGCCGAACATTGCGCGCGTTGTCACGGCGCGACCGGCGTGGAAGGCCCCATGGCCGCGCTGGCCGGCGGACGGGGCACGCTGGCGACCGCCCATCCGATGAAAACCGTCGGCAGTTACTGGCCGTACGCGACGACGTTGTTTGACTATATCCGCCGGGCCATGCCGTTTGACGCGCCGCAGTCGCTGACACCCGATCAGGTGTATGCCGTGACCGCCTGGATTTTGTTTCGAAACGGCCTGCTGGAGCAGGGGGCCATGCTCAATCAGACCACGCTGCCACGGATTCAAATGCCCCACCGCGACGGGTTTGTCCCAGACCCCCGTCCCGACTCGCGGTGATTGCGCCGGAACAGGCGCGTCGGCACGGACGGGGCGGGCATTCTGCGCTACCGACCAATTCGGGGCAGCCTTTCCCTCTCCGTCATTCCGCGTCACCGACGTCCAATGGCAGGAGAGCCGTGTGCATGCGGAATCCATCCGTAAGATGTCAAGGGCAACCCTCCTTCCGTCATTCCCGACCCCCGAATGGGAACGTCGGGGGCAGGCATCTTTAGTCGGGAATCCATCTTTCTGTTGTCTTTCCTTAGTTGGGACGAGGAAACCGAAGGATGGATTCCCGACAACTAACGTCGGGAATGACGGAAGGAGGGGAGTTGGAATGACGGGCCGGGTCGGAGTGACGGAGCAGAACAAGGAGTGTTGCCGCCGGCGCGGGCGGTGTCTCATTCCCGCCGGATGGCTGCAATCCGCGCGTCGAGAGTCTTGGCTTCTTTTTCCCTGCCGGTTTTTCTCAACAGCGCGGCGTAGTTGTTCAGCGTGCGGGCGACCGTGGGGTGATCTGTGCCCAGGGTGTTTTCGTGAATGGCCAGGGCGCGGGCGAAGAGCGGTTCGGCGTCGGCATAGCGTTTTTGCAGCATGTGGAGCAGCCCCAGATTGTTGGCCACGCCGGCGACCTTGGCGTCCTTCGGCCCGAATTTTTCTTCGTTGATGTTCAGGGCGCGGACCAGCAACGGCTCGGCCTTCTCAAACTGCCCGCGAACCCGGTAGAGTTCGGCCAGCCTGGTCAGGCCGGGCACGAGCCGGGGATTCTCCGGGCCAAATGCCTTTTCATGGATGCGGACTACGCGCGTCAGCAGCGTTTCGGCCCGGTCGTAGGCGCCCTGGGCCATGCGCACGGAGGCGAGGTTGTTGAGGCTCCCGTTCAGCCCCGGACTCTCGGCGCCCAGGGCGCGTTCGTTGATGGCCACCGCCCGTTGCAACGGGGGGACGGCTCGTTCGTAGTCTTTCTGCGCGTGATACAGCAGCGCGAGATGATTCAGGCGTTCCACCAACTCGGGGTCGTCGACGCCGGCGTGGTGTTCCGTGACGGCCAGCGCGCGCGTGAGATGTGCCTCCGCCCGGTCATAGTGTTGTTGGGCGGCCAGCGCGCCCGCGAGATTGGTGAGGTCTGCCGCCACGTCGGGATGCTCGTCGCCCAGCGCCTGTTCGCGGATGCGCAACGCCCGTTCGAAGAGCGAGGCGGCTTGTTCGAAATCGCGCTGGGCGTGATGCAGCGCCGCGAGGTTGCTTAAGTCGATGGCGAGTTGCGGGTCGAGGTCTCCCAGAATGTGTTCATTCAGACGGACGGCCCGGCGCAACAGCGGTTCGGCCTGCGCGTAGTCGCCCTGCGCGTCATGCAGCGCGGCCAGCCGGGTCAGCGCGCGAGGCAGCCGGGGGTCGTCCTCGCCGAAGGTTTCGGCTTCCTTGAGCGCCGCGTCATAGATGTCTTTGGCGTCCTTGAACCGGCCCTGCTGCATGAGCCGGTCACCCTCGTCCACGCGCCGGTCCCAGGGCGTCTTCGCGTCCCCGCATCCCGCGAGGCCGATCAGTCCGGTCAGCGCCACCGCGATTGTTTTTTCCCAACGACAAGTCCGCATGGCAATCCTGTGGCATCGTGACGACGATGACGTCAAGGCCGCGCGTGCCTCTGGCGCTCCAAACCCCGGCACGGCCTTCCCCCGATTGTAAAACGGAAAGGATGTTCCTGCCAACGTGACAGCCGTTGTTGCCGTTGCCCTCCCTCTCTCCGTCATTCCTCCTTCCGTCATGTCCGTCCCTTCTCTCCGTCATTCCCGCCTTCTCCGTCCGTCATGCCCGCGCCCCTTCTCCCCGTCATTCCCTCTTTCTCCCTCCGTCATTCCCGACGTTAGTAATCGGGAATCCATCCTTCAGTTGTATTGTCCTTTTTTCCCGCCATCAGACGTCGTCGACGCGGAATGACAGAAATCAGGAAAACAGACGGCCTTGCGCGGGCGCCGGTCTGGTGAAGGTGTTGGGGACGGGGTCGTCCTGATCAAATCGACGAAAGCCTTCCTTGCGAAAGGCTATCTCGAATAATTGCTCGATGGTCCGCCACGCCGGCCCCCGTCCACGGTGACGCGCGAAAAACCGTTTTTCTTCCAACTCGCCGCCCCGGATCTCTTTCAGGCGGTTGACGATTTTCCCGATGCGGTCGGGAAAGGCGTCGGCCATGCGGGACAGAAACACGGGGCGCACGTTGTCGTTGAGCCGTAGCAACGTGTGGGCCGCGTAGGTGGCCCCGGCCTGTCTGGCGAGATGCAGAATGCGTGGCACGTCCTGTTCGTTGAGTCCCGGAATGACGGGGCCGATCAGGACGCCGGTGGGAATGCCGGCCGCCGAGAGCGCGGCCATGGCCTCCAGGCGTTTGCCGACGGAGGGCGTTTGCGGCTCCACCTTGCGCGCCACGGCGTCGTCGGCGAAGGGCACGCTGAACCAGACTCGAACAAACGCCTCGGCGTTGAGCGTGCGCAGCAGATCCATGTCCCGTTGAATGAGCGGGGCTTTGGTCACAATGGCGACGGGATTTCGAAAGTCGGCACAGACGGCCAGGCAGGCGCGGGTGATTTCATGGGCGGCTTCCAGCGGTTGATAACAGTCCGTGTTGCCGGAAAACACCACCAACTCGCCCCGCCACGAGGGTTTCAGAAACGCCGCGCGCAGGGCGCCGGCCGCATTGGGTTTCACGATGAGTTTGGATTCAAAATCCGTCCCCGCGCCGAATCCCCAGTACTGGTGACTCGGACGCGCGTAGCAATAGGCGCAGGCGTGAAAGCATCCTCGGTACGGATTCACGCTCCACCGAAAGGGCAGATCGGGGCTGTCGTTTCGAGTCAGGATGGCGCCCGTGTGTTCTTCGAACACCTGCGTGGCGGCGTGGGGCGCCGGTTCGAGCAATTCCCGATGGGCGGATTCAAAGGGGTTGGGCGGATTGTCGACGATCTTCATGGGGCGGTTCGTGGCGCGTTCGCGCCGGCGGATGTGACCTGGCCGGCGGCGCGCGCGCGATGCGTCTTTCCTTTCATTCCGTAAATCGGTAAGATGCGACGTGATCATGCGGACGTTGGGAGATGGACGCAAGTGCGCGGCGGCGATGCACTCTCCGCCCTCCGTCATTCCGCGTCGATGATGTACAACGACAGGAGAACGGTGGGCGCGCGGAACCTATCTGCAGGACGCCAAGGGCAACCTCCTTCTGTCATTCCCGACATCTTTAGTCGGGAATCCATCTTTCGGTTTCTTTGTCTTAATCAAAGGAAAGGACAACAGCAAGATGGATTCCCGATTACTAACGTCGGGAATGACGGAATGACGGACTGACGGAAAGAGGGAATGGCGGAAAGACGGAATGGCGAAAAGAGGGAAGGACGGACTGGGGGAAAGACGGAATGACGGAGGGGCGCCGGGACGGAGACGGGGCGTGGCGGTGGACGTGGTGAACATCAACGACATTGGATCGACGGCGTTTGTCGTTGCGCATTTTCGCTCGCTGGAACGCGGCCTCGACCGGCCGTTGTTCGATGACCCGTTTGCCGGGCTGTTTGTCCCGGAGGAGATGCGCGAGCGGGGCGAGGCGTTGCGCCGGATGATGCCCGAAGGGCTGGAGATGGTGCGATACCGGACGTGCCTGTTTAACGAGATGGTCGAGCGGGCGGTGCGGGACGGCGTCCGGCAGGTGGTGTCCGTCGGCGCGGGGTTTGACATGCGCGGAGCGATGTTTCGCGCCGACGGGGTGGCGTTTTACGATGTCGATCAGCCGGCGTTGCTCGACTACAAACGCGGCGTGCTGGACCGGCACGGCATCGCGCCGTGGACCTCGGTGGCGTGCGACTATCTCGACGTCAACCTGCCGGACACACTCGGCAAGGCGGGCTTCGACACCGGCGCGCCGGCGTTGTTCGTGTGGGAAGGCAACACCATGTATCTGCCGCTCGAACGCATCCATGGCTTTCTCGATCAACTGTGCGCCGGCGTGGCGTCGTTCTCCATCGTCTTCGATCACCTCTCGGAACAGGTCATCGCTCGCACGTCCGGGTTCGACAATCTGACCCGCTTCGCGGATTTTTTCGAGCAGACCATCAAGGCGCCATGGGTGACCGGCTTTTCCCATCCCGCCCCGTTGCTGGCGCGCCACCGGCAGTTGACGCTGGTGTCCTGCGACAGTATGGTTTCCGTCGGTCGGCGTCACGCGGCGACACTGTCGAGCGAGATTTCCGCCATGGCGGGATTGTATTTTTACTCGGTGCTGACGAAGGACGCCGCCGGCGGCGTGCCGTGACGGCGGCGCCCCGGTGACCATCATGCCGACGTTCGAACACACGTTAAAGTACGCGGCGGCGGTTGTCGTGCTGGCGCTGGTCTCCTGCGGCCGGGAGGAGGCCGCGCCGCCGGCGCCGTCCGTCCGGCCCGTGAAGTTGGTGACCGTCGAGGGCGCGGCGGCGGCGCGTTCAACGAAGTATCCGGCCGTCATCGACGCCGCGCAGTTGTCGGAGTTGAGTTTTCAGGTGGGCGGCTTGTTGGAGGCGTTGCCGGTGAACACCACCCAGGAGGTGGAACGCGGCGCGGTCATCGCCCGCCTTGATCAACGGGATTTCGAGAGCAGCGTCGCCGAGGCCGACGCGCAATTCGACAACGCCGACACCATGTATCAACGCGCCGTGCGTCTGGCCAAAGAAGACGCGATTGCGCGCAGCGTGCTGGAAGAGCGCAAGTCGCAACTCGACGTGGCCGCCGCCCGGCTGGAGTCCGTCAGGAAAGCGCTGAACGACACGGTGCTTCGGGCGCCGTTTGACGGCGTCGTGGCCGACGTGCCGGTGAAGCGCTTGCAGAACGTGCAGGCCGGACAACTCATCGCCAGACTGATGAGCAAGGGGGAGTTCAAGGCCACGATTCAGATGCCTGCCGGCGTCATCGCCCAGGCGAATACGCGCGTCAACCGGGGCGTGTTCGTGATGCTGGACGCCGCCCCGGAAAACAAAATTCGCGCGGTGTTCAAGGAAGCCACGCTGGTCGCCGACGCGGCGTCCCAGACCTACGCGGTGACTTTTACGTTTGATCCGCCCGACCGTCTGGTCATCCTGCCGGGCATGACGGCGACGGTGGAAATCGTCTCGTCGCCGAAGACGGACGCGGGGACGCGCCGCGTGACGGTACCGCTGGCGGCGGTGTTGAGCGACGGCGACGCGCGTTTCGTGTGGGTGGTGAACGACGACATGACGGTCGCCAAGCGCGCGGTCACCGTGGCCGACGGCATTGGCGCGAATGCGGTGGTCACCGGCGGGCTGAAGGCCGGCGAGGTGGTGGTCGGCGCCGGCGGCGCGAATGTGTCGGCGGGGATGACGGTGCGCCGCTGGACGCCACAATGAACATCGCCGAATACACGATCACCAACAAAACCTTGAGCGCGATTCTGATTCTGCTGACCGTCGCCGGCGGCTGGTCGGCGTATCGATCCATGCCGAGGTTTGAAGACCCGGAGTTCACCATCCGCATCGCGCAGGTGACGACGCGCTACGACGGCGCGTCGCCGGGCGAGGTCGCCGACGAGGTCACAAGGCCCCTGGAGACCTCGATTCAGCAGATGCAGGAAGTGGATTCCATCCGCTCGTTTTCCTCGCACGGCCTGTCGCGCATCGAAGTGGAAATTAAATACGCGTTCTCGCCAGACAAGCGCGACTTGCAACTGGTCTGGAACAAACTTCGCAACCGCGTCGGCGACGCCGCGTTGCCGCCGGGCGCCGACGCGCCGGTGGTCAACGACGATTTCGGCAATGTGTATGGCTTGTATTATTTCCTGACCGGCGACGGCTACACGCCGGCGGAGTTGCGAAGTTACGCGAAAGAAATTCGGGATGAGTTGCTGCAGGTCGACGGCGTCGCGCAGGTGGCGTTGCTCGGCGAGCGGCGCGAGGCGGTGTATGTGGAGGTGTCGCGCGAGCGCGCGGCCGCGCTCGGCGTGTCGCTGCCGGCGATGTACGAGTTGCTGGAACGCCAGAACGCGGTGGCGCCGGCCGGCGACCTGCGACTCGGCGAGCGCCGCGTGTTCATTCAGCCGAGCGGCGTCATCGACTCGGTCGCGGCGATCTCCAACCTGCTGGCGCCGGCGTCATCCTCGTCCGACGGCGACGGCGCTCTCGTCCGTCTGCGCGACATTGCCACGGTGACGCGCGATTACCGGACGCCGCCGGAACGCATCGTGCGTTACAACGGCGAACCCGCCATCGGCATCGGCGTCGCCGGCGTGAGCGGCGGCAACATCGTCAGCGTCGGCGAGACGGTCAGCGCGAAACTCGCCGAGTCGGAAAGCCGCCGGCCGCTCGGGATGGACATGCACGAGTTCTATCACCAGGGCAAGGTGGTGGCGTCGGCGATCAACAATTTCCTGCTCAACGTCGCCGCCGCGCTCGCCATCGTGATGGTGAGTTTGTTAATTTTCATGGGCGCGCGCCCGGCGGCGGTGATGGGGTTGATTCTCTTGCTGACCACCGCCGCCACGCTGGCGGTGATGTTCCTGTCCGGCATCCCGATGCACCGCATCTCGCTCGGCGCGCTCATCATCTCGCTCGGCATGATGGTCGACAACGGCGTGGTCGTGACCGAAGGCATCCTGGTCGGCGTGCAGCAGGGACGCGACAAACTGGCGGCGGCGGTCGACGTCGTCAACAATTCCAACCGGCCGCTCTTGTCCGGCACGCTGGTCGGCGTCACCGCCTTCGCGCCGATTGGGTTTGCGCCCGGCGACACCGCCGAATACACCGGACATTTGTTCTGGGTGATTTTGATTGCGCTGTTCTTCAGTTGGTTTTTCGCGCTGACCCTGACGCCGCTCTTCTGCCATATCCTGCTTCGCAAACCAAAACACGCCGCCACCGCCGAGCATCCGATTCTCACGCACTATAAAAAATTTCTGCGCCGCGCGCTCGGCGCGAGGGTGGTCACGGTCGCCGCCATCGCCGCGTTGTTCGCGGTGTCGCTGTGGGGGTTCGGCGCCGTCAAGAACGGGTTCTTCCCGTCCTCCACCACGCCGCAGTTCGTGATCGACTACACCCTGCCCGAAGGCGCCGACATCAGCCGCACCGCCGCCGACATGACCACCATCGAAACCTTCGTCGCCGGCATTGACGGCGTCAACGCCGTGCAGACTCTGGCCGGCGGCGGCGGGCTGCGCCACATTCTGGTCTACGCGCCGGAAGCGAACAACTCCGCCTACGGGCAGATTATCGCGCGCGTGGATGACTACAAAAAAATTGACGCGATGATGCCGCGCATCCGCCGGTTCATCGACGACACGTTTCCCGACGCGCGGGCGAAAGTGTGGCGCTTCGTGCTCGGTCCCGGCGGCGGCGCGAAAATCGAGGCGGCGTTCAGCGGCCCCGACCCGGCCGTGCTGCGCGGACTCGCCGAGCGGGCGAAGGCGGTGATGCGCGCCGATGGCGGCATCATCTCGGTCGCCGACGACTGGGGGCGGCGCGTGAACGTGATCGAGCCGGGGTATTCGCAGGACAAGGGCGCGCGCGCCGGCGTCACGCGCGAAGATGTGGCGCGCGCGCTGCAAACCAATTTTTCCGGCAGGCAGGTCGGCGTCTACCGCGAAGGCGATGATCTGCTGCCGATTATCTCGCGCGCGCCGCCGGCCGAGCGCGTGCGCGCCGAGGATATGCGCGACATTCAGGTCTTGAGTTCGGCGAGCGGCGCGGTGACGCCGATTACGCAGGTCACCGACGGTTTCAGAACGCTGTGGCGCAACGGCAAACTCTTGCGCGAAAATCAGGTGTGGAAGATTCAAGCGCAAGGCGACCCGGTCGGCGGCGAGTTGGCGTCGGTGCCGCTGGCGCGAATCCGGCCGTTGATCGAAGCGATCCCGTTGCCCGACGGCTACCGACTCAAATGGGAAGGCGAATACGGCGACTCACAAGACGCCAACGACGACCTCGCCACCACGCTGCCGCTCGGCGTCACCGCAATGGCGCTCATCGTGTTCGTGTTCTTCGGCAACGTGCGCGAGCCGCTGGTCATCTGGTCGGTGGTGCCGCTGGCGGTCATCGGCGTCGTCGCCGGCCTCGTCGTCACCGCCACGCCGCTGGAGTTCATGGGCATCCTCGGTATCCTCTCGCTGTCGGGATTGCTCATCCAAAACTCCATCGTGCTGGTCGACCAGATGAACCTGCAAATCCGAAGCGGCACGCCGAGGCTGACCGCGGTCATCGAGTCGGCGGCGAGCCGGATGCGCCCGGTGATGATGGGTTCGTTCACCACCGTGCTCGGCGTCATCCCGCTGTTGTTCGACGCCTTCTTCCGTTCGATGTCGGTGGTCCTGATTTTCGGTCTCGCCTTTGCCACGCTGATCACGTTGCTCATCGTGCCGGTGCTGTACGCGATGTTTTTTAACATCACCGGGGCGGAGGTCGTCGAGGCGGAGTGAGGCCATGATGCCACGCCGATTTCTCCTCTGCCTGTGCGGCGCGTTCGCGCTGACGGCCTGCGCGTCCCTCACTTCCCGCGACGAAGTTGGCGAGACGGCGCGGCGCGAGGCGCCGGCGCCCGATGCGTGGGTGATGGCGCAGCAGGCGGTGGGCGACGTGCGCGTGGGGTGGATCGATGCGCTGCGCGACGCCGTGTTGACGCAACTGGTGCGCGACGCGCAGGCCAACAACAAGAATCTGCAGGGCGCCGCGGCCAACGTGGAACAGTCGTGGGCGCTGGCGAGGCAGGCGGGCGCGGCGCTGCGGCCGGCTATCGATCTTGCGACGGACGGCAGCCGGTCGGGCGTGATCGACAGCCGTGCCACGGACGCAAGCCGCGTCACCCTCGGCCTGCGCGTGAGTTGGGAACTGGATGTGTGGGGCCGCATTCTGTCCGGGCAACGGGCGGCGGCGGCGACGGCGGAATCCGTCGAAGCGGACTACCGGTTTTCCCAGTATTCCCTGGCGGCGGCGGTGGCCAACGCCTATTTTCTCGCCATCGAGGCGGGACTGCTGGAGGACGTCACGCGCCAATCCATCGACGCGCTGACGGAAACCAACCGCATCGTCGCGGTGCGGTATGACAACGGGTTCGGGTCGTCGCAGGATCTCGCGCTTGCCAAATCGGATCTGGCGGCGGCCCGGTCGGCGCTGGCGGCGGCGGAAGGCGCGCGGCGCGAGGCTCTGCGCGCGCTGGAGGTGTTGCTGGGGCGGTATCCGGGCGCCGATCTCACCGTGCGCGCCTCGCTGCCGCCGACGCCGCCGACGCCGCCGGCGGGCGTGCCGTCCGACGTGCTGGAACGCCGTCCCGATCTGGTGGCGGCCGAGCGGCGCGTGGCGGCGGCGTTCAACCGTCTCGATCAGGCCAACGCCGCGCGGCTGCCGAGGATCAGTCTCACGGGCAATCTCGGCGGGTCGTCCGATCAACTGGGGAATCTGCTGGACCCGGCCAACGTTGCCTGGACCGTCGGCGGCAATCTCGTGGCGCCGTTGCTCGACGGCGGGACCCGCCGGGCGCAGGTGGACATTGCTACCGCCGAACAGCGGCGCGCGGTCGCCGAATACGGCCAGGCGGCGTTGAACGTGTTTCAGGAAGTCGAAACAGGGTTGGATCAACTCGTCGTGCTTCGCGCGCGAAACGCGGCGCTGGACGAGGCGGCCGGCGAAGCCAGGGAGGCGTTTCGTCTGGCGCGGTTGCGCTATGATGAAGGCGAAACGGATCTGCTTGACGTGCTGACGATTCAGCAGAGAACGTTGACGGCCGAGCGCAACCTCGTCACCATTGAGCGCGCCCGGCTGGAACAATGGATTAATCTGAACCTGGCGCTGGGCGGCAGTTGGACGCGGTAGTCATGGTTGTCACGGTTGTCACCGCCGCCACTGCCACCGTCGCCACCGTTGTTACCGTTATCACCGTCGTCACCGTCGAGGCGGCGCCCATGCCGCGCGGCGCGGCGCAGGTTGCCGGCCGGGTCTTGCAACCGCCGGCGCGGGACGGATGCAGTGACGAAAGATGACCGGTGCGCCCCCGTAGCTCAGTTGGATAGAGCAACGGTTTCCTAAACCGCAGGTCGGACGTTCAAATCGTCTCGGGGGCGCCACCGTTTTCACGCAGCCAACCAGAGAGTCAGGCCGGACAAAGCAGACCGGGCGGAGCGGGCCGGGCGACGCGGACGGGGCGGAGCAGGCAGTGTGGAGCGGGCAGGGCGGGCTAAACCATCTTTCCGTCATTCTTTCCGTCATTCCCGACGTTAGTAATCGGGAATCCATCCTTTAGTTTCCGTCCTGCCTTTTGGACAAGGAAGGAAAGAACAGAAAGATGGATTCCCGACTAACAATGTCGGGAATGACGGAGGGGGACGTCTTGCGGGTGGATTCCGCGTGCGCACGATTCTCCTGCCACTGGTATCGTCGGCGCGGAATGACGGAGGGGGAGGAATGCCGTCAAAGACGTCGGGAATGACGGACGGGGCGAGCGGCGGCGGGCGGCAACGCCGCCGCCACGCGGTTACTTCACGCTGACGCGCAGAGTATCTTTTTTGGGGCGGCCCTGTTTTGCGGCGCTGGTGCGTCCGCGGGTGTTGATGGTCGTCTCGTCCGTCAGGTAAAAGAACTGGTCGTCCACCGACAACTTGTCCGACCAGGCCCGGCAGGCGTCGCACATCCTGATTTTGCGCCGGTCCGGACTCCAGAACCGTTTTTCGCAATGACAGGCTTTGCCGCACAGACAGTTCACCAGACCGGCGTAGGGGGACGACTGCGGTTCGGGAATATCCTGCTGCTCCATCAGGTCGCGCGCCTTTTCAACGGCCCGCGCCCACGACCCCCAGTGTCGAACAAAAAATTGCACCGAATACGCCTTCTCTTCGGCGAGATCATATTCCAACTGGGTCAGGTGCGTGTGGCCCTCCTGCACCATAAAGCGCGCCAGTTCCTGCAAAGCCTGGTGCCGTTTCCATGTGCTCAAAGGCTCCAGCGTCCCTTGCTGTCCGCCGTTCGTTTTATGTTTTGCCATGCCCCTGGTTCCTTTTGGCTGCTCCGGCACGCCACGGGACTGTCCCGCGATGCGCCGGGAATCCTTTCGTCTCACGTCACTGACGTCCATTGTCCTGGCCATGATGCGACTCCGTGACTTCCCTTAACTCATTCTACCCACACGCATGAGACCCGCATCCGCCGCCAAATGCGAAGTTCGTGCCCCCATGTCTGCGGGGGTCTGTGCAATAAAACACAACAACGTCAACGGATTGCGACACGCCGACGGCATTTTCCGGCATCCCTTCCCCGTCTCTCCGGCACAGATAACCACGATTGACGCCAAGTCTACCCCGCCGGTGGCCTGGTCCGACCGATTCCGATGGACCACCCACCGCACCACGAGGCGGGAGAATCAAACAGCATATCACAGATTTTTCGAAAAATCCAGCCCATACTTTCCAAGGGTTTATAAGCCCATCGTCCCGCCCGTGCCCGCCGCCCGCGCCCTCCGTCCGCGCCCTCCGCCCGTCATTCCCGACGTTAGTAGTCGGGAATCCATCCTTCAGTTTCCCCCTCCTGCCTTTTGGACGAGGAAGGAAGGAACAGAAAGATGGATTCCCGACTAAAGATGTCGGGAATGACGGAAGGAGGGCTACCCGCCGCCGTTGCCGCCGCCTGCCGCCGCCGTCGCCGCCGCTGCTGCCCACCGCTACCGTTGCCGCCGCCCGCCGTTGCCGCCGCCCGCCGCCGTCGCTGCCGCTGCCGTCATTCCCGCCTTTTTCCTTCCGTCATTCCCGACGTTAGTAGTCGGGAATCCATCCTTCAGTTTCCGTCCGTCGGAAGTCTTCAGAAATCAATAGCGCCGGTCAGACCCAGACGGTGTTCAGGTGCGCCGGAGTCGCGGGCGTGGCGTTCGCCGGTCAGTTCCAGTCGCAGGCCGGCGGGGCGGTGCCATTGCAGTGTGGCGCGGCGCCATCGCAGGCCCAGTTGCAGGCGGCTCGCCGCTCCGCCGTCCAGTTGGACGGTGCCGAACGGCGTCAGTTGCCCGCGGACGCCCGGCGCCAGTCCATAGTTTAATTCCACGTCCATTCGATCCGGCCGCCAGGCCGTGGTCGAGACCGCGGCCGCCGGACGTGGCACATGCTCCCGCGTCCACAGGGCGTCGGCGCCGCTCGACGGCTCCCCCCACACCGGGGTCAGCGACAGGGACAGGCCCCGCCCGGCCGTTCCCGGATCCAGCCGCGCCGTCGCGCTCGCGCCCCATTGTTTGAACGCCTCGTCGGCGTGAGTGACCAGCATCCGGCCGCGGGCTTCGACGGCCAGCCCGCCGGGTATCTGCGCGTATTCCAGATTGCCGCCCACTTCGAACCCGTTGCCCCGTTCCGCCTTCCCGCCGTCGATCCGCGCGCCCACTTCCAGATTCGAGGTGAGCCGGACGTCCATGCCGGTGAACCAGTCGGCGCGGCCTTCCAGAATCAGGCGGGCGCGGCTGGCATCCGTGGTCATGGCCGCCAGCGCCGGCTGCTCGTCCGATTCCACTTCGACAAGAAAGGCATCCGCTTTGACCGCCAGCCCCAGCCACCCGGCGGACCACACATCCTGGCGCGCGCCCAACGCGGCCATGCGCAGTTGAATCTCCGTCGAGACGGGGGAGGCGGTGTCGTCCTCCATGGCGGCCTTGCCGCGCCCGTAGCCCACCAGCCCCCACAGGCTCGATCCCTCAAAGGGCGACCAATGCGCGTAGGGGTACACGGTGGTCAGTTCCACGTCCATCGTGCCGTCCAGCGTACCGTCCGGCGCGCCGCCGGTGTCGTCGATCCGGTACGTTAATTCACCCATGCTGTGCGCCGCGGCCACGCCGATGAGGCCGCGCCCCGGCCGGCGGTAGTCGAGGCCGACGTAGCCCGACAACACGTCCCCGTCCATGGCGAACGTGGTCTCCGGCCGGCCTTCGAACCGGGTGAAGTCGCCGCGGCCCCAGAGAGTCCAGGCCGCGTCGGTTGTGCCACGGTGACGGTTGAGGGCGAGCGCGAACGTGCTGCCGGCGAGGACGTCGCGGGGGGTGATGTCGAAATTGCACGGGGTGGACGGGTCGAGGCGGGCGGCGGCGGCGCCGGTGGAGAGGGCGTCTTCACGGTCATGCGATGTGAAGGTTGGGGCTGCGGCTATCGTCGCCGTTGCCGCCGTTGTCGACGTGGCCGCGGCCGTTGTTGCCGCCGGTGTTGCCGCCGGTTCGTTTGTGCGCGGGGTCGACGGGACGCAGCCCAACAGCGGCCGGCCCAGCGTGGCCTGTGTGGTGGTCGACGCGGCGGCGGTGAACCGGTCGCCGAGAATATCCACGGCGCTCGAAGCCACCGTCCGGCCCATGGCCGCCAGGGTGAGCCGCAAGGCCCTGGCGCGATGCGGTGAGCGCGGCGCCGTTACGGTGACGACGACCGTGGCGGTGTTGCTGGTCGCGGCGCCGTCGTTCAACCGGTACACGAACGAGTCGCCGGTGGCGGTCTCGACGCCGTTGTGCGTGTAGACGAAGGTGCCGTCGGGGTGGAGCGTGAAGCCGCCGTCGACGGCGTTGCGCGGCGACGTCTCCATCGTCACCGTCAACGCGCGCGTGTCGGTGTCCGGGTCGGTGTCGTTGTCGCGCACGCTGCGCGCGCCGCCGGCCAGTGTCGTGGCGGTGCCGCCGAGCGGGACGTTGATGGCGTCGTCCACCGCCACCGGCACATCGTTCATGCCGGTGATGGTGATGGTCACCGTCGCCGTCGTGCCGTCGGCGGCGCGGATGGTGAAGGTGTCGGTGACCGATTCGTTTTCGGCGAGCGCGTTGGTGTCGGCGCGGGCGTTGTCGAGCGTGTAGGTCCACGCGCCGGTGTTGGTCAATGTGAACGCGCCGAAGTCGCCGACGCGCGGCGGGACGATGGCGATGAATCTGTTGTCGTCGCCGTCGGCATCGGTTGCGGTGAGCATGCCGTCGTCGGTGTCGTCGTCCGCGCCTTCGGTCACCGCGCCGGCCAAGTCGCCGCCGATGCGCGCCGGGTCGTCGACCGCGGTGACGCTGACGCGCACGGTCGCGGTGTTGCTGAACGCGGCGCCGTCGCGCACGCGGTAGGTGAACGAGTCGGCGGCGCGCTCGCCGCCGTCGTGGATGTAGGTGAAGGCGCCGTCGGCGTTCAGCGTCAGGGCGCCGTTGGCCGGCGGCGCGACGACGCTGACGGTCCACGACGCGCGCGGCGTGTCGGGGTCGCGGTCGTTGTCGAGCACGCTGTCGGCGCCGCCGCGCAACCGAAACGCCGACGCGCCTTCCAACACCGTGAACGCATCGTCCACCGCCACAGGCGCGTCGTTGTTGCCGGTGACGGTGATGGTGACCGTCGCTTCGCTACCGTCGGCGGCGGTAACGGTGAAGGTGTCGGTGACCATTTGGTTTTCGGTTAATGCGTTGGTGGCGTCGGCGGCGTTGTTTAACTCGTAACGCCAGCGGCCGTCGGCGGCGACGGTGAATGCGCCGTAGTCGTTGCGCCTCGTCGCGGCGGTGAACACATTGTCCGCGCCGTCGGGGTCGGTCGCGGTCAGCGCGCCGCCGACGCTGTTCACCGCCGCGTCTTCGGTGACGCCGCCGGCGAAGTCGCCGCCGAACACCGTCGCGTCGTTGTCGGCGGTGACGGTGACCGTCACCGTGTCGGTGCCGGTGGCACTCTGCGCGTCGGTGACGGTGACGGTGAAAATAAAATCATCGTTCGCGGTCAAGTCGGGCGCGTTAAAAATTGCCACCGCTTCATCGGCGTCGCTCAACCTCGCCGCCGGTGTCCACGCATAAGTTAATGAATCACCGGCATCCACATCATCGCCGACCGCGGTCAACATCACCGTGCCGCCTTCGTCCACCGTCGCCGGCGCATTCGCCGTCACCGTCGGCGCGTCGTTGTTGCCGGTGATGGTGACGGTGACCGTCGCCTCGGTGTCATCGTCGGCGGTCACGACGAAGGTGTCGGTGGTGTTGTCGCCGACCGCGAGCATTTGCACCGATGCGTCGGCGTTGTAAGTCCACACGCCGCCGGTGGTGACGGCGAACACACCGTCGCCGGCCGGCGTCGTCGCCACCGCGTCAAACAAGTTGTCGTCGCCGTCCACATCGCGCGCTGTCACGGTGCCGGTGATGCCGGCGTCGGCGTCGTCTTCGTTCACGGTCACGGTCAAGTCGCCGCCGAACACCGCCGGGTCGTTCGCGCCGGTGATGGTGACGGTGACCGTCGCCTCGGTGTCGTCGGCGGCGGCGACCAGGAACTCGTCTTCCATTTCCACGCCGTCGGCGAGCGCGTTGGTGGCGGCGCGGTCGTTGTCCAATGTATAAGTCCAAACGCCGCCGGTGGTGATGGAGAAGTCACCGTAGTCACCAACCTCGTTCATCTGCATCATCGCCAAGTCGTCGCCGTCGGTGTCGGTGACGGTCAGCGTGCCGACGACGATGTTGTCAGTGGCGTCTTCGGTCACGCTGCCGGTGAGGTCGCCGGTGAACACCGCGGCGTCGTTTTCCCCGGCGATGGTGACGCGCACGGTCGCGGTATTGCTGTCGGCGACGCCGTCGTTGAGTTGGTAAGTGAATTCGTCGGCGATGGTTTCGCTGCCGTCGTGTTGGTAGTTAAATGTGCCGTCGGCGTTCAAGTTAAAGTTCGCGGCGTTCATCGGCGGCGTCACCACAGACACCGTCAACATCGTCGTCGCCGTGTCCACATCGGTGTCGTTGTCGCGCACACTCAACGCGCCGCCGGTGAGCATCGTCACCGTCGCGCCCTCGTCAACGGCGATGTCGTCGCCGTTCGCCACCGGCACATCGTTGTTGCCGGTGACGGTGATGGTGACCGTTGCCTCGGTGCCGTCGTCGGCGGTGACGGTGAACTCGTCGTTGACCATCGCGCCTTCGGTCAGCGCGTCGGTGTCGGGGTCGCCGTCGTCCAGCGTGTATGTCCAGACGCCGGCGGTGGTGATGGAGAAGTCGCCATACATCCCGGCCTCGTCCATCACCACCATCGCCAAGTTGTCGCCGTCGCTGTCGGTCACCGTCAACGTGCCGCTGTCGGTTTCATTCGGCCCCGCGTCCTCGGTCACCATGCCGAAAAGGTCGCCGCTGAACACCGCGGCGTCGTTGTCGGCGACGACGCGCACCGTCACCGTCGCGTCGCCGGTTGCGCGTTGCGCGTCGGTGACGGTGACGGTGAAAGTGAAGTTGGTGTTCGCGGTTAACTCCGGCGCGTTAAAAGTTGCGACGGCGTCATCGGCGTTCGTCAACATCGGCGGCGTCCAACGGTAAGTTAATGAATCGGTCTCGCCGTCATCGGCGTCGTCACCGACCGCGGTCAACATCACCGACTCGCCTTCATTCACCGTCGCCGGCGCGCTCGCGGTGACCGTCGGCAAATCATTCACGCCGGTGACGGTGATGGTCACCGCCGCGGTCGCGCCGCCGACGGTGGCGACCGCAAAAATTTCGCGCTCGGTGTCGCCGGCGACCAGCGCGTCGGTCACGGCGTTGTCGGCAATCGCATAACGCCACTCGCCGTCGTCGTTGATGCTGAACGCGCCGTAGTTGCCGTCAGCGGCGGTCTGCACATTGAACGCCGCGTGACCGGCGTCGGGGTCGTCGTCGTCCAGGTCGCCGGTCGCCGGCGTCGGGTCGTTCTCCGTCACCGCGCCGGTGGTGTCGCCACTGATCATCCCCGGCGTGTCGCCTTCCGGTTGCACGACGACGGTCACGCTGTCGGCGCCGGTCAGCGCGCCGTCATCGGCGGTCACGCTCAGCGTCAACGTCCGCGCTGGCTGACTGAACAACACCCTCGGCGCGCTCCAAGTCGTCGCCTCGGATGTGGCGTCGGTGAAGTCACCATCGTCGGCGGTCCACCTCAATGTCGGCGAACCGTCGGGGTCGGCGACATCGGCGGCGACGCCGGTGGTCGCGCCCGACGCGACGCCCATGCCCGCCGCCGGCGCGGTGATGCTCACCGTTGGCGCGTCGTTGTTGCCGGTGACGGTGATGGTCACGGTCGTCGGCGTGTTGTCATCGGCGGTGACGGTGAACTCATCCTCGACCATCGCGCCCTCGGTCAGCGCGTCGGTGTCGGGGTCGGCGTCGTCAAGTGTGTAAATCCATTCGCCGTTCGCGGTGATGGAGAAGTCACCGTATAAACCGACCTCGTTCATCTGTACCATCGCCATATTCGCGCCATCGCTGTCGGTCACGGTCAGCGTGCCGCCAGCGGTCGCGTTCGGCCCCGCGTCTTCGGTCACCGCGCCGGTGAAGTCGCCGGTGAACATCGCGGCGTCGTTGTCGGCGACGACGGTCACGGTGACGGTGGCGGTGTCGGTTGCGTGTTGTTCGTCGGCGACGGTGACGGTGAAAGTGAAGTCGGTGTTCGCGGTTAACTGCGGCGCGTTGAAAGTTGCGACGGCGTCATCGTCGTTCGTCAACATCTCCGCCGGCGTCCACGCATAATTTAATGCGTCACCGGCATCCACATCATTGCCGACCGCGGTCAACATCACCGACTCATCTTCATCCACCGTCGCCGGCGCGCTCACCGTCACCGTCGGCGCGTCATTCGCGCCGGTGATCGTGACCGTGACCGTCGCCGACGTGCCGTCGGCAGATGTAATCGTAAAGGTGTCGGTCAAGTCGTCGCCGACCGCGAGACCGTTAACCGCGCTGGCGGCGGTGTCCAGCGTGTAACTCCACGCGCCGCCGCCGGTGACGGTGTACGTCGCGCCGGTCATCGCGTTGTTGCCGGTATTGCCGCCGGCGGCGATGAAGGTGTCGTCGGGGTTGTCGCGGTCAGCGGCAGTGGCGGTGCCGCCGACGCCGGCGGTGTCTTCGGTGATCGTGCGCGCGAGATCGCCGCCGATGTTCGCGGCGTCGTTGACCGGCGTCACCGCGATGCTGACGGTCGCCGTGTTACTGCTCGCGTCACCGTCGCTTAACTGATACGTGAACGAATCGGTGATGGTCTCGCTGCCATCGTGTTCGTAATTGAATGTGCCGTCGGCGTTCAAGGTGAAACTCGCAGCGTTCGTCGGCATCGTGACGACGCTGACCATCAATGCCGTCAGCGCCGTATCCACATCGCGGTCATTGTCACGCACACTCGTCGCGCCGCCATCCAAAGCGGTCGCCGTCGCGCCTTCATCCACGGTCAGCGAGTCATCCACCGCGACCGGGGCGTCGTTCGCGCCGGTCACAGTCACGGTTACGCTGACGGTATTGCCGCCGTCGGTCTCGGTGACGATGAAGGTGTCGGTCTCGGTGTCGCCGCCGGCGAGTCGGTCGGCGGCGGAGTCGGCGGCGTTGTTTAATGTGTAAGTCCATTCGCCGCCGGCGGTGACGCTGAATGTTCCGTAGGTGCCGGGCATGTCGGTGATGGCGACCACCGTGTCGTCGCCGTCGGGGTCGTCGATCATCAACGCGCCGCCGGTGTTCGGCGTGCCGGCGTCGGTGGCGGTGGCTTCAACGACCGTGCCTTCGGTTGTGCTGCCGGCGAAGTCGGCGGGATCGTTGTCGGCGGTGACAGCCACCGTCACCGTGTTGGTGGCGGTCGCCCTCTGCGCGTCGGTGACGGTTATG